>JBGVNF010000107.1:0-85980 GCA_045125245.1 Lachnospiraceae bacterium
TCACCTCCACGTGTTCTGTAGTGTGTCAGTCTTATTAAAGAAATCATATCAGAAGGAAATAAGAATAGAAACGCGAAAGTAGCACAACAGGTTTCATGACGCATTGGTGCCTTTCGCAGAAAGGCGGAAAATAGATATGAAGACACCAATTATTGAAACAGAGAGAATGATTTTAAGACCATTAGCAATGGCAGATGCAAATGATATATTTGAGAGATGGACTACAGATGAGCGTGTAGCGAAGTATGTTAGATGGTGTGTTCATGATTCGGTGGATGTTACAAAGGCTTGGCTAAAATTTGTGGAAGAAAATGAGTCTAATGACAAGTGTTATGATTGGGGATTTACTCTTAAAGAGAATGGATATCTATTTGGAAGTGGTGGAATTTTCTATAAAGAAGAGGAAGATGCGTGGGAGATAGGATATAACTTTATGTATGATTATTGGCATCAGGGATACGCAACAGAGGCTGCAAAGGCAATGCTTGAGTTTGGAATTAATGAGTTAAATATAAAAGAGTTTGTGGCATTTTATGCAAAAGAAAATCCTGCATCTGGTGGAGTTTTAGGAAAGTGTGGATTTAAGTATGAGAAAGATGAAGTCCATACTAAGTTTGATGGAGTTACAAAGTTAGATTCAAAGAAATTAAGATTCGTAGTAGAGTGATAAAAATCTTATGTTATCTGGTCATATAAAAAAAACTTGTTCTGACAATATTCATATAATCAGATGTATTGTATAGTATTGAAAAAGATACAAAGGAGTCTGATTGATATGAAAACAAAGAAGCTAATTATTGCGGCATTAATGGCAGCGCTTGCTTGCGTAGTGACTATGATAGTTAAGGTGCCTTCACCACTTAAGGGATATGTAAATCTTGGTGATTGTATTGTATTAATAGCAGGATGGATACTCTCGCCTGCGTATGGTTTTATGGCAGCAGCGATTGGTTCGGCGATGGCGGATGTATTTTCTGGCTATGTATTATATGCACCAGCAACTTTTGCTATTAAGGGAATAATGGCATTTATAGTATGTTATGGGTATAAGTTATGTAGTAAGAAGTTGGGTGATTTACCATCTAGAATTATCAGTGGCATTTTAGCAGAAACTTTTATGGTGCTTGGCTACTATGTGTTCGAGGGATTCTTGTATGGATTTATTCCATCGTTAGTAAATATTCCAGCAAATGCTGTGCAAGGCGTTGCAGGTTTGATTATAGGTGTAATGCTTATTAAGATTTTTAAAGGTAATAAGATGCTAAAAGCAGAATAATTTAAGCCACCAGTTCTGGTGGCTTAAATTATTTATGACAAAAAATATATGATAAAATTGACGAAAATAAAAAATATGTGTTGTTGAATTATAAATAGTGCTAACAGATTTTGTAAACATATGATATAATGGTGTAATAATATGTGTGTAAAATTATAGAAAATGTTTTGTGATAAATGTATAGAGTCTTTGTTTTGAGAGGATATGGATTATGGAAAATAAAACAAAATTAAAGCAAATATTGAAATACGTCTGGATTGTTTATGGTCTATTTAGCATTTTTATTGTTTTATATTTAATAGATGGGCTTGTGTGTAAAGACATTTTAAAGGTTTCCAATAGATACGAATTGACAGATAATTGGAATGTTACTATCAATGAAGATTATTATGAGAATGTAAGCTTGGATGAGTTTACATTTGATGCAGTAAATAAGGGTGATGTAATTACTATGGAAACTCTCGTGCCTAGTGATTTTGAGTATAAAGAAGCTTGTTTATGTATGAAGGCCCGCCATGTTGCAGTATCTATGTATGTTGATGATAAATTGGAATATGAGTATGGATATGATAGGCAAAAAGAAGATAGAACAACAGGAAGTGGAGATTTGCTGATAAACTTCTATGATGAATATAAAGGTAAAAAATTAAGGTTAGAGTATACGGTAACAGAAGATGCCGCGTTTTCTAAATTTGATAAAATGTGGTTAAGTGAATGGGAGAATTCCATTAGATATATTGTTACAAATAATAGAATACCATTATTGATGGGCTGCTTTTTGATGGTGTTCGGTGTTATGATGACTTTTATACAGATATTTGCTGTTACATTTTCTACAAAGTATAGCAATGTATTATTATTAGCCGTATTCTCCATATGTATAGGTATATGGACGCTATGCTATTATGATCTTATGGTTGTTTTTGCCATACCATTACATAAAGCTTCGCTTATGGAGCATATGTCGCTATTTATTGCACCTATTCCGATTCTCGGATATATGTATAACTATGTGAAGGCTTTGAATAAAAAAAGCATTCAGATTGTATATAAAATATTATTTACGTTACAGTCTTTGTTGACTGTTATGGCTATAGCATTTCATATTATAAATTTGGTTCATGGTGCACAAATGCTTAAATATTTCCACATAATGTTTGTTGTAGATTTATTATTCTTGATATATATAATATATTTAAATAAAAAGAATAATGAGATGTTATCAAAAACTACTACTATAGGTTTGATATTAGTTGCAATATGTGTTTTCTATGAATTAGCTACTTATGTATTTTCTAGATATACCGAAGTTAGTATGTTCCAAATAAAGGGTGTCTCATCTGTAGGACTTACGATTTTTATTGGAATTCTTGTCATAGATTTATATCATAGAGTAACTAAAAATATGATGGAAGAACATGAGAAGGCACTTCTTATTAAACGAGCATATACAGATGACCTTACAAAGCTTCATAATAGAGCATATTGTTCGGAGCATATGCGTAATTTAAGTATAGATAAGAATAGTAAGTATACCATTATTAATTTTGATTTAAATGGCTTAAAGAAAATGAACGATACATATGGACATACAAAAGGTGATGAATTGATTTGTTATGCAGCCATTGTATTAGAAAAGTCCTTTGCTAAGGATGGTGTTGTAGGCAGAATGGGTGGAGATGAGTTCATTGCAATTATTGAAAATGATAATATAGAATTTATCGAAAAGCTTATTAAAACATTCAAGGACAACATTAAGGAAGTCAATGAGAAAAAGCCTGATTTAGGATTGTCTATATCATATGGCTATGCTACTAATACAGAACTTGAAGGAGCAAGATACGAAAAAGTATATCACGTAGCAGATGAACGAATGTATGTGTATAAACAAGAGGTAAAAAAGGCAATGCAAGGATAAGATTTTTGCACCATCAGATGATAGAGATATTGTTTGGTGGTGTTTGAATTTATTACAAGGAGGATAAGAATATGAAATAGAATGTATTTATGAGATATGCGGTGAAAAGTGGAAATGTATAGAAATGGAAATTGAAGGAACTAGAAATTAGTTTCGAAATATATTATAACTATAATTAAGTATTTGAATATACTATAAATAGTATGTAAGAAAGGTGTGTATATATGGAAATCTATATAGGAATATTAATTCCGTTTTTAGGAACAGCATTGGGCTCTGCATGTGTTTTATTTATGCGTGGAGCTATGAATAGTAAGGTGCAAAAATCGTTGGCTGGTTTTGCTGCTGGCGTAATGGTTGCGGCATCAGTTTGGAGCCTTATAATACCGGCGATTGATAAGGCTAGTCATATGGGAAAATGGTCGTTTGTGCCAGCCCTTGTAGGAGTGTGGCTCGGAGTGTTATTTTTACTTTTGTTAGATCATGTGATACCACATTTGCATATTAATAGCAATGAATTAGAAGGACCAAAAACAAATCTAAAAAAAACCACCACTATGGTACTTGCAGTTGCACTTCATAATATTCCAGAAGGAATGGCGATTGGCGTAGTGTATGCTGGACTTGTGGCGGGAGATTCATCTATAACAGCTATGGGAGCGTTGGCATTATCAATTGGTATAGCTATTCAGAATTTTCCAGAGGGGGCTATTATTTCATTGCCCCTTAGAGCAGAGGGGATGAGCAGGAAAAAAGCCTGCCTTTATGGTGTGTTATCTGGTATCGTGGAGCCTATAGGCGCAGTTATCACACTTCAGTTTACAGGCTTGATTGTACCGACGTTGCCATATTTATTGTGCTTTGCTGCTGGAGCGATGCTTTATGTAGTTGTAGAAGAACTTATACCTGAGGCGGTTGAAGGAGGCCATAGTCATATAGGTACGCTGATGTTTGCTGCAGGATTTTCGGTGATGATGGTGCTTGATGTGGCACTTGGATAGAGGTATTGTAAAAGCCAACTATTTGTGATAAAATAAGCTATCATTATTGTGAAAAAATTTATATTGATAGGTTGGTGGTTTACGATGAAGAAAAAGTATAAATCATTGATGGTGGTGTTGGCAGCAATTATTGTTGCTTTGTTTTCAGTTGTTCTTATATCTGGAAGATTCTTGTATTCGGTTGATAAGATTTTTTCAGATGCATTGTATTATAAGCAAACAACTACGGATACAAAAATCAAGATAATAGGAATTGATGAGAAAACCCTTGAAGCATTAGGTCCGATGAACACGTGGAATAGAAATGTTCCGGCAGAATTGCTAGAGATTCTTAGTGCAAATGAGGAAATAAAGCCGTCTATAATTGCATTTGATATTATGTATATGGGAAATGTGGAGGCGGAATCGGATAAAAGATTTGCGCAGGCTGCTAAAAAAGCAGGAAATGTAGTGGTGGCATCCAGAGTGACGTGGAGAGACAAGGGAACCTTTGAAACAGTAGGTGGTTCTGTAATTGATTATAATGTTGATAAAGCAATTGTTGACAACGTTGAGTATCCATATGAAGAGTTGCGTGCCAATGTTGAACATGGATTTGCTAATACTCATCAAGATGAAGATGGATATATAAGATTTGGACAGTATAAGGTTGATTATAATGAAGAGATTGAAAAATCTTTTGCAGCAAAGATATATGAAATATATTGTAGGGAAAATGGTATAGAAGAAAAGATACCTAAAGCTTATAACGCCAAAGATTTTAAGGATATGTTTTATTTTACATTTTCTGGAAAGGTTTCAGATTATGAGGTAATACCGCTTATCGATGTTTTGAATGGTGAGACAAAGGCAGCTGCATTTGATGATTGCATAGTTTTGGTAGGTGCTTATGCAACAGGTATGATGGATGCGTACAATGTGCCTATCCAAAAGGGTGCACAGATGTATGGAGTGGAGATACATGCCAATATCGTAGAGGCCCTTATGGAAGAGAAAACAGCAGTGCCAGTGTCATCTATGATGTATATAATAGCTATCACCGTTATAGCTGTTGGCTTCTATCTTGCTAATAGAAAGTTAAAACCAGTATATGGGGTGCTGCTTATGGCTGGACTTATAGTAGTTGATGTAATTGTAGGTAAACTACTTTTTGGAAATGGATATGTTATGGATATAATATATCTGCCGGTTATATTGATGGTGGTTTACGTTGCACAGCTTGTTATAAGAATTATCACATTCAATAGAATGTATACAGAGGCACTTAAGGAGCAGATGTATTCCTTTGCAGATGCCTTCGCTACAGCAGTCGACGAGAGAACACCGTATAATGGTTCACATACAAAGAAGGTTACAGAATATGTTTGCGCATTTGCAAATTATTCAAATATGTTATATAAAAAGCGTCAGACAGATGAGTATTTTGATAAAAATAGAATAGGACAGTTAAGACTGGCAGCGACACTTCATGATATTGGAAAGATGATTATTCCAAAGGCTGTTATGAATAAGGCGACACGTCTTGATAAGAATATTGAAAAATTAGATGATAGATATAAGCTCTTAAAGGTTTATTATGAAACTGAGATTTTAAGTAATAGGATGAGCGAGGAAGAGGGACGTGCTATGCAGCAATATCTTGATGAAAGCATACAGTTTATTCATGATATTGACGGAGCAGGATTTTTACCACAGGAAAAACTTGATAGAATCGTAGAGATAGGAGAACATAAGTACATTACACCAGATGGAGAGTGTATTCCATTCCTTACAGATTACGAGAAGAGCTGCTTATTGATACAGAAAGGAACGCTTACAAATGAAGAGAGAGAAATTATGGAAAGTCATGTTGTTATGACAAGTAAGATTCTTTCTAAAGTAAAGTTCCATTCATTCCACAAGGATGTTGCGTCTATCGCGTCAAATCATCATGAGTTTATAAATGGAACAGGTTATCCTATGAAAAAAGGAGCGGAAGAATTATCTGTTGAATGTAGAGTTTTAACTATAGCAGATATATATGATGCGTTAACATGTACAGACAGACCTTATAAAAAACCGATGCCGAGAGCAAAAGCATTTTCTATACTTGAGGCGATGGTTGAGGAAGGTAAGCTTGATGGACAGTTGGTAAAATGGTTTGAAGAAGCCATAGAATATTATTATAAGGAGACAGAAGATGAAAAGAATAAGTAATTATCTAAAGATTTTGTTGGCGGTAATACTTGTTATTGCGCTGACAAAGAATGGCTCTGTGGAAGGTGTGGAGGAATCGAAACAAACAGTATCTACATATGGTAGTATAGAAATCGCACCTAGTGGAGATGCAGAAGTTAATATAACTAATGATATGTTTGAATTGACTAGTACTGACTGGATTTATAAATATTACAATTCAGATGGAAATATACAGTCTGCAGGTATTATAGACACAACATTTCAAGGTATTACACTAGGAATTGAAGAATACATTTTATGTGCTCCATTGGAAGAAGAGGCTGTGATTGATTATACATATATTAAAGATATAGCCGAGATAACATATAATGAATTCAAATATATTTCTGATCATAGTTAACTGTATAGAGGAAAAGCTTTCAGGTTCATCAGAATATAAAATAGAAACACCTAATTCAACTATGGCGGTTAGAGGTACAACCTTTAGAGTACAAATTGAAACAGGTGAAGACGGCGAGGTTTATGCAGCGGTGTCTGTGTTTGAAGGTAATGTAGCATCAAAACTTATATATCCAGATGGAAGTGTGGAAGAAAAAGAAGTTGACATCGCAACTGGAAAAGCTGTAAAGATTCTTGGAACCAGTGCGGATACAATGTATGTTACTATAGATGATGAAGTAGATTATAAAGAGCTTGAATTGGAAGTCTTAAAATTTCTTGATAAGTCGCAGGAGAATGGAAAGGAATTGTCTATTCCTAAGGATGAGCTTAAGGAAATTATAGAAGAAATCATCAGTATGAATAAGGACGAAAATAAAGAAACTGAGTCTACTGAGGAGAAAGAAAGTGAGACCGAAACAACTAGTGAGAAGGAAACAGAAACCACAAGTGAGAAAGTAACTGAATCTGAGTCTGAGGAGGAAACAACAAGCTATAAGGAAGAAGAGACAACTACAGTGAAACAGACTACAACTCAGCAGAATACATCACAGTCGACAACAGAACAGGAAACAACAAGTGCTAGAGTTGAACAGACAGAAGAGGAAACAACCACAGTGAAGCAGACTACAACAGCGCAGCAGACAACTACAGCACAACAAACAACGACAAGTCAGCAGACAACTACAGCACAACAAACAACAACAGCGCAGCAGACCACAGAACAGCCTACAACAGAGGAACCGACTTCTACGGTGCCAGAGTTTTATATTGTAACATTTATGTATAATGGAGAGATTTTTGCTACACAGGAAGTTAAACCAGGGGCTAAAGCTACACGACCAATATTAAGTCCAGATAGATTGGGCGATTGGAATTATGATTTTTCTGCAGTGGTAAATGATAATGTAACTGTTGAATGGGTTGAAGAGTAGAGATAAGAAAAGAACGGGCAAGTCCCTCTAGATAGAGGAACTTGCCCGTTTTGTGTTTACTATAATGTCGCACCAAAATCTGATACTATAACCTGACCTGTGATAGCTCTTGATTCATCACTTGCAAGGAAGAGTAAGATATTAGCCACATCTTCTGGCATACAGATAGGCACTGAAAGATTCATGTGCTTTCTCATCTGGCCAAACATATCCTGGTTAAGAGTTGCAGGGTCTGTCTTTGCCATAGGCGTTGCGATAGAGCTTGGATTAACTGAATTACAACGAATACCTGTACCAGCAAAACGCATAGCAGTATGCTTTGTTAAACCTACTACAGCAGCCTTGCTTGTTACATAAGCTGCACCGCCAGTACCGAACTGACCTGCTACAGAATCAAGATTGATGATGGAACCAGAATTGTTTTTCATCATTTCCTGAACTACCGCGCGTGTACAGTAGAGAGTACCCTTTGTATTGATGCCAAGAACCCATTCAAGATCCTCGTCTTCGTAACAATCAATTGGTTTAAGTCCTGCTTCGAGAACACCAGCATTGTTAACTAATACATCAATCTTGCCATAAGCTTCAACAGTCTTTGCAACAAGATTCTCTACATCCTCTTTCTTAGATACATCAGTTTGAACTACAAGTACTTCTCCGCCAGCAGCCTTGATTTCTTCAGCAACCTCCTCAAGCTGTGGAAGACGACGTGCGCTTATAACAACCTTTGCACCTTCTTTTGCGAATAATTTTGCAGTAGCAGCACCTACACCAGAGTTGCTACCTGTGATAATTGCAACTTTACCATCTAAACGTGCCATAAAATAGTCTCCTTTCGTGTTAAAACATTTGTGATACGAGTCATAATAATAAAATAGAAAGAATTATGACTTGAGAACTGTTAATTATAACAAATATATTATGATAATTATAAAATGAATACTTTGAATGGTCAATGAAAAAATATTTTTTAATGCTTTTCTATACTAAAACTGTAAAGTTATACTGGAATGCATGTCGAAATTTGTTGTTTTTTGTTGAAAATAAAAATGATAGGTGATATGATAAAATGAAGGGTAATTATAAGCAAAGGAGATGTGTGTTATGAAATTGTCCGCAAAATCATTTCATAAGAAAATATTATTGTTAATACTTTGTACGGTGGTAGTTGCCATAGGAGTAGTAATTGCATTGACTACGTTCTCGTATAAAGAGACATTAAAAGAATTTGGAGGGTCGGGGTATATTTTGGTGCCTTCTGATAAGGAGGTTTTAACCACTGATGTTGACGAAATGCATTATTTCTCGGCAGGGACAACATATCGAGAAAAGTTTGGAGAAAGTATAGTATTTAAGGATACTTCTAATAATAATGTAAAAATTGATAAGGAGCAGTTTGTTCATTATACTGATGGTTCGTTAAAGGCATTTACAAATGGTGTTGTAATGAGCTTGACTGAGGTGGACAAAAAGCAGGTTTCTTATTTTGGTGTATCTGATAAGACAACTATTGTAAAGAATGCAACTCAGTACGAAATGTCATATCTTGGAGACGTTATGCAGATTCAGGAGTTTGTATGGAAGATTGCAGATGATACATATATGGTGGTAGCGCCAGAGATAACTGTTCGTTTAAGTAAAGATAAACAAGTGAAATTTAATGATTATGTTCAGATACAATATGTAGATGGTGAAATCGTGCGATTAGTTCATGAGCAAGGAACTTATCAGACGGTTTCTTCTGATGCGTTTATTATGACAGATGGTGGAGTTGAGCTTAGACTTCTCTCGAAGTATTTCATAGTGGACGGAGAAGAAGCATTATCGTTAGAATCGATGATCATAGATTCAGATGCAAATCTTGAAGTAGATGAAAATGAAGATAAACTTAAGCTTCCTACATTTAATGTAGTTAATGGTGCGGATGGTGCAAATGGAGATAATGGAGAAAATGGAGATAAGGGTGAAAATGGAGAAAATGGTATAAATGGAGAAAATGGTCAGTATGGTGAGTACGGAGAAGATGGAAAGTACGGCGAATACGGCGAATATGGTGAAGACGGTGAGCTTGGAGAAAATGGAGATAAGGGTGAAAACGGAAATAAGGGAGAAAATGGTATAAAAGGTGAAAATGGTGCAGGTGGTTCCAATGGAGAAAATGGAGATAAGGGTGAAAACGGAAATAAAGGTGAAAATGGTGAAAATGGTACTGCGGGAGAAGTAGGTACTGATGGAGAAATTGGAACAGATGGAGAAGCTGGTGCTGATGGTGACAGCGGACAGGATGGAGATAATGGAGGAAACGGTACAGATGGTGAAGATGGAATAGATGGAGAAGCTGGAGGCCAAGGAGCTGCTGGTGGAAACGGTGGCAATGGTGTCAATGGTGAAGATGGAACAGATGGTTTAGAAGGTGAAAATGGTACAGAAGGAGCAACTGGTCAGACAGGTGTTCCAGGCTGGGATGGTATGGATGCATCTGTACCTGTGTCTCCAGATGGTGTAGGCTCAATTGATCAAGGGTTAGCGCCTACAGTTACTATTGATTCGAAAAACTATTATGTGGGAGCTGATTATGCTCAAATAGGGTTGATAGTTAGAGATGAGGGAGACTATTTATCAACAAATTTGACATGGACTATTTATACACGTGATGGATATAAGTATGTAGATGGATATGATAAGAATATAAATAAAGATCGTGGTGTGATAAATAAGGGTTCCAATGGAATCGTATCAACAAATAAGCTTCATCCAGACACAGAATATGTGCTTATTGTACACGGTAAATATGCAAATGATTATGGCGAATTTGAGCAGGATTTCCTTACAAAAATATTTGAAACAGATACAATGGGTATTAGTTTAGAAAAAGTACAGGTAACAGAGGATGAGATCACAGTAAGAGTAGATTTGCTAGATGATAGTAAGGTTGGTTCTTATGGTATAGCACTCTATGATGAAGGAGATTATGATGAGCCTATTAGTGTAAAGACACTTTTAGCTGGACGTACATTTAGTGGTGTATATACATTTTCAAATGATGACAACCTTATGACAGAAAAGAGGATTTATTCAAATTCTAACTATGTGGTAAAGCTTGTAAATATTGAATTAGATTCATCACAAATGGCTCCTGTAAATATCTCTTTAGATGTAACAACATTGAAGACAGTACCACATTATTGGGATACTACTGTGGATCCTAAAAAGAAGGTATTGATAAGTGATGCAGCTGTAACGGCTGTGTCAAGTGATAGATATAAGACTGTAACTTTATCAATGGAATCAGGATTTCAAGATCCAGATGGAGGTATCATAGGATATAGATACGAATTATATACTACTGTGAGTAAAGAGCCTGGAACTGGAGAACTAGTTACGTCTAAAACAGTAACTTCCTTGCAAAATGTTATATTTGATGTAGATCCATCAAAGAATTACTATGGTCGTGTTGTAGTATTGTTTGACGATAATGAAAAGCTAGTGGAAATAGCAAGCAATAATTCAAAGGTTGTTACTATGGAGAGCAGAGTTTATCCAGTAACAGATATTAAGCTTGAAGAAGTTAAATACGACAGTGTCAAGGGTGTGATAACTATAAGAGATGAACATGGTATGGTTATCGATAATATAGGTACTGTTGACGAAGGTAAGCGTCCGATGATAGTTACAATTATCGGTGAAGATGGAAATGCAAAAGGTATAACTATTGCATTTCCAGAAGAAGGCCAGGTATTAAGCAATACAAGGGTATATACATTTACACAAGACGGATTAAAACGAAATACAACATACAGTGTAAGAGTAGTTGGACCTGTAAATACAACAAATATGAGCTGGGATGATATGAAATCGGAAGATAAAGATGAATATTCAAAGTATTATCTTGCTGGTATTAACTTTAGAACACCGGATCCAACACCTATGAAGGCTGAATTTTCTGTAAGCGAAAGAACAACTGCTGGCAATGCATTCCAGGTTAGTTTTGGAATATCTGATTCAAAAGGCGAAGCTGCGTATGAGGTTGGTAATTTGGAGAGAATTACATTTGCGTTATATGATAGTAGCCATAATCAAATAGGAACACCATGTCCTATGCTTGATAAGGGTAAAGAAGATGAACCGCATGCCAGTGATTTTAGTGAAATATATAATAAGGATACATTTAGCAGTAAAGAGGAATTTGTATTAACAGATAAAGACTTTGGTGTAGACGGAGATAGTCGTATAGTAGGTGGTGGTACATTCTACATAAAGATAATAGATAGTGCAGACTATACAGTAAATGATAAGAGATACCCATATTTTACAAACAAGATGGATTGGGTGGAAGGAAGCATAGAATGTGAAGTTAAAATTACTAAGAAGCATACATTTAGTAATGATGTAAATGATGCAATTTCTGTGGAGCAGATTCAGAATGTAGATGCTGAAGCAAAGTTCCAGAGTACAGAACTTGATGATGACACAGTGGTTGGTCTTAAGATAACTCCTGATTACTCATGGTCTGATGCAAAGTCTATTACATATTTTGTATATAAAGTAAATGTATCAGAAAAAGAACCATTTATTGGACGTGAGTCAAGATTATTTAAGAGTAATTGGAGATATGAAGACGAGACTAAGAATGAAATTTTACCGGTTGGACAGAAAACATTTACTATATCAAAGGGAGAATATGGTTCAAACGTATCGCCATGGATAGTATATTTTGATGATGATTCTAATAATATTGCTGATGATAATAAGACAAAGCTTTTTGAGAGAGGATATAGCTACTTTATAAGATATGAAGTAGTATGCGATGGATATATAGGTGGCGAAAAAAATTATCCTTCGTGCTTATATGTGGCAGACCCACCATTCTATAGATCACAGATATTTAATTTGCTTCGTCAGGAACCAAAGCTATATAGATACTTATGGGATACATCTAAGACTGATGATGACAAGTGGACACATCAGTGGAAATATTTGATAAATGATCCAGACGATGCGATTTTTGCAGAAAGTAAGGCACCACAGCTTTATGTATATCAGCCAAGTAAAATTTATGATACTGCATTATCAAGTTTAGAATTAGATTTGACAGAAAGAAGAAAAGACACAAATACTAAAAAAGTTTCTTTAACAGATCTTTATTCAACTGTTGATAATATTCAAAAATGGGATAAAGATTATGATATTATATCTATAAAGGGACTTGAACCAAATTATTTCTATAATGTAGAAATTGATTACAGATTATGTGATTACGTTGAGGTTGGAAGATATAATGGGAAAACAGATAGAACTACATCAAAGTTTTATCACGTAGATGATATGAAGTTAGTGGATACAGAAACAGGAAGAACTGATTTTGATCATTGGACTGAAGGTAAGGATTATCAAGTAGGCGGAGTGTTGGTTAAAGGTATTGGCACTGCAAATGGTGTAATCGAAGAAGGTGGATACAGAATTAAACTTACTATACAGGGTGATGAAATAGATAAAATTGCCGCGCTTAAGGTGATTCTTAAGAGTAAGGCAGGTGATGGTAAATCTGTAGTATATGATCCTGTACCTATAGTGGTAGCAACAGATAATGCAACTGGTAGTACTATCAGTAATAATTATGCCAATGCATACCTTACATATGCGCCAATTTTGGAGGCGGGCTTAACTGAAAAAAATGTAGATGTAGAAGTGTATGCATATTGTAGAACAGGAAATAAAGGATTTAAGTCATATCTTGATTATAAGAAATATCCAGATTTTGCTTCTAAGGAATTTACTGCTGACTCAGCTTGGGCTATTAAAGGTGTAACATATACAGAGGGTTATGATTATGTAGAACAGGCATATTTTCTCTCAGAAGATAGCGAAGGAAAGATTTCCTTAAGCGGTAGCGGTCTTATGGATAAAGTTATAGATAAATCCAAGAGATTTCCTACAGTGCAGAATTCGTTAATGCTTCCATATATGACAAAGATAACAGATGAACAGATAAGTAATACTGGTTTTTCTTTGATAACAGAAGCAAAGGATATGGCGAATATAAATATGATGTATGCAAGTGAACCGTTGGCAATATTTATAAAAGATCAGGCGACAACAACAAATAATATGCTTACATCAATGATAAATCAGTTATATGAGATGACTAATACTCAGTTACCATCACATCAGATGGAGTGTGTAATGGATGAGAATGGCTTAAGAGACAAAGAAAATAGATATCTCTCAGTGGAAAGACTTGAGCTTAAGCGTCTTAAGCTTGATTTTGGTACAAAAGATTCAAATTTCCAAAGCGGAACTATAAAAACTGGCTCAGGACTTCCAGCTATAGCCCTTCATAATAATAAAACATCTATTGGTAGAAGTAGTGCGACATTTGTGTTTAAAACAAAGGGAACTTTCCCTGTAAACTATAATGATAAGACTATTTATATCGAATTATATGATGAAACTAATAATAAGAAGATAGAACTTAATAAATATTATTATGATGATGAAAAAGATGTAAGACATTATTTCTATGCAACAGAAGCATATAAGGATAAAGCTTCAGCATACGAACACTTGGTGACAGAGCCTTCAGAGCTAAAAGGTACAAGTATAGTATACGGAAGCACAGGTGATGATGGACAATTGGAAATTGTAGTAAGAGGATTAGAGCCATCTATAGAGGGAAAAGATCAAAAATATTATGCTTTAGTATATGCAAAAGATAAGCTAGATAAGCCACAGTATTTGTTCGACTATGCATTTGAACAAACTAAAAAAGAATATCGTTTCCAAACTGCAGGAAATATAGGTGTTGTTGTTACAAGTCCAACTTGGTTGAAACCAACATATATGGGTAAGCAAGGTTCCTTTAGATTTGCTGTTAATGGTAGTGAAGGAACTAATATGGCTATTTATTTCAAAGTATACGATAAGAATAATAATGAAATAAAGCCAGTAAATAGTGGAAACTATACAACAGGATACGGATATAAAGTAGATCCACTTGGTAATTTGATAAAATATTATGATAGTGATCCAAATACAAATAAACCTATATATGTAAATTTAAAACCAGGTGGTGGTTTGAAGCTAAATAATGAATATATCTTGGAAGTTACAGCATATGAAGCTATTGATGAAAAAGTTAATTTTAGCTCACAGCTTGGTCAGACAAGATATACATTTAGAACACCAGCAACATTCACAGAGCCTAGAGCATCTGTACGTATATCACAGGGACAGAAGGATTTAAAGGTTACTGTAAATATGACAGATGTTGATCGTGTTATTATGAATGATACATATAATGTTCAATTATATAATACAGAGGGTGACTTGGTACGAGAATCATCTGTAAAGCTTGGTACGTCAAATGCTGGTAATGTTCTTCAGGCAGTGGTGGATTTCACAGAACTTACAGAGAATACAGCGTATATATTAAAAGTTTTGGCACCAGTAGACTTAAATAATGATGGATCTAAGGATACAGACTTATGTGTGAAAGAGATAAATACATCTACAATAAGCCAGGCGGAGGCGTCTGTGGTATATGAGTTTACTCGTGACGGAGAACTTAAGTTTACATTGCGTAACTGTACAAACTTTGAAAATGTACATAGTGTAATGTATTCAATATATTCAGAGGATGCTACAGAGTTTATTAAAAGTGAAATTGTTTTACTTGAAAGTTGGGATACTCCTGAAGAAGGTGGAGATGGAAAAAACTATTTGTATGTAGTGAAAGATTGGGAACCATTTTCAGGTAGAACATATTCATATGTAATACAGTATTACGATAATGATGGTAACCTACTTGGAACAACTAATGGATTCTTTAAGAAATCATAGCAAAGGTAATTATATAGAGGAAGTGATTATATGAAACGAGCAGTAAAAAAAAATACAGGAATATATAATATCTTTGGCGCATTGATTGTATTGGCGTTAGTTGGATTATCAATAGTAGTGGTTAATGTGCTTAAGAACAAAAATGATACATATGTTATCCCAGCGGGAAGTACTGTTTATGATATAAACAATGAATACATCCCGCTTGAGGATGATGGTAAATTATATTGGAAGGCTGACGGAAACTGTTATTTGAAAACGAGCGATAAGGAAGTTTACAAAATAGGTAAGACTGCCGTTATTCATGACAGTGATACAGAAACGATAAAAATTTATGGAGACGTGTATAGGGTAGATTCAGATGGAATAATATCTAATTTATCTGGCGTGACAGAGATAACTGACTTTTCTGAACCGGGTATATATAAAATGTCAGATAGAAAATATTTGATGACAGGTAACGGAATAAAGTCTACAGATAAGTCATATGATGCTGAAAAGTATGTATATGTAAATATTTACAAGTCAGGTACAGCCGTGCTTATGAATAATGAACAGTATAAAAATACTGTTTACCCTATTATGTTAAAAAGTGATCAGTTGTATTTTGATATATCTAGTGAATTTGCATTATATGATGACAACTTAATAAACCTTAAAAAAGTCATTGGAAGTACAAATGAATATAGAAAAGATGCATTGTTGTATGTAGAAGGTTTAATAGGTGATGATGAATATGAGGCAGCAAATAAAAATCCAGATGTTATAACCATCGTTGGCGGTAATGGTGGAACTGGTGGAACTGGTGGAACTGGCGGAACTGCTGGAGCCGGTGGACTTGGTGGACTCGGTGGAACTGGTGGAACCGGCGGTGGCGGCGGAACTGGTGGAACTGGTGGAACTGGTGGACTTGGTGGAGCTGGTGGAGCTGGCGGACTTGGTGGAACTGGTGGAATCGGTGGAATCGGTGGAATCGGTGGACTTGGTGGAGCCGGTGGAGCTGGTGGACTTGGTGGAGCCGGTGGAGCTGGTGGAGCTGGTGGAGCTGGTGGAGCTGGTGGAGCCGGTGGAACTGGTGGAGCTGGTGGAACTGGTGGGACTGGTGGACTTGGTGGCTACGGCGGAAACGGTGGACATGGTGGCTACGGTGGAGACGGTGGAAACGGTGGAGCCGGTGGAAACGGTGGAACTGGTGGAACTGGTGGTCAAGGTGGCTTCGGCGGAGATGGCGGAACTGGTGGAGCTGGTGGAAACGGTGGAGCCGGTGGAAACGGTGGAACTGGTGGTCAAGGTGGCTACGGTGGCTACGGTGGAGATGGCGGAAAAGGTAGTGATGCACATATCTCAGCATTAAAGTGGGTAGAGCTTACTTCTGTAACTCCTAATATAGGAACAATAGACGTTAGATATTTCATTTCGGATATAACAAATGACTATGTTGGAGTGTATTTGATGGTTGAACATACAGACAATGGTGAGAAACTGACAGAAAAGATATATCTAAATAAGACATCGACACAATATACTATAAAAAATTGTAAACCGGATACTTTGTATAAAATAACAATGTGTTATGATGCGTACTTTACAACTGATGGAAAGTTACAAGATGAGCCAACTTCAGTAGCACATGATACTGTATCTGTAAGAACAGGCTCAGATCTTGGATATATTTCAATTGTTTCATTGCTAGAAAATAAAATAGAGTTTCAGATTAAGCTACAAAAGAATTATCCAATATCATCAGGAAAAGTTGTGTTATATAATAGTAGTGGTGAAAAGCCACTTGCTGTATATGTAATAAGTGAGAATGAGAGAAAAGCAGCAGAGGATGGAAACGTAACATGTAGACTTGAATTTGATACAAGTGGTGTGAATACAGGTGATTTATTATATCTTGTATTTGAAGATGTAGTATATGATGGAGAACCATTTGTAATATCGCAGAAGACATCTATTACATATAACAAGTAAAAAGGAGAAAAAACATTATGGAAGCAGTATTATCAGCAACAATGTCAGCAGTAGGCTGGATTATCGGACTTGCTTTTATGGGGGCAGGTATCGGACTTGGAACTATGGGATCAAAAGTAGCAGAAGCAGTAGGAAGAAATCCTGAAACAAAGAGTGAAGTTATTCATTCTGTAATGGTTGTAGCGAGTGTAATGGTATTATTATTCTTGTTATTATTTGCTTTTGTTGTAGTATTATTATTCTTTAATCCATTAACTGCATAGTGGCAAGGGGGAATGGCTGATGGAATTTTTCGTGGCCGTTGTCATTGTACTATTGCTTTTAATTTACTTTATGTTAGTGGTACTTAGAAGCGTGGTATTTGAAGTAAACCAGAAAGTAAATGAATATTTTTTAAAACATTTAGAGGAATATGATGATCATTATTCAAGCAAGTTGTCTCGTATAAAAGAGATGAATGCTAAGGAAGAGAAGTTGTCAAGGACAATTAGAAGTCTTGAACGTGAAGCGGAATCATACAGAGTATCTCCATTTTACGTTCCAAGACCAGTTCCTAGAGATATCTATATTCCTACCGCAAGGTACATTGATAACGATTTTTTTGTTGAATACAAAGTCGCTAAAGACAAATTAATGAGTATTGATAAACAGCAAGTTATTTATAATGTTCTCGAGAGAGTTCCGTATACTGGGAATTTAGAGAGATATAAGCTTGCTTGTGATATAATAGCGGATTTGAATTTTGAAGTACTTTACAATCTGTGTAGTGTTTCAGCTGATGACCAGTTAAAGGCTTTAACAGAAACTTTAACAGGTGAAAAGAAGGAAATGTTAGAGCAGTATGTAGAGAAATTGGAAGTAGATGAGATATTTGACAGTATGAAATTTTATGATTACGTTAAGAATATCCGCTTAAGTGAAGATCCGAATGTATATGTAAGTGTTGCAGAAAACGAACAGGATTATACAGAGGAAGAGAAGAACATTATTTGTTCTGTAGATAGTAACATTTGTGAAGGAATCAAGATTATTTTTCAAAATAAAATTTATGATTACAGCATTTATAAAACAAGAAGAAAAGGTTGATGTAGATTATGGGTACATTTATTGAAGGCTTGGTTAATGCTAAGCTTCGTAACATGAAAGAGATGAATAACGTGTACGAAGTAGGGCATGTAGTAAAAGTTAAAGACTATATTTTGGAAGTTTCAGGCTTGGAGAATGTAGGATTTTATGAAAGAGTAGTTATATCAAATTATTCTGTGGGATATGTTACAGCTATTAAGAAGAATACAGTAATGGTAGCTATCTTACAGAAGGCAGGTGATATTTACGTAGGTGATACTGTAGTAACTACAGGTTATGATTTCTGTGGTATGTACAGTAAGGCTTCTATCGGTCATATAATCGATTTATTTGGAAATGACCGTCTTATCGATGAGAGATTTGAAGCGTTAAAGCCTATTCCAATTGAGACAGATCCTATTCCAATTATGGAAAGAGGTACAGTAAATAGACCATTCTATACAGGTATTGCAGGTATTGACCTTGTATATCCTATAGGACATGGACAGCGTCAGTTAATAATTGGCGATAAGAAATCTGGAAAGACACAGATAGCTCTTGATACAATCGTTAATCAGAAGGATAAGAACGTATTGTGTATTTATGTAGCTGTCAATAAGACAAAGAAGAATATAAAGGAATTATATGACAGTCTTATGAAGAAGGGTGCGATGGAATATACCGTTATCATTGCTTCATTTAGTGATGATGCGCCACCTGTTGCATACTTCACACCTTATATGGCTATGTCAGTGGCAGAGCTTTATATGAGAGAAGGACAGGATGTTCTCGTAGTAATTGATGACTTAAAGAGTCACGCTAATATTCATCGAGAGATAAGCTTATTGTCAGGTAAGATACCAGGACGTGATGCTTATCCACCAGATATTTTCTATACACATTCAAGACTTCTTGAGAAGGGCTGTCAACATAAGGATGGAGGTTCTATAACAGTACTTCCTATCGTAGAGACAAAGGGTGGAGATATCACAGATTATATCTCAACAAATATTATCTCTATCACAGACGGACAGTTAGTTCTTTCAAGAAAGAACTTTGAAAAGGGACAGAAGCCGGCTATCGACTATACACTTAGTGTATCAAGACTTGGTGGTGCGGTGCAGGATAAGGATATAAAGGTACTTGGAGCGAAGGTAAGACAGAGATTCTTAAGTTACCTTGAAACAAAAGAAGTATACGAGCTTGCAAATTCAGATGAGATGAGTTTGGATATGCAGGAGCAGTTAAAAGAAGGAAAACGAATTGAAGATAGATTAGCCCAGTACAAGTTCTCACCAAGAGACAAGGGCGAGATAATCAAGATGTTTACGGAAGCGCTTAGGTGATAATTGATGAATGTAAAAAATATTGTAAAGGTTATGAACTTTCATTCATTACTAAGAGTAGATAAATCCAGAAAATCTGCTAAAAAGTATGCTTATCTAGGCGATACTGTAGCGGATATGATTGATAATATTGTAAATAACCGTAATATCATGCTGGATTTCAAAATGCTTAAGGTAGATGAGACAAAGCCAGAGCTACATATTTACTTAGGAAGTGATATGGGATTTTGTGCAAATCTTAATTCAAATGTAAATAAAGAGCTTTGGGCAGAAGAGAATGCATATAAGATAATCGTAGGTCGAAAGATTCGTGCAAAGCAGGATGATGATAAGGTACTTATGACTATGGACAGAGAAGATTTCTCCAAAAATATGGAAAAGGTTTTCGATGCTGTAGAAGATGCATTTTTAAACAAAAAGTATTCAAAGATATGTCTTGTATATAATCATTATTATAGTGCCAGCGAAGTTGAGTTCACAAAGAAGCAGCTTTATCCGATGCCACAGCATCTAAGAAGTGAGGATAACTATAATGAAGATTTCGCATATGAGGGAGAGATTGAGCCGTTACTTTCTAGACTTATTCTTCTTTATATGAGATATGAGTTAATCGTAGCAGAGGAAGTAAGTAATGCTGCGGTAAATATCACAAGACAGAATACAACTAAGGAATCGTTAAAGAAGATTGACGAGAGAGAAGAAACTAGAGCAATGCTCCAGTTAAAAGAAAACAGAGAAAAGGAATTTGGCAAAGTACTTGATAATTATACCAAGCTTAATTCGTATTAGGAGGTTATTATGGAAACCTGTATTGGAAAAATTGTATTTGTTTCCGAGCTTAATGTACAGATATTGCTTAATGGTGAAAAAGTAAAATTTCATGATGTATTAGAAGCTAAAGTTAAAGGAAAAACATATCATTTCGAAGTAACAGAAGAGGATGTAAATATTGTGTCAGCTATTCCTTTCCAGAGTGTAATCGGATTAAAGAAGGGCGTAGAAGTATATAAGACAGGAGAGTCTTTATCTATAGCATATAGCGATGAAATCCTTGGAAAAACTTTTGATTCATACGGCAATCTTATCATAGGAAATAATATTGAAAATATGACTAAGAGAGATGTACATGACAGAAGTCTTACAGTGGAAGAAATTAATGTAAATGGTGGTATTTTATGGACAGGAATAAAGGTTCTTGACTTCTTCGCACCTATGAGAAAAGGCTTTAAGATGGGTCTGCTTGGTGGTGCCGGTGTAGGTAAGACAGTTCTTATAAAGGAACTTATTCATAACGTATACCAGGGACATAATTCCAATTCTGTATTCGTAGGTATAGGTGAGCGTTCAAGAGAAGGTCGTGAGCTTATAGCGGAGATGGAAGAAGCAAATCTTTTAGATAAGATGTCTATCGTATTTGGTCAGATGGGTGAGAACTCAACAGCCCGTTCAAAGGCTATCTTTGGTGGTCTTACATTGGCAGAGTACTTAAGAGATGAAAAGTCACAGGACGTATTATTATTCATTGATAATATTTATCGTTATGTGCAGGCCCTTTCAGAGCTTAATGCTGAGTTGTCACGTGTACCTATCGAGAATGGTTACCCAGCTAATATAGCAACAGCCGTAGCAGAGGTAGAAGAGAGAATTAACTCTACAGAGAAGGGTTCTATCACATCCTTCCAGGCCATCTATATCCCTGCTGATGATATAACAGATGAAGCTGTTCAGGTTATTTCATCACACCTAGATGGACAGATTGTATTAGACAGAAAGGTAGCAGAAAAAGGTCTCTACCCAGCAGTAAACGTATTCAAGACATCAAGTAAGCTTATAGATATTGAAACTGTCGGTGAGCGTCACTATAGATTAGTAGAAGAAGTATTAAGATATTATTCAAGATACAATGAGCTTGAAGAAATTATCGCAGTACTTGGTATCGAAGAATTATCTATGACAGATGCAAGAATCTTCTATAGAACAAGAAAGCTTCGTAATTACTTTACACAGCCAATGTTCGTAGCTGAGGACTTTACAGGTGTACCTGGAAAGTTTGTAGACATAGATGATGTTATTCGTGATGTAGAAGATATCTTAAATGGAAGATATGATGACGTAGATGAATCGAAGTTTTTATATATTGGAAAAATCGGAGAGTAATTAATGAAAGCAAAAGTTGTAAGTCTCCTGAATGGATTGCAGGAATTTGAAAATCTTGAAATGATCAGAGTAAAAAGTAACAGACATACATTGCTTATTATGCAAAACTTTATGCCTGTTATAGGAGAGTTAGACGGCTCAGTAGAATTCGTATTCGCCAAGGATGTTATAAAAATGGAGAATCTCAAGGGATATTATATGCATAAGAAAAATGCATTTTCCCTCTTGGTTGAAGAAGGAGATACAACTCCTGTAGAGTATAAGGAGGCCGCCGATGCTTAATCAGGTCATTAATATAGTGGCAGAGCTTAGAATATTTCTCATAGTATGTGCCGTGGTAAGCATTGCTATGGGAGCATTCTTGCTAATATTTTGTCGCAAGTTTTCATTTAATGGAAAAAATCTAAAGACTATAGGCTTTTTCTACCGTATGAAAATATGGGATACACTGGCGCTGGCTATAGGTATAGCAAAGGTTTGTTTATTTATCTCATTTTTCATAACTGTGGGAAAAGTAAGCGTTGCCCATATAGTAGTCTATATAATACTTCATCTAGTATATTTGATACATAGAAGAGATATAAAAGGACTTCCAGGTGACATCTTTAACGGATTAGCTACTTGCGGAGTAATGAGTATTATGGGTATGCTATATAATTACCTACATGATGTAATGTTTGATTGGCGTATACAAGTGGTAATTATTTTAATGATGATTATAATATGCGGATATGCATTGTGCGATATGTTTCGTATTTGTGCGCGCATAATTATGATTCCTAAAGCAAAGGAAGATAAGGATGAGCAAAAAACAAGATAAAGAAATCAAGAAGGATAAAAGTAAATATTACAAAAAAGTGCCATTTTGGATACCATGGCTTATGCTGGCTGTGCTTGTTTGCATATGTATTTTCATTAGCACATGGGTAAAGACCACTACTAAGGAATATGTTACATATGATAGGTTTGTAAGACATTCTATGGGTTCGAAGATTTACTATAATGCTGACCTTGTACTAAAAAGAGAAGATGGTGTAACCTATTTAGACACGGATTGTACTTTGAAATCGGATGGATCGCCACTTGTATATGAAGGACAACATAAGTATTTACTTCCTGTTAGTATGGCATATTTAAATCCTAATTCAGAAGGTGGACCAAAGAGAGTAAATTATTTCTCAAAGACCTTATGTAATATGGATAAAAAGAAGGTTACAGTATCATATAATGACAAAGATACTGAGATAAAAGATGGGTTTATGTATGATGGTAATGGAACATTTATATTTGTAGAAGAAGTAGAAATAAAAGTTGGTAAAATGAAGTACAGCTTATCGCCTATGTCTTATGTAAGAGTTTTTTATAAGGATAGTATAGAGATATATAATCTAAAAGAAAATGAATATACATATATTGAATTAGAAAAGGGTAATGAAGTAATAGCTGAGGCTAAAACAGGTTATAGTATCAATCTTGGAACAAATGTAATGACGGTTAAGGATGCACCAAGGATCTTATTTTCTAATATTGAAGCAATGGGAGTGTTAGAATGAGTAAAGCTAAAGAACAAAAAATAAAAGAAAAAAATAATAAATTTTTTGTGATTGCACTTATAGGAGCTATACTTGTAGGTGTGCTTATTGTGCTTCAAATTAAGTTCACAGAATATATGCAGTTCGCTAATCCTGGACTGGCAATTAAAACTGGAACAATAAGCAAGTACCTTAGTATGAATCCTAATGAAGCGGAACCACAAAAAAAAG
Source organism: Lachnospiraceae bacterium (assembly GCA_045125245.1). Classification (GTDB taxonomy): domain Bacteria; phylum Bacillota; class Clostridia; order Lachnospirales; family Lachnospiraceae; genus SVEL01. Next base: position 23,891 of record JBGVNF010000107.1, read on the forward strand.
TAGGTTTGTATAGTTTTAATTCAGCTGAAATATTGTACGAGCACAAAGATAGTTTGTTTTTTGATAATGATGAGAAAATACAGATGGATGATGTCTATCCTGTATACTTAAATCATGGTAGTTCACTACAGTTAGTAAACAATAAAGCTACTTTGTTAGATGAACGATTTGAATCTGTAGAAACTTACAAAGGACTTATATTAAACGAAGGAACAGCATATAATCCTTCTGGAAATCAAGCTGATGCATGTAAGTATCTTCTTATGGAATTAAAGAATGGATATTATATTAATTTATCACCTATCATTTATGAGAAGAAGGCATCAGAAAAAGAGATTGCTGAACATAGTATTATTAATTTTACAAAGGATTTCTTTGCATTTTACGAAATGGAAAATGATGAACTTGTATATAAATACTGCGTTGATATAAAGGAAGATATGCCTATAATTGTAAATGGCAAAGAGTATACATATGAGGAATTTTTGTTATTGATAGGTGTCACAAAGCCTAGTGTAGATTTTGATGAAGAAACAGATGAAGAAGAATCTACATTAGAAATAGAAAGTGGAATTATCGGAACAACATCAAAAAATCCGGGTCAGGTGACAACAGAAGAAGAGACAACAACAGAGAGTATAGAGACTGAGGATGAAGGACAGAGTCAGACAAGACCTCAGGATATGACTACTGATGAAATGGAAAAACCATCTAAACCTGAGAAGGAGACTGATGAAATTCATAAACCTACAAGGCCACCAAAGGTAACAGATGAAAAAACAACAGCAGAAAAAATAACTAGCGAAGAAGAGACAACGACAGAAGAAGAAACAACAACAGAAGATTTAATGACAGAAGAGGAAACAACGACACGAAAAGAAACAACAACAAAGAAGGAAACAACAGAAGAGGAAACAACGACAGAGAAAGAAACAACAACAGAGAAAGAAACAACAACAGAAAAAGAGACAACAAAGAAGGAAACGACGACAAAGAAAGAGACAACAAAGAAAGAAACAACAAGAAGACAAACAACTAGAAAAGAGACAACAAAGAGAGAAACAACAAAGAGAGAAACGACAACAAGGAGACCAACAACAGAGGAACAAACAACAACTCAGTCACAGACAACAACACAAGTAGTCACTACAACACAGAAAGAAACTACAACTAAAAAGGAGACAACAACTAAAAAGGAGACAACTACATTAGAAGAGACTACAACAGTAGCACCAGGTGGCAGTGAAGAAACAACAATTCCTACAAGACCTTCTTCGCCAGGTGTAAGACCTGATTGGGTTCGTCCTGAGAAGGATCCGGGAGCTAGTGGTGGAGGAACTAATAAGCCGGTTGTAGAAGGCTATATTAAGCCTACAGTTGAGGTTGGCGATTTTACTGCAGGAGTTTATAGAGTGACAACTGCTTTGAAGGTGAACGATCCAGCAAGACGTATTGATAAGTCGAAGCAGGTACAGTTTGAAGTATATGAAGTTGGACCAAAGGGTAAGCAAACTTTAGTAATGCGTTGTTACACTGGAAAGACAGGAACATTAGTTATTGGTGATGGTATTATTAAGCCTGATACAGAATATAACATTGTATACTTCTTTACATATTACAATGAGTTCGATGAAAAGGTTGTTGAGCAAATAGGAGAAACTGAACCTAATATAAGAACATTAGGAAGAGATCAGCTTGGTGATATATATTTGACACATGAGCCTGGCGTAAGCTATAGCAATCGTATTGAGATAGCAAATGTAGGTTATGGTGAAGGAACTGATGAAGAAGCTGTTTATGGAATAAACCTTGCTCAGGGTATAAAGGTTAAAATTACAAAAAATGGCGAAAAGGTATCAAATATAAACCTTACAAGTACGCATATAACAAGATTTAAGTCAGGAATTGCGCAGACTCTTACATCACTTTCTAATTTGGCAGCAAGAACAACCTATAAATATGAGTTTTATGTAGAGGATTATTTTGGAAATGAGTTGAGCATAAAAAATGCAGATGGACAAATAACAACAAGTAGAAATAATCCTACTGCAAGTATTAAAGTGGAAGAAAATATAATAGGTAAGGCACAGATTTCCGTATCAGCAGAAGATATTGACGCATCTGCAATTATAGATGAGTCAATGCCAGAGAAGGGGATCTACATAGTTGTAAGCAAAAATTCAGAAGGCTATACAAGCTATGAACAATTCAAGGAAGCTGTAAAAAAAGATGAAGAAGATAAGGGCGAAAAAGAGATATGGTATCATAAGCTTAAGCCAGGAGAGTATACATATTCAGAGGAAGATGGTTTAAAAATCAATAAACATTTATTCACAATGGATGACTTGCGATTAAATACAAATTATACAGCATATGTATACTGTAGTTATGATCTTGGCAATGGACAAGGCGTACAGGAATTCCAGCAGATAGGAAGACTTGGATTTATATCAGCTAGCTTGTCAGGGCTAGGAAAAGTATATTTAGATTGTACAGTGACAGATGTTACTTGTGATTCAGCAAAGATTGAATATAAAGTAAATACAGAGCGTACAAATAAAGAACTTTTAAATTTAATAAAGGAATGTAAGTTTGAAGTATACGAGAAGGCAGATGATACATATGTTGGAGATATGGGCTTCAAAAAAGATGAAGTAATCACAGATGAAGCCGACAGTACAAGATATGTATATGAAGCATTCCAAAATGGAGAACTTATATTAGATTCTATAGAGAACCTTGATTCTGTTACAGATTACTATTTACAAGCGTCTGTAAAAGCATACTACCTTGATTATTACGAAGAAGAAATCATGGTATATATGAATAAAGTAAACTTTAAAACACTTAGAAAGCCAGCGACTGTAGAAGTTACAGATTTATTATGTGCAGCGGGAACTTTAGAGTTTAATGTATTTGTAGAAGATGTGGATGATGCTATTACAGGTAATTCTGGAAATACAGTAGTGGTTAACCTTTATTCAAAAGCAGGTGAATTTGTTAAGGCTATGAGAATTGAGAAAAATCAGTTACATACATTAAAATTCACCCAATTAGATGTGACGAAGGATTATATTTTACGTTTCCTTGCAGTTGAATACAACGAAGGATATACAAATGCAACATTGCAGACGAATGTTGTGTTGAAGTCTATAGATGTAAAAACAATGCTCGAGGTGTCAGGTAATATTAAACTTCAGCATATTGATAAAATCTATAATAATGATACACAATATAGAGCGTATACTAAAACACAGATATCAGTTAGTGGACCAGAGGATTTGAAGCTAATCAATAATTGTTTCTATATTCATATAGAAAAAGATGGTGTACCTGTTAGTGATACAGATATTATGTATTTATTAGAAGATAAAAATCTCAAGGATGGCTTATACGTAAATGACTTAAGAGATAATGTGGAGATTGGACAGCATACATATACATATACATTATATATTATGGCTGAAAACAGACCATTAGTTCTTGATACGTTAGAATTTACAACAGAAACTACAGTAAAGAGTTTTACAACAGCGTTTGAGCTTATTAATCTGTTGAAAGAAAACCCTGAAGGAAAGTATGTTGCTATAAATGATATAGTTTTATATAGTGGATTAAATTATAAGAATCCAGCTGAAAAAAATGAGACTGATAAAGATGAGAGTGAAAAAGGGGAATCTGTATCTGGAGCTAAGGTAGTAACAACTTTTGATGGAACACTTGACTTCCAAGGATATACTTTGACACACTATTACGAGAATGGTAGTGGACAGCAGTTTATTCAAAATATGGGCGCTAGTGCGAAATTAAAAGATGTAGTGTATGATGTGTATTTTGATAGAGATACATCAGTGTATGATGCAGGTGTATTTTGTTATCGAAATTATGGAACTATAAGTGACATTGTTATTAACTTCCGTGGTGGAAGAAGTATAACGTCTAATCAATATTGTGGATTAATAGGTAGATTTAATGCATCATGTGGTATTATAGAACGATTTGTTGTTAACAATATACCGGATGAAGATAAGCAAACATTATCTGCATATAATTATGTAGGTATGGTTGTGTCATCAAATGATGGTATCATAAGAGATGGATATGCTATAGGCGAAGATATTTACTTAACACAGGCAAACAGTTCTATAGCAAGGTATTGTGGTGGTATTGTAGGCGTAAGTAATGCTGCAGGTAGGGTAGAAAACGTATTTAGTACAGTTAATTTTATTCAGGCACAAAGACCAGAATCTAAATATTCATATTCATATTACTATGGAGCTGTTGCGGGGTATATTTCTGGATATTTCCACAATGCATATAGTATAGGTGAAAGTTCACCTGCTGAGTTTAAGAACGATATTACGACTATAGATAATACTCAGGAAAAATACGGTATACAGATTAGTCCAACTGTGGGACAAATAGCAAATGGTAGATATGGAGATTTGTATTATTGGTTTGATATGAAGACATCCGATTCTACAAGTTCTACATATAACACAAAATATGTAAATATGGTCCAGCTTGATACATTGTATAACAAAGGATGGCAGAGTACCGTATTAGGTGAGCAATTTGCTACAGAATATGTAGAAATTGGTTTTATGCCAAAGGTAATTATGTCAAGTGAGATGCCATTCCAGAAAAATATCAAACTACCAGAAAGAGTTGTAACTAAGGATTTAGATATATCGTCTACATCGGTAGAGAAGTATATTAATAATGATGAAGGCAGTGATTCTGCTGAAATAAAAATAGTATTTGTTAATAAGCAGAATTATACAATTACAGGACTTAAAATTGATGGTGTAACAGTGGAATTAGATAGGGAAAGTGCAAAATCACAGGATGGTTACACAACTATCAATGCATTAGTTACAAATCCAAAAGAATTTAAATCATCATATAAAATAACAGAGATTACATATTTAAGAAATAATAGGGGTACAACAGAAACTGTTGATTATGATATGACAATGGAATTCTACCGTCATATTTCAACTGTGGATGATTGGTACAAGTATGTAGTTCTTAATGCAAAAAATAAGATAGTAGAAAATGTAAGATTAACAAGTGATATTGACTTTGAAAAGGCAGATGCTGGAAAAATAAGAGTACAACATCAGTTTGATGCAAAGCTTGATGGTAATGGAAAGACTCTTAAGAATATTAACCTACAAAAAGATTTTAAAACAGCAAATAATTCAACAGTATGGAATTTATTCTCTGCAGTTGTAGGTCCAGAAGCCGAGATTTATAATTTGAATATTGATAATTATAAAGGTGGTGGAAAATTTGATAAGAATAACAGAACATATGTAGCTAGATATGGCTCTGTATTTTATAATGTGTCAGGTGTTATAAGAAATGTCCACATAAAAGGTATCGATATCATAAGCTATGATAGAATGGGCGCCTTTGCAGCTACTATGAATGTGGGCAGTGAGCTTAAGAATTGCAGTGTGACATCAGATGAGGCAGGTGTATATGGTGTAAAACTTACATATGTACAGCCGACAAGTGTAGAGAGTGTAATATGTCTTGGAGGTTTGGCAGGAAATATTAACTATACAAGAATTACAAATTGTTACATAACTGATCTTAAAGTTATAGCCGAAAATCTAAAGAGTAGTCAGGGTGTAGGAGGTGCTGTAGGATACAGCTCAAATAGTGTTTTTAAATCTGTATATGCAGAGGGCGATATAAGTACTAGAGCATCCAATGTAGGAGGAATAGTAGGACAATACTTTGCTTCTGGTGTATCTATAGTATGTATAAAGGATGTAGTATCTAAGGTGGATATTAGCTCTTATACAGATGTTATAGGTGGTATTGTAGGATTGCTTAACATCCCAGCAGATATTGTGGATTCGCGAAATTCTACATCTGGTATAGCATCGGGATTAGCTATAGGTAACGTATATGCATATAATCCTGACTCGGTATATGTTTCTCGTACAGTAGGTCAGGCCGCAGCAGGAAAGCTTATGTTCCATGGATGTGAAACACAGTTATTAAGTGGACAGGCGAAGGCTGATCTTACTGAAAATGAAAAAATATGTACAACAGATATTGTAACACTATCGAAATTGACTAATGATGCTAATAACACATATTTAAATATGATAAAGTTAGGTGATAAGTATAAATATGAGGATGACGGATATTTACCAAAGCTTTATTATGAAAGTGAGGATGTGTTATTACCAAATCAGAAAGACATATTGTTAAAAGATATCAATGTAAGTGGTTTTGATGTTACAAATGTAACCGTTAGTAATAATGGTGTTAATAGATTTATTACATTGCGTATTTTAAATCCCAATCATTATTTAATAACTGATTTGGAGATAGAAAAACTTGATGTAGAATTTAGAAAAAATGACCAAGGTGTAACATTGATTGATTACGTAGGAGATGTAACAACCATTTACTTGGAGTACTCTGGAGAACAAAAGCATTATCAGGATAGCTATGTACTTAACAAAATTTCTTATTATAATGTAAAGGAATCTTGTTATGATGAAAATATGTCAATAGAAAAAGCAAAGAATGATAGTGAAAATATTGTAAAAGCAGATGTTTTTGCTAGAGTTGGTCTTACATTATATAGAACCATTAATTCTGTAGAACAATGGAGTATGATTGAACATTATCCTGAATATGAAAATTACATTATAGAGCAGGATATTGATTTTTCAAAATCCTCTAATTATACAACTGATCTTAAGATAGGTAGACTTGCAGGAAATAATAAGACATTAAAGAATATTACTCTTAAAGATCAGAGTCTTATACAGCAGGTTAATAGTGCTATTACGGATTTGAACTTTGAGAATGTAACTATTACGTCAGGAACAACAACAAATATTGGATTGATTAAGGCTAGTAATGGTAAGATATCAAACTGTAATTTTAATAATGTAACTATTAATAATACATATAAGTCTACAGGAACTATTAGTGAAATAGGTATTATTACAAGACAGAATGGTGGAAGTATTGAAAATGTTACATTAAATAATGTAACTGTAAAAACAGTTGCTAATAAAGGTAATTATGTGGCAGGTTTAGTTGGATATTACTATGGTATAGGTAATATTGATACTATCACCGTGGAAAATCTTAATGTAAATGGTGTAAATTATGTAGGTGGTATTGCGGGATTTATTTATATGTCAAATATTGATAATATAAATATTTCGAAAGCCAATATATTAGGAAAATCATCATATGTAGGTTTAGTTGCGGGTAGAATAAGTGATACTGCAAATGCGCAGTCATACACAGTATCCAATGTATCTATTAAAGGAAATCCAATATATACAGATGGTGTGTTTACTGGTTCAGATACTACTGTAAAGGGAACAGGCGAGGTAGGTGGTATCGCAGGAAGAAGCTATGAGGCTGATTGTTATCATAAGGGCGCCATGATTTCAGATGCAAACAATGTTGTTGAAGGTATCTACGTTTCTGGTACTGCAAATAACATAGGTGGTGCATATGGATATCATTATAATCATGCTTATAGAATTAACGTTTCAAACACACTTGTAGAAGCATTATCGGGTACAACACGTTCAAATGTTGGTGGTATAGTAGGTGATGATGTTTATGGTGGTGGATATCTAACAAGTAAGGATAATATTATCGTTACAAGAAATTTCTCTAATGTAGGTGGAATTTACGGAATAAAAGAACGTAGTACAGTTAGATATAATTACTGCGAGAATACAACTATAAAGGCAGAATCAACATTAACTAAAAGAAATGAAAACGTAGGTGGAGCCATAGGACATGCAAGTTATTCTACATCATATTATTGTGGAGTAGTAAATGGAAAAGTGTTAGCTCCTACTATGGATAATGTCGGTGGTATAGTTGGTAAGATAGGTATAAGTATTTCAACAAATTATACATTATCCCAGAGCTATGCATTGGCTGAATATGATAAAGATGCCGATACACCAGCTGCGAACTCAGAATATCAGGTAGTAGGTTACACAAATGTAGGAGGTATAGTAGGTAGACTTGAGGGCTCAACACTTACATATTCTTATTCAAATATGAACGTAGAGGCTGTGGGTGGCCTACAAGCTATAGCAGGTGGCTTAACTGGTTACTATAATAACTCATATAATCAAGCATCTGCTACAATAAAGACATATTCAAATGCTAAATTACAATATAACTATTTTGCTGGAAGTGTTACAGCAACAGACAGAATTGCAGGCGAAAATGCAAGCGGTTATGCAGGCGGTGCATTTGGTGTATCAGGTCTTTATAATGATTACCTTATTCCTGGTGGAAGAGTATTTTATAAAAATGATAAAAACAACTCAACTGGTACGGCTAATGAATCTAGCTTAACTATGAGAAACCTTATCCTTGCATCAGATATTAAAGGAACACAAGTAGGTGCCTTTGCAGGTGATGAAGCAATTAAAGGTGTAGACACTAGTGGCATAGCATATGCGAAGAAAGATGGAAAATTTGTTAAAGCATTTGCTGGTGGAACTAATAGAGTATTTGAAGGTGTTAAGCTAAATGGTACTCCAGTAGCTCAAATTCAGGTTGACGGTGTGAAAAATAATTCAGGTAATATAGTGTATACAGGTGAAAAAGTATCATTATATAAGCCTTGGGTGTGGAATGAACAACAAGGAAATTGGGGAAAGAATGATATTGATAAAATAGTGATGTTTAAAACATCAGATATTACAGAAACACCTAATAGTACTAAAGGTACAAAAGCTTCAAACTTCTATGCAGAAATGTGTTGGGGAACTAGATATCAAAGCAGTAAAATACTAAGAAATACATATTGGAGAATAAGTCTTAAGGGTAGAAAAGATGCTTGTGAATTAACAAGTGTATGTGTAGATAACTATCTTCCACAGATTCGTTCTACAACAAGCGAGACATCAAAGTACAATAGTGATTTGAATATTAGGAACCAGGAAATCGTAGGAAGGTTACCTATTCCACAGTATGTAGATACTCAGACAACTTTAATAACCCTTGATACTAGTGTGCCACCTATTATAGGAGATGTAGAGAATGAATCGTATGCTACCTTGTATCCGTCTGACGTAGACAAGATAAATACAGAATTTTCTGCTGATATGATAGGAACAACATATTATAAATTGACAACTGAAAGTGGAGTAGTTGTTGATGAAGGTGTGGTTGCTAACAGAGTCTATACATATACATATCCGTATAATGAAGATTTGATTCTAACATATGGTGCAGATGATACAGGTATTGAAACTGTAACATATGAGGTAGAGAAAATAAATCGAGATATTATGGTATATGATGATAAATATTACTATTTAAGTAATGAAGGTTTAGTATACGGAAATGAATCTACATCTTGGATTGTAGAAGGCGAATTCATTAATATTATGAATGGTAAAGCGTTAGATACAGATGGTTACATTTGGGAGATGAACGATGGAGAATTTGTAAAGACTGATGAAAAGATAGAAGATATCGAAGCATTAGACGAGACAATGCCATTATTCAAGGGTGTATATAACAATGAAATCATAAGGACATACGCGAAATGTTCTGAAATTGTGTCAAGCGAAACTAGCATGTATAGAGAAGCACAGTTATTTGTAAAGAATAATTCTTTATACAGTATTGATGGTAGACTGTTAAATCAGAAGGATGGTGTTCAGATTTTTGATAAGAATGGTGAACAGTATATGTCAATACTTGGAGAAGATGGTATGATGGTAGATATGTTTAATTCTGACATCTGTGCTCCAGATAAAGAGTATAATGTTAAAAATAAGGATACTGTTCTTATGACTAATAATATAAATGCTAGTGTTCCATATGTTATCGTTAAGTATGCAAATGGAGGAACATTAGGATACAATTATATGTCAGGTGAAGTGCTTTTTGATAATAGAGTAAAAGATCAAGTGTCTATCTCTGATTATGCAGGAGAGTATTATTCAAATGATGATACTTCTATGTATGCTAATATTAGTAGTACATATAAGGAAAATCTGAATTTATTATCAGGTATATCAAGTATAGATGAACTGGATAATTTACTTGGAAGTGGGTATAACGATTCGCAAGAATCAAATTCAGAAAATGAAACTGAAAAAGACACAGAAGAAATGACAGATAGCACAAAGCCTGTAGGAAAGCCAGAGATTGAAACTGAGCCAGAAACAGATACAGAGGAAGATGTAAACCAGGCAGTAAATAATCGTAAGTTTATGGCTGTCTATGATGTAGAAAAGGGTGCATATACAATTGTATTTGTGGAAAATTATCTTGTAGACTCAGAATATAAGTCAGAAAATGACAGAGTGGGCGTTGATAATTTAGCATCTGTAATCAAAGGCAAGGTAGACAATGCTACATCTAAAAAAGATGAAAATACAGAGCGAGGAATCTGGATGTATCTTATAGTAGCAGCGCTTTTAGTAACAGGTATGGTTTCATTTGTGCCAGTACTTCGTAAGAACTTAAAATATAAGAAGAGATAAAAAATTTTGATTCTTATTCTAAAATTAAAAGCCATAAGAAAGTTTATAAAACATTCTTATGGCTTTTTAAATTATTCATCGTCATCTTCTATTAAGGATGCTAAAGAAATTTTGTAGTTTCCTTTTCCTAATCGCTTTGCTTCATATAAAGCAGCATCTGCCGATTCATACAATTCATTAAAGCTTGCGCGTCGTCCTTGGATTTTAGCTAATCCAGCGCTACATTCAATTTTGATTTTTCGATCATTCTCATAATAATTAAACTTTAGCTTTATTATAATCGAGTTGAGACGATTTATACATTCTTGGAAATCGCCTTTGAGATAAAGAACAAACTCATCTCCACCTAGTCGTCCGAATACATCGTCATCGGTTATACTTTCACATACAATATGACTAATCTTTTTAAGGAGCTGGTCACCTGTTATATGTCCAAAGGAATCATTGATGGTTTTAAAATTATCTACATCAAATAAACAGAACAAACCATTGCCGTTATTCTTGATTCTATTAGTAATAAGCTCTTCAGAATATCGTCTGTTCCAGGTTTGCGTTAGCGCATCAACACGGGCATACATAAGATTTGTCATTCGTTCAGCCATAGTAGCGGAGTAATCCTGCACTAAGATGAATACTTTTTCAACGTCCTTTTTATTTTCTGTTGGAATAAATACAAAGGTAAGTTTAGTCCAGATATAATCGTCATCACGCTTAATTCTTACGTGAGTCATAAATACGTAGTCATGATTTTTAACACGCTTATAGAGGTCAATGTCTCTAAACATATCTAATTTTTCTATATCATCTTTATGAAGATAATTGGCACAAAGATTCCAGAACCATTCATCCATAATAGAAAAATTAGCCTCGTGGTGGAAGTAATCATAGTATTCCTGTTTGTCATATATGAAAACATTATGAATTAAATCATATTCCATAACGACATCATTCATATATTTAAGTACTTTTTTATAGACAGCATAATTCTTCGTTTCATCAAGAACGAGACCGCTAATCTTCTTAGTGAAAGAAATTCGTACAGATTCGTAGATAATGTTATTATCTATATAAGAGCAAAGTACAGAAAAATCCACCATTATATCGTCAGAGGAATTGGTTCCACGTTCAGTAACAAGTATCTGAGCTAAAACGTTACATTTTGTTTCATCTGTAAGATAACCCTGGTAATCAGCAGTATCGATATCATAAGTTTTACTAAATATAGTTTTGTTAACCTCTATGACCTTTGAAGGTTCTTCGACCTTGTCGTAAAATACAGAAGCATCCTTTGTTTTTATGTATTTTTCACACGCATTTTTTACGGTATCTATAAAAAGCTGATATAAATTTTCACGCATAAGCACACCATCCTTATTGTAAATTCACAAAATATCTTTAAAATATTATAGCACTAATATGAAATATAGTAAAGCATAGAGATGATATAAGTAAACATAAAATTAAAGAAAAAAACGGCTACCGAAGTAGCCGTAAAATTCAATATAATTATCTGTTGTTGATGATCTTTGTTAACTCAACTGGGTCAACAATCTTGCCATCCTTGTAAACTCTCATGTTACCAGAAGCGATCTCGTCGATAAGGATTACTTCATCGTTGTTGTAACCAAACTCAAACTTGATATCCCATAAATCAAGACCAAGTGTCTTTAAATCATCAGCTACAATCTTAGTAATCTTTAATGTCTGCTCCTTCATGCTCTCGAACATAGCAGGTGTCATAACACCAAGAGCTGCAAGGCCTTCGCCAGTTACAAGTGGATCACCTAAAGCGTCATTCTTAAATGTACATTCTACATAACCACCTTCAAGAACTGTACCGTCCTCGATGTACTCGCCATATCTACGGATGAAGCTACCTGTAGCAACTAAACGGCAGATTACTTCAAGACCATGTCCAAAAACAGTTGCTGGAAGAACCTCCATAGTAGCATTCTCTAAATCAGCGCCAACATAATGTGTCTTAATTCCAGCTTCTTTTAAAAGCTCAAAATAGTGGATAGATGTTTCAAGGTTTGCCTTACCGATACCTTCGATTGTTAATCCTACTGAGTTTTCGCCTGGATCAAACACACCGTCTTTACCTGTACAGTCGTCCTTAAACTTTAACATTACATTGCCATTTTCAAGGCTAAATACGTCTTTAGTCTTACCTTCGTAAATCAATTTCATTTTCTTATTCTCCTTTTAGTCTAACTACAGAATGAATATCTTAACAAAAATACTTTATCACAATTTTATTAATAAGAAAACATTTTTTTTTATTATCTAACAAATTTTTTTTTCGTATTAGTAAAAGTGAATTATTTATTGCGTATTCATTGCAAATAATTGACACTATTATCTAAAATATGTTATAATATGTCCTATATTTTAAGTGACGTGACAAATAAATATAGGTCCGTAGAGTTGGAGGAAAACATGAAACAGAGAACAGAAATGGGACGTTGCAATTTTTATGCAATGACATGTCATACGGTTATGGTTGTTATCTTAACTATAGCCTATGCTATTGAGACATTTGTGAAAAGTGAAAGAGAGCCATTATATTTTTTAGTGGTAGCATTATTAGGCTTGGCGCCGGTTGTTTTAGAGCAAATACTCTATAGAAAAAATAACGAGACAAAGATGGTTAAACATCTTATAGGATATGGATTTGCAGTGTATTATGCATTCCTTTTATTTACAGCGACAAATCCACTTACATTTACATATGTATTGCTTATGGTCCTTGTTATTTCTGTGTACAATGATATAGCTTACACTATAAAGATAAGTATTGGAGTGGTTATTTTAAATGTTATTCAGGTAGTAATAGGTGCCACACAGGGCAAGTTTGGTTATATAAACCTAGCCGCAGCAGAGATACAGATTATACTTGTAATCATTATGGGCGTATTTGCAGTGACTTTATCAAATGTTTTGAGTAAGAATAATAATGCAAAGATAAGTGTTATCAATGAGCAGAAGGAAAAGGATGAAGAAAAGCTTACAAATACATTGGCGACAGTGACTAAGATGACAGAAGACATCAATACAATGTATACCCGAATCGCTGAGGTGTTAGAGACAGCAAATTACACAAAGACAGCTATGGGTGAGGTTACAAAGGGTTCTGCAGATACTTCAGATGCAGTATCTAATCAGCTTCTTCAAACACAGCAGATACAGAATAATCTTACAGAAGTAGACACAACAGCTACTACACTTTTAAGTGAGATGAATGTCACAAAGGAAGAAATTGAAAGTGGCAAGGTAAACATGAGTGAAATGGTTAACAAGGTTAACCAGTCAGTAGAGTCAGGTAGAGAGGTGGCAGGTCACCTTGAGACATTAGATGTGAAGATTACAGAGATGAATTCTATCGTAGAAATTATCAATGGAATTACATCTAAGACAGCGCTTCTTGCATTAAATGCAAGTATTGAGGCTGCTAGAGCAGGAGAAGCAGGTCGTGGTTTCTCAGTAGTAGCAGGAGAGATTTCAAACATGGCTACTCAGACAAAGGAAGCTACAATACATATTACAGAACTTATTGCAAACGTATCAGAGGCTATTACAAAGGTAGTTTCGTTTATCAAGGGAATGCTTGAGGACATCAATCTTGAAAAAGAGATTACAGAATCTACAGCTAAGAGCTTTAATCAGATTTCAGATAGTGCTGATGTGATGAATGGTAATGTAGTGAGATTAACTGAGATTTTAACAGAGCTTGTGAGTGCAAATACAGATATTATCGATTCTATTCAGACTATATCTGGTGTATCAGAAGAGGTATCAGCTCATGCCAATGAGACATTAGATGCAGAAGAAGATAATGTAAAGAGATTAGAGGAAGTGTCAACTCTTATGAACGATTTGAAAGAGCTTACAGGAAGATTGTAAATAGCAGGGAATTGATAAGACAAGATAATATTAAATTTTCTTGAGATTTTAAGAGATATTTGTTAGAATAACTCCGTGTGCATAATGCATACGGAGTTTTTTTGGAGGATTAATACTATGGAGAATAGAGAAAAATTTGGTTCGAGACTTGGCTTTTTGTTAGTGTCAGCAGGATGTGCTATCGGTCTTGGAAATGTATGGAAGTTTCCGTATATGTGCGGTCAGTATGGCGGAGCTGCTTTTATACTTATATACCTGGTATTCTTAGTTATAATGGGATTGCCTATTATGGTGTGTGAGTTTTCAGTAGGTAGAGGAAGTCAGAAGAGCTGTGCAACAGCCTTTAAGACATTGGAAAAGAAAGGCTCTAAATGGCACAATTATGGATATATGGCTGTAGCAGGAAATTACGTGCTTGTAATGTTCTATACTATGGTAGCTGGATGGACTATGTATTATTGCTATCGCAGTTTAATGGGAGAATTTACAAAAGAAGCTTTAACTAGTGCCCAGATTCAGAATAAATTTGAGAATATGACAGGTTCTGCACCTACTATGATTTTATGGACAATCATAGTTATAGTTCTTTCATTTGCAGTATGTGCGTTGGGAGTTCAGAAGGGTGTAGAGAGAATTACAAAGGTTATGATGATATGTCTTTTTGCGCTTATTGGTGTGCTTGCCGTAAATTCGCTAATGCTTCCAGGTGCAAAGGAAGGTATAAAGTTTTATTTAGTTCCTAACTTTAAGGATATGGTAGAGAAAGGTATCGGAAATGTGGTATTTGGAGCGATGTCTCAGGCATTCTTTACTTTAAGTATCGGTATCGGAGCTATGACAATATTCGGAAGTTATCTTGGTAAGGATCGTTCTCTTGCAGGAGAAACATTGAATATTACTATAATGGATACATTTGTGGCTACTATGTCAGGACTTATCATTATTCCTGCATGCTTTGCATTTGATATAGAGCCAGGGGCAGGCCCTTCTTTGATATTCTTAACATTGCCAAGAATATTCAACCAGATGTCAGGCGGACATATATGGGGAGCGTTATTCTTCTTATTCTTATCATTTGCGGCATTATCTACAGTAATAGCTGTATTTGAAAATATAGTGGCATTCGCTATGGACTTGTGGAATGTATCAAGAGTAAAGGCAGTACTAATCAATATTGTATTGATTGCAGTATTATCTATGCCTTGTATTTTAGGGTTCAATGTATTGGCAGATATAACACCACTTGGACCAGGAACAAATATAATGGATTTAGAGGATTTCTTAGTATCAAATAATTTATTACCATTAGGTTCACTGGTATATTTGTTATTCTGTACTAGAAAGAATGGTTGGGGCTTTGATAATTTTGTGGCGGAAGCAAATTCAGGTAATGGAATAAAGCTGTCAAGAAAGTTAAAGTTCTATATGAGTTATATATTACCAGTTATTATAGTTATAATTTATCTTAAGGGATACTACGATATGTTTAGTCCAAAGGGAATTAAATATTTAATCCCATGGATGATGGTAGCATTTGCGATGCTTGGTCTAATTGCATATTTTGCATTCTCAAAGGGTAAGGAAGAGGTAAATGAATAATTCAATATGGAAAACTGAACATATGGTGACCTATTTGGATAAAAATATAGACACTGATAAGATACATATTTATCAGTGTCTTAATTCTACCAATGATTTGGCAAAGGAAATGGCAAAGAATGGCGCCCCACACGGAACTGTTATAATAGCACAAAGTCAGAATGCAGGAAGAGGACGCTTTAATAGACAATTCTTTTCACCAGCTAACACAGGCTTATATATAAGCTTTATTTTGGATGCAAAAGATATGGGCATAAGTGATGTAGGCCTGCTAACGCCACTTGCTGCAGTAGTTACAGCAAGAGTTATAGACAAAATTACTTGCAAGAAATGTGGAATCAAGTGGGTAAATGACCTATATTTTGAGGATAAAAAAGTTTGCGGAATTCTAACAGAGGGTGTCATAGACGAAAATGGATTGCAACGATTTGTGCTGGGAATAGGAATAAATATCGTAGCCAACTCCTTTCCAGATGATATACAGAATATCGCAGGTGCATTATTTAATGGAGACAAAATAGAAGAGGATAAGGTCTTTGATGTTAGAAATCATATTGCCATAGAGCTTATCAATATATTTACAAAAGAAAATATATTTGAAAATACAGATGAATATATGAAAGAGTATAAAGATAGACAGATTATCAAAGGCCAGGTGGTTACTGTTATACAGGTAAATGAAACTTATGATGCTTTAGTTTTAGATGTAAATGATAAAGGGCATCTAATCGTGGAGAGAGTCGGTAGAGATTGGGAAGATAAAATAACAACAGAAATTTTACTATCAGGTGAGGTGTCTATCAAAAGAAATTAGTGATAGATAATTGCTCACAAAAAGGACTTTATATGATAAGAAATTCAAGTAGGAAAATTGTATTATGTGGAATATTTGCGGCACTTACAGGGGTAGGTGCCATGATTTCTGTGCCACTTGGTCCAGTTCCCATTAATATGGTACATATTCCTATTTTTTTATCTGCTTGGATATTAGGTCCTAAGCTGGCTATGCTTGCTCAGATAGTATATATCCTTATGGGAATAGTCGGCCTACCAGTATTTTCGGGATTTACAGCTGGCCTAGGCCATGTAATAGGCCCCACTGGTGGTTTTATATGGTCATACCCTGTGGTTGCATTTGTGTCAGGATGTATTTTTAAGATGACAAAGCTAAAGCTTTTATTAAAGTTAATTATAGGTATAGTGACAGGATGGTCTATATCCTACATAGTAGGAACCGCCTACTATATTTTCTTAACAGGAGTACCAGTTTCTGCAGCTATTGGAAGCTGTATAATTCCATTCCTGCCAGGCGATATTTGCAAATCTATAGCTACCTATATACTAATAATACGCTTAAGAAATATGGGAAGAGCATTAGATAAATAAGGTTGGCTATATGTATAAAAATATGATATATTAAGATTTGTGTTAAATCAAAATTACTACGTAATTATGATTCGATATGTAAGGTGTCAAAACTTAAAAATTTAGAAATATCTTTCTTAGAATTATACTATGTCTTTTTACGATAGCGAAGAATGTTTAGATTTTCTTAATACTTTGTAGGAAGATAGTGATTTTCCAACACGATGTTGGAAAAAGGCGAATAGCACCATGGATGGTGCATATGAGCCGGTCACGTCATAAATAAAAAACGTATATCAAAGTATTTAGGAAATCAAATATTCGTAGCATGTAAAAAACATAGTATAATTTAAGAAAGATACTAAATTATTAAGTTTTGACACCGTAAATTAAATAAGAAAAGAGGTATGCAATATGTCAGAATGTAGTAGTCAGTGTTCTTCATGCAACAAGGATTGCAGTGATAGAAAAGAGAAGAACCAATTTTTAAAAGAGACAAATGATAAGAGCAACGTAAAGAAGGTTATCGGTATAGTAAGTGGAAAAGGTGGCGTAGGTAAGTCACTAGTTACATCACTTCTTGCAAGCAATATGAATAAGCGAGATAAAAACGTAGCTATCTTAGATGCAGATATAACAGGTCCATCTATCCCAAAAGCCTTTGGCATAAAGGGTAAGGCATACGGACAGGAGGAGTTTTTACCACTTGAGTCTGAGAGTGGAGTGAAGATAATGTCCCTTAATCTTCTTGTGGCAGATGATACAGACCCAGTTATATGGAGAGGTCCAGTTATCGCAGGTACAGTTACACAGTTTTGGACTGATGTAGTGTGGGGCGATGTGGATTATATGTTTGTAGATATGCCACCAGGAACAGGAGATGTACCACTTACAGTATTCCAGTCACTTCCACTTGCAGGAATAGTAATAGTTACATCACCACAGGAATTAGTATCTATGATAGTTGCTAAGGCTGTGAATATGGCAAAGATAATGAATGTACCAATTCTAGGTTTGGTAGAAAATATGAGCTACCTTAAATGTCCGGATTGTGGCAAGGAGATAGCAGTGTTTGGTGAGAGTAAGGCTTGGAAGGTTGCAAAGGAATTTGAGATAAAGACATTTGCAAAGATTCCAATTGACCCTAGTATAGCGAGCCTTTGCGATGAGGGAAAAATCGAGGAAGTGGATACTTCATTTGTAGATGATATCGTAGATAAAATCGCTAATTTAGAGTAGGCTATTGATTGATAGAAAAAAAGAGATTTAAAAAAAGAAAAAAATAGTTGACAAACAACACCTTATTAGTGTACTATCTGACTAGAACACTAATAAGGTGTTTTATATGTCCGAAAGAATATTAATTACGGAACAAATACTTTAAGAGGAGGTAAGCTTTTGGAGTTTAAGAACAACAGTCCAATATATCTTCAGGTAATTGATGATTTGAAAAGAAGAATAGTTATCGGTGAGATTTTACTTGGTGAAAAGATGCCGTCCACTAGGGAATTAGCTTTGCAATATCAGATTAATCCGAATACAGCTGTCAGGGTATATAATGAGATGGAAGGCTTGGGTTTAGTATTTACAAAGAGGGGACTGGGAACTTTTGTTACAGAAGATGTGGGAAAGTATAATTCCATAAGAAGAGAGATGGCAGAAGACTATGTGAAACATTTTATGGAGGGAATGAGCTATATTGGATTTAGCAAAGAGGAAATCATAAAATGTATTGAAGAGTTTCAAATGCTTTAAGAAGTGAAAAAACATTTGAATATGACAGGTAAAAGGAGGAAATAAAATGTTACAATGTCAAAATGTTATGAAAAAGTATGGAGGAAAAGCAGCAGTAGCTGATATCACAACAACTATTGTTCCAGGAAAGATATATGCACTTCTTGGTTCAAATGGTAGCGGTAAAACTACTTTTATGAAGATGGTAGCGGGACTTGTTAAGCCTACAAGTGGAACAATTACATTTGCAGGAATGCCTATAGGTGTGGAAACAAAAAAGCATATTGCGTATATGCCTACAGAGAGCTTCTATTATAACTATATGTCATGTAAAGACGCAGGCAAATTTTATAAGGACTTCTTTGAGGATTTTGATGAGAACAAATATTATTATCTATTAAAGGAGATGAACCTTGATCCGGATATGAAGGTAAGCAAGATGTCATCAGGTATGACAGCTAAGGCAAAGCTTGCACTTACACTTTCAAGAAATAGTAGCATAATAATGCTTGATGAGCCACTTAACGGAATCGACATTATAGCCAGAGAGAAGGTTATAGAGACTGTTTTACAGAATGCTTCACCTAATAATGCGATTATTATGTCAAGCCACTTAGTAGATGAATTGGAAAAAATTATTGATTATGCAATATTTGTAAGACAAGGTGAAGTAGTAATGCAGGGTGATGCAGAACAGCTTCGCACACAGTACGGAAAATCAATAGTAGATATGTATAAAGAAATCTACAAATATGACTAGGAGGGGATAATATGTTAAAGCTTACAAAATATGAATTTAGAAAAAATATGTCAGCACCTGCTATTTTATTGATAGTGATAGGTATTTTAGAGATAGTATTCCTGTGCTGTTTGGCAGTAGGAAAAGAATCTTATGTAGGATTAAGTTTTGGTATACAGTCGGTCGTAATGATGTTTTCTTATTTTATAATATTAGTTTTAAGTATATCTTCATACTCAAGAGAGCTTAAATCTAAGAGCAGCTATATGACATTTATGGCACCTGTATCTACATATAAGGTTATTGGTTCTAAGCTTTTGACAGCATTTCTTACAGCGGCAGTGTTTGGAATTGTATTGTTTATATTGTTTCCGCTTAATGTAATACTTGTAGGAATAAAGTTTGACGAGGTTAAAAATTTCGCAGATGCAGTTGAACAGTTAATGGAATTCTTCGGCTATCATTTAACTGATATTATAGTATCAGGAGTTATGATTTTAGTTGAGATAATGGTTTCATTCTATCTTGTAGTGGTATTAGCTTATTTAGCTATTACATTGAGCTCTACAGTATTACAGAATAAGAAGTTCAAGGGTATCGTTAGCTTTGTATTATTTGGACTGATTTACTTTGGTTTATCTTGGGTTTCATTAAAGATACCAAGTGTTATAGATAACCCAATAGGTTATGTAGAGGCGTTTTTGACAGAGATACCAGTGTTATCGTTCTATTTGGTATGTATAGTAGCAGGATTTTTTGCTACAGGAGCGTTGCTTGAGAAGAAGGTTAGTCTGTAAAATATATAGACGGTGGGATAAAAGTTTAATGCTTAAAATATAAGCAGGTGATAAATAGAAAATCGCTGTAGAACTAAAGGTTCTACAGCGATTTTTATGTTATTTAATATTTAAAAAACTATAATTCTTCTTCATCATCTACAAGCTCTAGCTTGCTTACAGATACCTCATAAGCTATATGATGCTCGATTTCATCATTACTTAATTTTTTTACATATTCACGGCTTTGAACACGACCTAAGATTTCAATTCTAGCTCCGATTTCAAAAGTGGAAGCGAAGCGAGCATTGCGACCCCATGCGATACATGGAATATAATCAGACTTACCGTAAGGACGGTTAACTGCTACAAGTAAATCTGCAATCTCTCTGCCGAGAGGAGTTTTTCTGTAAATAGGAGGCTTGCAGATATATCCATCTAAGAATATCTGATTTGTTTTGCCAGCTTCAGGATTTTCATCTACAAACTGCCACTCACGAACGAAGATAGAAAGCATAAGTCTATTCTTGCCTTCCTCGTGACGATTGTAAGAGCGGAACTGACCGCTAGCCTCAACTAATTGTCCCACATAACTATTTGTTACATCAACAAGTCTTTCTGATACCATCATAGGAATAATGTCTGATAAATCGCTTAATCTGTTTACTGATACATCTACGATGTAAAAGCCCTCCCCATAAACCTGGTGACTAAATTTGAAATCTGAAACGATCTCACCGATTATACTTACCCTATTATTTTCAATAACCTTGTCTACCATTTGTATTTCTCCCTTCATTTTTGTGCTTTTTTGATTTAATCTTTATATTATTATTCAGATTTGACTAGAATATAACCAAAAAGTGTGTACAAAATGTTAACGTAATGTTAAATTTTTGGTAAAAAAAAGTTTGAAAAACTAAATATAGATTGAAGAATAGGCTGTTTTGATATATTATACTTATATATGATAAAAGTTTAATTTGTTAAAATGTTAAATATAATATAAGGATAAAAGTTAAATATATATAGGGAGGATAAAATGTATATTTTTATATCACATTCATCTATAGATGGGGAAGTTGCTAGTGGATTGTGTCAAGAACTTGAAAAAAAAGGAATAGGCTGCTTTCTAGCGCCTAGAGATATTCGCTCTGGTTATGAATATGCAGAGGAGATTGTACATGGCATAGATAAATCAGATGCTATGATTTTGATTTTGTCAAATAATTCAAATACATCACCACACGTTCTTCGCGAGGTGGAGAGGGCTGTGAGTAAGAATATTCCTATAATCGTTTACAGAATAGAGGATGTTATTCTTACTAAATCTATGGAATATTTTTTGATGACACATCAGTGGGTAAACGGAAAGACGGAAGGCTATCAGTATATAGTTGATGCTGTAAGAAATCTTGGTACTACTATAAATATACATATAGCCGAAAGGGAAAATAATAAAAAGAAAAAAACATTTTATATTGCTATGGCAAGTGTGGCTACGTTGTTTTTGACTGCATTGGCTTTAGTATGGATTTTAATTGCTACAAATGCTGGTGAAGAAGATTTGGGTACACCAAGTACTATTACTGATATAGAAGATACAGAAGATACGGATGTAGATAGCGACATAGATAATGAAGAGTTTGAAGAAATAGAACTTGGAGATAAGATAGTTTTTGGTGAATATAATGGGGTTCCAATTACGTGGAGAGTGCTTAAGATATCACCAGATAAAACAGAAGCGATGCTTGTAACTGATAAGATTATTACTATGAAAGCATTTGATGCAGCTGATAGTGATGAATATGCTAGACATAATGGCATTTCCTATAGCTCTAATGACGAGGAAGCCAATGCAAATCTTGAATTGCAGGCGTTTATAAGAGGAAATAGTGATTGGAAAGACTCGGATATAAGAGCATGGCTTAATGGGGAAAAAGAGCTTGTTGATTATGGAGACAGTGCTCCAACTAAAAAGAAAATGAGTGAGCATAAAAATGGTTACGATATAGAACCAGGGTTTTTATCAAATTTTAGCAAGAAAGAAATTGAAGCCATAAAGTCTGTGCGATTAGAGACAAAAGCTAATGGACTTAGTGATAAAGATGTCGTGGTTACTGAGGATAAGGTTTACTTATTGACATTGGAAGATTTAGAGTTGTTTGAAAAAGCAGGTATGAATATGCTTACAAAACCTACAGAGGAATGTTTGGAGCAAGATGAAAGCAAATGGTATCAGGTTGAGCAGGATGGATACGGAGTCGAAATGCATTATTGGTGGCTTAGAGAGCCAGTTTTAGACAGCTCATCAAAATGTTATGCTGTAGGTAATGAGTATTGGGAAGAAAAAATTATTGAGAATACAGTGGGATTAGAAGGATTAGGTATTCGACCAGCGATAACTGTAGATTTAACATCGGATGTAATCTTTACAAAAGAGTAAATGGGAAAAACGAAAGGTGTAGTGTATTTATGAAATTGAGAACATTGGATAGATATAATGATATTGTGATACAGATGCATGACAATCCTGACGCAGATGCAGTGGGGTCTGGCTTTGCATTGTATAAGTATTTTAGATGGAAGGGTAAGGATGTAAGGCTTATCTACGGTGGAAAGTTTAAGATAACTAAGAGAAACATTCTTATGATGATAGATGAATTAGACATTCCAGTAGAATATGTAAAGGAGCTTGATTATAAGCCAGAGCTTTTACTTACAGTAGACTGTCAGTATGGGGAAGGTAATGTATTTAAGTTTGAAGCTGAAAATATCGCCATGATTGACCATCATAATACAGGACGCTCGTCAGATGCTATGTGTGAGATACGAAGCCATATAGTTAGCTGTTCTACTATCTGTTTTGATATGCTTAAAAATGAAGGCTACAATGTAAATGCTGATGTGAATTTGGCTACAGCTCTTTATTATGGTCTGTTTATGGATAGTAATGAGTTGGCAGAAATCCGCCATCCACTAGACCATGATATGATAGAAGAATTGAAGATAAATCGACCATTGATAAGCAAGTTTAAACATTCGAACTTTACCTTGCAGGAGCTTGAGACTGCGGGAATAGCACTTGTTAGATATAGCTATGATGAGAAGAAACGCTTGTCGATTATCAAGGCAAATCCATGTGACCCAAATATTTTAGGTTTGATAGGTGATTTGGTAGTACAGGTTGATAGTATAGATGTAAATATTATCTTTAATGAGTGTCCAGGTGGATATAAATTATCTATAAGAAGCTGCGTGGCAGAGGTGGCAGCAAATGAATTGGCTGAATATTTGACAGAAGGAATTGGAAATGGTGGTGGCCATTTGGATAAATCCGGTGGTTTCATAAATAAAAATAAGTTTGATGAATTATATGGAGCGCAGGGAATAGAATCATATTTCTTTAGTCGTGTAGATGATTATTTTGACAGCTACGATATTTTCTATGCAGATGAAGGATTGGATGATTATAGTAAATTTAAACCGCACATTAAGCTTCCTTATACATACGGATATGTAAAGACAGCTGAGATGTTTGAGCCGGGAACAGAGTGTAGAGTAAGAACATACGAGGGTGACGTATATGTTACCGCAAAGGAAGATATATATCTTATGATAGGCTATTTTGGCGAGGTATATCCTATAGAGAGAGAAACTTTTGAGAGGAATTATACAGCAAGTAATAAGCCATATGAATGGGAATTCGAGTATGAGCCACTTGTTATGAATATGTCTGATAATAAAATGCATGGAATACTTTCATTTGCAAAGAAATGTGTGTCTGATGCAGGTGGAGTAGTTATGGCAAAGCAGCTTAGAAAACCAGCGAAGGTATTTACTAAGTGGGATTATGAAAAGTATATGTACGGTGTGGCAGGAGATTATATATGCTATCCGGCAGATGATGAAAATGATATTTATCTTGTAAAGAAAGAAGTGTTTGAAAACACTTATGTAAGAGGAGATGAAGCATAGAAGATGCGATATTATATTGCAGACTGTCATTTCTTTCACAGGAGTATGAACACAGCTATGGATAAACGTGGCTTTGCGTCCGTGGAAGAGATGAATGAATTTATGATAAAAAAATGGAATAATAAGGTGCGCCCACAGGATGAAATAGTTATTCTAGGGGATTTCTCTATGGGCAAGGGAGTGGAGACAAATGAGCTTCTTGACAGATTAAATGGAATAAAGTTTTTAATTGAAGGAAATCACGATAAATATCTGGATGATAGAAAGTTTGACAGAAGCAAGTTTAGATGGGTAAAGCCTTACCATGAGTTTAAGGAGAATAAGTGCAAGATAGTGATTAGTCATTATCCAATTATGTGCTACAATGGCCAGTACCGAGTGGACGATAAAGGAAACCCAAGAGCTTATATGCTATATGGTCATGTTCACGATAGTCATGATGAACGCCTGATACACCAATTCCAAAACCAGATTCGAAACACAGTGGTGCCTACAAAGGATGGAGAAGATGTGAGAAGTATTGAGTGTCATATGATAAATTGCTTTTGTATGTATTCTGATTATGAGCCACTTACCCTAGATGAATGGATAGAGAATGATAGGATTAGGCGAGAGAAAATAGGTATAGGATATGAAAATTTCATTAAAAGAAAAAATGATTGAAATAATAAAAAAGGATACAGTGCTTGTTATAGCGGCTATACTAGCCGTTATTTCTATGTTTTTTAATCCACCTTCAAAGGAATATATAGAATTTATTGACTTTCGTGTGTTAGGAATTTTGCTATCACTTATGATTGTTATGGCAGGCCTTAGTATAAATGGTATATTTGAAAAACTAGGCAAAAGTTTAATAAGCAAATGTAGTAGTACAAGGGCGTTGGCGTTTGTGCTTATATTTTTATGCTTTTTTTCATCGATGCTTTTGACAAATGATGTGGCACTTATCACATTTGTGCCACTAGCACTTTTGACATTGAAAATGAGTGGTAATGAAAAGTTAATAGTGATAGTAGTTGTAATGCAGACAATTGCAGCAAATCTTGGAAGTATGCTAACACCTATGGGAAATCCACAGAATTTATATTTATATGGAATCAGTGGAATGACTATAGGAAAGTTTTTATTACTTATGCTTCCATATACTGTAGTTTCTGCAGTGCTTTTATGTATAGTTATTTTTACATTAAAAAAAGATAACTTAACTCTTGGTATAGATGATGAAAATAAGAAAAACTATAATAAGACAACTGGTAATGGGGCTAAAAATGTACGTGTAGCGATATATTTTATTATGTTTGTATTGTGTATATTAGTGGTTGTGCGCCTGTTGCCATGGCATATAATTGCTGCATTAATATTTGTAGTTACATTATTTATGGAGAAGGAAGCTGTAAAGGGAGCTGATTATGGGCTACTATTAACGTTTGTTGCATTCTTTATATTTATAGGAAATATGGGAGAAATTCCAGCCATTAAAAATATGCTCTCATCTCTTGTTGGAGACAGGGAGGTAGCTGTTTCTATTATATCTAGTCAGGCGGTTAGCAATGTGCCAACAGCATTGTTATTATCCGGATTTACATCAAACTATGAGGGACTTATCATAGGAACAAATCTTGGTGGTTTGGGAACACTTATAGCATCCATGGCAAGCCTTATTTCCTATAAGCAGGTGGCTAATGGGCACCCAGATGTAAAAGGAAAATATTTTGTGAGCTTTACATTGTGGAATGTGGTGTTTTTAGCAGTGCTTATATGTGCTTATGTTCTAGTGATGTAATGTAGTTTAAAAAAGAAATATGTGTAATAAGTAATAATATTTAATAAAAAATTTATTTAATAAACCTTTTATTTTAACGATGCGGAAAAGTTTATTTATGTTAATGATTTGGAGGTGGCGACTATGAGAAAAAAAGAACGAGCATTGATGATAATAGAATTATTAAAAAAAGAATATCCAAACACTGGTTGTTCCCTAGAATATGATGAAGCGTGGAAGCTTCTTGTAAGTGTTCGTTTGGCTGCACAGTGCACGGATGCTAGAGTTAATGTAGTAGTGAAAGACTTGTATGAAAAATATCCTACAGTTGAAGCATTGGCAAAAGCACCAGTAGATGCCATTGAAGAAATAGTGCGACCATGTGGACTTGGAAAAAGTAAGGCCAAAGATATAAGTGGTTGCATGAAGATATTGTACGAAAAGTATGAAGGTAAAGTACCAGCAGATTTTGATAAATTAATGGAGCTTCCAGGTGTGGGAAGAAAAAGTGCCAACCTTATAATGGGAGATGTCTTTGGAAAGCCAGCTATAGTTACAGATACTCATTGTATTCGTTTAGTTAATAGATTTGGGTTGGTAAATAATGTCAAGGAGCCTAAGAAGGTTGAGATGGAATTATGGAAATTAATTCCACCAGAAGAAGGAAATGATTTTTGTCATAGGCTTGTAGACCATGGACGTGAAATATGTACAGCTAGGACAAAGCCGTATTGTGATAGATGCTGCTTGAAGGAAGTGTGCAAGAGTGCAGGGAAGTTCGATTAAAATTTATGAGAGTAAGAAGAATTTAACATTTTTTTGATTATAAAATGTGTTATTTGCTGAAAAAATAGAAAGCAACTGTTGGTTTATAAAAATGCCTACGGTTGTTTTCTTGTATGTATCGAAAATATTAGGTAATATTTTGTTTTTTATAGATACATTAAGAAGTAAATAGTTATTGCTAATCTATATTAATAGTGCTACTATTTTCTTAAGCAGAAAGTATTTTAATTATTCTAGAGAGTAGGTTATGAGTCGCTTATTTTCATTTGTGTTCTGCTAAATCCAACATTCATTTAAAACTAATGCTAATTTAAGAGGTCTTTGTAGTATTAATTTAGTACCATTATTCTTTTTATTGGGGATTAAGTTTGGAAATGAGTCAGCCAAATTTATCTAGGTCAATATTTAGAATTAAGATATTGAGAAAAGAATGAAAAAAGTTTATAATGAGAAGGAGATGATTGCATGACTAGTGATATGCTAGACATAAGAATGCAGGAGAATCTGCAGATTATATCAAAGCTTCGTTTATTAGATGACGATTTAATGAATTTAGTGTTTGACAAAAATATAGAAGCAACTGAATTATTATTAAATATAATTCTTAAAAGGACAGATTTAAAAGTATTAGAGGTTGTTGCACAGAGAGAATACAAGAATGCTATGGCTGGTGGAAGGTCGATTACCATTGATGTTTATGCAAAAGACAGTGAGGGTAAAGCTTATGATGTAGAAGTTCAGCGAGCAGACCGTGGAGCGGATTTTCATCGTGCAAGATTTCATAGCAGTATGATTGATACAAGAATGCTTAAAGAAAAGCAGCAATTTAAGGATATATATGATTCGTATGTTATTTTTATTACAGAGAATGATGTTATAGGTGAAGGGCTATCCTTGTATCATATTGACAGAATAATTGAGGAAACAGGTGAAAAATTTGAAGATGGTTCGCATATAATATATGTGAATGGAAGCTATAAAAATGACAGTGACCCGATTGGTAAGTTGATGCATGATTTTAGGTGTACAAATCCAGAGGATATGTTTTATTCATTGTTAGCAAAACAGGTTAAATATTTTAAGGAAACGGAAGGAGGCAGAAAGGATATGTGCAAAGCAGTTGAGGAATTAGCGGAAAAGAGAGCGAACGAAAGAGTCTTAGAAGAAAAAATGGATTTAATAAAAAAGCTTCTTGCTAATGGAAAACTTTCAGTAGAAGAAATTGCAGAATGTATGGGTTTTCCTATTGATATGGTAGAGGAATTGGCTAAGTCATAATAAAATGATTTTAAATCTAAAAGTCAAAAAATGTAAAAGTGCGTATAAGATAAAGTTAAAGAATCTTATACGCACTATATTTATGCAGTTTATAATTTAATGAAAATAATATGTCATATAAAATAATTATTTTACAAGCAAATTTGCTTTTCTTAAACCTATAACAATTGGCTTATAGATAAGAAGAATTATTCCTGCGTTTATGCTATGCTTAGCTAAATTAAATGGTAAAAATGTTGGGATTAACATTTTTGCAACTGCGGCGCGAGGAATCTTCATATAGATAGGTGTTAAGAAATAATTCCATGCAATCATAGCAGCAGTACCTGCTAATACACCACAGATAAGACCTATTATCGCACCTGATATGTCATGTTTTTTCTTGTAAATGTATGATGCAACAGTTACGAAACTACATGTTGAGATTACATTCATAGCAAAACCTATGTAACCAGTATCACTAATGGTTATCATTTCAATAAAAGAAACAATTAGGGAAACAATGAATGACGTAAGTGGTCCAAACATAAAACCACCTATTGCGATAATGATATCCTTCGCTTCGTACTTAAGGAACAAAACAACTGGAATTCGAATTGCCACGACTGTGGCGAATGCTAATGCACATAGCATTCCGGTTAGCGCGACTTTTTTTGCTTTACTGTTCATAATTAGAACCTCCTTCTTTCATCCAGACTATACTGTCGGTTTTGGAATTACACCAAATCATGCGTATTTTACGCTCGCGGACTTTACCGCCGATCGGGAATCACACCCTGCCCTGAAGGCAATCAATATTTAATTGACCACTTTATTATATAACTATGATAAAGTAAGTCAAGTGATTTTAATGTATAATATTAAGCACAATGTAAAAATATGCATAAATTTATCGATATAGCTGGTAATTTAAAGCAGCTAGATAAAAATGCTTGACTAAAAAAATACTAATGTTAAACTATAATAGACTAAAATTACAAGGCGTTTTAAGGATATTTATACAATATACATTACTGAGGATAGAACATGAAAAACGATAAAAACAAAGAAAGTAAAATAACAAAAAATACCATAGTAGAAGATGTAGTGACAAAGGATGTGGAAACAGGTGAGACAACAACCGAAAATAAATCAACAGACAAAAAGGCAAAAGAAAATAAAAAGTACGAAATAAAAATATGGAAGTGCATTTTAAGTGTAGTATTTGCCATTTTGTCGGTAATGCTTGTGTACCTTTTAGTTTGGTCAAAGTATATATTTGGTAATGTGCCATTTGCGCAGGTACTTTTTCATGTGATGGTGCCACTTGAAGGAACTGATTCGTCGATAATAGCAAGCTATTTTTATGGAGTAGCGCCTTGGGTAGCGCTTATGGTTGCAGCTATTATAGGAACAGGCGTAATTTATCATTTTGTAAAAGAAAAGAAAATTAAAAATAAAATATTGAAGCTTGTGTTTGGAATAAACAAGTTTTTAGTGAGAAAAATGGTTCCATTTACATCATTCTTACTAGCGATAGTCCTTATAGTGAATTTTTTTGGATTTGGAATTCATTTTTGGCTCATAGATAGATTTGATTCTTCGACTTTGTATGAAGATTATTACGTAGATGCAGCTACGGCAAATATAAAGGCACCAGAGAAGAAAAAAAATCTTATCTTTGTATTGTCGGAATCCCTAGAAGCTAGCTTTACAGATGATGATAATGGCGGATGTATGGATAGAAATTATATGCCAAAGCTTACAGCACTTGCCAAGGAAAATACACATTTTTCAAGAAATGAAACACTTGCGGGAGCGGTGGAAGTAGAAGGAACTGGCTGGACTATAGCGGCTATGGTGGCGCAGATGTCAGGTGTACCACTTGTACTTCCGATTGGAAGAAATTCTTACGGAAAATATGGAGAATTTTTGCCAGGTATAACATCTATGGGGGAGATTCTTAAAAAATATGGTTATAATAATGAAATTATCATAGGTTCAAAAAGAGAATTTGCAGGAGTGGATACATTTTTTGAACAGCATGGTGAGTACGAAATATTCGATTATTATACAGCCTTGGAAAAGGAGTATGTCACAGGTCATAACGGATTCTGGGGTATAGATGATAAGGATTTGTTGCAGATTGCAAAGGATGAGATAATCCAGCTGGCGGCAAAGGATGAACCGTTTAGTGTAATAGTAAATACAATTGATTTGCATACACCAGGTGGTTATATATGCGAAGATTGTTATTATGAATACAATCATGGATATAAAAATATCATAGCGTGTCAGGATAGACAGTTGACAAGATTTGTTGAATGGTGCAAGACACAGGAATTTTATGAGGATACAGTTATAGTTGTAGCAGGTGATCATCTGAGTATGGCGCCAGTTGTAAAGAATGAATTTACACCAGAGGGGTATGATCGCTCAGTTTACAATGCCATAATTAATTCCGATTTAGAACCAGTAAATGCCACAAATAGATTGTTTACTACCATGGATATGTTTCCAACAATTCTTGCAAGTTTAGGTTTTGAAATTGAAGGCGATAGATTAGGCTTGGGCACAAATCTATATTCTGATAAGAAGACTGTTATGGAAGAAGTGGGCAAGAAGGAATTTATGGAAGAAATATCTAAGAATTCCAAATTATATAATAAAGAAATTTTAGGCACACGATAAATAATATTAAATAATATTAAACGAAACCTTATAGTTGAAAGTATATATACTTTGACTATAAGGTTTGATTTTTACAATAAAATTTAACATAGAATTAACAAAATATACTTGTAAGTTTAATATAAGAAAATTATACTAGTATCAAATATTATGTCAGCAAATAGGAAAGTGAAGGAAGAGACAGATGATATATTTATTAGAAGATGATACAAGCATTCAAAAATTTGTGAGCTATGCATTGATAAATTCAGGTTTTGAGGTAAAAGGCTTCGAGACACCGAGTGAATTTTACAAGGCATTGGATGAAGAGATGCCGGACATGCTACTGCTTGATGTAATGCTTCCTGAAGAGGATGGAATTTCTATATTGGGAAAGCTTAGAGAGAGGGAAGATACAAAGAAATTGCCTGTTATTATGCTTACAGCCAAGGGAACTGAGTATGATAGAATAATTGGTTTAGACAAGGGTGCAGATGATTATGTGGCGAAACCATTTTCGGTAATGGAATTAATATCTAGAATGAAGGCAGTTCTTAGAAGAACATCATCAGAGAACGGAAAGAAATCCAGCACAGAATATGTGGTGGGTGATGTGACCTTGTGTACTGTGAAGCACACAGTTAAGGTAAAGGGTGAAGAGATAAAGCTTACATATAAGGAATTTGAATTACTTTCCCTTCTTATGAAGAATAAGGAGAAGGTATTTGATAGAGATGAGCTCCTCGTAAAAATCTGGGGCTATGATTTTGATGGCGAAAACAGAACAGTAGATGTGCATATAAGAACCTTGAGAAGTAAGCTTAAGGAAGGCGGAAGTATCATAGAAACAGTTCGTGGTGTAGGATACAAGGTAAAGGGTTAGTATGGTAAAAAAGATATTTATAAATACATTTGTTATTTCAATGGTTGCAATTATTTTGTCAGCAGTTGTATTTTTAGGTGCATACTATGAAAGAACAGAAAAGCAAATGCATGCGGCATTGGAAACAAAGACAAAGCTAGTTGAAGAGGGTATAAGATACGCAGGTATAGATTTTTTTAAAAATATAAATGTGTCTCATGATGTGCGAGTAACCTGGCGAGATACTACAGGGAAAATATTGTATGATAATATAGAGTATAGTGACAATATGTTTGAGAAGACTATATATTGCGATAGAACACTAGAGGATGGAAGTGTTATACGAGTAGCCAGTGTTTATGGTACGGTGCAAAATCTTCTTTTGTCTATGATACAACCGATGTTGGTAGTATTGACCATATTGGCCATCATATTGTACATTGTATCAAATTTTATAGCAAAGGCTATCGTTGCGCCTATAAATCAGATAGATTTAGAGAGTGGAAAAATTGACGATTTAAGCGGATATGAAGAAATAAAACCATTGCTTTCTAGAATTAGACGACAGAATATTATGATAGAAACTAATATTCGTGAAATAAAGAGGCAGAATGCAAAAAGAGAAAGCTTTAGACGTAATTTTACAGCGGGAGTTTCTCATGAATTAAAGACACCATTAACATCTATATCAGGAATTTCGGAAATGTTAGCTAATGGATTGATAAAACCTGAGGATGTGCCGGAATTTGGGGAGAGTATCAATAAGGAAACTGCAAGACTCATTAATTTGGTCAATGATATTATCTTGATTTCCAAGCTTGAAACAGAGGAAATAGTTGTTGAGAAGGAAGATGTTAATTTAAGTGAACTTGTGGAAAATGTAGCAGATAGATTAGAACATATTGCAGAGAAAAGAAAAGTATCTATTACAACAGATATGAGAGCAAATCCAGTAGTTAGTGGTTCGTACAAAATGCTTGAAGATATGATAATGAATTTATGTGACAATTCCCTTAAATACAATGTGGAGGGTGGCAATGTAAATATTATATTAGAGGAAGATGATAAGGTTGCAAGAATAATAGTAGAAGATACAGGAATTGGTATTCCAGATGAGGATAAAAAGAGTATCTTTGAGAGATTTTACCGAGTGGATAAGGGGCGTTCTAAGGATGTTGGAGGAACAGGTCTTGGATTGTCTATTGTTAAGCACATTGCCATATATCATGGTGGTAAGGTGGAGGTCTTTGACAGAACTGGCGGCGGCACAAGGATGATAGTGGAATTGAAACTATAAATATTGTGAATTTTTGTTCATAATTATTGATTTCTGGGGGAAGCTAGTGTATGCTCATACGAGGTGGATTTAAAAACCACAGCATAAAATGCAGAATGGAGTAATATGAATACAGATAATAAATTAGAAAATAAAAATGAAAATATATCGGACTATGATGAAAAGGAAAAAGACACATTAGATTCATCTGACGAAGAAAATTCGGATAAAAAAGAAGATAGTGCGGAAAAAGACGAAAAAAAGAAAGAATTCGATTTTGGTACTTTTGGGTTTGGTCCATTTGGTTTCGGTCCAGGTATAGGCGATTTATATGGAAGAAATGGTTCTAATCGAGGCAGCTATGGTCATAATGGCAATAATCGAGACAGATATGACAGAAACAGATTTGACGAGGATAGATATGATAATCGTAGAAAATACGATGACAGAGACTCGGGATATGATAGAAGACCTGACAGGGATAACCGTAATGGTAATGACAACGGCAATGGCAATGGTCCAGGTGGCCCTAATGGTAATGGAAAGAAGGGTGGTTCTAGGATAGGACTACTTCTTTTTGCTGCAATCATTACAATTCTCATGGTTTATTTTATGGGAAGTATGTATGAGAATGCTACATCAGAGGAAATTCCGTACAACAAGTTTTTGTCTATGCTTCAAAGCGGTGAGGTTAAGAGTGTAGAATTAACAGGTGAAGGAAAAATTATTATCACACCACATGATGAAAGTAGCATAGATACTACATTACCTAAAAAGACATATTGGACAACAGCTATTAGCATAGATAACCTTCACGAGGAATTGAAGGAAGCAGCAAAGAATACAAACGTAGAATTTAAGGCTGATGTGTCAGATTCTGAATCGACGATAGTAGATATATTACTTGCATATGTATTGCCATTTATATTTATATACTTCCTTATGGGAATGTTGTTTAAGAAGATGGGCAAGGGTGGCGCTATGGGCGTTGGCAAGTCTAAAGCAAAGATGTATATGGAGAAGGAGACTGGTGTTACATTTGCAGATGTAGCAGGTCAGGATGAAGCAAAGGAATCTCTCACAGAGATAGTTGATTTCCTTCATAATCCAGAAAAGTATGCCAAGGTAGGTGCTAAGCTTCCTAAGGGTGCACTTCTTGTAGGACCACCGGGAACAGGTAAGACACTTCTTGCTAAGGCGGTTGCAGGAGAAGGAAAGGTTCCATTCTTCTCATTGTCAGGTTCTGATTTTGTAGAGTTATATGTAGGTGTGGGTGCATCGAGAGTAAGAGATTTATTTAAGACAGCACAGCAGAATGCACCTTGTATTATATTTATTGATGAGATAGATGCTATCGGTAGAAGCCGTGATTCTAAGTACGGCGGAAGCAATGACGAGCGTGAGCAGACACTTAATCAGCTCCTTGCTGAGATGGATGGCTTTGATTCGTCTAAGGGTATCTTTATGTTAGGTGCGACAAATAGACCTGACGTACTTGATAAGGCACTTCTTCGTCCAGGACGATTTGATAGAAGAGTTATTGTAGATAAGCCTGACTTAAAGGGTAGAGTAGATATTCTTAAGGTGCATGCAAAGAATGTATCTATGGATGAGACAGTTGATTTAGATGCAATCGGTCTTGCTACAAGCGGTGCTGTAGGCGCAGACCTTGCAAATATGATAAATGAAGCTGCTATCAATGCAGTTAAGCATGGAAGAAAGGCTATATCGCAGGCAGATTTACTTGAGTCTGTAGAAGTGGTTATAGCAGGTAAGGAAAAGAAGGACAGAATCTTAAATGCTACAGAGAAGAAGACAGTTGCATACCACGAGGTAGGTCACGCTCTTATCACAGCATTGGAGAAGAATGCAGAGCCAGTTCAGAAGATTACTATCGTGCCAAGAACTATGGGTTCGCTTGGTTATGTAATGCAGGTTCCGGAGGAAGAGAAGTATCTTATGACTAAGGATGAGCTTATCACTAGAATCACAACTCTTCTCGGTGGTAGAGCTGCAGAGGCTATATGCTTTGATACAGTTACAACAGGAGCCGCAAATGATATGGAAAAGGCTACAGCATTGGCTAGAGCTATGGTTACACAGTACGGAATGTGTGAAAGCTTTGGACTTATGAGCCTTGAGAAAAATGAGGATTCATATCTTACAGGAAGAACTACACTTAATTGTTCTGATCAGACAGCAGCAAAGATTGATAATGAAGTGAATGCATTGCTTAAAGCTTGTTATGAGAAAGCTTTAAGACTTCTTACAGAAAATAAAGATGTACTTGAAAAGATTGCAGATTATTTATATGAGAAGGAAACTATTACAGGTGCCCAGTTCATGGAAATCTACAATGAAGTAAAGGAGCAGTAATGTTCAACTTAAAAGATGAATTAAGTAAATTGCCCGGTTCGCCGGGCGTTTATCTTATGCACAACGCCAAAGATGAAATAATATATGTGGGTAAGGCTATAAGTCTTAAAAATAGAGTGCGTCAGTATTTTAGAGAAAGTACAGTGAAGACAGCTAAGATTCAGCAGATGGTTGCAAATATTAGCTATTTTGAATACATTGTCACAGACTCTGAGCTAGAAGCGCTTATTTTGGAGTGCAATCTTATAAAAAAGCATAGACCAAGATATAACACTATGCTTAAGGATGACAAAACATATCCGTATATAAAGGTTACAAATGAGGAATTTCCTAGACTTTTATTTACAAGACAGATGAAAAAGGATAAGAATAAATATTACGGTCCATATACAAGTGCGGCAGCTGTTAAGGATACAATAGAGTTGCTTACAAAGATATATCATATGCGTACCTGTAATAGGGCGCTCCCAAAGGATATAGGCACAAAAAGGCCTTGTCTAAATTATTATCTTCATCAGTGTGATGCTCCGTGTATGGGGTATATTTCCAAAGAAAATTATGGAATTCTAGTGGAAAAAGCTAAGGGATTTCTCGACGGAAAATATGATGAAGTAGAAAAAATGTTAAAAGAAAAAATGTTTTCCTGCTCAGAAAATATGGAGTTTGAAAAGGCAGCAGAATATAGAGATTTATTAAATAGTGTAAATGCCATAGCGAAGAAACAGAAGATTACTTCTGATGAGTTTATGGATAGAGATATTATAGCTTATGCTGAGGAAGGCTTTGATGCAGTAGTACAGGTCTTCTTCGTCAGAGAGGGAAAACTTATGGGCCGAGAGCATTTTCATATGACTACGGCTCCCCACGAAACAGGAAGTCAGATACTTTCATCTTTTATAAAACAGTATTATTCTGGTACGCCGTTTGTGCCTAAGGAATTATTTACTTCTGAAGAAGTGGAGGATATAGAACTCTTAGAACAGTGGCTTACAAGCAAGAGAGGAACAAAGGTTAGAATTCTAAATCCTAAAAAAGGTGAGAAGGAAAAGCTTGTGGAGCTGGCAGCAAAGAACGCCTACCTTGTGCTTAGTCAGGATAGAGAAAAGATTAAGAGAGAAGAAGAACGTACAGTAGGGGCTGTAAAAAATATATTTGAAATGCTTGGAATTGAAAGTAAGAATTCCTATAGAATAGAAGCATTTGATATATCTAATACATCAGGACTTCAGTCGGTTGGCTCGATGATTGTCTATGAGAATGGTAGACCTAAGCGAAATGATTACAGAAAGTTTAAGATAAAAACTGTAGTAGGCCCAGACGATTATGCCAGCATGAAAGAGGTGCTTAGCCGTAGATTTGAGAATGGTATTCATGAGCTTGATGAACAGTATCTAAGCTTTAACACATTGCCAGAGCTTATTATGATGGACGGTGGTAGAGGCCAGGTGAATATTGCTCTTGAGGTTA
Organism: Lachnospiraceae bacterium; assembly: GCA_045125245.1. GTDB lineage: Bacteria > Bacillota > Clostridia > Lachnospirales > Lachnospiraceae > SVEL01. The sequence goes on from JBGVNF010000107.1 coordinate 60,958, forward strand.
TGGAGGAATTAGGCTTACATATTCCTGTTTGTGGAATGGTAAAGGATGATAACCATAGAACGAGAGGATTATATTTTAATAATGAGGAGCTACCGATAGATACTCATTCAGAAACCTTTCATCTAATAACAAGAATTCAGGATGAAGCTCATAGATTTGCTATAGAGTATCATAGAAGTCTTCGTGGTAAGGGACAGATACATTCTATTCTTGATGATATCGAGGGTATAGGACCGGCGAGAAGACGTGCTCTTATGAAATATTTTAAGGGCATAGAGGAAGTGAAAAATGCCACATTAGATGAACTTATGAAGGTACCGGGTATGAATAGTCAGGTGGCAAAAAAAGTGGTAGAATTCTTTAATAAAGATTAGTCGAAAAGTACTAGATTATATATGATAAATGTTATATACTAGATATATGATTATGAAAGGTTGGTGTGAAAATGGCAAGTGTTAAGTTGTCAAAATTAATTGATATGTATGGATTGAAAAACTGTACTCCAGACATTGATATTAGAGGAAAGAAGATTACTATACCGGATATTAACAGACCAGCACTACAGTTAGTTGGATTCTTTGAACATTTTGATGCGGAGCGTGTACAGGTAATCGGTTATGTAGAGTATTCATATATTGAACAGATGAAGACAGAGGAGAAGGTTAAGGTATACGATGAGCTTATGTCTAAGCAGTTTCCTTGTATCATATTCTGTAGAGGTATGGAGCCAGATGAAGAGATACTTGCAGCAGCGAATAAGTATGGAGTGCCAGTTCTTGTAACAGAGAAGGCGACATCTGCATTTACAGCAGAACTTGTTCGATGGTTAAATGTAGAGCTTGCCCCATGTATATCTATCCACGGTGTATTGGTAGACGTATATGGTGAAGGTGTTCTTATCATGGGTGAGAGTGGTATCGGTAAGTCAGAGGCTGCGCTAGAGCTTATCAAGAGAGGACACCGTCTTGTAACAGATGATGTAGTAGAGATTAGAAGAGTTTCAGATGAAACACTTATCGGAACAGCACCTGATATAACAAGACATTTTATCGAACTTAGAGGTATAGGAATTATCGATGTTAAGACACTTTTCGGTGTAGAGAGTGTTAAGGAGACACAGGGCATTGATATGGTTATCAAGCTTGAAGAGTGGAATAAGGATAATGAATATGACAGACTTGGTTTGGAAGAGAATTATACAGAATTCTTAGGTAATAAGGTTGTGTGTCATTCTATACCTATCAGACCAGGTAGAAATCTTGCGATTATCGTAGAATCAGCAGCGGTTAACCATCGTCAGAAGAAGATGGGATATAATGCTGCACAGGAACTTTACAACAGAGTACAGCGTAACCTTATGAAGAATGAGGACGACGATTAAAATTTACAAACATATTATATGGAGGTTTTAGTATGGCAAAAAAATATTTTGGCGTGGACATTGGTGGAACAACAGTAAAGATGGGATACTTTGATGCAGATGGCACACTTGTAGCTAAGTGGGAGATACCAACTATCAAAGATAATGGTGGAGAGAAGATTCTTCCAGATGTAGTTAAGGCTATAGAAGCTAAGCTTGCAGAGGAAGGCGTAGCTAAGGAAGATTTAGCAGGTGTAGGTATCGGTGTACCAGGTCCTATTTTCTCAGATGGCACAGTTAATAGATGCGTTAACCTTGGTTGGGGCGTATTCAATGTAGCTGACAAGGTAAGAGAGCTTATAGGTATGGCTGATTTAACAGTTAAGGTTGGTAATGACGCCAATGTAGCAGCACTTGGAGAGATGTTCAAGGGAAGTGGCGAAGGCTACAAGAACTTAGTTATGGTTACACTTGGAACTGGTGTAGGTGGCGGAATTATCCTTGATGGAAAGATTCTTACTGGTACAACAGGTGGAGCAGGTGAAATCGGACATATGCCAGTTGGCTTAAATGAGACAGAGTGCTGTGGTTGTGGAAATAAGGGTTGCTTAGAGCAGTACGCATCAGCAACAGGTATCGTGAAGGTAGCAAAGAAGATTTTATCAGAGTGCGATACAGAGACACCACTTCGTAATATGGAAGGCTTCTCAGCTAAGGACGTAATGGATTTAGCTAAGGGCGGCGACCAGGTAGCTATAGATGTAATCGAGCAGTTAGGCGATTATCTTGGAAAAGCTTTAGCACATATTGCATGTGTAGTTAATCCAAGCGCATTTGTAATCGGCGGTGGCGTGAGCAAGGCTGGACAGTTCTTAATCGATGTAATCGAGAAGCATTTCAAGAAGAATGCATTCGTTCCTTGTAGCGATGTTAAGTTTGTAATCGCTAGCTTAGGTAATGATGCTGGTATATATGGTGCAGTAGCACAGGTATTATAACTAAAGCTTGCAAATTTAAGTTCCATAGAATATAGTTATATATCGTAGGGCATAAAATATGTATTTATGAATATAGTTATGGTTAAGATATATTAAATGAGTAAAATCATAGTTTGTATCATGAGGACTTGAAAGGCTTGGGATAAATATGAATCAGGAATTTATAAAAGAATTAGCTGATATAGTAGGAGAAAGTAATGTGTATAGCGATGAAGTAATGGCTAGACACATTACTTTTCGTGTTGGCGGAAAAACTAAATATATGGTGGATATAACAGGAGAGGAAGAATTAGTTAAGGTTATTCTTCTTATGAAAAAGTGGCCAGATATTCCATATTATGTAATAGGTAATGGAAGTAATATGTTATTCACAGACGAGGGATATAACGGTCTTATTATAAAGATAAGCAATAAAATGTCGGATGTGGATATTCATGATTTAAGAATAGTAGCCAAGGCAGGTGCTATGCTTTCACGTGTGGCAAAGCTTGCATATGAGGAAGGCTTAAGCGGTATGGAGCGTTTGTCAGGAATTCCTGGTACTATCGGCGGCGCAGTAGCGATGAATGCAGGTGCATATGGAGCAGAGATTAAGGATATAATAGTTTGTGCCAAGGTTCTTGATAGAGAGACGGGAGAAGTGTTTATCTTAGAAAAGGATGAACTTGACTTAAGCTATCGCCACAGCATTATAATGGAAAAATCATACATTGTAATAGAAGTAATTCTTGAATTAAATCATGGTAAACGTGAGGATATCAAGGAAGAAATGGATAGATGTACAGGTCTTAGAAAAGAAAAACAACCTATAGAATATCCTAGTGCAGGAAGCACATTCAAGCGTCCAGAAGGATACTTTGCAGGAAAGCTAGTACAGGATGCGGGACTTGCAGGATATACAGTAGGTGGTGCCTGTGTGTCTGAAAAGCATTGTGGATTTGTAATCAATAAAGGAAATGCTACAGCTAGGGATGTGCTTGATGTAATTGAGCATTGTCAGAGAGAGGTAAAAGCACAGTTTGGCGTAGAATTAGAACCGGAAGTTAGAATATTGACTAAAATTACGAAGTAATTTTGTTGGAAATAAGTAGATAAAGAGAGATGAAAAGGAGTCATATGAGATTCGTTATAGTTACAGGCATGTCAGGTGCTGGCAAGAGAACAGTAATGAAGATTTTGGAGGATTATGGATATTTTTGTGTAGATAATCTTCCAGTTCAGATGGTTAGAAAATTTTATGAATTAATGATAAAGTCTGAGGAGGACATTGAAAATGTTGCCTTGGGTATAGATATAAGAAGTGGTGAAGCGTTGGAAGAAATGGAAGGCATTCTTTCTTATTTTAACGCGTCTAAATGTGAAGTGGAAATTCTATATATGGATGCAAGTGATGATGTGCTTATCAAAAGATTCAAGGAGACAAGAAGATTACATCCATTGTTTTTAGAGGGAAGAGTAGAGGAAGGTATTAAGGAAGAAAGAAAGCGCCTTAAATTTTTAAAGAGTAAGGCTAATTATATAATAGAAACTGACAATATGCTTGTAAGAGATTTACATGTAGAGATAGAGAAAATATTTGTAGAAAATAAAGAATATAGTAACCTATTTGTTAATGTGGTTTCCTTTGGTTTTAAGCATGGTATACCTGTTGATTCGGACTTGGTATTTGATGTTCGATTTATGCCAAATCCATATTACGAGGAAGATTTGCGTCCAAAGACGGGCAATGATTACGAAGTGCAGGAATATGTTATGGCATCAGAGGCTTCGGTAGAATTTGTTGAGAAGCTTACATCTATGGTGATGTTTCTTATTCCAAATTATATTGCAGAAGGTAAGAATCAGCTTGTTATAAGCATCGGTTGTACTGGCGGACATCATCGTTCTGTGACAGTAGCCAACAAGTTGTTTGATGCGTTAAAAGAAGTAGAAAATATCGGTGTGAAGATATGTCACAGAGATATTAAGAGATAATAGACCAAAATTACGAAGTAATTTTGCTAGATAGAAGTAAATATAGAGAGATGTATAAAAGTTGAGGTTATTATGTCATTTTCAAAAGAGGTCAAGGAAGAATTATCCAGACACGTGCCTAGTGGAAGGCATTGTTGCATAGCTGAAACAGCGGCGATTATCAGTCTTTGCGGGCATGTGAAGATATCTTCTCAGAATAGATTTTCTGTAAAAATAAATACGGAAAATATTGCCGTGGCAAGAAAGTACTTTACATTATTGAAAAAAACATTTAATATAGTAGCGGAAATTACCATCCGCCAAAATGCATATTTAAAAAAGGGACGTACATATACTATAACAGTCAACAATCACGAGGAGGCTTTAAAGGTATTGACCACCTGTAAGTTACTTGAACATGGCGATATAGTGGAGAATATGTCGATTAATGACAACACGGTTATAATGAATAGCTGTTGTAAACGTTCTTTTGTAAGAGGTGCATTTATAGCCAGCGGTTCCATAAGTACACCAGAAAAATTTTATCATTTTGAAATTGTGTGTAATTCTTATGATAAGGCGGTTCAGCTATCTCAGCTTATAAAGAGCTTTGATATAGAGTCAAAGATAGTGGAACGAAAGAAATACTATGTGGTGTATATAAAAGATGGCTCTGGTATAGTTGATATTCTCAATGTTATGGAGGCTCACGTGGCGCTTATGAATCTTGAGAATGTAAGAATACTAAAAGAGATGCGTAATTCAGTAAATAGAAAGGTTAACTGTGAGACGGCAAATCTTAATAAAACAGTTGCGGCAGCAGTTAAGCAAACGATGGATATAAAATATATCCAGGAAACTGTAGGTCTGTCTATATTGCCAGAAGCACTTAGACAATTAGCGGAGATAAGATTGGAAAATCCGGATGTATCATTAAAGGAGCTTGGGGCATTGCTTGAGCCACCGGTTGGAAAGTCTGGAGTAAATCACCGTTTGAGAAAAATAAGCGATATAGCAAAAAAACTTCAAGAGAGTAATTCGCTTGCGTAGGAGGATATTATGGTAACTAAGAGTATGACAGTAGAATTGGCACAGGGCAAAGAGGCAGCACCAGTAGCATTTTTAGTGCAGGTAGCAAGCCAGTTTGAAAGCTCAATTTATATTGAATACGATAACAAGAGAATAAATGCCAAAAGCATTATGGGAATGATGACAGTTAACTTGTCAAATGGCAAGGAAGTTAATGTGTCAGCAGATGGCGCAGATGAGGCTGAGGCAATTACAAAGATAGAAGAATATTTAAAGAAGAACTAAAAGGGTTTCAAAAAGTTGGACCGTATGGTATATTTATACCATACGGTTTTTTTATGGAGGTAAGATATGAGTTTTACACATCTACATGTGCATACACAGTTCAGCTTGCTAGATGGCTCTAGTAAAATAACTGAGATTGTGAAGCGTGCGAAAGAATTGAATATGGACAGTCTAGCTATTACTGACCATGGCGTTATGTATGGTGTGATAGATTTTTATAGAGCGGCGAAGGATGCTGGTATTAAGCCGATACTAGGCTGTGAGGTGTATGTGGCGCCGGGGTCTAGATTTGATAAGGAGCCAGTGACTTCAGGAAGTGATGACAGGTATTATCATCTTGTGCTTTTGGCAGAGAATAATACAGGATATCACAACCTTATGAAGATTGTTTCCAAGGGCTTTGTGGATGGTTTTTATTATAAGCCTAGAGTGGATTTGGAGGTACTTAAAGAATATTCGGAGGGTGTGATAGCTTTAAGTGCGTGTCTTGCTGGTGAGGTGCAGCGTCTTCTTGCTAGAGATTTTTATGAGGAGGCTGTGAAGGCGGCTTTGAAGTATGAGGAGATTTTTGGAAAAGGTAATTTCTTTTTAGAGCTTCAGGATCATGGAATTTCTATGCAGCAAAAGGTTAATGCTGATTTGATTAGAATGAGCAGAGAGACAGGTATAGAGCTTGTCGCTACCAATGATGTCCACTATACTTTTGCGGATGATGCCAAGGCACATGATATTTTACTTTGCATTCAGACAGGTAAGTTAGTAAGTGATGAAAATAGAATGCGTTATGAGGGCGGTCAATATTATCTTAAATCAGAGGATGAGATGCGTCTTTTGTTCCCATATGCCATAGAGGCTTTGGAGAATACAGCGAAGATTGCGGAAAGATGTAATGTAGAGATAGAGTTTGGTGTGAGAAAACTTCCTAAGTTTGAAGTGCCAAAGGAATTCTGGGAAAGTGATACAGAAGAGGGTGAGGCTTCTTGGAAGTTTTTACATCATTTGTGTACAGAAGGCTTGAAGAGAAGATATGATGAGATAACAGATGAGCTTACAGAGCGACTTGACTATGAGCTTGGGGTAATTAAGTCCATGGGATTTATTGATTACTTCCTTATAGTGTGGGATTTTATCCATTACGCTAAGGAAAATGATATTATGGTAGGTCCGGGACGAGGCTCTGCCGCGGGAAGTATAGTAGCATATACTCTTGAAATCACAGATATTGACCCTATAAAGTATAGCCTTATCTTTGAGCGATTCTTAAATCCTGAGCGTGTATCTATGCCCGATATAGACGTGGATTTCTGTTATGAGAGACGTCAGGAAGTTATAGATTATGTAGTTAAAAAATATGGTAAGGATAGAGTGGCACAGATTGTAACCTTTGGTACATTGGCGGCGAAGGGTGTTATACGAGATGTGGGACGAGTTCTTGATATGCCGTACAATCAGGTGGATGCTATCGCTAAGCAGATACCAAATGAATTAAATATTACTCTTGAGAAGGCTCTTGAGATGAATTCTATTCTTAGAGAGAGTTATGACACAGATCCGCAGATTAAGTATCTTATCGATATGGCGAAGCGTCTTGAAGGTTTGCAGCGTCATACTTCAATGCATGCGGCAGGTGTGCTTATCAGTTCAAAATCTGTTGATGAGTTTGTACCATTGTCAAAGTCATCGGACGGAACCATAACTACGCAGTTTGTTATGACAACTCTTGAAGAGCTTGGACTTCTTAAGATGGATTTCTTAGGTCTACGAACGCTTACGGTTATAAGAGATACATTGAAGCTTATCGAAAATGGTGCTAAGGATAGCGTAACTTCTCAGGGAGCGCCAAGAGGAATAACTATAGACTTAGATAACATTGATTACAATGATAAAAGAGTACTAGATTCTTTAGGAACAGGAAAAACTGAAGGTGTGTTCCAGTTAGAAAGTGCTGGTATGAGAAGCTTTATGAAGGAGCTTAAGCCAGAATCCTTGGAAGATATCATAGCGGGAATTGCATTGTATAGACCAGGTCCTATGGATTTCATTCCAAAGTATTTACATGGAAAAAATAATCCAAAGGATGTAACTTATGATTGTCCACAGCTTGAACCTATTCTTAAGAATACTCACGGCTGTATCGTGTATCAGGAGCAGGTTATGCAGATAGTTAGAGACCTTGCTGGATATACATTGGGACGAAGTGATTTAGTACGTCGTGCTATGAGTAAGAAAAAGACATCTGTAATGGAGCAGGAGCGACAGAATTTTGTATACGGTAATCCTGAAATAAATGTTAAGGGATGTGTGAATAATGGTATAAGTGAGGCAATTGCAAATAAGATTTATGATGAGATGATAGAATTTGCAAAATATGCCTTCAATAAGTCCCATGCTGCAGCTTATGCGGTGGTGGCTTATCAGACTGCATACCTTAAGTATTATTATCCGGTAGAATTTATGGCGGCCCTTATGACATCTGTTATAGATAACTCAGGAAAAGTGGCTGAGTACATTATGATATGTAGAAGTATGGGTATTGAAGTATTGTCGCCAGATATAAATCAAGGTGAAAGCTTCTTTACAGTCAAGGGCGACAGTATAGTATTTGCCTTAAATGCATTGAAGAGTGTAGGCGGTACGGTTATTGACAATATAGTAAATGAGCGAAATATTCGCGGACCATTTACTACTATAAAGGATTTTATCGAGCGTACAAATCAGCTGGATGTAAATAAGCGAGCTATAGAAAATTTCATAAAGGCAGGAGCTTTTGATTGCTTTGAAGCAAATAGAAGACAGCTTATGATGGTGTATGCGTCTATAGTTGATAGCATCAATCAGGAAAAGAAAAAGTCAATGGCGGGTCAGATGAGCCTATTTGATATAGCAGATGAAGAAGCAAAGGAAGATTTTGAGATAAAGCTTCCAAATGTGGCCGAGTATAAAAAATCGGAATTGCTTGCTTTCGAAAAAGAAGTAATCGGAGTGTATGTAAGTGGTCATCCGCTGGAGGAATTCATGCCTAAGTGGAAAAAGCATATTACAAATAATACCGGAGATTTCGTGGCTGAAGAAGAAGACAGCGAGCTTAAAGTAAATGATGGAGACAGAGTCTGCGTAGGTGGAATGATTAATTCCATTTCCATAAAGAGTACAAAGACAGGCAAGATGATGGCCTTCTTTAGACTTGAAGATATGTTTGGAAATGTGGAGGTAATAGTATTCCCTAAGGATTATGAAAAGTATAGAAGCGCAATCTTAGATGATGCTAAGGTCTTTGTAAGAGGACGAGTAAATGTTACTGATAATGATGGTGCAAAAGTAATTTGCGAAAGTATCACCGCATTTGAAAATATGCCTTCAGATTTATGGATAAGATTTGCTGATATGGAACAGTATAATGAAATGTCGGAGAAAATCGATAAAATCTTGAGAGAGTCAGACGGCAGAGACAATGTAATACTTTATCTTACAAAGGAAAAGCAGAAAAAACATCTACCAGCGTCTAGAAGTGTTTACGCAAACGAAGAGTTATTAAGCACATTAAGGGCACTACTTGGAGAAGAAAACGTCGTGGTAGTGTAGATTTTTTCTAAAAAAAATAAGTATCATTTATCTTTTTTAAAGAAAAAATAAAAACAGGATAATATTTCCTTGAAATATTATAGAAAAGCATTTATAATTAATTAGATATTTTTTATCGTAGCAGTAAATGAATCATTTTACAGCTATAATATCCAAAGTATAGAATTCCTTAAATGACCTGAATAATAAGCATAAAGGAAAAGGAATTGAAATAATAAATAAGAAGAATTCAGGAGGCATAGTAATGGCTAAAGAAATCAACACAATTGGCGTATTAACAAGTGGTGGAGATGCTCCAGGTATGAACGCTGCTATTCGTGCAGTTGTTAGAACAGCACTTGCTCAGGGTAAGAAGGTTAAAGGTATTATGAGAGGCTATCAGGGTCTCATTGATGAAGAAATTATAGATATGGACAAGCACAGCGTGTCTGATATTATCCAGAAGGGTGGAACTATTCTTGGTACTGCAAGATGTGATGATTTCAGAACACCTGAAGGACAGCAGAGAGGCGCTGAGGTTTGTAAGAAGTACGGTATCGATGGTCTCGTAGTTATCGGTGGTGACGGTTCATTCCAGGGTGCTCAGAAGCTCGCACATCTTGGTGTAAATACAATCGGTATCCCAGGTACAATTGACTTAGATATCGCATGTACAGATTATACAATCGGTTTTGATACAGCAGTTAATACTGCAATGGAAGCTATCGATAAGGTTCGTGATACTTCTACATCACATGAGAGATGTAGTATCATCGAGGTTATGGGTCGTCATGCAGGATATATCGCTCTTTGGTGTGGTCTTGCTAACGGTGCTGAGGATATTCTTCTTCCAGAGAGATACAATCACGATGAGCAGAAGATAATCAATCACATCATCGATTCAAGAAAGCTTGGTAAGAAGCATCACCTTATCATCAATGCAGAGGGTATCGGTCACTCAGCATCGATGGCAAAGAGAATCGAAGCTGCTACAGGTATGGAGACAAGAGCTACAATTCTTGGTCATATGCAGCGTGGTGGTAGTCCATCATGTAAGGATAGAGTTTATGCTTCTATCATGGGTGCTTATGCAGTTGATGCACTTTGCGAAGGAAAGAGCAGTAGAGTAGTTGCATACAAGAAGGGCGAATACATTGATCTCGATATCGATGAGGCACTTGCAATGAGTAAGGATATCTCAGATTACGAGTACAATATCAGTAAGGTACTTGCTAGATAGTAAATAAAGAGTATGAAAGAATCTCAATTTATATAGAATCTCAATTTATATTGAGATTCTTTTTATCATAAGAAAAGTTCTCTGTGAGAACTTTCCTTATGATAAAAAACGCTCTTGTACTTAGTAATATAGGAGGATACGTATGAGAATTTCATCTCCAGCAAATGAGAAAATAAAATTGGTTGTACAACTTCAGAGCAAGGCTTCTGCTAGAAGAAAGCAGAAGATGTTTGTGGTTGAAGGAATTAGAATGTATGAGGAAATTCCAAAGGAAGACCTTGTGGCGACTTATGTTTCGGAAGCATATTATAATGAAGTAATTAAAGCGGGAAAATTGTCGAAGGAAGCTAAGGACAATTTGGCTTTACGTGATTATTATATAGTAGCAGACAGTGTGTTTAAGAATATGTCAGATACTGTCACACCGCAGGGAATTTTGGCGATTGCTAAGCAGAAGGAATATACATTACAAGATATTTTGGCATTGAATACTAGTGAGGAAAAGAATAAAGGTAACGCTTATATTGTTCTTGAAAGTATTCAGGATCCGGGAAATCTTGGTACTATAGTTAGAACTGCGGAAGGTGCAGGGGTGGCAGGTATCATTATGAATAAGGAGACCGTAGATATATATAATTCTAAGGTTATTCGTTCCACTATGGGTTCAGTGTACAGAGTACCTTTTATGGTAACTGAGAATTTGCCAGAAACCATAAATGAGCTAAAGAAAAACAATGTTATCGTATTTGCAGCGCACTTAAAGGGTGATGAATATTACGCTAAGGATTTATATAAGGGAAATGTGGCATTTTTAATAGGAAATGAAGGCAATGGTTTGAGTGATAATATCGCTAAGATGGCTGATAAATATGTAAAGATTCCTATGGCTGGAAAGGTGGAATCCTTGAATGCATCTGTAGCTGCGGCGATTCTTATGTATGAAGCAAAACGACAGAGGGAGTCATAAAAACAAGTTATTATAATTAGAAGAAAAATAATATAAAGATAAAAGAAAAAATGTATTATGAGTATAATAGTACAAGGTTTTGTAAAATAGTACTATAGTACCAAAAGTTGACAAAAATAAAATTATCTGTTATAGTCGTAAGCGATAACTTTAATGTAATTATTTCGTAACAACTACACATAATAAGTGTAGATGCAACTGAAAGCATCGAAGGAGGCAATATGAAAGCAATGCAAGACAAGATAATTGCTATCATTACCAACATGGTATTAAGTTTAGCTATTATCGTAGTTGCAAGCACTATGGGCAGTGATGTGACAGGAAAAAACGAAGGGGAACAGAACAAGTTAGAAAACGTATATGACAAAGAAGCAGAAGTTAATGTATCTTTATTAGAAAAAGATGAATTGTTCGTTGGGGTAGCAATTGAGGACGCTGAGTCAGAAGAGAAGGCTGAGGAAGTGGTTGATACAGAAACTGATGTAACTGGAACAGGTGAATTATTTAAAGATGTATGTAATGTAGAAGACTTCGTTAATGTACCAGTAAGAGTTATTAATAAGTCTAAATATGAAGATATGTTTTTAGTAAATGTTTCAGAGTTTCTTAACGTAAGAGCAGAAGCTAATGCAGAATCAGAGGTTGTAGGTAAGATTTTTGCTGGTCAGGGTGGAGAAGTGATCTGGCATGGAGATACTTGGTCTCTTATTCGCTCAGGAAATGTAGAGGGATACATTTTAAATGAGTATGCATGGTTTGATAGCGCAGTAGAAGAGCACGTAGCAAGTAAAGCACAGCTTTTTGCAGTGGTTGATACTGATAAGTTAAGAGTAAGAAATAAGGCAACAAAGAACAGCGCTACATTGGGTATGGTTGTAGAAGGCGACAAGCTTGAGATTGTAGAGTTAGGTGATGAGTGGACAAAGGTTATCTTTGAGCAGGCATCAGCATACGTAGCAACAGATTATATCAAGACAGAGCATATAATCGGTACAGGTATGACAATCGAAGAAGAGCAGGAAGCAATCAGAGCTGAGCAAGAGCGTCAGGCAGCTATAAAGGCTGAGGAAGAAAGAAAGAAGAAGGAAGCAGAGGAAGCACTTGAGAAGGCCATTAAGAATAGTGGTTTTGCACAGATAGTACAGACATCAGCTTATTCACTTTCTGAGGAAGATGCTTATCTTATGGCATGTTGTGTATCAGCAGAAGTAGGAAGCAGCAGCTATGAATGTCAGTTGGCAGTAGCCAATGTTATCCTTAACAGATTAAAGGGTGGACGTTATGGCAATTCAGTACGCAATGTAATATATGCAAAGAACCAGTTCTCAGTAACAAAGAATGGTTCAATCGACAGATATATTAAGAACGGTCCTAAGCAAATGGCTGTAAAGGCTGTAAAGGATGCGTTAGCAGGTAACAATAATATGGTAGGTTTCACAAACTTTATATACTTACCATGTGCAGATTTTTCAAAGTATTCAGAGTATATTATTATCGGCTCAGAAGTATTCTACCGTAGATAATATCATACGAAGTAAAGTTATCACGACCCGAGCGTAAAGCTCGGGTTTTTCTTTTGCCCCACTATGGTCATAGTTCAGAATATACATTACCAGAACCATAGATTGTATATATCAGATTTTCTCTTTCATATAAGTTTATTGTCAACCGAAGAATATTTATATATGTTTTTGCATATATGAAGGTTCTGATGATTTGCTTACATGCCCCTCTTGATACTAAGGCTGTGTGTATTTTCATTAAAAACACAACTTAGCTAGTGGTGTTTCACAGGACACGGACAACGATTCGATTTTCTATTTTCAACATCTCGCGCCAAAGAATGCTTATTATCCGCTTGCCTACATAACTCATCGGCTTGGCTTATTATCTCTCGCGCAGCGAGAGAGCCAAGCCTCTTCAAACAGATTTCGGCAAGCGGGCATTATCTTTGACGCGAGATGCTGAAAACTTAACGAAAATCTGCATATGTTGTCCGTTGCCCTGCGAACATCACTTAGCTAAAGTTGTGTTTTATTGAAAATATCACACAGTAATAAACTTGTATCAAGGGGGCATTTAGCAAATCACAGGTTCTGAATACCATGCAAAAACATATATAAATATTCTCGGTTGTTAGAAACTATGAAAGAGAAAATCTGTCAATTAATCTATAGGTTCTGGTAATGTATATTATGGTGGTGGCTATAGTGGGGTGAAAAGAAAAACCCGACTTCACAATATTAGAAATCTGTGATAGAATAGGAAGGTAATTTAGCGTGGTAGAGAAGTGAGATACCCGTGGAAAGAAGGTTGATAGTATGACAAGTTTAGTAGGACGTAGTTTTTTAACACTTAAAGATTTTACACCGGAAGAAATCATGTACATGATTGATTTGTCCGCTGATTTAAAAGATAAAAAGAAGAAGGGCGTAGCTACAGATTATTGTAGAGGAAAGAATGTAGCCCTTATATTTGAAAAGACAAGCACAAGAACAAGATGTTCATTTGAAGTGGCAGCTCACGATTTGGGAATGGGCTCTACATACCTTGATCCAAAGGCTTCACAGATAGGAAAGAAGGAGAGTATCGCAGATACAGCACGTGTTCTTGGAAGAATGTATGAGGGAATCGAGTACAGAGGTTTTGGACAGGAACGAGTGGAGGAGCTTGCAAAGTATGCAGGAGTTCCAGTGTGGAATGGACTTACAAATGAGTATCACCCAACACAGATGATAGCAGATCTTCTTACTATAAAGGAGAAGTTTGGATGCTTGAAGGGCCTTAAGTTTGTGTATATGGGAGATGCAAGATATAACATGGGCAATTCACTTATGATAGCTTGTGCCAAGATGGGAATTGATTTTGTAGCATGTACATCAAAGAAATATTTTCCGGAGGCTGAGCTTGTAGAACAGTGTATGGAATATGCTAAAGCTGCAGGTTCGACTATTACATTATCAGAAGATGTAATGGAAGCTACAAAGGATGCCAACGTTATCTACACAGATGTATGGGTATCGATGGGCGAGCCAGATGAGGTATGGGCAGAGAGAATAAAGGAGTTGCTTCCATATCAGGTAAATAAGAAAGTTATGGATAATACAGCTGAGAATAGTGTGTTTATGCATTGCCTTCCAGCCTTCCACGACCTTAAGACAGAGATAGGTCAGGAAGTATATGAGAAGTTTGGTTTAGCAGAGCTTGAGGTTACAGACGAGGTATTTGAATCAGAGAAGTCAGTGGTATTTGACGAGGCTGAGAATAGAATGCATTCCATAAAGGCTATAATGCTTGCGACACTTGGAGGATATCAATTGTCATAAAAAGTATCCGGAGGAACGAGATGGATTTTGAGCGTAGAAAAAGACCCTTTAGATATTTAGGAAGGGTGGTCGACATTATCAATATACTGTTGTCAGTGGCAGTGATTACATGTGCAGTATTTATAGCTCTTGACAGGGAAGGAAATCTTATATTATTTCCGGTAATATTCTTTTGTGCGTCAGCTATAAATATCACCCTTTTAGTTAAATATTCTAAGAGAAGAGAAAGCTTTAGAGTGATGACATTAGGTATAGGTGCATTATTGTTTTTGGGCTTAGGAATATTTACATTATTAGTTGTGCTGTAGGAGGATTGAATTATGTTTAGTGAAAGTGAAAATATGGTGCTTTGCGGAGCTAATTCGTACACACAGAAGTATTATTTCAATGAAGAATTCGACAGATTGCCAGAGAGTGTTAAGGATGAGCTTAAGGCAATGTGCGTAATATTTACAGAGGATATAGGCGGAATCCTTACTCTAGAGTACACTGAGGAAGGTGAGCTTGAGTTCAAGGTAAGAACAGACGAGCAGGATTATCTTTTTGATGAGATAGGCTGTGGGCTTAGAATAAAGGATTTGCAGATGAAGAAGAGAGAACTCTTAGAGGCTCTTGAATTGTATTATAAGGCATTTGTCCTTGGTGAAGATGCTATAGTAGAAGACGGTGAATAGTAAGTTAGATTGAAAGAGAGTACTATTAATGCAGATTGGAAATGTAGATATACAAGGTAAAGTGGCGCTTGGACCTATGGCAGGAGTGACAGACCTGCCATTTCGTCTGCTATGTAAGGAGCAGGATTGCGGCCTTATATATACAGAAATGGTCAGTGCCAAGGCCATATTATACAACAATAAAAACACCATAGATTTGCTAAAATCTGATGAGTCAGAGCGCCCGGTTGCATTGCAGCTATTTGGTTCAGAACCGGATATAATGGGCGAGATAGCAGGACGAGTGTCGGAGGGACCATATGATTTTATAGATGTAAATATGGGCTGCCCAGTGCCAAAGATTGTCAATAATGGCGAGGGCTCGGCGCTTATGAAAAATCCAGAGCTGGCAGCTAGTATAATTGAGTCCATGGTGAAAAAGTCGAAGAAGCCTGTGACAGTTAAGATTAGAAAAGGCTTCAATGATGAGAATGTCAATGCGGTGGAAGTAGCAAAAAGACTTGAACAGGCAGGGGCTTCATTAATCGCAGTTCACGGACGAACTAGAGAGCAGTTCTATAGCGGCGTGGCTGACTGGGACATTATTAGGCAGGTAAAAGAGGCTGTGAGTATCCCAGTTATCGGCAATGGTGATATACGTTCGCCGTTGGATGCTAAAAAGATGATAGATGAAACTGGTTGTGATATGGTTATGATAGGTAGAGCAGCTAGAGGAAATCCATGGATATTCAAACAGGTAAATGAATATCTTGTAAATGGTAGATTGATAGATAAGCCTTCCATAGAAGAAGTAAAGGCTATGATACTTAGACACAGCCGAATGCTAGTAGACTATAAAGGTGAATATACAGGCGTTAGAGAGATGCGAAAACACGTGGCTTGGTACATTTTTGGATATCCACATGCAGCAGCTCTTCGAAATGCCGTTAATCAGGTGGAAAATATAGAGCAAATGGAAGAGCTAATAAACACAATAAAGGTTGACAATGTATGAAGTTACATTGTATAATCACACGAGTGACAGTAAGAAACTGGGATGACCAGTTTTTTTGTCGATTATAAAATGTGAAATGGGGTAATGCGAAATGGCTGAAAAGAAAAATATTTTGACATACGCAGGTCTTACAAAATTAGAGAAGGAATTAGAAGACCTTAAGGTAAATAAGCGTTCTGAAGTAGCTGAGAAGATTAAAGAGGCTAGAGAGCAGGGCGATTTATCAGAAAATGCAGAGTATGATGCAGCTAAGGATGAGCAGAGAGATATCGAAGCTCGTATCGAAGAAATTGAAAACATTCTTAAGAATGCAGAAGTAGTAGATGAAGATGATGTAGATACTAAGAAGATTAGTGTAGGTTGTAAGGTTACAATTTTTGATAAGGAATATGATGAAGAATTAGAATTCAAAATCGTAGGTTCTACAGAGGCAAGCAGCCTTAATGGAATGATTTCAAATGAGTCACCACTTGGTAGCGCTCTTATCGGTAAGAAGGTTGGTAACGTAGTTACAGTAGAATCACAGGCTGGTACTATGAAGTATAAGGTACTTTCAATTGAGAGAGTAAACGACTAATAATTCGACATTATTAAGTCAAAATATTTAGCAATCATTATCAGACATAAGTTAATTAAAAAATAGTTCCTAGATGATTGCGATTGTATCAATCGCAGTTATCTAAGGGCTGAATATAAACAACATCTCATGAGCAACTTTGGTTTAATTAAGGTCGTAAAGCGACATTGATTAGGTTCATGAGATTTTTTAGCGAAAAGCTAACGGTTAGAAAGGAAGAAGAAAATGGCTGAACAGAACAATAATCAGGTACAAGATGTCAATCAGTTACTTAAGGTAAGACATGAGAAGCTTGCTGATTTACAGGAAAGAGGAAAAGATCCTTTTAAGATTACAAAGTTTGATGTAACACATCATAGTGCAGATATTAAAGATAATTTCGAAGAGTTAGAAGGTCAGACTGTAACTATCGCTGGTAGAATGATGTTTAAGAGAGTTATGGGTAAGGCTTCATTCTGTAGCATCCAGGACCTTAAGGGAAATATCCAGTCATACGTGGCTAGAGATGATATTGGCGAGGAAGATTATGCTGATTTTAAGAAATATGATATTGGTGATATCTTAGGTATCGAAGGTGAAGTATTTAGAACAAAGACAGGTGAAATGTCAGTTCATGCTAAGAAGGTTACATTGTTATCTAAGTCATTGCAGATACTTCCAGAGAAGTTCCACGGACTTACAGACACAGATACAAGATATCGTCAGAGATACGTAGACCTTATCATGAATGCAGATGTTAAGGAAACATTTGTTAAGCGTTCAAAGGTTCTTAGCTCTATCAGAAAGTTCCTCGATGGACAGGGCTTTATGGAGGTTGAGACTCCTATGCTTGTATCAAACGCAGGTGGAGCAGCAGCTAGACCATTTGAGACACATTTCAATGCATTAAACGAAGATTTAAAGCTTAGAATTTCATTAGAATTATATTTAAAGAGACTTATCGTAGGTGGACTTGAGAGAGTATACGAAATCGGTAGAGTATTCCGTAACGAAGGTCTTGATACAAGACATAATCCAGAGTTTACACTTATGGAGCTCTATCAGGCATATACAGATTACCACGGCATGATGGACCTTACAGAGAATATGTTCCGTTATGTAGCACAGGAAGTTAACGGAAGCTTAACTTTGCAGTACGGTGAGCACACAATGGATTTATCAAAGCCATTCGAGCGTATCACTATGGTAGACGCTGTTAAGAAGTACTCAGGTGTAGATTTTAAGGAAATTAAGACGCTTGAGGAAGCTAGAGCTATCGCTAAGGAAAAGAACGTAGAGTTTGAAGAGAGACATACAAAGGGCGACATCCTTAACCTCTTCTTTGAAGAGTTCGTAGAGGAGCACCTTATCCAGCCTACATTCGTAATGGATCATCCAATCGAGATTTCTCCGCTTACAAAGAAGAAGCCAGAGGATCCAGAGTACGTAGAGCGTTTCGAGATGTTCATGAACGGTTGGGAAATGTGTAACGCATACTCAGAGCTTAACGATCCAATCGACCAGAGAGAGCGTTTCAAGGCTCAGGAAGCAGCATTGGCAGCAGGTGATGAGGAAGCTAACACAACAGATGAAGATTTCTTAAATGCACTTTCAATCGGTATGCCACCAACAGGCGGTATCGGTTACGGTATTGATAGATTAACAATGCTTATGACAAATAGCCCAGCTATTAGAGATGTACTTTTCTTCCCAACAATGAAGAGTTTAGACAAGTAAAATCAAGAAAGAATCCTTTAAAATAGGCACTTTCCAGAGATGGAGAGTGCCTTGTTTTTTGTCTACTGTTACCGCTACTGTTACTTTTGCATTTGCTGTTACTATTTTAATAATCCAGATTTTTTTCTACTGTATAGGGCGTATGGGCTTCTATACATTCTTTGATAATTTCCATTATTTCATCATCATCACAGCCCCGACAAAGCATTAAAGGGAACTGTTCATTAAAAGTCTTTTTATATTCCTGTAAAAGCTGTTCTAACATTTATATTACCTCTTTAGTTTTTCAAATAAATATTCAATATATTGTCCAGATTCTTTTAAGATGTCTTTGACACATTGTGTGTCAACTTCTAAAGAAGTTCCATTTGGATATATAACTTCTGATTTATCACCTAAAGTTAAAACTTTTACAGAAGTTTCCAATACTAAAGGTTGAGCTTCTATTGAGTTGTACATATCTAAAAAGTATTCAATATTGGGAGTTGTGAAAATATTGACATCTACATTTAAGACTTCCGCTATTTTTTCCAAAGTGTAAGATTCTGGAAATGAATATCCTTTTTTATAATCTGTTATAGAATTTTTGCTTGCCAAATCAACCAATTCAGCAAATTTTTCTTGTGTATTCTTTTTATCTTTTGCTTTCCATTTATCTAACTCATTTGTAAATACTATTGAAAAATACTTGTATTGTTCCTTTTCTCTCATAATACTACCAACTTTCCTATTAAAATATGATTTGTCGATTATAATACTATTATATGATATGATTTACGTGAAGTAAAGAGTTATTGTTATCATTGATAACAGAAAGGAAGTAATTATGAACATAAAAAATATAATCAAGCAAAGCGGTGTAAAACAATATGAAATAGCTGATTATTTACATATGCAGGAATCTAACCTATCAAGAAAATTACGCTATCCTATTACAGCAGATTTTGAAAAGAAGATACTTCTTGCGATTGCAACAATTCAGCTAGAAAGGGGTGTTACAAATGAGAGCATTAAAGGGAACTAGTGAAAAAGCGGTATTGATAACGTATGAGCAGGCTTGCCAGAGATACTCTTTAGGAATGAATACAATTCAGAAGTTAGCCAGAACGGGAAACGCCCTTGTTAAGATTGGCAAAAGTGCAAGGGTTGATGTTCAGAAGATGGACGCTTTTGTAATGAGCTTTAGAGAGTAGGTGGAAATATTGCAAATAAAGAAAATTGCTGATGAAGAAATGCAATTATGCTGTGTTTATAACGATAAAGGGCGAGCTATTGGAGTAAAGGACGAAGCTATTTGCGTTTTCATTAAACAGGATTATTACATATTTATTTTAAGTGGGATTCCATTTATTTATGACGCAGGAAAGTATATTGCAGATGTTAGCGGTGCATTAACAAAAACGATTATTAAGAGCTACATTGAATTTGAGCTTATTAAAAGTACAACAATTAACCGCATTTATAATTTGCTTATTGCTGATTATGAGCTTCAATGTTGTGAAGATATGCTTAACAGATATCCAGATAATTGGATTCCTTTTGAAGATTGTTTATATAGCGTACTTGATGATATGGAAAACGAATATAAGCCAGAATACAGGGTTATTAACAAGATTCCATATAAATATGCAGATGTAAAGCAGGCAATAGATGGAGAGGAATTAGAAAGCTTTTTTAGATATGCTTTAAGTACAGAGGATAGGCAAACAATACTTGAATTTTTTGGATATTGTATGACGAAAAATAAGGGCTTTCAGAAGTTTCTTTTACTAAAGGGAAGCAGGGGAACAGGAAAAAGTGTATTGCTATCATTACTTGAAAAGATTGTAGGGCGTGAGAATATTTCAAATGTTCCTTTACAGAATCTGGAAGAGAAATTCCATAGTATACAGCTTTTGCATAAGCTTGTAAATATTTGTTGCGATATATCAGCCTTGCCACTTAAAAGCACTAACTCAATTAAGTTGATAACAGGCGGAGATACATTAACAGATAGTTATAAAGGGCGTGATTTGGTAACATTTAGCCCCTATGCAAAATTAGTATTTAGCTGTAATGCTATACCGCTTATTTTGGACGGAGATAGCTCTAACGCATTTTACCAGAGAATTATTCTAGTAAGTATGGATAATGCACCAGATAAGCCAGATAGGGCATTAAAAGATAAGCTTGAAAAAGAAATACTTTACTTGATGAATCTATCTGTAAAAGCATATAAGGACGCATTAGAGCGTGGTTACATTTATGAGAGCGAAAATACAAAGAATATGATTAGTGAGCTGTATTCTGATAGTGATAGCTTACAGGCATTTCTTGATAATTGCACACTAGCAGAGAAGAATGAGCGAATATCAAAATCATTATTGTATCAAGAGTATTTAACATTTTGCGATACAGAGGGGCGTGAGCCACTAGCAAAGCATAGCTTCAACAGAAGAATGAGAACTAAAGGTTTTGTAGAGTATAAGAGCGGTGTTGATTCGTGGAGAGGATTAACATTGATAGATTGGAATAATCAGAATCCATTTAGTAAAGAGTAGTTTGGGCGGTTTTATTTTAAATCATTAGAAATATTAAAAAGATGTATGTATATATAAAAGATGTGAGTTAAAAAAGAATAACCCAAACCACCCACGCAGGAGAGAACAGAACAGACAAAGCACCAACCGAGCCAAAATATAAAAGTGAGGTGCTAACAATGAAAAATTACAAGAGAATGATTAGTTTGAATAAGGCTTCAAGGGTTACAGGCGTAAACGTTGTAACCATGAGGAAAGATATTGAAAAGGGCAGATTAGACGCTATTTTCTATCGTGGGCAATACCATATTGAAATAAATGAACTGATAGAGTATGCGGATTATATCCACCATAGCAATAGAGCTGTTCTTATATGCCCTATGCCTGTAATTTTACATAGAATTGATTATATGATTTTTAAGATTTTTGAATAGAAAAGAGGTGCTATAAGTGATAGAACGAGAGATTTTAATTAGTACGCTGTTAAATGAGGGTACTGTATCAGCAACAGCAAGTAAGTTAAAATGTTCGCCTGTTACGGTTTATAACCGAATGAATGAAGCAGGCTTTAGAGAGGATTTTAACAAAGCAAAGAGGGAGATTTTGGAAGCTACTTGCAACCGCTTAACGAGTAATTTATTAGCAGGAGTTGATACTGTAGTGGAGATTATGCAGGACGCTTCAAATTCAGCCCAGATTCGCTTAAATGCGTCACAACAGTTATTTAATGTTACTTTGCGACTTAACGAGCAAATTGAGGTATTAGAGAAGTTGCAGGAACTAGAAAAGAGGTTTGCTGATGATGAAGAAAACTATATCAAATAGAATTGATAAACTACATAAGAACAGTAAAGCAGAGCGGAAAACATACGCTTTATTAACATATGATGATGGAAGCAGGGAAATATTGCGAAGTATGGAAGTAAGCTTTTGTTGGCTATGTGGTGCAATTCGTGATGAGAGAGGAAAGCTGATTGTTAAAATGCAAATTCTAGCGGACGGATTAGAAGATAAAGGGCTAGAGATTGCAAGTCAATTTGTAAAGGGGGAGTGATTAAGAATGATGTTAGCCAGATATCCGCCTGTATAGGCAATTAGAAGAGGAATAATATAATACACGCAAAGAAAGAATGAGGTTAATAAAATGAAAGATAAGTTTGAGAGAATTTTAAAGTTAATGCAGAATTATGTGGATTTGAGCGTAAGCACAAGAGCAGAAATTAACAAGAATAATGCTGATATGAACATCAGCCAGAAGAGAAAGAATGAGCTTGCAGACGAGCTTAAAGGAAAGCTGTTAGCTTTTGGCGAAAAGTGTATGAATGAATCTGATGAAGTTGTCGTGAAGATTGTAGAAGAAGCAAAGGAAAGAAATACTAATTGCGATTTGGCTTCATTAAGCGGTGTATTTGCTTATATTTCAGCTTCTGGAAGTGCAAGTGATAGCGAAGTAGTTATGAACGCATTAAAGCCACATATAGGCATTATTCCAGAGTTAAAGGCTATTTATACAGCTTGTGAAAACAACGGTGTAAATGAGGGGATTAAGGCTACTATTAGAGGTTATTTATATAATCTTGCAGATGTGGAAAGCACAATGAAAGAAGCCTGTACAATGACATTTTGCGGTACAGCTTCAGCGACTTCTTGTAGTAAGAAGATAACACAGCAGGCGAAGTTGTTAGGAATTGATATTGTATCAACTGTTCGTGATGAGTTTTCAGATGAGCAGATGTTGAGGAAAGTTGCAGGGTTAGTATAATGCAAAAAGTCAGACGCAAAGACAAGAACAGGGCGGAATACCACGCAGGTATAAGCGGAGATTTTGGAGAGTAAAGGCAGGCGTGAAGCTTGCCTTTTTTTCTTAAAAGTAACAGTAAAAAGTAACAGTAATATAAACGCAAGGCGGAAAAGCCTTGAAAATAAAGGATTCTATAACAAAAAGTTTTCATTGTAAAAAATAGTATTGCTATCTGGAAAGAGTAGATTTATAATCATAGTACGGTGTAACCGTAAAGCGATTCTTTCTTGATAACAAGAAAGGACGGTTTGATTTTATGGCAGAAAAAAGAAAAGACAACAAAGGGCGTAACCTTAGAACAGGAGAGTATCAGAGGAGAACAGACGGAATATATCAGTTTAAGTACACTGATAGCACAGGAAAGAAGCGTGTTATTTACAGTAAGGATTTAGCGGAGTTGAGAGTTAAAGAAGAAGCTGTTAAGCAGGACTTAAAGGACGGTATTAAAACAAGAGCTGAAGTTACAATAACTGTAAATGATATGTTTCAGAAGTATATCGCAACAAAGACAGAGCTAAAGGCTAGCACATTAACAAATTACAAGTATATGTATAAGAATTATGTGCAGGAATCTTTTGGATTAAAGAAATTAGCTGATGTTAAGTATTCAGATGTTAAGAGCTACTACAATTCGTTGATTAAAGAGAAAAACTTTAAGCCGAACAGTATGGAGATTATTAACACAATATTGCACCCTGTATTTACTTTAGCGGTGCGAGATGGATATATCAGAACTAATCCAACAGACGGAGTTATGAGAGAGATAAAACAATCTCATAATTGGGAAAAGCCTAAACGCCACGCATTAACCATTGAACAGCAATCAGCTTTTGTTGAGTATGTAGCAAAGAGCGAGATTTACAATCATTGGTTGCCACTGTTTACCGCATTTTTGGGTACAGGGTGTAGAGTTGGAGAGTTGATTGGGTTAAGATGGCAGGATTGCGATTTTGAAAATGATGTTATTAGTATCAATCATAATCTGATATACAGGCAGACCGACAGCGGAAAGTGTGAAATGAGTATTACAACGCCAAAGACTTCCGCAGGAATCAGAACAATTCCAATGCTTCCAGAGGTAAGAAAAGCTTTTATTACAGAGCGTAAAAAACAGATGGCACAGGGCGGAAATAATACCGTTGTAGATGGTTATTCTGGATTTATATTTCTTAATCGTGAAAGTTATGTGCATAACCCTATGACGATTAACAGAGCTATTGTAAGAATCTATAAAGCGTATAATCTGGAAGAAACAGAATTAGCGAAGAAAGAGAAGCGTGAGCCTGTACTGATACCGCATTTTTCAGTACATAATCTTAGACATACATTCTGTACACGATTTTGTGAGAATGAAACGAATATAAAAGTTATTCAAGAGATTATGGGGCATAGTGATATTAGTACTACAATGAACATTTACGCCGAAGCAACAGAGAGTAAGAAGCAGGAAAGCTTCAAGAATTTAGCAGGAAAAATAAAGATTAGTTAGTATTACTTCTACTGTTACTTTTTACTGTTACTTTTGAAATATTAGTGATAAGTTACGGTAAAGAAAGACAAAGAAGAAAAACCTTGCAAAGCCTTTATTTATCAGTGTTTTTAGAGATTGATAAAGAAAGATAAAGCATAGTAAAATTGGCAAGGAACTAATCCCAACAATGAAGTCACTTGACGGTGGAAAGAAGGAAAATAAGGCTTCTAAGAATTCAGATGTTGAAAATGACAACAAAAAGACAACAAAAAATGAAGTGATTGATTTTTCTAATGTAAAGATTGAGCCTTTATTCGAGGAGACAGTTGATTTCGAGACATTTAGTAAGTCAGACTTCAGAGCAGTTAAGGTTAAGGATTGTGTAGCAGTTCCAAAGAGCAAGAAGTTATTACAGTTCACACTTGACGATGGAACAGGTACAGATAGAACAATCTTAAGTGGTATTCATGAGTTCTATGAGCCAGAAGAGTTAATCGGTAAGACACTTATCGCTATTACAAACTTACCACCAAGAGCTATGATGGGAATTGA
>JBGVNF010000108.1:0-2594 GCA_045125245.1 Lachnospiraceae bacterium
GTAAGCGCTTAATTTCGGGGTAGATTTTCTACTCCGAATTTTATCTTTATAATGATTGCTAGGAAATGCTAACATTTCACTCTATTTCAAAGGAGAACAATCATTATGAATAAACGAGTTTGTAAAAAAGACCAAATAAAACTAATCATGGAGTGTCGCCAAAGCGGACTTACTGATTACCAATGGTGCGAGAAAAACGGTATTCATTCAGGTACCTTTTATAACTGGGTAAGTAAACTTCGTAAGCAGGGCTATACTTTTCCAGAATCAGAGGCAAAGTCTAATGCTACACCGAATTTACAGGAAGTTGTAAAAGTTGATTTAATACCATGTGAGGAATCTAGCCAGATAATAGAGCAAAATGTTAGCATTCCTACTATTTCACCAGAATCTATTGTTGCAGCCGAGCTTGTGATGGGAAATGTTACACTTCGTCTGTATAACAATGCAAATGAACAGCTTATTGAAAAGACCATTCAATGTATTGGAGGTATAAAACATGCTTGGTGACATTTCCCTTGCAACAAATATCTACATAGTCACAGGCTATACTGACATGCGCAAGTCCATAGATGGACTATGTGCCATTGTCGCAGATTATTTCAACGCTGAACCTAATGAAAGCTCAATTTACATGTTCTGTGGCAAACGCTGTGATCGAATAAAAGTATTACTACGAGAACATGATGGATATGTTCTTTTGTATAAAAAACTAAAAGATGTTCACGGAAGATACCGTTGGCCACGCAATAAATCAGAGGTAAAAGCAATAACCTGGCAACAGTTTGACTGGCTAATGTCAGGGCTTGATATTGAACAGCCAAAGGCTATCCAAACAACACGAAACCCTTGATTTTACTGGCTTTTCACCCTTTTTTGTGGTATAATTTAAGCAACAAACAAAGGAGAAAAAGCATGGCAAGAAGCAGCAAAGATATCCAGCTTTCAGAGCTTAAAGATATGATTTCACAACTCAATATCACCATTAAAGCACTGAATGATACAATTGCAAAGCAACAAGCTGAAAACGATAATCTTAAAGCTGAACTTGCATGGTTCCGTCAAAAAATGTTTGGTTCTTCCAGTGAACGCCGCATAGATGGCGTGGAAGGTCAGTTAAATCTATTCGATAATCTTTCTGACGAAGAAAAGGAAGTTGAACTCATTGAACCCGAAGTTATAGAACAACCAAAGAAATCTCGTAGAAAGAAACCAACCCTCCAAGAACAGTTCAAAGATATCCCAACAAGACAAGTCCAGGTTAATACTTTATCCAATGAGGACAAACTTTGTCCTATTTGTGGCAGTGAAATGTTGGCCATAGGAACTGAAGTTATCCGCAAGGAGATAGTATATACTCCGCCTAAACTTGAATGCATTGAGTATGTCGCTACAACCTATGCTTGTTCTAAATGTAAGGATACTGAAGAACCACAGTTTATCAAAGATAATGGTACACCTGCATTGATTCCTGGAAGTTATGTTTCAGAATCACTGCTCGCGAACATACTATACAGAAAATACGGATTGTACATTCCATTGTATAGACAGGAACAGGATTTTTTGCAGATGTCTGCACCAATAAGTCGAACATCAATGGCTCGTTGGATTATAACAGCCGCCCAGGAATACCTGCAGCCTGTTTATGACTTCTTCCATCGTGAACTTCTCAAAAGAAGATTTCTTATGATGGACGAAACGCCCATTCAGGTTTTAAAAGAAGAAGGGCGAAGGGCTCAGTCGAAATCATACTTCTGGCTGATTCGTACAGGTGAGGATAGATTAAATCCTATCATCCTCTACAATTACACTCCTACCAGGGCAGGAGAAAACGCCAAGCAATTCCTCGAAGGAATTGAACCAGGCTTCTATCTGATGGCAGATGGATATCAAGGTTACAACAAAGTAAAAGAAACCAAACGATGCTGTTGTTGGGCTCACATCCGCAGATATCTATTAGAAGCCATACCCAAAGGACATCAAAAGGATTATAGTAATCCAGCTGTTCAGGGTGTACTTTATTGCAATAAGCTGTTTGAATACGAGCGTTCATACAAGGAAAAAGAATACAGTGTCAAACAGATTTATAACCGTCGCCTCAAAGATGAGAAACCAGTTATTGAGGCTTTCTTGTTGTGGCTAAAACAGGTTAATCCTGGAAGTAATGGAAAACTAAAAACAGCTATCACATACATCAAGAATCGTGAGGAGTTTCTTATGACCTACCTTGAAGATGGGCGATGCAGTTTGAGCAATAATCTGAGCGAGAACAGCATTCGACCTGTAACTGTTGGTCGCAAAAACTGGCTGTTTTCAGATACTCCTGATGGAGCTCATGCTAATGCCATTTATCTAACAATTGTAGAAATGGCGAAAGCATACCATCTCAACCTATATGAATATCTGAAGTATCTTTTAGAGCACCGTCCAAACAGTGATATGACAGATGAAGAACTAGACTCTCTAGCTCCATGGAATGAAACAGTTCAGCAACAATGTAGCAATAAAACCGAGTAAAATGTTAGCTTATCGGAATCCTAGCAATGAGGATTCCGATAGTATTTTTAATTACACCCTGAAATTAGACGCTTACG
>JBGVNF010000109.1:0-4586 GCA_045125245.1 Lachnospiraceae bacterium
CGCACCAATTCCGCACCAAATGCCCATGAAACTATATGTAAGTACATGGATTTATATAACGGAAAAGTACGAAAATATGGGATTTATTGAGGTTTATGAAGGAATATAGAGATATGAAAAGGCTGTTTATCCAACGATACCTAGTTTCATAATATATATTCTCCTTTCGAAAAACCTTTATTTTACGGGCTTTTCGCGATTCTGCATCTTGGTTACGTACCAATTACGTACCAATTTTAGGGTAAAAAATATAGTCAAATCACTTTCAATGCATCCGCAACAAGGTCAATTTCTTTATGTTTTTGCTCTTCTGTGGTATGAACATACAAATTCATTGTGATTCCTATATCGGAATGTCCAAGAATGGTTTGTAAAGTCTTCGGCTTCATTCCAGCCTCAATACATCTAGTAGCGAAAGTATGCCTAAGCACATGCATCGAAAATCTGTCTATACCTGCCTTATCACACAACTTAAATAACATTGTGTCATATGTACTATTCTTTACCGGCGTACCTTTCTTACATAGAAATACTATATCTGCCCATTCCATAGGAATAACTTTAAACGTACGATTCTTTTGCTTTTGCAATTTCAAAATCTCTACAGCTTCCTCAGTCAATGGAATTGTACGATAACCGGATTTACTCTTCGGCTCTCCAATTCTCCATTCTCCTGTAGAATGTCTGTACTCCATAGAACGGTTAATAGTTAATAATCGATTCTCCAAATCAACATCCGACCAACGTAAACCTACCATCTCGCCAGTCCTCAGACCTGTTTGCAATAAAAAACGATATCGATACTCATATGTATTCCCTATCGCCACCTTACAAAATTCCTTCTGTTGACCAAGCGTTAACGCCTGTTTCTTCCTTGACTGCTTGCCAATTTCAGACTTCACCATCTTATTGCACGGATTCTTTAAAATTACATCATTTTGATATGCGTAATCAAGCATATTAAACAACGCAATTCACGTCTGATATATTGTTGAAGTCCTATACCCTTCATCCGCCATCCTATTCATAATCGTCTGACAGTGAATCGTATTGACACTTCCCAACATCTTGTTTCCAATGTTCGGTTCAATATTGCGATGATATCTCTCTGTATAATTTCTAACCGTGTTAGGTCTAACGGTTCTCTTCTTAATACCGATCCAATACTCAAACCACGCATTTACAGTCATAGCATCCGGAAAATCAATGTTACTATGCTCTTCCTTATACTGCGCATCCGCCAACCATTGCCTAAGTTCTTGTAGTTTCGGCAATACCTTTTGAACACGCTTTCCATATTTATTTGTATATATGGCGACATATAACCCATCTTCTCGCTGGCTTATACCTCTACCTAATTCCTTACCACGAAGGTCTTTTCCCATGTTGCTGTTCCCTCCTTATTAAAAAAGAGCCCAGACAACCGACAATAATTATAGCATGCATGAGCTCAAAAGTAAATTCCTATATTTCTATGTTTTCTAATAAATATCTTTCAAATTCTGCCCTTTTTATTAGTTTTTTCTTTCCTACATATAGAACAAATGGACAGTTAGGAATCTTCAATAATTCCTCCAGCTTATTAATTCCTATGTGACTGTAGGCGGCCGCTTCCTCTTTTGTAAGCATAACTTTATTCCAAATCGGAATATTAAATGTCTCATCTGCTTTTGTTACCACGGCAAACCTCCTTAAATCGAAACGTAAGCCTACCATCATCTACAGAATAGATAGCCCCCACCCACGTTGGAAACTTTAGCAATCTTTCTACAGGCATCATCGATATCCTTTGAGACAAATTGCATATTGGCGATTAAGATTCCATCCGCAAAACCTTCGCTAACCATCTGTACAAGTCGGTCAAAGTGCTTATTTACATCCAACTGCCCCAACACGTTTCTTCGCATTACTTTGACAATCTCAATGTTATTTCCCTTGGCGTAATCGGAAATATAATTCATCTGCCTCTGTTCACGCTGATTCACATGCTGCAAATCTCCTACGGTTGATAAATAAACAATGCACCTGACCGGCTGATTCATAGTCTTTTTCTTACTCATATTCAGTTTATCTCCTCGACAATTATTCATTGTCAGTACTGACTATCTGTATGATATCGCAATCAAAAAACTGTTTTTGACCTTTATAGGGTCAATTTCCCACTCAACTATCCTTTTGAAGGATAATCTCTACTTTAATGTCGTGGATACTTATCAATCATGTCCATAAAAATACCATGTAAATACTGACGCGCTTCCGGTGGAAGTTTTGCCTTAAACTGTCTCCTGTAAAAAAGCATAAAAAATAGACCTCTTTGGAAAAATTCCAAAAAAGCCTATCAACCGCCGTTCGCTTTTCGTTCGCTACGGAGTTCGCTTTCTGTTCGCTAGTAAAATTTTAGTTCGCTTCTCGTTCGCTGGTAACAAAAAAATAGGCGACTAATCTCTTAGCCACCCTTTTTAAACAACATCCTACTCCTTCTTATTCGACTCTAATTTTCTAATTTCATCACTCAGACGCATAAAAACAACACTCTGTTCCTCTTCATTTCGTAACTGTTCCTCCGATATATTAAATTCCAATTGTAGCCTACGTTGTAAATAAGAATACATTTTCTCATCCATAGCCTCTTTTAAATTATTGTCTATGTCTTTTATTAATGCAATATCTCCCATATTGGTAAGTGCCACAATTCGCCAAAAATGAATATCTACACAGTCAGGATATACTTTTAAGATATCATTACAATACCCAGCCGCTCCATTATAATCTCCCTGCTCAATCAGCTCCAAAGAACTCTATACTTCTTTTAAAAATTGTCTCTACCTCGTTCGGTTCTTTTCTATCTCCATGCATGTATTGATAGAAATACTCAAATTGTCGCATAACCTCCTCTCTGAAAAGTAAATCTTCATTTGCTTCTTCGCTTTTAATATATTCCATTAAAAAAACCTCCTTTACGCATATCAAAGATATACAATCGGGAGGCTGTCTCTACTGTGGACTAATCATAAGTTTTCGCATATATATCAGCATATTTTCTCTCTGCAATCCATACATACCAAGTTCTATTTTACGATAATGTTCCACACCTATATCAAGCGCTTCTGCAAATGCTTCCTGTGTATATCCACTGTTCTCTCTGACGGTCTGCAACCTCTTCCCAATTTGTATATTAAGTTCTTTCTTCTCTGTTCTCATGGTCTGAACCTCGCTTTCAATATAAATGATAGCAATGCGCTCCACCATAAAACAGATTGCTTTGCAACGCTTTTTATGTCGTTTTGCAACTTTTCTGGTAATATGAAAAGGGAGCAATGGATATATCCATTACTCACCTTATCAATTCTTTATACTAGATTTCAAATCCCGGCATCGGCTTTACCTTAAACAAATTCTTTTCATGCAGTAAATCAATACGCCTTCTTTTCTCCGAATCTTCCATAACACCGGTTCTGATATACTTATCCAACTCGGCATATGTAAATCCCAAATTTTCCTCATCTGTCTTGCCACAAAGACCATCTATCGGTGTCTTTTCCACTAATTCTTCTGGAATACCAAGCACTTTACCAATTTCCTCAAAGAATTTTCTAATCCAAATAATGCACTGATTTGTAACTTTTCTCGCATCAAACATACCACGTACCTCATCATTTACTTCGAAAGCAACTCAACCAATCTCCTTGCGGCTTCTTTCGTATCTTCCGGTGAACCAAAAGTAGAAAACCGAAAATATCCTTCACCACAAGCTCCAAAACCTTCACCCGGTGTGCCGACTACCTGTATCTCATTTAGCAGATAATCAAAGAATTCCCAGCTTCCCATATTATCAGGGCATCTCATCCAAATATATGGCGCATTTTTCCCTCCACAATACCAGATTCCAAGCGTATCTAATGCCTCCATCAGACATGTTGCATTCTGCTTATAAATCTTTATATTGTCATGGATTTGCTTCTGTCCCTCTTCAGTAAAGATCGCTGCCGCACCCTTTTGGATAATGTAAGATACGCCATTTGTTTTCGTTGTGCGATTTCGTACCCACATCTTATTTAAGCTCATTCCATCACGTTCCAGTTCTTTCGGAATTACAGTGTATCCACATCTCGTACCTGTAAAACCTGCTGTTTTAGATAAAGAACAAATTTCTATGGCACACTTTTTAGCTCCATTCACTTCATAAATACTATGTGGAATATCATCCTCTTCAATAAATGCTTCATACGCTGCATCAAATAGTATAATTGCATCCGTACTATCCGCATAATCCACCCAAGCCTGGAGTTTTTTATAGTCAAATACGGCACCTGTGGGATTATTCGGCGAACAAATATAAATAACGTCTGCCGTTATACTGGGATTAGGCATTGGCAGGAATCCATTTTCTTTTCCTGCGGGCATGTGAATAATCTTATTTCCGGCAATAATATTAGCATCTACATAAGCCGGATATGCCGGCTCCATAATCAGAACTGTTTTATCCCTGCCAAACAAATCAAGAATATCTCCCAATTCATCGCTTGCACCGCTTGATACGAAGACTTCCTCATCCGAAAGCTCTACACCTCTTTTCCTGTAATAAT
>JBGVNF010000110.1:0-11118 GCA_045125245.1 Lachnospiraceae bacterium
GAATGCAAGAAAATGAAGGCTAGCTGACACATTTGACTACGGGCGTGGTGTCCCAATTCCAAATTCCGTCAGCCAATCACCTTCATTATAGAATAAAAGAGTGAAGGATGCTGAGAACCTTCACTTATATATTACGAATTCCAATTTCTAATAATTGAAAATACTAGTCTTATAGTGAATTATATAAAACTATGTTTAATCACCAGTAAGTACTTATCGTGTACTTACTGGTCTTTACTTACAAGGAACTTATTACCGATTTTGATTGTATGAACGTGAAGAGTAACTATCTTTCTGATTTGAATTAACTTGAATTGGTCTAGCAATAACTTTTTTTGCTTTTGGAAATAGTAGTACCAAAAGGTTTACCTTACTGTACTGAGAATGAGAAGAGCATTAAAATCGGTGTGTAATATTGCAATATTATAAATAATATGGTACACTTGAAGAACAAATGTTCTGAAGGAGAGTGGCTATGAATTCTGATTTAATATTATACACAACAGAAGATGGTGTAACTAAAGTTGATGTTACCTTTGAGGATGAAACTGTTTGGTTAACACAGGACCAAATGGCAGAATTATTTCAAAAATCGAAGTCAACAATTAATGAGCATATAAAAAACATATATTCAGAAGGTGAACTTAATGAGAGTAGTACGATGAGAAAATTCGGAAATTCCGAATTTTCTACAAAACCTACTAATTACTATAATTTAGATGTAATAATATCCGTTGGATATCGTGTAAAATCACAACGTGGAGTACAATTTCGAATATGGGCGTCTGGTATATTAAAAGAATATATGCGAAAAGGTTTTGCTATGGATGACCAACGACTTAAAGAATTGGGCGGTGGCGGATATTTTAAAGAGTTATTAGAACGAATTAGAGATATTCGTGCATCGGAAAAAGTTTTTTATCGTCAAGTATTAGAAATATATGCCACTAGTATTGATTATAATCCAACTGCAGAGGAATCGGTTCAGTTCTTCAAAAAAGTACAAAATAAAATTCATTATGCTATATCTGGCGAAACTGCAGCAGAGGTTATTTATCATAGAGTCGATGCTGAAAAAGATTTTATGGGTTTGATGACTTTTTCAGGTGAACAGCCAACATTAAAAGAAGCAAAGATAGCAAAAAACTATCTTAATGAGAAAGAATTGCGTGCTATGGGACAACTTGTTTCAGGATATTTGGACTTTGCTGAAAGACAAGCTGAACGTGAAATAGCAATGACAATGGCAGACTGGGCAAAGCATTTGGACGTAATATTGATTTCAACTGGAGAAAAACTGCTTGATGGAAATGGTAGTATATCTCATTTACAAGCTATGGATAAAGCAGAAATAGAGTATAGAAAATATAAGCAGCGGACAATAAGTTCGGCTGAAAGAGAATACTTGAATGTGATAAAACAAATACAATGTGACGTTAAAAATGATAAATAGAATCTAAGAATAAATAAAGTAAAATAACCTCTGTAGACTAAATCAGCCAGAGTCTACAGAGGTTTAAGCAACCCCAAAGTTTGTTACGGTGAACCGTATCATAAGTAGGGGATAGGGTAAAATAGAGGTTAATATAAGAGATGAAAGGATAGCAAAGGTGCTATCCTTTTAATAATTGGTAGTCATATGGCAAGTCGATAGTCGAAAGGTGGGGTGTAGACGTTTTTTGATGATGATTTCCATAATTGTGGAATTTCTATAGGATATGATACGGTTTTTCAACAGAGGAAGTACTTCTGTAGAGTGTGTTGAAAAGGGAGTATACAGAGTAAATGACTCAGTGGACTACACAGAGGAATTGAAAATATTAGGGAAAAGTTGTATATTAAATGAAGAACTGAAAATGATATCAGTTCGACAAATAAGAATTTATCGCGCTCAAGGAAAAAGGAAGCGGCTGCGAAGCAGACATTTACTTTTTCTGGCGCGATACCGACAAAATCGTAAGTGCGAAGCACGACAGACACGAAGTGGCTGGATTTTGGAGGTGTAAGAAGTAGACAAATAAGAATTTCGTGAGTAGTATATTGTATGAAGATATAAGGTAAAGATTATGAAAACAAGAAAAGAAGTATTATCCTATGGATTGTCATTCCCTAATACTTATCAGGATGCTCCATTTCATGATGAAAATTGGCAACTAGTAAGGGTTAGGGGGAGTAAAAAAGCGTTTCTTTGGACGTATGAAAGAGAAGGGAAGCTTTGTATTAATATAAAAGTTAGTCCCGAATGGCGTGATTTTTGGAGAAATGTATATGAGTCTGTGATTCCGGGATATCATCAAAATAAAGAACACTGGAATACGGTCATTTTAGATGGGACAGTGCCTGATGATGATATAAATAGAATGATAGCAGAGAGCTATGATTTAGTAATTTCTTGATAAGAAAGGATTTGGCGAGATATGAATATTACATACAAAGACATTAAGGATTTTGAGAGTAAAGAATTAGAAAAATTATTTCTTTCTGTTGAATGGTCATCAGGTCATTTTCCAGATAAGCTTGCGGTAGCGATGAAGAATTTTGAAACAGTTTTTTCTGCATGGGATGGAAATAAATTAGTTGGTATGGTATGTGCTATGGATGATGGAATAATGAATGCATATGTTCATTATCTTCTTGTTGATCCTGATTACCATGGAAAAACAATTGGAAGAACTCTTGTAAATATGGTTAAGGAAAAGTATAAGGATTATATGAGAATTGTAGTTGTAGCCTACGATGATGAGATGCATTTTTATGAAGATTGTGGATTTAAGAAGGGTGATAAAGTGTCACCTATGTTTATAACATCTTTATGGACATAACATTCCAAAAGGAATAATAAAGCATAGGAGAATGGTAAGATGAATAAGACAGCAGAGGGCAGATGTATTCGTAAAAGAGATAGAGACAGAATTAATAAAACAATTTGGGCAGATTTTAAATATTATGGAGGTGTTCATATGACAGTAGATACAAAGACAATGGTGTCAATTACAGAAGCAAATCAGAACTTTTCAAAAGTTGCAAGATTAGTAGATGAACTCGGTTCAGTCGTTATACTTAAGAATAATGCACCAAGATATTTGGTAATCGATTTTAGCAAAGTGGATGAAAGTGCTGTAGCTAAGGACGAAGATGTTCTTGAGATTTCAAAGAGATTACTTGCGCAGAATAAAGAGGCTTATGAGGTGCTTGCCAAATGAAAAGACTGAGTAAAGAGCAAATTTTAATGCTCCATTCACAGCTTATTGATTGTACTGGTGGGATTAATGGCGTAAGAGATTTTAATTTATTGGAATCAGCCATTATTGATTGCAGATGCAGACAATGCCAGGGGGAATTGGAGCGGAACTGTAAGTAACAATAAGCTAATGAAAGATGTCATTAGAGAACATATCCATAATGATATTTATATGTTGAAGCTTAGAGATATATACGGGAAAGAAATGTATGAAAAGATACACATAAACACAAGTCAAGAAACTAAAAAATTCTAGGAATGCAAATTAAGAAAAGAGGTAATATGTTATGAATAAAATACTTGTATCAGGATTGATAAACACAGAAACAACAGTCAAGATTAAAAAGTTCCCTATTGAATATTTTCCGATTGATTATCCTTTCTTTGGTGTGAATACTAGGGTTTCAGGTGTGGCATATAATCTGGTTAAGGCCTTAAAAAGTCTGGGAGATGATGTGTCATTGGTATCAATGACAGGTGATGATTTTAGTGCTGATTATATTAAATCAGAGGCTGCAAAAATAGGAGTAGATACAAAATATATAAACAGTACATTAAAAGCTACACCTAATTCTGTAGTGCTTTATGATGGCGATGGTAAACGTCAGATTTATTGTGATTTAAAGGATGTGCAGGATGTAAAGTATGATTTTGATGAAGAATTATATGCTGAGAGTGATGTTATAATAGCATGTAACACTAATTTTAATAGAGAGTTATTGAAAAAAGCAAAAGTAGCAGGAAAAGTAATTGCTACAGATGTGCATGTATTAGGAGATATTGAAGATGAATATAATCAAGATTTTATGCAGTATGCTAATATTCTGTTTTTAAGTGATGAAAATATAAAGACTGATTATAGAGAGTTTTTATTAGCAATAGAAGAGAAGTTTGGCAATGACATAATTGTGCTAGGGATGGGAAGCAAGGGCGCACTTATGTATGTTAAAGACGAAAATGAATTTTATGAGCTTCCTGCAGTTAATGTAAATGAAGTAGTGAATACTGTAGGGGCAGGAGATGCACTTTTTAGCTCATTTATCCATTTTTATGCAAAAGGATTAAAACCTATTGATTGTCTTAAGAGAGCAGAGGTGTTTGCTGCTTATAAGATAGGTTTTGATGGGGCATCTGTTGGATTTGCTGATGAAGAAACAGTAGAAAAACTTGCGATGAAGAGTTTATGAGTAAAACCCAGTAAGTACAGGTTGTGTATTTACTGGGTTTTTGATTTACTAAGGTCTACGAATAAAAACATTTAAAACTAATGCAATCGAACTTAATAGTAGTAGCATTATAAATGTAGCAGAATATCCACCAGTGACCTCAAGAATTTTATTTGATAGAGTGGCTATGAGAGAACCACCCATAACTGTAAATGTCATAAGTGCCATATTTGTTGAGAAATACTTCATACCAAAGAAGGATGAGGTAAAAGCTGACGTAATAGTTGGACAAGCTCCATATGACATTCCTGTTAAGCACAGACCTGCTATACAAAGAGGTAATGAGCCTAAGTAAACGGCTAACAATGTAACAGTAGAAGCGCCGATAGTAAGTATATTTGCACATATCATTGTTTTGCGACGTCCTAAGGTGTCAAATAGAGCACCGGTAATGATACGTCCTAAACCATTACATACTGAAAGAACACCAACAAGAGAGACTGCTAATGATTCCGGAGCTTTTACTGACAGCGCAAGGTCTTTAGCAAAGCTAATAACCGAACTGCCAACGGCGGCTAGAAATGATATACATATAAAGGCTAGCCAGAAGGAAGGACGAGCTAACATTTGAATTGACGTAAAGTCTTGCTGCTCAAAATCTTCTGTTTTTGCGGATTTAGAGTTTTGTTTAGGAAAAATCGTCTCCTGACTAGGCTTCTGCAGTAGAAAAGCAGATATTGTCATAATTACACAGAGGGCTATTCCTAAAAGTACATATGTAGAACGCCAACCGAAGTCACTGTTAAATAATTTATTTGCGATATTGCCAAGTATCAAAGCAGATGCACCAAAGCCCATCATCAAGCAACCTGAACAGAGACCTTTTTTGTCTGGGAACCAGGCACTTACAGTGGCTATTAGTACGTTGTAGGCTATGCCGATACCCATACCAGCTAAAACTCCGTAGCTTACATATAGCATCACAACAGAAGAATCGTGGAGTGATGCGGTTATTATAAAGCCTGATGCGGATAAAATACCTGCAATAATAAGCGCAATCCTATGTCCTAAACGCTTAGATATCTGTGCTCCAAGTAAACCACCGATGCAGAAAAAACTCATGGCAAGGGTAAAATTTAGAGCAAGCTGTGAAGCACCCCATCCAAATTCACTAGTTAACGGGGATTTTAAAATAGACCACGCATATAGAACGCCAGCAAAAAGCATAGCTATAACGCCTATAACTAAATAGAACCAGCGTATATTTAATTTGTTTTTATTCATTTATATGCCTCCAATTGTAAAATTTTTGCAAATGTTGTGGGATTTGTTATGTCTATACGCTATATTTAAAATCTTTGTCTAAACGAGTTTCGAATTCATCAAGTGTTAACGGCTTGTCATATAAATATCCTTGGGCAATCGTACAACCGATATTACTTAAGAATTCAGCTTGTTCTTTTGTTTCTACGCCTTCAGCGATTACTTTAAAGCCTAATTCATGCACCATATTGATAATATTGTGAATTAAGATTTTTGTCTTGTGGGCTTCGTTATCCAAGCGGTTTGCAAAAGAACGGTCCAATTTAACAACATCTACATTTAAATCTGTAAGAAGATTTAATGAGGAATAACCTGTTCCAAAATCGTCAATAGAAGTGTGTACACCATGCTTACGCATTGTATCTATAAATTCGGAAAGTCTTTCATAATTATCATATCCAGACATCTCTGTTAATTCTATTTCGATATAATCTGTATCTATACCATATCTTTCTATGATTTCCAATATATCTTCTGCTAAATTTGGGTTGTGTAAATGTATTCTTGAAAAGTTTGTAGAGACTTTTACTGGTGTAATACCTGAAGTTATCCATTTTTTTATGGTTTTACAAACTCGTTCGAAAACGTAAAAATCTAGAGTACAAATACTTCCTTCATTTTCAAGTATAGGAATAAATGACATAGGTGGAATCATCTTGCCATAACGGAACCAACGAACAAGAGCTTCGCATCCGCATACTTTATTGGTTAATA
The DNA here is from genome assembly GCA_045125245.1 of Lachnospiraceae bacterium. GTDB lineage: Bacteria > Bacillota > Clostridia > Lachnospirales > Lachnospiraceae > SVEL01. The sequence goes on from JBGVNF010000110.1 coordinate 6,445, forward strand.
TATTAACTTTTGGCTGATAATATACTTCAAATTCCTGGTTCTGTATAGCATGAGGGAAACGCGCTGATATCTCTTTGCTTTTAAGCATATTTTCTAACATAGAATGTTCAAAAAATACATAATCATTACCCTTTGATCTAGCTATGTTTAATGCAGAATCTGCATAATTGATTATATCATCAATGCTATCACCGTCTTGAATGTCATATACACCTGCACGGGCACTTAGCTGTATGTATTCGCTGTTAGCACCTGTGTGAACAGGAACATCAGATATAATCTTTAAAAATGAATTTACACGATTATCGCGGATAAGGGCGATGAAACTGTCGCCACCGATTCTGGCAAATAATTCGTTATTCTTCATAAATCGGCCGATTTCTTTAGCATAGTCTCTTAAAATATCATCACCACGTCTTGCAAATAAAGAACGGTTTATAAATTTGAAATTCTTAATGTTAATACAAATACCATGGTATTTTGATAAAGAACCACGTGCTTTGATTTTCTCTGCAAATGTATAAAAACCTGAAAGATTAGGAATTCCAGTAATGTTATCTGTTATAACTATCTTTTTCATCAAATCTACAAGTCTGGCACGTCCACATAAGAAAAATATGTTAGTTGTTAATACCTTCAACTCTTCCTTGTCGTGCTCGTCAAATTTATATCCCTTTTTAGGAAATACTCTAAACATAATTCGACCTTTTTCACTTGTTTCGTATGGATATTGGCATGGTGGAGTATCGTAGTCTCCATTGTGCGAATAAATAGGGTAGTCTATATGGAAACCTTCTGGCGAATATGTATTTGGTGGGGCCTCTACACAGATATCAAATCTGCCGATATGCATCGTTTCGGCAATATGTTCCATTCCGTCATGAATTTTGTCAAAACAATCTTCAATGGAGGTTATGCCTTCTTCGAAATGTTGAAAAAATTTAATATAATTTTCACTATATAAAATGTAATTCATAGAATATCCTCCGTTCAGTGCTTATGTATTATATCATATTATATTATATATACAAAAAAAGATATTGTCTATAATATATTTTACGGCAATTTTTCTACGTGAAAAAGTGCATAAACTAGATTGACAATATACATAAAAAGTGTATAAACTAAATTGTTATTTGACAGGAAGTGTACAAAGGGAAAGAAAAAAGATTTGAATGATAGAGGAATAAGTAATGAGATATGTAAAGCCTTATTATTATAATGATTTTAAGTGTATAGCCGATAAATGTCCTGATACTTGTTGTGCAGGATGGCAGATTGTTATAGATGATGAAACTCTTGAAAAATATAGCAACGAAAAAGATGAGTTTAGTTATCGTCTGAAGAATTCCATTGACTGGGGGGAAGGTGTATTCTTTCAGAACAATGGTCGTTGCGCTATGCTTAATGATAATTATTTATGTGATCTTGTGACAGCTAAAGGAGAAGGTGGCTTGTGTAGAACATGTCACATGTATCCTAGACATATTGAAGAATTTGAAGGTGTGAGAGAATATTCACTTTCTTTATCGTGTCCTGTGGCAGCAAGGATTATTTTGGAGGATACAAATAAGCTTGTATTTGATATTGAAGAAAATGAAGATATAGACCCTTTGGAAGAAGAATTTGAAGATTTTGATTTTTTTATGTACACTCAGCTTGAACAAGCAAGAGACGTTATATTTGAGATTATTCAAAATAGAGATTTGTCTGTTGATATGAGAATGTCTTATATAATGGATATGGCTAGAAAATTTCAGAACGCTGTGGATGAGCAGGAAGTTTATAGAATGGAAGAGATAGCTGATGAATACAAACCCTTAGAAGGAAAAATATTACAGGCATCTGGGCTTGAACAGATAAGTGATAATATCAGATTTGAAAAGGTTAAATCTGCATATGAGCTATTCAAGGAATTGGAAGTTTTAAGACAGGATTGGCCAGAAATTATTGAAGACTTAAAGAAAAACTTGTATAATGGCATTTGTGAAGACTATTCTAAAATTAGAGATGAATTCTACAATGATTTTGTAAAGGGGATATCAGCTGACAGATGGGGAATATTCAAGGAACAGCTTCTTATGTTCTTTGTATATACATATTTCTTAGGTTCCGTATATGATGACCTAGTATATAGTAAATTGGCATTATCAACATTTTCGGTGTGCTTTATAGAAGAAATAATTGTTAGTGAATGGCTTAAAAATAATAAGCAGATAACTTTAGAAAAATGTATTGAAATAAGCTATCGATATGCTAGAGAGGTAGAACATTCAGATGACAATCTTAATATTTTAGAAGAAATGTTCATGGATAGATTATAAACAGCATTAAAGTAAAAAAATATATGGAGGTATTTATGGATAACAATATTACAACAAGAAATCGTATGTTGGCACAGAAGGTTATAAAGGGACTTGAGTCTCGTAATATGACTGGATACTATGCAGAAACTAAGGAAGAGGCATTGAAAAAGGCTCTTGAAATCATCCCAAAGGGCTCTAGTATAGGTTGGGGTGGCTCTGTATCTATAGCTGAGATTGGATTGAAAGAGGCTGTATGTAATGGAGATTATACTGTGTATAATAGAGATACTTGTACCACACCAGAGGATAAGAGAAAGACAGAACTTCAAGTTTTTGGAAGTGATTATTTCCTTTGCAGTAGTAATGCTATCACAGAGGATGGTATTCTTGTAAATATTGATGGAAATAGTAACCGTGTGGCAGCGATAGCTTATGGACCATTACATGTAGTTATGGTTGTGGGTATGAATAAGGTGGCTAAGGACATTGACAGTGCATTATCGAGAGCTAGAAATATCGCAGCACCTATTAATGCTCAGAGATTTCCACTTGATACACCATGTAAGAAGAATGGGTCTTGTGCAAATTGTAAGTCGATGGATACGATATGCTGTGAATTCTTAATTACACGTTTCTCAAGACATGCAGGAAGAATTCATGTTATTTTAGTAAATGAGGAATTGGGATATTAAAAAATATTTAATAAATATAAAAAGTACAAGGATGACATTGGCATCCTTGTACTTTTTTATTCGTCATCAAATTTGGTCTCATTCATCTCTGGAAAATCCAAAAGCTCAGATAATTTCATATCTAAACCAATTGCTATTCTATGAAGAGTTTTTAATTTAGGATTTTTTGTTCTACCATTCATAATATCTTCGAGAGTCGATTGTGTTAGGCCACTAAGAGTAGCCAGTTTATTTATTGTAATATTACGTTCTTTAACTAAAGTCGATATTCTGTATTTGATAACATCGGAATATGTCATAAATAATCACCCCACCATAATATTTAATAGAAGTATAAGGTATATCTATAAAAATAATTAACGGTATACCGTTGACTTTAAACATTTTTTTTGATAAACTTGGCATAAACTTAGGCCAGGTTTATTATTTACAGTTTGTAAAGGAGAAAACTACATGAAGAAAAAATTAATGCTATTAATGACTATTCTAGGTTTGATGCTATTTGGAATAGTTGGATGTAATGATGATTCAAAATCATCAGACAAAAGTGTGACTATTGATCTCAATAAGTATGTAACGGTTAATCTTTCGGGCTATAATACAATGGGAACAGCAGAGGTTTCTTTTGATTATGATGCATTTGATGAAGATTATAAGGACAAAATTAAATTAAAAACTAAGAATGGTAGCGATGAAGAAATTAATTTTGAATTAAAATTAGGTTCAAAGCCAATGAATGTTTTTAATAATTATTGTGTAGAATATGAGGCTGATAAGACTACAGAACTTTCAAATGGAGATGTAATTAAGATTACATGGGAATGTGATGATAAGAGTGCCAAGGAATATTTTGGCTGTAAATTAAAGTATTCAGATATTGAATATAAAGTAGAAGGGCTTGAGGAGATTGCAGCCTTTAATCCATTTGAATATGTAGAAGTAGAGTTTGAAGGAGCTGTTCCATATGGAAAAGCAAATGTTAAGGCAGATACAGATAAAAAAGAGATGCAGTATATAGAGTTTTCTATAGATAAGCAGTATGATTTGTCTAATGGTGATAAGATAATAGTAACAGCTAATGTTAATAATGTAGACAGATTTATTGAGGAGTTTAATGCTCTTCCTAATCCTGCAAGTAAGGAATATACAGTTGAAGGATTACCAGCTTATGCAAAATCTATGTCAGAATTTAGTGACGATGCACTTAACGAAATAAAGACAAAGACAGAAGAGATATATAAGGAAAGATGGAATAAGTTAGAAGGAAATATGGATGGATTAAAAGGACTTACTTATGTAGGTAACTATTTCCTTACTAAGAAAGAAGAAGATCCTTCATTATATGCAAATCAAATATATATGATATATAAGGTAGATGCTGAATTTGATGGTAATAAGTATCCACATTACATATTTATAAAATTTTCAGACGTTGCGATTGATGAAGCTGGTAAGTGTGTAGCTGATTTTGATAAATACGATGAAGTAAATAATCGTTGGCAACCAACAGATACAGCATTTTTCTATTATTACGGATATGGAACGTTAGAGGAATTATTTAATGATACTGTTGAAAAAATAAAAGATAGCTACGTATACGAAGAAAATGTAACAGAATAGTATAAAAGGAAAAGAAAGACAGAGGAGAAAATATGCAAGGTATTATGAAAAGAAAA
>JBGVNF010000111.1:0-3672 GCA_045125245.1 Lachnospiraceae bacterium
ATTATTAACAAACAACCACAATTCATCTTTACGATTAAACGAGTACGCTGGATTAGTGTCGCTATTAATACTTAATTCCTCAAGTAATTCAAGTTGATTTGTTATGATTGTGTGAGTTAAATCTTGCTGTTTATTATCAATATACATTTCAGCTTGCATACAGAAATAATCAAAGTTGGATTGACATTCTTTATATCCATCACCTGCGCAAATTAAGTCTACACGTTCGTCTATGCCCTGCATATAGTTTGCATAGCTATCATTGTAAAAGTATTCATTATAAAAATCTATTGTTTCTTTGTCTGAGTCTTCAACATAAATGATTTTTCGTGTTAAAGTTGGTTTCATATAAATTATCCTTTCTATTACTATATATATTATAGTAAAAAAATAAGGCTTAGTCAAGAAAAATCTTAACTAAGCTAGTTTTAATACAATTCAAGCATCATTGAATTGAGTATTTACACCAGAGTGTTGAACGTCACAATATGTGGCTATATAGCTTTCATACCGTTGTTCTGTTTTCAAATCATAAGTTATACTACGATAATTATATTCAACATCTTTGTTGTATTTTGCAACATCCTTGTATATATACACGCTTATATTATTATCATATATGTCAGGACTATGTGCAAAAATTGCTTTTTTAGATGAGTTGAATTGTAGATCTGTTTTTAAATGTAAAACAAACGAAGAATATAATGTAGTTGAATTTACACTTCCTCCTTTTGTTTCTAAAACAACCGAGTCAATACAAGGAAAAGTTGTTTCTGTAAAACAATATGGATATTGTATTTTCATTTTACATTGCATTGGAAGTCTTCTAAATCAACGCACAGTATCACTGTAGGCATCATGGTCAACAAACATGTATTTAGAATCTGTACCAGTAGGCTTTGTATAATTTTTATCTTCGCCGGTTAGTGGCTCTTCTGCAATATTCATACGATATCCAGCATATGAATCTTTTGGTCTGCCTTCAATTTCCGTACGAATATATTTATTTGCCGAAGATATGTCGGTTTGCTTCTCTATTACTTGTTCTTTTATAAAAGGAAAGACACTAGGAGACGCTTTACTTCAACCTTTTTTTGTTTTAATTTCCTGATATTTCATGCCGATCTGAGTTAAATTAACCTCTAACACATATGGATCTGGTTCTTTTCATGAGTATTTGTATGCCTGAGATTGAGGATATGAAACATACTTTGCAGTAGTAAATTCACCAATAATACAAGACCCATTTGCATTAGTTAGTTCGGTGCCAGGACTACCACCATCAGGATTAAGATCATTGATACTACCACCCTTGATGATTCTTGAAATTGGTATGTCGTAAATTTTAGGGTTAATAAGTTTTTCTTTATGTCCGTAATATTCTGCATATGGAAAACGTGGAAGATACTCTTTTAAGGTACCATTAAGTGTTTCTGACAGCATGTTAGCACCATAGTAAGGAATGGTAGGATTATATTCATCTGAATTGTAATTACCATAGGCAAAAGTAAGTTTGTTGGCGACATTTAGTTCATATTCATCAATATCTCTTTTAAATACATACGCAGTAGAGTTTTTTGGTAGTGCAAATATATGTGAATTATATCCATTAGAATTACCTTCTACTAAATATAATAAACCTTCCTCTTCACGCATATCAAATATATTTGAAGAAACCATTTTGTGTAAACATGCGTATGTGGGTGCGTTATATATATTTAACTTAGGTTCTTTACTTAGTCTATATTGTTCTGTATCTTTATCCTGTTCATAACTGTAACTTACAGTATCCTGATTATTTAACCTATAAGTACTTGTCGTATCAAAAGCATTTAAATTAGACACTTTATTTTCTACATAAACACTACCCACAATTTGTGGACCGTTATTGGTGTCATTACCAATCATCCAACATGTACGATCTTCATTTTCTTTTTTTCATTTAAAGAAATCACCGCCCCTACGAGCAAAACCAGCCGAATCTAAAAACAAACAATCGGCTTCAAACTTTACAAGAATTTGCGGTGGTTTTTTAGAACCGCTTCCTGTTAAAGTAATAGTTAGCTTATAATCAAATAATGTATATGTATTAGTACAATCTGGGCTAACAATCTCTACTGTAATACCTCTATTTTTAAAAGGGTGCAAAATAACAACGTTTGCAGAATTACCTATTCATTCTACGTCTTTGGTTATGATTTGCTTATAATGAGGAATGGTAATTTCATTATTTGCTAGCTGAACATATTGTCAAAATTCTTTATTAGAACTTTTAAACTTTGCTCACACATCATCTGTTTCGTAGCAAGAAATTTTAATATTTTTTCCATACAATACACCGTATGTTGCATCTCAGTCAACAATTTCATCGGCACCAATATATTCCATGTCTAGAGGAAAAAACCTATCTTCATAAAAGCTTTCAGTATTCAGATTTTCTATATCTTTATAAAAAGACAAGCCGTGAACTTTCATAAATTCCTCCCAAAGAGTTATCTACTCTTTAAAAAATTTTCAAATTGAACAAAATTAATTACAAGCATTCTATCCTTCGCTCTGGTCAAAGCTACATAAGCAACATTTAAATCCTCAAGACAATTAATTTCAGTATCAATTACAATTACACTATCATACTCTAACCCCTTAGCTTGATGAATTGTACTTACATTACTAATTCCAAATTCTTGAATAGTCTTAACTTGTTTGTTTGTTCTACACAAAATCATTGGATTCATTTCCATGATTCTTCTTAGTTGTCGATAAGCATTATCAACATTTTTCTTTTTTTCTTTAAATACTACACATTGTTCAAAAGGATTAATCATTATAACCTCTCCACCATATCCTTTTTTACACTGAATAGATGAGGGCTTACTCCAACTAACTTGTGTAATATATCTACTTCTATCTTCATCTACAACATCATCATATAACTCCATATACACAGTAGAAGCATAATCGATGATTTCTTGATAACTACGATAATTATATTTTAACTTACACATATGAAAATCATCTAGTTTTTCAAAAATTTCCCCATCAGAGCCTCTAAATACATAAATTGATTGCCAAGCATCTCCAATGAAAAATTTCTTACTAGAATTAACTCTTTCAAAGATCTGAAATTGAATTGGATCCACATCTTGTAGCTCATCCACAAACAATGCATCAATAGTATTTACATATTCATCATATAACTTCATAATATCCCATAAATAAAGCGGATAGTCAGTAAAGTCATATAAATTATTATTTCTCTTATATTGAATATAACGTTCTTCTAAAGCCCTTAATGTGCGGCGATAATTATCAGTTACATCCATAGTTTTATTTCCAGTAATATAACTGTAAAGAATATTTATATTAATAGAACGTATGCGCGCGCGAACTAAATAATCTCTAACAATATCTTGTAGCACTTGTTTAATTTGTGTTTCATTTAGAACAACAATTCTAAAATCATATTTATCTGCAAAATATTCAAGTAGGTTGCGGGCCCACACGTGAATAGTCGTTACCTCAACATCATAGATGCCCATCTCACGAAGTCTCACTTCCATCTCGGCTCTCGCGGCGCGAGTGAACGTAATGGCGCAGATGCGGTCATTTAGATGCTCATAACGATAATTGGCTACCGCGGCTAAAAGAGTGTGTGTCTTACCACTACCTGCG
>JBGVNF010000112.1:0-2957 GCA_045125245.1 Lachnospiraceae bacterium
ACAGTTCACACTTGACGATGGAACAGGTACAGATAGAACAATCTTAAGTGGTATTCATGAGTTCTATGAGCCAGAAGAGTTAATCGGTAAGACACTTATCGCTATTACAAACTTACCACCAAGAGCTATGATGGGAATTGAATCATGTGGTATGTTACTTTCAGCAGTAAATAACCTTAAGGATTCAGATGGTGAAGAACTTAGACTTCTTATGGTAGATAATCATATACCTGCGGGAGCGAAGTTATATTAAGAGATATTAATTAAAAAATAATTAGTAAAAGACAGATTAAAGATATTCGGCTAAGAATACTTAATCTGTCTTTTTATTATGGGTCGTGAATAATATATCGTATTTGTTACGAGTTATAGGTTAAAAATATGTCATACGTGACATAATAGGAGAAGATAAATATAATAATATTGACTTTGAGAGTCAGAAAAGGTATAATCTGCTTAGAAAAGGATATAATACTTGGAAAGGAGATGTATGTCGATGACTTTGTTAGAAATGTTATACCAACAGTATGGGACAAATGAGCCAATATTATTATCGGAAATTACATTTGAAGATTACTCAAGACCTTGGATTATGAAACAGTTACAGTCGCTCTGTGAGAGTGGAGATTTATGCAAATACGAAAAGGGCGTATATTATGTTCCTACACAGACAATCTTTGGAAAAAGCATATTAAATCCGCGTAAGGTCATTGAAAAGAAGTACATCAATGATTCTAAGCGAATAATCGGTTATTACTCAGGAATTACCCTGCAAAATCAATTGAAGATAACTACGCAGATGCCGAATGTCCTAGAGATATATACCAACAATGAGAGTTCTAAAGTCAGAGAGATTACAGTGGGCAGTCAAAGAGTGGTATTAAGAAGAGCGAGGGTTGAAATTAATACTGATAATGCGCCAATACTTGCTTTTCTGGAACTGATGAATGATATTACACCAACCATGCTAGATGATGACAAAAAGAAAAGAATTGCAGAATATATAGGTGCGAATAACATATCTAAAAAAGATATATTAAAATATGCAAGTGTATTTCCAGATAAGGTGATGAGAAATCTTATAGAAAGTGAGGCGATATTCTGTGTTGCATAAGGACAGAGAAAATTTTGAACAGGTAATTCTAAAAGTGTCAGAAGAGACAGGAATTGATGCAAGCATAGTCGAGAAAGACTATTATGTGACGCTTTTCTTGAAACGGATTGTAGAAGTGATACCTAATATAATATTTAAGGGCGGAACATCACTGTCAAAATGCTATAAGCTTATCAAGCGATTTTCAGAAGATATAGACCTAAATATAGAGGTGGAAACACGTCCAACAGAAGGACAACGCAAAAAGTTAAAGGAAGCAATCGTTTCGATAATAGATGAATTTGGTTTTAATCTGGACAATGCTGAAAATGTCAGAAGTCGTAGAACATTTAACAGATATATTATTGATTACCCGACGGTATTTTCTGCTAACTATCTAAAGCAGCATTTGATGGTGGAAACAGCAGTATATATTAAAGCTTATCCATGTAAAAAGATGCAAGCGACAAGCATAATCTATGATTATTTGCATGAAAATGGATTTGATAATCTTATTGAACAATACGGACTAGAACCATTTGAGGTTAATGTGCAGGTGGCAGAGCGAACCTTTATAGATAAATTATATGCCTTAGGTGATTATTATTTGAGTGGCGTAATTTCTGAACATTCAAGGCATATATATGATATCTATAAATTATCGGAAATCGTGCCATTGGATGATAAACTGAAGGATTTGGCAAAAGAAGTATATATAGAACGTGAGCCGCATGAACAGTGCCGCAGTGCTAAACCGGGTGTTAAAATGAATAAATTGTTGCAGGAAATAATTGATGTGGAAGCATATAAAAAGGATTATGAAGATATTACAATGAAGATGCTATTTGAAGAAACAGATTATGAGACAGCCGTTATTAAGTTACAGCAAGTTGTGACGTATGGTCTATTTGAATAATTTTATTAGGACTTAAAATAAAGTTTAATATATTGTATAAAAATGTGAGGAAGATTATGAACATACAAATATTTGACACAAAGAAGTGCAACGACACAAAGAAAGCTGAGCGTTACTACAAGGAACGTGGCATTAAGTTTCAATTCATCGATATGAGCGAAAAAGGAATAAGTAAAGGTGAATTCCGTAGTGTATGTCAGGCTGTAGGCGGTCTGCAGGCGATGATTAATGAAGATTGTAAGGACAAGGATGCGTTGGCATTGGTAAAACATATTACAGACGAGCAGAAGGAAGAGAAGCTACTTGCCAATCAGCAGGTGATAAAGACACCGATTGTGAGAAATGGAAAGCAGGCGACGGTGGGATATTGCCCTGATGTGTGGAAGGGTTGGAAGTAGAAATTATTATAAGGTAAAATTATGACAAGAAGTATTAACTTCATTTTGATGAAGTGTAGTTTGTGTGACGGAAAAATGCAACTATATACAAAAATCAGTTCTGAATGGGTCGCATTGGATCTGTAAGGTATTATTGAAGGATAGATAGAGAACTAAAAAGGGATGTCCTATATTTTCGTGGTTGGAAATGTGTATATCCTAGGGGCATATAATAGCTCGGGAGAGAAGCTAGGAATAGAGAGCGGAACGGCAGTGGCGTTTACAGTGTTAGGGACGCCAGAGGAAGTACTGGAGCTGAATAGGGCGATTGCTTGGGAAGGGATACAGTTGTATAAGAAGTAATTAAATAGAAAAATGTAAAATTTTAATATTGACAGAGTAGAAAAAAATGATATAATTTTTCTATTTAGTACAAAAGGAGATTTCTAAATATGGAAGGATATTTAACAATAAAAGAAGTTGCTGAAAAATACATAGAAGGTTGCCAAACTAAGATACAGATGCCTACAAAGCGATTAATTGGAAAGTCTATTATGGCAGGGATGATGAT
>JBGVNF010000113.1:0-13971 GCA_045125245.1 Lachnospiraceae bacterium
CGCATTTTTTTGATGATTTGTCAAGTGTTTTTTTTGCTTTTTTGCTGTGAAAAATGTAAAAAAAGAACAGACATGATAACGTTCATATCTGTTCTTAACGACATATTCTCTTATCTTAATGACATTGGGCAATAAGCCAAGGCGCGAGTTACGCAGGCAGGCGACTAATAAGCATTTGCAAGGTGTGGGGAATGAAAATAGAAAATCTTCTAAGATGTCTTCACCACATGAACACCACTAGCTAGATGTATTTTTAATGAGAATACACGCAGCCTTAGTATCAAGAAGGGCATATAAGCAAATCATCAGAACCCTCATATATGCTAAAAAATATATAAATACACTTTGGTTGTCAATAAATGTTTTGGGTGAGAAAATCTGATATTTACATACCAAAGTTCGGATAATGTATATTATATACTGGGATTATAGGAGGGGAAACCTTGAAAAAATTACTGGAAACGGACAATTTCGCGGTGAAGGCGCCCTATAATTTTTTTCTCGAGACGTGATATGTATGATTGGGATATGCCAAGCATATCAGCAACCTCTTTTTGTGTCATTTCGTTGCCATGATTTGTTCCGATTCCATAGCGAAGCTCCACTATTTGGCGTTCACGCTTAGAAAGCTTTTCCATAGCCTTGTTAAGAAGCTTTAGTTCGACCTCTTCCTCCACATTTTTAGATACCACATCTTCATCAGTTCCAAGTATGTCAGATAATAGAAGTTCATTGCCATCCCAGTCTACATTGAGAGGCTCATCTATGGATACTTCAAGCTTAGTTTTGCTGTTGCGACGAAGGTGCATAAGTATTTCATTTTCAATGCACCTAGAAGCGTATGTGGCAAGCTTTATATTTTTGTCTTTGTTATATGTATTTATGGCTTTTATGAGGCCTATGGTACCAATTGAAATTAAGTCTTCTACACCTACACCTGTATTGTCGAATTTTTTTGCAATGTAAACTACAAGCCTTAGATTGTGCTCTATTAAAATATCTCTAGCTTCCTTATCCATATCGGTTCCAAGGCCTTCTATAGCACAGGTTTCTTCATACGCTTCCAACGGTGGTGGCAATACTTCATTGCCACCTATATAATGAACTTCTCCATCTCCACTAGATACAAAAAGACTTTTTAGAGATGAAATCAACTTTAATTTTCCTCTTTTTTTAATAGACACTTTAATAAACATACTCTTCCTCCTAAAATTTCACACTTTTATGTAGCAACATTTCATATTCGCCATTTTTAGATAAACAACCCTCGTAAAGGCCGATAATAGGCGATTTCTCTGAATAGATTTCTTCTTTAGTGTCCATATTTTCTTCATCTGCATTATATATATGCAATTCATCAAAGGTTATGGCTCGGATTAAACCATTATTTTTACCTAGGGAACGAAACGGTATAAGTTTAAAATTGTGTTCGTATATACTTATTCCGTCTAGTAGATTTCTAACGGAACTAACGCATATGATATGTACTCTTTTTCCTGTATAAGGGTCCGTCAAGGAATTACCCGAATCAATAAGACCCTTTACGCTAACATTTTGATTATCAAGTATGAGTACAACCTCTACCATCATACTTCCACCTCTGATTCGCTTCCAAAATATATGTAAAAGATTAAGTATCATATAGGAAGTAAACGTTACTCCTAACATCCATATCACATTGACACTACTTGTAAAGCCTCTAAATATACTTTGCAATAAGTAACCAAAATACGTGTAACTATACAGAAAATTGAACAACCCTCCCATAAAAATAGTTATAATATATAAAACGGCACTTCTTGTGAGCATTTCCTTTATACTGCTTCTTCCAAATGTAATCGCTACCATAGCCCATACTATGAAAATATACGAAAAAAGCATATGAATAATCATATTATCATAGGATATTAGAAGCGAAAAGATACTAGTTCTAAGTTGCAAAGCAACTGCGATTATACTTAAAATACTTCCGCATATAGCACCTGATAAGCACCTTAAGTAAGTGGTTTGTGGTTTTATATAAAGTGCAGTCAGTTTTAACAATATCAAGTCCATCACCAGATTTACCAAAAAAAATACATCTAAATATACAACGTACTTCATATAGCCTCCTAGTCTTCGACTTGTATATAAAGGTTATAACATTTTACATTGTAAAAAAGATGTATTTAACGTAAAAAATGTGTAAGGTATGAATACCTTACACATTGTAATTTTACACTCTGTTGCAGGGCAACTATGAATTAATTCATAATTACTGCTTTCTGTTCTTCTGTAAGAATGTAGGAATAGTAATAGACTTTTCCTGAATTGTGCTCTCAACTGGCTTTGTGTTGAAGCTAATACTTGGCTTAACACCCTGTGCATTTGCCTGGTATGCAACACCAGCGCCTACTGGCTTAACTGATGGCTGATATGTAAATGGCTTAGCCTGTCCAAATGCTGGAGCCTGAGCCTCCTCGAGACCAGTTGCAATAACTGTGATTGTACACTCATCCTGCTTTGTATCATCATATCTTGCACCGAAGATAATATTTGCGTTCTCACCAGCAAGATCCTGAACGAATGATGCAGCTTCATTAGCTTCCATAAGTCCGATATCACCTGAGATATTGATAATAACATGTGAAGCTCCCTTGATTGTTGTCTCAAGAAGTGGACTTGTAACAGCAAGTCTAACAGCCTCGTTAGCCTTATCATCACCGTGTGCACTACCGATACCAATATGAGCGATACCCTTGTTAGTCATAACTGTCTGTACGTCTGCGAAGTCGAGGTTAATAAGTGCAGGTACATTGATAAGATCAGTAATACCCTGAACTGCCTGCTGTAATACCTCGTCTGCCTTCTTAAGAGCATCTGGCATAGTTGTTCTTCTATCTACTATCTCAAGAAGCTTATCATTTGGAATAACGATAAGTGTATCTACGTTAGCCTTTAACTTGTCGATACCACCTGCAGCATTGCTCATACGTGTCTTAGCCTCAAACTTAAATGGCTTAGTCACAACACCTACTGTAAGGATACCCATCTCTTTAGCGATTCTCGCAACAACTGGAGCAGCACCTGTACCAGTTCCGCCTCCCATACCACATGTTACGAATACCATATCTGCACCCTTAAGTGCTTCTGTAAGCTCTTCAACGTTCTCCTCAGCTGCCTTCTCTCCAACCTCTGGCTGTGCTCCGGCACCAAGTCCCTTTGTGAGCTTCTCTCCAATCTGAATAGCTGTTGGAGCCTTACAAAGCTTTAAAGCCTGCTTATCAGTATTGATACCGATAAACTCCACTCCACATATATTCTCATCTATCATACGATTAACGGCATTATTACCAGCACCGCCGACACCTACTACTATTATCTTTGCTGCTGCTTCAGCCTCATTTGTCTTAATTTCAAGCAAGGTTTTATCCTCCTTCATGTCCAATTTCATTGTTACCATTTACATAAGGTGTATTTTTTCTTTAGCAAATCACACCTTATTATATAATATATTCAAAACAAAAAATAATCAACTACATTTTGAATTTTTTTCATAGTTTTTTAGTCCTATTTTTTCTTAGTCCTTTTTAAGTGTGTATCCATTTCCATTTACATCAAGAATTTTCATATCCAATACACCACTAACGTCTGATAAATTAGGCAATATATCCCTTAAGTCCATAATTTTCTCACTTAAATCTTTCTTAGTGCCCAATTCAACTCTTATCTTATTAAGATAAAGCCTTATCTCCAACTCGTTAGAAATAAATATTTTGTCAACATCTATCTCATATTTATTCAGAAGCTGTGTTATATCAAGAAGCACATCGAATACCTTATCATCCTCAACAGGAAGTTTGGAGTGAAGCACTATGTAATCCACATCAATACCTGTCACAAATGGAACACCTTCTATAAGTCTGCTTGAACTCTCTACTACTATACCGTCTTTATCGAAATACTTGTATGACCCCATATATTCAACGTATCCTACAAGACTTTTCTCATAGAAAGTAACATTAAAATGTGATAGTCCATCAAGCTCTACATCATAGGCCTCCACAAAAGGTATCTCCACATGTTCTTTAAAACGACTAGTAAACCAGAATACAAATGGATTTGCGCTTTTCTTAGTAGGAAACAGATATTCAGAAAGTTCCTTATCTGTATACTTTTCAGAGCCTGAGAACTCAATCGTTATCCCACTATCACTAGCCAAGCCTTCCCTTTCATCAAAGGTAAGATTTATCCTTCTAGTTGCACAAAAGAAAACAAACGCACCTATAATCGACATAAGAATAAGACATATTATCACTTTCTTCTTCATCTGTCATTATACCTCCCGTCCTTTTCCCGAGCGTCTAGCAACCGATAAAACCAATCCCATCTCCATAAGTAGGAACACCACAGATGTACCACCATAGCTTATGAAAGGAAGAGTTACACCGGTATTTGGCACTGTATTTGTAACAACTGCCACATTCAGAATAACCTGAACTGCTATGTGAGCCATTACACCCACAACTATCAGAGAACCAAATAAATCTGGAGCATTGTTAGCCACTACCATAAATCTCCATATAAGGAATGCAAATAGCAATAATACTGCAATTCCGCCAAATAAACCAAGCTCCTCGCAAACGATAGTAAATATCATATCATTCTGAGCCTCTGGTACAAATCCAAGCTTCTGCACACTCTGTCCTAAGCCCTTGCCAAACAAGCCGCCAGACCCTATAGCATACAATCCCTGAAGCACCTGGAAACCACCTTCACTAGAATACTGTTCTGGATTTAACCATACCATAATTCTAGTAGCTCTAAATCCACCGAAGGCCAAAAGAGCAACTACTGCCAAACCAAGCAAGACTACTATAAGTGCAATAAATCCCTTGTTATTCTTGCAAGCTACTATAAGCATTATAGCTCCAATAGCAGCTACGATAATAGCCGAACTAAAGTTATCAGTTACAAAGAATATTATCGCTGTAGGAATAAGTGCTATTAGATACACAAATATAATCCCCACAAGGCCCTTTATCTTTCTTACGTTATAAGACAAAATGGCTGCCATAGTTATAATTACACCAATTTTTGCAATTTCAGCAGGCTGAATAGACACAACCTTTAAATCAACCCATCTTCTTGCACCATTAGCCTCTATACCAAGGGGAGTAAGAACCATAAAAATCGATAAAACAGAGCCACCATAGATAATCCAGGTAAACTTCTTATATATCTTGTAGTCTATAAACGTTACAAATATCATGGCGATAATACCAAGAGCTGTAGCAAATATCTGCTTTTTAAGATACCAAGTAGGATCTTCAAACTTCAAACTAGCACTATAGTAGCTACTACTATAAAGCATAACAAGACCAAAGCCCAACAAAAAGATAACTACAACCAAAAGACTATAATCCATTCCGCCTCTAGCTGCTTTATTTCTTTTTCTTTGTCCTCTTTGTTCTCTTTGCTCTCTATATTCTCGTTGTTCTCTATATTCTCTTTGATCTCTTTGATTTCTTCGTTCTCTTCGTTCTCTTTCCATGATATTCCTCCAAATTCTATACTAGTATAATATCTTTCTATAAATTATTCAATGGTTTTAATATTAAGATACGGCAATATATTCTCATATAACTCCTGTATCACTGGTGCTGCAATTGTTCCGCCATAATATATACCTGTAGGTTCATCTATGATACATATAGCTATAACCTGCGGATTTTCAACTGGCGCAAAGCCTATAAAAGATGATATATATTTTCCATTTCCTCTAGGAAGCTTCTCCGAGGTCGCAGTTTTTCCGCCCACTTCATAACCTTTTACAATAGCTTTACTTCCGCCACCTTCACTGACTACCTTCCCCATAATAAAGCGCATAGTATCAGAAGTTTCCTTAGAGATAGCATTTTCTTCTATATTATATAGAAGCTTTTCTTTTTCCACTCCCTGAAAGTCAGTTATACTCATTCCAAAATGTGGTGTAACAAGCTTTCCACCATTTACGATAGCACTAGCTGTCCTTAAAAGCTGTAATGGTGTTATCTGAAAGGACTGTCCAAAGGACATCGTTGCCAGTTCCACATTACCCACATTATCTATTTTATGAATAATCGTCCCCGCTTCTCCCGGTAAATCCACACCAGTTTTTTCAAGAATGCCTAGTTTACCCATATATTTATAATAATTTTCCTTACCCACGGACAAGCCAACGGACACAAACGCAGGGTTACAAGAATTCATGGTTGCATGAAGGAAGTCCTGACTTCCATGACCATTCACCTTATGACACCTAATCCTTCTATCATCTACGATACAATAGCCAGGGCAATAAAATGGTGTATCTATAGTCACTAGCTTTTCTTCAAGTGCTGCTGTGGCAGTTACTATTTTAAATGTAGAACCAGGCTCATATGTATCGTTTATACAATTATTTCGCCACATTTTATTAAGTAAATCCTGCTTATTTACAGTCTGTTTAACAGCCTCTTCTTTAGCTTCATCCTTATTTGATTCTGTAGAAACTAACTGAAACGGACTGTTCAAATCAAACTCCGGTTCATTTACCATAGCATATATCTCACCATTATTTGGATTCATAACAATGATAGATACGTAATTGGCCTGCTTTGTCTCCAATACCTTGCTGGCTGCCTGTGATGCATACTTTTGAATGTTTACATCTATAGTTGTCACAAGATTATTCCCTGCCACAGGTTCAATCCTATTTTCAGCAACTCCTTCCAGCTCTATGCCTCTGGCGTCTGTAATAGTAAGTATCTTTCCTGCTTGACCTTTTAGATATTGTTCATATTCAATTTCCAATCCGATTATTCCCTGATTGTCAGCTCCCGTAAAGCCTAAGACCTTAGATGCCAGATTCCCAAATGGATAATATCTTTTATAATCCTCATCCACCTTAACACCATCCAAGTCGTAAGCCCTTATCCTATCCCCTATCTCCTTATCCACATTACTTTTAATCTTTTCTCTTAGACTAACCTTTTGAATCTTTCCAAGGAGTTCATCCTTAGATATATCCAATTCCTTATGTAATACGTCAATAATCTTCTCAGGCTCTTTTATCTGATTATGAACAACTGATATTGTACATACCGTTTTATTATCACCTAAAACAATGCCATTTCTATCAGTAATAAGGCCTCTAGCTGCCTTAATAGTTCTCTCTCTTTCTTGAACCTTTATAGCTTCTGTTCCGTAATAATCACATTGATATATCATAAGAAATATCAATCTTCCCAAAATCACAATAAAACCAAGCATATAACAAAAAAAGATTGCCATGTGTGCTTTCTTATTATAAATCTTAAATATTTCCATAAAAATAACCCCAAAAAAGATTCCACTATAAATATATTAATTCTTTTTCAGGGTTATTCCACATAAACTTATGCTTTATATAATTATTCTGTCAAATTCAATTCTTACTGATTATTCCCCTCTGGATTTTCCTCAGGCTGTGGAGCTGGCGGTTGTCTGTCCGGCTCATCCTGCGGTGTACTTCCATTGCCTGCATTTAAGGCCTCATTATATTCATCTTCAAACAAAGAACCATCCACATCCCCTGGTTCTGCATCAGGACTAATTTCTTGCACCTCTTTATAGATATCCAAATAAGGTAATATCTCTTCCATAATAGCAGTCCATACCTCAAGAACATGACTTGTCATCTGTTTTCCTTCGACTACAGGATTGTCAAGTGTTACATAACATACAACTTCTGGATTGTCATATGGAGCAAAACCAATAAATGATAATAAATACTCATCTGTTCCTCTAGGAAGTTTTTCTGCTGTACCAGTCTTTCCAGCAATAGTATATCCCTCTATAGCGGCCTTTGTACCAGTACCAGACTCAACACACATCTTAAGACCTTCCTTAATGATATCACAAGTCTCACTAGTCACAACCTGCTTTACAAGATTCTTGTCGAAGCTTTCTACGACACCGCCATTCTCATTTACAATCTGCTTAACCACATGTGGTTGATAATAATATCCACCATTGATAACAGAGCTAAACCCAGCAGCAAGCTGAATCATAGTTGTATTGAAGTTCTGACCAAATGAGTTAGTAGCTAAATCCGCATCGCCCATTTTCTCATCTTTTACAAGATTAGCACAGCTCTCTTCGCCCGGTAAATCGATTCTAGTCTTTGAACCAAAGCCAAATCTTCTCTGATAGTCCACAAACACGTCTTTGCCTTCTGCCACAGAAGTCTGCATCATAGCGTCATTACAAGAATATGCAAGCGCCTGTTCAATAGATATTAAGCCATGGCCGCTTTTTTTATGACACTTAATATTCCAACCGCCCACGTGCTCAGCACCATCACAGTTAAACTCTATACTATGTCCAATCTTACCCTCTTCAAGAGCTGATGCTATAGTAAATGGCTTCGCTGTAGAACCCGGCTCAAAGGTATCGGAGATACAGTAATTTCTCCAAATCTTATTTAACGCATCAAGCTTGTCCTCATCTGTCATAGCCGCAATCTGCTCTTCTGTATAATAAGAAGATAAATCTCTAGGATTATTCAAATCATATGAATTCATACCAGCCATAGCGAGAATCTCGCCATTTCTTGGATCCATAATAACTACTCCAAGATTTTCTGGTTTATAATAATCTGTATAATATTTAACCCATTTTTCCACTATAGTCTGTACGTTGAAATCAATGGTAGAGACGATATTATTGCCATTTTCAGCAGGCTTTTTCACCGCCTCCATGACATTATCGTTATTCACATAACCGTATTCTCTACCATCAATTCCATTAAGATAGCTACTATAATATTCTTCAATTCCCCAAACTCCTACATTTCCTGAAGAAGTAAATCCAAGAACATTACATGCTAAAGAAGAAAA
The DNA here is from genome assembly GCA_045125245.1 of Lachnospiraceae bacterium. Taxonomy (GTDB): domain Bacteria; phylum Bacillota; class Clostridia; order Lachnospirales; family Lachnospiraceae; genus SVEL01. The sequence continues at coordinate 8,880 of JBGVNF010000113.1, forward strand.
TGGATATTTTCTCTCATATTCAGACTCAAACCACACACCCTGAATATTAGGGTAGTTTTCAGTGTCCTTTTGCATATCTAAAAACACTTCCATCTGCTCATATGTAAGCTTTTTAGCATATACATAATAGCTTCTCTTGCTATTTTCATTTACAAGCTTGCGAAGCTCACCTATATCATAACCAAAGCACGCATTAAGAGCTGTCAATGTTGGTTCAAGATACTTTCCATCATCAGATAACATAATCTTAGGATCTAATATAAGATTATATACCTTAATGCTTGTAGCTAATACCACTCCATTTCTATCTGCTATATCTCCGCGCTTATAAGGTATGACTTTATTTGAATAATTCTGCTGTTCAAGCACTTTTATGTTGTATTGTTCTCCATATTCTTTATGCAAATATACAAGTCGTCCACATAAAACGACCAGTCCAATTACAACAAGAGAAAAGACGAACACTAGTCTATTCGTCATTCCTCTTGTGAATTTTACTGGCCCTTTTTTTCCTTTAGTTTTATCCATAATCAACCTCTTTAATCCTCTGGAATATCATTTAACTGATTCATATACTCACTTGGTGTGTTGTCATAGAAAGTAACCTGATCCTTTCCTGCAACAACCATTCCAAGCTCATTTATAGCAGTATTTATAATATAATCCACATCTATAAAGCCGTCAATCTCATACTCCATAGCATCATTCTTTGTCACAAGTGTATCAAGCTTAGTTGTAAGTGCAGCAATCTTTACGTTATTATCATTGCTCTGAGCATTCATATCAAGATACTTCACACACGACACTACTATCATAACAACCATCGCCATAAGGAATGCCACATATGGCAAGCTCATCTCTAAATTATCTGCTTTGCGATAGCTTCTTCTATTTTCTCTATTAAACTCTCTTCTACTATCAGATGTACTTTCCGGACGCTTTGGACGCTCTAAAGGAGTCGCCACCTTACGTACGGTGTTGCCTTCTGTATAATAAAGTTGTCTATTTCTCTCATTCTTTACCATTGATTTGCCCTTCCATGAACCAATTTACTAATAACCCCTTGTTTTAGAAATTCCATTTTCTAAAACTGTTCTATTTACTCCTTATTGAAACGCTTCTTACTGATATCTTCTTTCAAAGCTTCTCAATTTCGAACTTTTCGAACGCTTATTAGCACCTATCTCTTCTTCGCTAGGAACGATAGGTTTTCTAGTCACATTCTTTCCTTTCGATTTCTTACCACACACACATACCGGAAAGTTCTTCGGACATGTACATGGATTTTCATTATCTCTAAATTTATTTTTTACGATTCTGTCTTCCAATGAATGAAATGTAATAATAGAAAGTCTTCCTTCATCATTTAACAAATCAATCATCCTATCAATAGAGTCCTCTAATACTTCAAGCTCCTTATTAAGCTCAATACGAATAGCCTGAAATGTCTTTTTCGCAGGATGACCTCCTGTCGCCTGTATCTTAGCTGGAATCGCAGCTCTGATAGCCTCTATAAGTTCTCCTGTAGTCTCTATCTCTTTCTTCTCTCTAGCTTTCACAATATGCTTTGCAATATTCTTAGCGAACTTGTCCTCTCCGTAATCTCTAATCACTCTAAAGAGCTCCATCTCGCTATATCCATTGACAATATCCTTTGCAGTCATAGGATTAGACTTGTCCATTCGCATATCAAGGGGTGCATCGACCTTATATGTAAACCCTCTCTCCGCATTATCTAACTGATATGAGGAAACTCCTATATCAAGTAAAATACCGTCGACTTTCTCCACACCAAGGCTGTTAAGTACGTTTGAAATCTCATGATAATTACTTTTTACGATGTCGATTTGCACCTTATCCTTGAATACGCTGAGTTTATCCGTAGCTGCTTTAATGGCGTCTGTATCCTGATCTATTCCGATAAATCTCCCCTTGCTACTAAGTCTTTTACATACCTCATATCCATGACCTGCCCCGCCAAGGGTACCGTCAACATATATGCCATCTGGCTTAATAGCAAGGCTTTCAATTGTCTCTTCCAATAAAACTGACTTATGCTTAAATTCCATTTTGAAATCCATCTCCTCTTTACATTTTAGGATTCAACGGATTGCTACGTAGTTCGCACTTCACAATCCTAGATGTTAAGCCCAAGGTCTGCCATATGCTCCGCAATCTCATCCATATCATCAAATGATGTACACTCTTCCCAACGCTTCTTGTCCCAAATTTCAACTCTGCTACCAACACCTACAAGGACCACATCTTTCTCAAGTCCTGCAAACTGTCTAAGAACCGCTGGAAGTAATATTCTACCCTGCTTGTCCACTTCTGCTAATGCTGCACCAGCAAGAAAGAATCTAACAAACTTTCTGGCATCTTTATTCGCCATAGGAAGCGTCTTAAGCTTCTCTTCGAAGTTCTTCCACTCTTCATTAGGAAATACAAATAAGCAACCGTCCAAACCTTGTGTTACTACAAATGTTTCACCAAGCTCTTCTCTGAACTTAGCCGGTACAATCACTCTGCCCTTGGCATCTATGGAATGACTATATTCGCTCATGAACATAAGTAACACCTGCTTTCCTTTCCTAAAATAAAAGAATAAAAGAGCAATAAACCGTGAAATCTACCACTTTGCACCACTGGATACCACGATTCACCACTTTTCACCACTTCATATGACGATTTTATACCAATTAATTGATAAAATCAAGTACTTTTTTAATTTTCTTTAAGGTTGATTTTCCTTTAAATTGCGTGCTTTTTTGGCATTTTTAGGTATAAAAAATAAGACCCAGGATATCCCATTTAGAATATCTTGTGTCTCATCTTTTAATACGCACTATATATTGTGATTTTTTATTTTTATTAGTTGTAGAAACAATTTTTGAACGGCAAAAAAATATCCTCTAGTACTTTAGTACTAAAGGATAGTTTCATCTACAAACTCTGTGTAATCCTCTTCCTTCTCCACTTTCCATACAGACTTGCCGCCTTTGTGTTTAATGCCATTATATATAAGAAGAGAACCGCAACCAACTGCCAATAAACCAGCCAAAAGCTGAGATGCAGGAATGCCAGTATTTCCTATTATAAGCTGGTCTGTTCTAAAGCTTTCTATAATCACTCTAACCACACCATAGCCAGCCATATACCAAAGGAATACTTCTCCGTGATATCTCTTCTTCTTTCTAAATGCCAAAATAAGTAAAAGTACGCACAAATTGAAGAATGATTCATAAAGGAATGTAGGCTGCACCTGGATAAATTGTCCAGCCTCGTCAATATAACTCACCGCCTCCGGTACAGCTATTCTATCTACACTAGAATCCCATGTGTTGATTTTCATAGCAAATAAACCATTAGAATCTCCACCGAAGGCCTCTCTGTTAAAGAAATTGCCCCATCTACCTATTATTTGTCCCAAAATCAAACCTATACATCCTGTATCAGCCATCTGAAGGAAGCTTAATTTCTTAATCCTAGCCAGTATAAAGCAAGTTATCACAGCGGCTATTACACCACCATATATAGCAAGACCACCCTCTCTAAGGTTAATAATCTTAAAAAAATCACCCTTGTAATAATCCCATTCAAATATTACATAATAAAGTCTCGCTCCGACTATAGCAAACACAATGCCATATAATGCAAGATCAATATAATCCTCCACATTCTGTCCTGTTAACTTAGCCTCTCTAAAGCCAATCATCATACCCGCTAACATACCAAGGCCGATAATCAAGCCATAAAAAGCTATCTCTAAGCCAAATATGGAAAATTTATTAGGCAAATCATATATGTCTATTCCTAAGTTAGGAAAGCTGATACTTAAATCCAATAATGTCATATCCATACTCCTTATACGTTGAATCTAAAGAGAATAACATCCCCATCTTTTACTACGTATTCTTTGCCTTCAAGTCCTACAAGTCCCTTGTCCTTGGCGCCTGAGTAGCTGCCACAATCAAGTAAATCCTGATAATTAACAACCTCTGCACGGATAAAGCCTCTCTCAAAGTCAGTATGAATCTTACCTGCTGCCTGTGGAGCCTTTGTACCCTTAGTAATAGTCCAAGCTCTTGTCTCCTGCTTACCAGCTGTAAGATAGCTAATAAGGCCAAGCAAGCTATAGCTTGCGCTAATAAGCTTATCAAGACCAGAATCCTTTATACCTAAATCTTCAAGGAACATAGCCTTCTCCTCATCGTCAAGTTCAGCGATTTCCTGCTCAATCTGAGCACATACAACGAACACCTCAAAGCCTTCGCTCTTAGCAAACTCTCTAACCTTAGCTACATTTTCATTAGATGCGCCATCATCAGCCAAATCATCTTCCTCTACATTTGCAGCAAAGATAACAGGCTTACCTGTAAGAAGGTTGTACTCCTTAAGCCATAACTTCTCGTCATCATCATCAGTCTCGTACTGCTTAGCAAGCTTGCCTTCCTCAAGAAGAGCCTTAAGCTTAAGGATAAGGTCTCTCTCCTTAGCCATAGTCTTATCATTGTTAGCAGCTCTGCCAACCTTCTGAAGTCTTCTATCAAGAATCTCTATATCAGAGAAAATAAGCTCTAAATTAATAGTCTCAATATCACGAAGTGGATCAATGCTTCCCTCTACGTGAATAATATTAGAATTATCAAAGCAACGTACAACATGTACAATAGCGTCCACCTCACGGATATTTGCAAGGAACTGATTTCCAAGTCCTTCACCCTTAGATGCACCCTTTACAAGTCCTGCTATATCAACAAACTCAATAACAGCTGGTGTAATCTTGTCCGAATCATACATAGCTGCAAGCTTATCAAGTCTCTCATCTGGCACAGGCACAACACCTACATTAGGGTCAATTGTACAGAATGGATAGTTAGCCGATTCAGCACCAGCCTTTGTTAATGAGTTGAATAATGTACTTTTACCAACGTTTGGAAGTCCAACGATACCTAATTTCATATATTCTAAATCTCCTTTATTTTCAATGGTTTTTCGGGTTTTGGGGACACACTCCGCACCAATTCCGCACCAATTTTTCGCAGCGCACCATTTTTAACTTGCCACATTGGTGTCCTGTTCGAACAGTTTG
>JBGVNF010000114.1:0-6870 GCA_045125245.1 Lachnospiraceae bacterium
GGATATAGATTTTCCTAAAGATACGGGAATCATTATAGAGACACCATCATTTATACCATATTATTCAGGTAGAAAGAATCTTTTGGAATTGGCATCTCTTAATAAAACGATAGGTAAGAAAGAGATAGATAAGGTTCTTGATAAGGTTGGCTTATACGAAGCTAGAAATAAAATGGTTAGAAAGTATAGCTTAGGTATGAGACAACGATTGGGCATCGCACAGGCATTAATGGAAGAGCCAGAAACCTTGATACTGGATGAACCTATGAACGGACTAGACAATGATTGTGTGGAAATGATAAGGAAGATTTTAAGTCAGCTTAAGGAAGAGGGGAAGACTATATTACTTGTTAGTCACAATAAAGAGGATATAAGAATTTTGTGTGATGAGATATATGAGATGGATAAGGGGAAGATATGTAAAGGTGGTGAAGTATATGCTACAACAAATAAAGCTTAATTTGAAAAGACTTATAAAGGGAGAGAGGGCAATTGCCCTTCTCTTCCTTCTTGTACAGTTGATGTCAGTGGTAACAATATTTTTTTCGTACGGAATTATTAATCATTTCAATACGAAGGTAAATGAGGTGGAAGGGATATCGCTTGATTATGATTTGGGAAGAAATGTTGATAAACATATGAAGAAGGAAGAGATAGAGAGATTTTATGAGGAAATAATTCCAGTAATTAAAAATAAGATAGATTATATATCTATAATAGGATATACAGATGAAAGAGTAGGCATGCAAGTATCTTTTGGATATGAAAATAATGAATTTGTAGCATCATCTTATTTAAACAGTATTGAAGGAAATATGGTTGAAGGTAGGATGTTTTCAGATGAAGAACTTAATTCGGATGAAAAGGTAGCGGTGGTTGGAACAGATATTTTAGTAGAGAATAATATGGTCAGGATAGGAGAGGAAGAATATGAAGTTGTAGGGATAACAGGTGTGGGTCCGTGCTCAGATGTTATATTTGTTCCTTTTAATGCTATGCCTGATAATTATAATAGAATTGTAAATATAGGGATAAATCTTGAGAAACCTTTGCTTGAATCAGAGTATAATGCAATGTCGAAAGCGGCTATAAGAAATATGGGAGATAAGGTGAATGTGCCCGAATTTGATGGCATAAAAAATACTAGTTTTATACGTGTGTATAATGATCTCATATTGGTTACAGTTATACTGATAGTTGTATGTGCATTGAATTACTGTATTATATATAGATATATATTAGAAAAACGTAGGAGAAGTTTTGCAATATCGAGAATATGCGGATGTACTAGGACTAAAGCTATAATAATCTATATGGTGGAGCTGTTCTTGATTTCATTATTTACTTTATTAGCAGGAGTGATTGTATATCTTAAATTTTTGTTACCAACAGCGGCAGAATACTTTGAATATATAGAATATTACCATAATGCATCAAACAATATGCAGATTATTATTATTTATTTGATAAGCTTGCTTGTAGTGTATATGGGAGTGGTAATTCGATTTGTTTTTGTAGAGCCAGCTAATCTTATAAGGGGGTGTAAAGGATGATTACGTTAGGGATAAATGAGTTTATAAGAAATATTAAAAAGAATATATTAATTATCATACAGATGATAGCTATATATATGATATCAATTTTTGTTGTATCAGCTTTTGTGGAACAATATAGCTTGTATAAGGGAATCTCAAATGTTTTGGATGACACAGGAATACTTATACAAAGCAATAATAAAACAGATAAAGAAGGAAAATATGCTACAGCACAGATGTATGAAAAGCTTCTTACAAAGGTAGAGGGGGTAGGTACTACATATCTCTATAATGTTTTTTCAGAAGAATATACACATAAAAATCATACGGATATTTTAGATATGCAGATAGTATCAAGTGATTCGAAATATTTGCCTTATAAGCCTAAACTCCTGGAAGGCAAATGGTGCGAGGATGCTGACAAACGTGATGGATATATAAATGTTGTGATAAGTGATAATAATAATTTTGATATTAAGATAGGTGATGTCATAGATATTGATGGTTTATTGTTTAATGTTGTAGGAATATATGATAGTCAGGAGCTTGTGTATTCATATAGCAATAAATTTGCATATCAGGATACAAATTATCTTCATTTTTATGATTCTGTGGATAATGAAGAGGGAATTAAAGGTAAAGGTTGTTGTATGGCGCTTGCGTCATTTTCGGATATGGAAAAATATTGTAATCCAATGAAGATACCACAAGGAAAGGTAATTATAGATTATGAGGATGATATAACAAGAGATGAATATGCAGAGAATATAAAAATATTAAACGAAACATATGGTTATATAGAATCGGAAGATATTATAGATTCAAAGGTTGTATTTGAGAATTCGAAAAAGCATTTAGATATTAAGTTATTACCGATGTTTGTATTATTAGTAGTGATATTGTTTGTATTAATTGTTTCAATGCTCACAGCTAGTGCGGTTAATGTTTTATATGAAAAGATAAATTATGGTATATATTTTATCTGCGGAAATAATTGGAAGAATACTTTTATTATTTCAGGATTTCATTGGTTATGTGTATCAGCGATTTCATTTATAGTTGCAGTATGTGGATGCATGTTGATGAAGGCGTCAGAAAAATTTGAGCAGTTAGCATTATCTTTTTCGCTATACCATATATGGGTAATAGGTGGAATTACGTTAATAGCATTATTAGCCGCTCTCATTTTGCCATATAACATGCTTCGCAAAATACAACCAGTTAGTATATTGAAGGAGAATGATGATTAGGAGGCTTGTGAAAGGGGAGATAGAGATTTACCGAGTGGTAAGTCGATATCAAGATATTACACGGATATTTTCAAAAAAATAAGAACAATCATTACCACCAGCTGAACTGGTGATAATGATTGTCTCCTATTTTTTTGGAATTTCATCATCTAGTATAATGCCATATTCATAGGTAATAGTTTTATTTTTATCGTAATACCATATAGAAAATAAAGATAGTGCTACGGTTGAAAAAACTATTACTATAATGATTATAGCGATAAAAATATAAGTTCTCTTTTTTAAATGAGATTTACGAAGCAACTCATTAGGTGGGATAAGAGATATTATTGAATTTACATATGATTCTGGAGAACCAAACTCATTACATAAAAATTCATATGTATAATCTGGATATTCGTTAAAAAATATATTTAATTCATCGCGCAAATCCTTTAAGATATTCTTCTTATTTTGAAAACCAGGTGGTAAGGAATGCTTTACGTTTTTAATATATCGTTTTGATATTTTTTTGTAATTGTTTGGCATTAGTAGGTACCTCTGTTTTAATCTTAGTGTTATTCGTCAATATTTTTGTCATCAATAATGTGTTCATCATGGATAATTATTTCTTCAGTTACGATAAACTCGTTGCCGACAATAAATCCTTCAGTGATGATAGCTGCCGAATGTTTTTTTATATTGTGTGTGACGAAGATTATGCTACATATAAGGGTTATAATTATTATAAAAATAATTACTCCAAGAATGATATATTTTCTCTTTTTCATCTGTACACTTTTGCGTAATTCATCAGGTGAATAAAGTGACATCCTATCATCTATATAAGAATCTGGTGTGCCGAAATGTATGCATAAATCCTCATATGATACATCTGGGTGCTCACTGAAAAATAGCTTTAAATTATATTTTAATTCCTTTAAAAGTTTTCTCTTGTTTGGATATCCCCATGGGAAAACTTTTTTTTCATTCTTTATATATCGTGATATATGTTTAGCTTGTTGAATCGTAGTTACTCCTTATTAATAACAGATTCTATAATTTTTACATATTCATTAAAAGTAGTAAGCATTTCATCTAAATGTTTTAGTCCTGTATCTGTTATATGGTAATATACGCGGGTCATTTTCTTTCCGACTAATTCACTACGAAAAGAAACATCACCGTTCTCTTTCAAACGGTTAAGAATTGTGTACATAGAACCTTCGAGAATAGATAGCCTATCGTTGGTTCTTCGTTTTATTTCTCCAGCAAGCTGATAACCATACATATCTTCCTCTTTTAGAATAGATAGCAGAATAAGCTCAATGGAGGCGCGTTTTAAATTTGTTACAATTGGATCCATATATCAACCTCGCATATTACTTTAGATAAAGATAATATATAGTGTATTTTGTGTCAATTATATTTTGTTAAAATATAGTTTGACAAAATATAATTGCAGAAGTATAATGAAATTGTAAGTAAGCTGCAGTGAATTAATTAAAGGAGGGATGGAGATAAAAAAAGAGAAATTTGTAAATTGGTCATAATTAGTAATTGAACATGAATTAACTTATAGAAATAGATGTTTCTATGAGAAGGAAAGTAGCAATTTTTTTAAGGAGGTACAAGAAGATGAAAGCGATAAAAAAGATTGGAACTTTAGTATTAGTGATGGTAATGTCATTTGTAATGGTTCAAACTGCTTCGGCAGCAACTTATGAATGGGCTTCGATAAAGAATCCTGGAAATGCAGGGTGTGTAGCAAGTATTGTGGAAATGCCAGTATATGCAGGGGCAATCACTTTTAAAACTACAGTTTTGAATGGTAATTGTAGTTATTTGGCTGGTAAGGCAGAAGCAACTTATCCTACAAAATACTATATTAATAATTCGTCAAGAAGTGTATTGATAAGTACAGTAAATGGAGAACAGTCTTTTACTATGAAGTTTATTAATTTTGATATAAGCGAGGATAGTAATATGTATTTAAGTTGCACAGTTGTACATAATGCAAATATTGGTGATACAGTATATGCTAGGGGAATAATTTATCATTAAGGAGTTTGCTGTGGGTAGGAAATTTTTTATTATTGTGTCAACAGTGTGTAGCATAGTAGTATTATTAGTACTAATTTTGTTTTTGCTTAAAGAAACAAAAGATAATTCAAGTGATTTAAATAGTGAATTAAATTCGCTAGTGCCTATAGAACAAGTAGTTAAAGAATTTGAAATATGTGTAGATGGAGCTAAATACCCGAATTTGGTAATACATGATTTTAAAACAAGTCTTATAGATATAAAATCAATGTATAATATAAAAATCTTGACTAATCGTGAATATAAAGAAAGAACTCTTTTACAGGAGTTTACGAGAATGAATAAAGCGATTGAAAAATTTTTTATGGAGGATTTTGACAAATCTTATATAGAACTCTTGTTTTTAGGACCAGAAGAAATCAGTCCTATTTGCTATGAAGATATTGAAACTAAATGTGCTGATGGGCAATATGATTCAATAGAAAATGCGGTATTGTTTGGTAATAATACGGGTAATGATGGCTATATGGTTCAAGTAGGACGAGGAGAAAGTATGGCATGGTTTTCAAAAAACGGTTTCGGAACAATTCAACCATCGTTAAATGAGCCTGAATATGTCTATTCATATATAAATGGCATTCGACAAAGTGAAGATGAATACATTGCATTTAAAGATGGATTATGTAAATTGTCAGAGTTTGAAACAAATGTCATCTCGTATATGAATAATAAGTTTCCATTAGAAGTTAGTGACGATATTACATTTGGAATAGGAGAAATTAGACTTATTGACCTTGGTGATTATAAAGGTGCGTGTGTTAAAACAAGGCGAATATATAAAGGGATTCCATTTGAATATGGCAACACTTCGGCAGTAGGGCAATATATTGATAAATATAAGCATGAAAAAGGTGAATTAGATTTTGTGGAAAGTATGTACCCTGACACATTATTAGGTTTTGGTAATGTAAATGGAAAAGTTGTGGAAACAGATACGATAGAGAAAATACTTCCTATTGATGATGCGTTGAATATACTTTCTGATAAAATAGGGGATAATTCAATATATGATGTATATGGGATAGAATTAGTATACAGAGAGTGTTATACGTCAGAAGAAATAAAGGTTTTTGAACAAAGTGAAAATGAAGATATTATGAGTATCTTAAAGCCGATGTGGAAAATTATATCTATAAATCAAAATGATGATAAATATACATTATTTTATATTGATGTAGTAACAGGAGATGTTACAGAACGTTTTGAATATAGATATGAATAATAGGCGTTATGTATAAAGGAGATATCAACTATTAATAACGCAATAGTGGATATCTCTTTTTTATATATTAGAAATATGTTTTTGATATTGTGTAACGCTAATCTATGTGTATTGGCTTCAAATATTTTGAGTTATATATGTCATATGTTGTAGGAAGAAAGAACAGAATAAATATTAATATATAAAGGAAAATAATTATGAGTAGTATAAATTTTTTAAAAAGAATAGTATTTAATAAGACCTTTGGGCTGTCCGTGGCGACAGCCAGCCTATTATTATTTTGTTCTGTTGTGTACACAGATATAGAAAGTGGGCAGCAGTATCTATTTTTGTCTTTGTTTTACGATAAGGTATCCATAGAAGCATTGGAGTGTGGGATGATATCTCCTGGCGGAGTATTTTTAGGTAATGATACCAGCTATCTATGGATGTTTTGCCCTATTATAGTGGGAATACCTTGCGTTATTGTAAAGAAAACAGAGAGATTTGCATTGTTTAGAACTAGCAAAAATAGATACTTTTTAAGTAAGTATTTTTCATCTGTTATATCAGGGGGAGCTATATTATTTTTTGCATATTTGATATTTGGTCTTGTGTGTAATGGGATGTCAGATGAGAGCATCTTAAATATATATTTTGTAAAGAAGCTTTTGTCAGTATTTATATGGGGGATTACTGCTTCTATACCAGCTACTATTTTAAGTGAATTTGTAAGAAGCAAATATTTAATACTATGTATACCATTTGTTATTAATTATTTCTTAAATATATTTTTGTATAG
>JBGVNF010000115.1:0-5482 GCA_045125245.1 Lachnospiraceae bacterium
TTTCCAAGACAAAATCCAGAGATGATGACTATCGATGATGTCGTAGAGACACTAAATCGGCTGATAGAAACGAATCAAATTGATGAATATTGTAGTATAGTATCTAAATGGTGATATATATGAAACGGATATTATTTTGCACAATAATCATTTTATGTTAACATAAAAAAACAAAAATGAAAGACACACAAGTCTTTGGATAAATCAATGTTGTAACATATCCCCCTCGCCCTTTTCCATGTGAATTGGGTGAGGTTTTTTGTATGGGTGTGTTAACAAGCATTTCTAAGTACGTTAACAAAATAAACTATATCTACCTGAAAATCAAGATACTTTTTTCAGACCATGTTAACAAATACATTTTTGTGTGTTAACAAATGCCCTTTGCTCTTGCACGAATCAAAAAATTGTCGTAACTTTGCGGGCGGAAGAGCGAAAAGCGCAAAAACAGGTGAGATTGTTGCTGAAGATGAGTTCGAAGGTCAGACTACTATGTCTATCCCCGAAGAGGGCGACTACGAAGTATATATCTATACCGAATCAGGTACAGTAATGGTTGGTGAGTTTTTGTGTAGAATAAAGTATAACTAAAATTCTATTATATCTCGTATGAAAAACTTATTTAAACATATATTCCTATATGTAGTAGTGGCATCGTTTTTACCTGTGTATGCAGAAGATGATAAGCTATACACAGATCCTCGTATGCAAATATCACTCCCGTCTACTGAAGCACAATCTTTGGGCAAATTTTCAGAAATCCCAGTAGATTTATATACTGGAAGAACGAATATTAACATACCTTTATTTACAATCAAGCACAATGATATTGAAGTTCCCATATCTATCAGTTATCATGGTGGAGGTATCAAAGTGGATGATGACGCAGGATTAGTTGGATTGGGGTGGACATTAAATGCAGGTGGAGTAGTTAGTCGTATCGTACAAGGATTACCTGATGATTTGTATAATAGTAATGGTCCTGTAAAAGGTTTTAATTATTTGGGTGCTCGTGAACATGAGTTTATCAATGCACTAAAGCAAATGGATCCTGCAGAATCACTAACATTATTAGATAATCCAGAAAAAAATCAATTGATAAGTGAGTGTGGTATAGCATATGATGAGAATAAAATTGATGTATCACCTGATAATTATATTTTTTCAGTTTTAGACTATTCAGGTGCATTTGTTGGTATGACTGCAGATAATGTACAATCTAATGGAGGATATCACTTAAAGTATTTAGATAATGGAAATATATATCGGGTGACGGATGTGAAGGGGCTTGTATATACATTTTCACATCATGAACAAAGGAATTTTCCATACCGTATATGCGATGTGTATAACACCAATGAATGGTCTAACGCTGCGGAATATAACCATCATTACACATCTGCATGGTGGCTGAGTTCAATCCATAATATAGCTCGTGATAGCATAAAATTCGAATATGTGCAGCAAAATCAAATTCCACCACGTTCAAATTTCTATTCCCACACTCAATTTACTACTCAAAATTCATATCAGAAAGATACAATTATACATCATAATTATAGTAGCTATGCTTATCCATTTGTTCCCAAGAAAGATAGTATTAAGCATCAATTGCTTTCATCCATCAGTACCCCATATTGTAGATTAGACTTTCGTTATTCACCGCAGCAAAATAATAGAGTTTATAGATTAGATACATTAGCATTGTATTCTACGATTGGTGATGTCGATACATTAATAGAGCGATATATATTTTCATATGCTGGAGTCTTTTCAGCAGCTAGACTTTATCAATTAACACATGAATGTAGAAATAATGCAAAAGAGTACTATACTTTTACTTATCATTCTACGAATGCTAAAGGGATAGGTGCAGACAATAAGGATCATTGGGGATTCTTCTCGCAGTACTCTAATGGTAGATATCCAAATAAAGAATATTTGACTGGGATTGGTAATCTGGCGCCTATGGTTCCACATGGCATATCATCTAATGTAATGTCAGAGCGATATGCAGATAATGAAAATGCCTCTAATAATATGTTGGAATCTATCACATACCCTTCTGGTTTGGTCGTTAAATTTACATGGGAGCCCCATACCTTTAGCTTATTAAGTCCTGTAGGCTATGATGCATACCAATTTTATAAGGAGTATGATTATCTTAAAACTCCAGAAACAACATACGAGATAATATATAAAGATATATTTTCATTATGTGGCAAGGAGAATAATGAGAATCTATCAATAGCAAAATATTTAACAACAGATCAATACATTAATATAGATCTGTCAAGCTATTTTTACAACCATGAGGTATGGAATATTATGGATTGTGTTATGGACTGGAGAGAAAATTCTATGGCTTCAGACAGGCCTGTTTTTTGTATAGAATATGAAGGAGAAGAAATTCTACATTTTCACCTTGATTCCGCTAGCATTCAATCAATGATAAATCAACATTCGAACCATATTGCGGTGCAAGACTATGGTGCTGGTATGTATAAATTCATACTTAAACATCCTCGAACCACATTGGTGTCGCCACATACTAATTACTGTGTCCACTATCACGAAATGTTTAATAAACCTGAAACATCTTTAGGGAAAATTTTCATTTCAATCACAGAGCAAAACGAAATTAAGAATCCATACAATGCTCGCAATGTGGGTGGTGTACGTATTAAGCAAATAGAATATAAAGATGGACAAACACCTTTGTTGATAAAAAATTATTCATATATAGACTCAACAGGACATTCAAGTGGTGTATTGTCATATTCTCCACGTTACGCATCTACTTATCCTATTAAAAAAATTGTCACCTATAATCAGTACGTAGGTGGTGGAATAGGAGAGTTGACTTCTAATTTATTGATTCTTCGTTCGAATGGATTGCCCTATGTGTTAAATGGCGGAGGGCACATAGAATATCGGCAAGTAACCGAACATACAGTGCAACAAGTTGGGCATGGTTCAGATATATTTCATCCTATTGAAAGGATAGACTATTATTATTGTACGTCTGTTGATTCAAGTATATATTCCGATTTAGATGAAACTAATGCCACTATATATATACCAACGGATCAACTACAATTAACATCAAAAAAGCACCAACGTGGGCATTTGAAGAAAAAGGTAGAGTTCACAGATGAGATAAAAACGACAACTTATAATTACCAGATTTTAGAAAAACCAACTACTAATTTT
The DNA here is from genome assembly GCA_045125245.1 of Lachnospiraceae bacterium. Lineage (GTDB taxonomy): Bacteria > Bacillota > Clostridia > Lachnospirales > Lachnospiraceae > SVEL01. The sequence goes on from JBGVNF010000115.1 coordinate 3,214, forward strand.
TACACAGGGAGTGCCTTTGTTACTGCCGATTTTCAAGGTCTGAACTACGGATATGAAGGCTCAAGACCCTATAAAAATTACGGCATTACAAAATATCGTGTTATTCCATATAACAAACGACTTATTAATCAACAGACGGTAGGAGACAAGACTAACATATACCATGCCTATACCTACGCTAATGATACGTACGCATCATCAGCCAATGCCAATTTACCATTAACACATACATATGTTACTTCGGAGGGTGATACACTAATAGAGCACTATAGTTATTATCGTGAAACCAATATGATAGATTCGTGTTTAATAACAAAGAATGGATACGTAGTTGATGGATACAAGCTTGATTATGATGAAGCAAACCGAGTGATAAAAAAATATAAGCCAAAGTTATGTCCAACGTCATTGCCATCAATAAATACTATAGAATGGGATACATTAGAAACGTATCTTTATGATTCAGAAACAAGCAAAATAACCCTAATAATCAATCATAAAATGAATGTTAGGACAATATACGTATGGTCATATAAGGGACAATATCCGATTGCTGAGATTAATAGTGAAGAGCCAATCTACATCACAGATTTGGTTGGTGGCGCATTAGAGATGAGAAATTTGAGAGATTCCTCCCAACCAGATATCTCTATCTTGGATAATTTGCGAGACCATCTCCCTAATGCTACTATTAAGACGATGACTTATGAACCCTTTGTTGGAATCACTTCATATACAGATGAGAAAGGTTATACTCAGTATTATAAGTATGATGATTTTCGACAGCTTCAAGAGATATATGAAATAGTGGGTGATACCATACATATTCTAAAACGCTTTGATTATCAAGTGAAAAATCGTTAAATAAAATATCATGAAACGGATTGTTATTATATCTATTTTAGCGTATTTGTCAGCTGCAATAACTGCAACAGATTTTGTAGCAATCACGGAAGTATTGTATGATGTGTATTGTGATGAGAAACCATCAATCATGCCACCTAACTTGTGTGAATTTGTAGAATTATACAATGCCAATGAAGATGAGGTGAATATTGGGGGATGGATGTTGCAAACTATAGAGCCTAATCAAACTTTTGTTATTCCAGAAGGAATGATTATACCTCCGCATTCTTGTTTGGTAATTGGACATGATGGTGGCGACTTTGATAGTTCAAAATACAATTTTCAAACTAGTGACTTCGAAGGAGGAGCTACGCTATTTGATTTTTTGTATGGAATGGATGAATCTCCTTTAGGGGAAAAACTTCTGTTACAACACACATTTATTCTTCCTGATACAGTCACGATTTTGCTATTAAAAGACAATAATAATGTAGTTAGAGATTCTCTTATATATGGCGGATATGTAGAACACAACACCTTGTACGCGCCTAACTATGATAAAGCAACATTTTGGCCTAGCATGATATGGTCTATACAGAGAACTTCTATCCATTTTAAGATAACAGGAGAGTCTATTTTTCGACCCACAGATTGGAATGGGTATAATTTAAGATATGAGAATAAAATGCCTAATAATTCACTGGGGTGCATGTCTCCAGAATTTTTCGGTTCGAATATATTGCCGCAATCATGGGAATTTTCTAATGAGAGAAACTATATTCAAGAAATCACTCCTAATACTGCATTATCTAGTATTGATACTACTCAAATAATAAACGATAGACGAGCAATCGTGAAACGTACATATTATGATGCAATGTATCGTCCCACTTTGATAGTTGAATATGGAATTTCTCCCAATCAAAAGAATATGATGACTCTTTGTGAATATGATACGTATGCGCGACCTACAAAAGAATGGCTCCCAATTGCGGTAGAAGGAAGTTATTTAACAAGTCAGATATTCAAAAATAATGCTGCACTATACTACCCAAACGAATCGCGGCCATATTCTGAGAAAACTTATAGTGTTGAAATATGGGAAAATGGTACAACAAAAAACGAACTAATTGGTTCTCAAAAAGCAGGTGCTGATATGGGAAACCATAAAGTGCAATTTGTCTCTCGTGGAAATAACTATAACGAAGTGAAACTGTTTTATGTTACTAGAGATGGTTCACTAAGGAGCGATAGTTGTTATTTTCCTAAGAAACTGCATGTTAAAGAAACGACAGATGAAGATGGCAATACCAAAGTGGTTTACACTAACCTGCAAGGTAAGACCGTCATGGAAAAAGTAGATAATGCTACCACATACTATGTGTACAACGATTTGAACCAACTATCCTATGTATTACCTCCT
>JBGVNF010000116.1:0-2571 GCA_045125245.1 Lachnospiraceae bacterium
GAGAGGATGATGCCTATGGGTGCATTTTCATAATATGTACAGAAAGGAGGGGAATGCCCACGATGATTAGTTTTGGTGATGTACTTACACTTTTACTGGTAGTCTTTGCGGCTCTGTCTTACATAGACAATCATAACAAAAAGAAATAAGCATCTCTAACCCTCGCAAAGTTGTGATGCTTAATTTCTTTACATTATAATTTTACTGAGGGCAATCGGAACTCGTGTCCGATGACCTTTCTGAGTAGATTATACACTAGGGTCACTTGGTTTACAAATGGCTCTTTTCATTTTCTTGTTTTAAATGGTATTGAAATCCATTGCAAATAAAGGATAAACCTGACTTTTGCAGAAAAATAAGTATAAAATACCCGTCAAACCAAATAAATACAAGGTCTGGCGGGTTTGTAATTTTGTCAGATTTTCATGGTGTTTTAGCTCTTGAATTGGGCGTTTGAAAAATTTTTTTTGCAATCGGCTATTGCACAATTATTCCTTGCTCTTGTTCGTATCATATCTGTTAGAAATGAGGAATGGATAAGTGGGTGCCTTTAGAACCATTACTTTTTCTTGGTTTCAGCAAGAGTCTGTTTGATATCTCCTAGAGTTCTAACACGTTTAGCAAAATCGATATTCATTAAATCTCCGATGTCTTTTAAAACTCCATCAAAGTAATCAAACATGTAATAGTTCTGCTGAATTAGGCTACAGTTGGCTTTGGATAGAGACTCAAGGATTCTTCCTGCTGAGTATTTATGTTCAAGTTTCATTTCAAGAATTCTTGACAGTGTAAGAGCAACGAAGCAGGTAAGGAAGTGTGCTTCGATATGCTCGTTGGTCCATACATAGACAGGACGGGCTTCTAATTCGCTTTTTGTGATTTTGAAGGATTCTTCAATTCTCCATAATCCTCTGTACATATCTATGATCTTGTCATCTGGTGTATCCATCTCACTTGTAAGTAACATGTAGTATCCATCTAATGCCTCTTCTTCGCGGATTAAGTCCTCGTTTATATCAAGAATAGAAGATGCAGTAAGAATCTCACCGGTTTCTTTATCGTATTCCACTTTTTTGACATACTTGGCAGCACCATATGAGGTTGCTCTTGTATAGTTTCCGGGATGCTTTGTTAAATCTCTTGCTTTAGCAAGTACAGCTTCACGTTCTGCTTTAGCACGGGTTGCATATTTCTGGCTCCAGAATACTACCTGTTTCTCGTCTACTTGTTTTTTTATCTTCTTGCCATTTTTTGAGGTTACCTGGATAGTTCTAGGGCATAAGCGGGATTTTCTTTTGTATTCTTCTCCGAGCCATTCATATCCCTTTTCATCAAGCACGTATTTTTTAATGGATTTATCTGCTCCGCGAATTGACATGCTAAATACATAACCGTCTTTGGTAGGGGTGTTGATTGTATACCAGATATTATCACCAGTTGTCATACCTTTGTCTGCAACTGAAATAACTCTACCGAGGTCAAACTGTTTCTTTATACGTCCAAAGTTAGGTCTGTAAGTTAAACAGTCATTAGTGTTACCAGCAAACAATTCATATGTGATTGGTATGGCATTGTTATCCATGAAGAGCCCCATCTGAACGATCGGATTAGGTCTGTGTTCCTTTGAAACTCCTTTGCGAAGTAAATCCGTCTGTTCATCTGTTTCGAAGTAATAGTTAGTTACATCATAGTAGATAAGGCTGGTATCTCTGCCGTATTGTTTTTTGATGTTATCATTCATCCAAACCTGAAGAGTCTCTTTGTGCTTGTTAAGGAAAGTCAGACATCTGTAAACGTCGTCGAGAGAATAATCAGTTTTTTCAAAGAACCAATCACGATTGTCGTAAGAAGCCTTTTTAGAAGCAGGGGCAAGAAGTCTAGAGTAAACAAGCATCTTCATGATAGTGTTGGCATCATATGATTCCTTAGTGTGGCGTTGTCTATTATTGAAAAAAGAATCAAGTCTAAGTTCATGATAAATCTTACTAAAAGCAGCATAGCCGAAGTTCTTGCGAAGGTTATCTCCAATACAGAGACGGTCTGAATCATAGAAAGTAAAGTTGATTGGAGCTTGCTTTTCCTTCTTTTGCTGATTTAACAACTCGACACGTTTCTGAAAATGAGAAATAGGATCTTCGTATATTTTTTCAAGTTCATCGAGGAAACCAATAGATTCTATAGTCTTTTGCCTAGAGCATTTCTTTTGTTTGTCATAATAATTATCGACGATTGAAAGTCTGATACGTCCCTGTGCATTTGGTGTCTTTTTTAAATACATAATCCAACTCCTTAGATATAATACTAATTATAACACAAAACGTTAGAAAACGCTATATAAAAAAGATAAAAATTTAAAATAAAAATAGCTCGAAATCCTTGTTTTATAAAGTTTTCGAGCTATACTACATCAAAACTAACTGCAAAAGTGTGGAGGAGAGATGTCCTTTATATGAAAAGTATGCACATATCGTTGTGGATGAGGGACATTTGGATTTAAAAGGGGTCATTGAAAAAACAAAAATTGCAATTTCATCTTATCATCATGAGTAGTGTCAAATGGCTGATTTGTAA
>JBGVNF010000117.1:0-6107 GCA_045125245.1 Lachnospiraceae bacterium
CAAAGCCACAGACTCTCACAAAGGAAGTATTTGATACTATTCAGTCTGAGGGAAAGAACCTTACAGTGGGTGTAACAAACGAGGATAATCAGTTACAGTATTCATGGACATTTAGTAACAAGGCAATGAATAACACAGATATGAATATCGACTTAACTATCACATTTGATGATAAGAAGAAGGAAGAGATATCTGAGTTGACTGGAAGAGAAGATGCGATGTATATTTCATTTGCTCACCATGGAGAGCTTCCTGGACCAGCTACTATAAAGACTTATGTAGGTGATAAGTATAAGAATGGTGATGTGGTTTACTTATACTACTTCAGCGAGGAAGAGCAGAAGATTCTTATGGTAGGTAATAAGCCACTTACAGTAAAGGGTGGATACGTAGAGTATACAATCACTCACTGTTCAACATATTTCCTTATGGAAGAGAAGCTTGTAAATGTAGAAAAGGATAAGACATCACTTGATGATGCAAGCATAAGCTTAGTAGAACCAGAAGAAGAGAAGACACCAGGCTTAGGTGATGTGACACATGTAGTAATGTGGTATGTGATGTTAACATTGGCATTATGCATAGTAGTAGCTACTAATAAGAATAAGCAAGCAGAAAATTAAAAACATAAGAATATATTTAGCTAAAGAACTAAACAGAACTAAATATAATTCATAAGATAAGGGTGTGACTAAATTGAAAATAGTCACACCTTTTAAAGTGTTACATAGTTCGTTATATGCTAGCATTTTATTATATTAAAAGAAGAACTTTTTGATTTCCAAGAAATGGTTAAATATAATTCGTTGAAGTATAGTTTGACAAATTATGATAACAAAAGTATAATGGCAAATGATGTAATAGTACAATAAATGAAATAAAAACTATTTACATAGAAGAAACTAAGTGCTAATATGATAGGTGGTAGATTTATGTCAAGGAGACGAAAGATGCAATTTATAGATATGCACTGTCATATTTTACCAGGAGTTGATGACGGTTCGGTAAATATTGACCAGACAATTAAAATGATGCAAGTGGCATATAATGATGGTACACGCGGTATGATAGCGACGCCACATTATCATATAGGTAGAATGACTGCAGATAGAAAGGAATGCGAAAGCAGACTGGAGGCTGTAAAGAAGAGAGCTGAGGAAATAGGCTTAGATATGGATTTATATCTTGGTTCAGAGGTGTATTATTTCTCAGAAGCGTTTGATAAGATATCTGACGGAGAGATAAAGCCTTTAGCTGGAAGCTCATATGTGCTTATAGAGTTCGAGCCAAGTGTGGAATTTAATCGAATTATGAGAGCGGCAACTAATGCGGCATCGGAAGGATATGTTCCAATCTTTGCTCATGTGGAAAGATATATGTGTCTGTTGGCGAAGCCAGAGCTTTGCAGGGAACTTATAGACCACGGCGCATTGCTTCAGATAAATGCAGCAAGCGTGGTAGGAAAGCATGGCAAGGATGTTCAAAAGTTTGACAAGAAGATATTAAAGAAGAAGTGGGTATCATTTGTAGCATCAGATGCACACGGAGATAAGAGTAGAAGACCTAGACTGATGGAAGCATATGAGTATGTGAAGAAGAAGGTCTCAGAAGATTATGCAGACGATATCTTTTATAATAATCAGAAGAAGATTATAGAAGATGAAAGAATATACGTATAGATAGGAGAAGGGAACCATGGAAAATAATCAGAAGCATGAAATAGAGATAGATTTAAAGCAGATATTTGGTCTATTACTTAGCAAGGCATTGTATATCGGTGTTATCGGTATTGTGTGTGCTATATTGGCGTTTTCATATTTTAAGTTTGTAGCTACAGAGAAGTTTACTTCTACTACACAGATATTCGTTATCGACAAGGCTACAGATAAGCTTACATCAAGTGATATTAATATGTATTCTGCGTTATCAAACGATTACATCCAGCTTATTCAGACAAGACCAGTATTAGAGAAGGTTATCGCAGAGTTAGGCCTTAATATGAGCGTAGATGCACTTAAGGGTAAGGTGACAGCTACAAAGCAGGGAGATTCACGTATTATCTCTATAAGCGTAGTAGATACTTCACCAGTAGTTGCCAAGAGAATCGCAGATGCAGTAGCGAAAGCAGCAGCAGATCAGATATATACAGTTATGGATGCAGAGCTTGTAAATATAGTTCAGCCAGGTAATGTGCCTGAGGCTCCATCTTCACCAGCAGTTATGAGAAATACAATTATCGCACTTATACTTGCTGTATTCGCAACATGTGCGATAATCATCATCAGATACATCATGGATGATACAATCAAGACATCAGAGGATGTAGAGAGATATCTTGGCATATCAGTTATAGGCTCTATTCCAATCTTTGGTGAAGAGGCGATGGCTAACAGAAAGAAAAAGAAAAGAATAACTTTGAAAAATGCTAATTCTAGAAATCAAAAGGCTAAGAATAATGTAAGACTTAGCGAAAACGCTGTGGATATAGATATGGATGAGACAAAGAAAATAGATACAGATGAGATAAATAATAGCAATAAGAATAATAAGACAAATAAGGGAAAGAAGGTGAACTAGTTATGATGATAGAGCTTGATAAGAAACAGTTAGCAGATGTAGATTACAGAGCTAGAGAAGCATTTAAGACACTTAGAACAAATATCCTTTTCTGTGGAGATGATGTGAAGGTTATATCTATGACTAGTGCCACACCAAACGAAGGAAAGTCAACAGTTACACTTAATCTTGCCATAGCTCTTGCGGAGATGGGCAAGAAGGTAATATATATAGATGCGGATTTAAGAAAGTCAGTAGTAAAGCAGAAGCATAGAATCAAGGGTGTGAAGGTAGGCTTTAGCCACTTCTTATCCGGAATGAAGAAGTTTGACGAGGTAGTATGTTCTACAAATATACCAAATCTTCACATGGTGCTTGCAGGACCAGTTCCACCAAACCCATCAGAGCTTTTAGGAAGTAAATATATGGGAGTTCTTTTAAAGAATCTTAGAGAAGTGTACGACTTCGTAATCGTGGATGCACCACCGGTAGGAAGTGTTACAGATGCTACAGTTATAGCTAAGGAAACAGATGGTGTTATATTAGTCATAAGTCAGGGAGAGATAAGCTACAAGTTCGAGCAGAAGGTATTATCGGACCTTAAGGTATCAGGCTGTAGAATCCTTGGCGCAGTGCTAAATAAGGTGGATTTAAGTGAAAATGGATATTACGGTAAGTATTACGGTAAGTACTATGGTAAGTACTACGGTAAGTATGGAAATGATGAAGAACAGCAGTAGTATGTAAGGTGAGGCTATTATGAAGAGAATGTGGATAGCAGTAGCGGCTATAGCAGTAGTCGCTATAGAGATATGTATACTGATTCTAGGAATGACAAAGGATAAGACATCTCCTACTATCACAGTATATCAGGAAAAAATTGCATATAGCATGGGATGTGGCGATGATGTAATATTAGCAGGAATAGTTGCGAAGGATGATAAGGATGGAGATGTGAGTAAGAATGCCATAGTAGTATCCAGATCTGTCATCCAGGCAGACAAGCTTGAGAGAGTGGATATATCTGCAAGTGACAATAGTGGTAATGTGACAACTACAAAGCTACTTTTTGCCATAGAGGATGAGGATACATTTAAAGTATATGATGCTAGCAAGTATACAGTAGATATGGAGAATCTTCAGTTTAAGGTGGATGGTTCGGCTGTAACAGGTGAATTATCAGGATACGAGGTAATCACAAAGCCAAACAAGGGTGATAAGTCTACAGAGGCGACTGAGACAGAACCGCAGAGCACAGAACCAGAAGAGACAATGCCAGTAGAGACAAAGCCGGAAGAAACAAAACCAGTAGAAACTGAGCCAGCACAGACAGAACCACAGTCTACAGAGGAACCTACTACAGAAGAGAAGACCACAGAGGAAGCTACTACAAAGGAACCACCTACAGTGGGTGAGGATGGCAGACCAGTTATAGAATTGAAGCAGACAGAAGTTACAGTTCCAGTAGGCTCATCGCAGATGAGACTTATCAACTGTATAAAAGAGATATATGATGACAAAGATAATAGAGATACACTTTTTAGAAGAGTAGGCTTTAGAAGAGAGCCAAATTTATCGCAGCCAGGAGAATATACAGTAGGCTTATATTGTACAGATTCAGATGGCAATACATCAGAGATAGTAGAACTAAAGGTAATCGTTGAGTAGGTTAGGAGGAAACGAAGGTACGAACCGAAGGGTTAGGACCGAGACAGAGGCTCTTAACAAAAGAAAGGAAGGAACCTATGAAAAAAGCATATTATATAGTGATGGGTGCAACCCTTCTTTCAGGTGTGATGATATTTGGAGGTTGTCGTGGTTCAGTGGAGCCATCAGAAGCTACAATCGTAGGCGAAGCAGGTATCATAGGTGAAACAAGCGAAGAGGAAACTACAGGTGAAGATGATACACATAACACAGAAGATAATAGTGATATGACATCGGATACAAGTGTAGATAGCACAAGTGATGAGTCTACTCTAGATGGTGAGACAGATAATGAATCAGATGATGATTCAGACGATAGAAGTACAACTGATAGAAATAATGCTGACAGAGATACTACTAGAAAAGAACAAATAGATAAAACTACATCTAAAAGACCTACTTCTAACAGAAACACAGAAGATAGAGATGACGATGATGATAGAACTACTTCTAGAGAAGAAACTACTAGAAAAAATCAATCAGACAAAACTACATCTAAACGTGAAGAAGTAGAAGACGATACAACTAGAAAGCAGAAAGAGACCACAGAAGAAAAGACTACTAAGGATAAGACCACAGAAGAAAAAACTACAGAGGGAGAGACTACAGAGGAAAAGACTACAGAAGAGAAGACAACCAAGGAAGAGACAACTAAGGAAGAGACAACAGAGGAAGAAACCACAGAAGAAGAGACAACGGAAGATGTAGATGCAGATGATGACATGACAGAAGACGGCGTAGATGATATAGATAACACGAATGAATAAGGGTGAGTTTATGAATTACTTGTTTAAAGAAAAAGCATATAGAATAAGAGTGTGTATATTATTAGTTGCTGACATTATAGTGATAAATGTATGCTCATTATTGGCACTTTTAGTTAGATTTGACTTTAAATTTTCAGCCATAGATGAGAGATATTTGAGCAATGCTACAACGTATAGTCCTATAAATACATTGACGATAGTATTTATACTATGGTTGTTTAGATTATATTCAAGTGTGTGGACATATGCCAGTGTAAGTGAGCTCAAAAAGATAGTTTTAGCCACAGCGACTAACTTCGTAGTGCAGACAGTAGGTATGCACAAGGTGTTTAATAAGCCTATGCCTAGAAGTTATTATATTATATACGCTCTATTTTTATTGTTGGCACTTATGTGTTTAAGATTTTCTTATAGAGCCATAAGAATGTTCAGACGTCAGTATGCATCAAGCAATGGGACAAACGTACTTATAGTTGGAGCCGGTCAGGCAGGTCTTATGCTTGCAAAGGAGATACAGTCGTCTACATATTTAGATAAGAAGCTTATAGGATTCATCGATGATAATAGAAATAAGAAAGGCAAATACCTTATGGGTATGCCAATATTAGGAAATAGATATGATATAGCAGATATCGTAGGTAAGTATTTGATAGATGAGATATATGTAGCCATTCCTTCATTAGAAAGAGCAAAGTTAAAAGAGATATATAATCTCTGTGCTGAGACAGGTGTGAAGGTAAGAAGCCTTCCAGGTGTATATCAGATAGTAAATGGAGAGGTATCTATATCGAAGCTTAGAAATGTGCAGATAGAAGACCTCCTTGGCAGAGATACAATCAGCGTGGATATGTCAGAGATAGGCGTAAGTATAACTGGTAAGACAGTATTAGTTACAGGTGGCGGTGGTTCTATCGGAAGCGAGTTATCACGTCAGATAGCAAGCTACAATCCAAAGGAACTTATCATCGTAGATATATATGAGAATAACGCATACGAGATACAGCAGGAACTAAAAAGAAAGTACGGCGATAAGCTAAAGCTTACAACTCTTATAGCGTCTGTAAGAAATACTCACAG
>JBGVNF010000118.1:0-71024 GCA_045125245.1 Lachnospiraceae bacterium
TGAGTCTATGGAATTCCCAGAACCGGTTATCGAGCTTGCTATCGAGCCTAAGACAAAAGCCGGTCAGGGCAAGATGGGTGAAGCTTTAGCAAAACTTGCTGAAGAAGATCCAACATTCCGTGCTCATACAAACACAGAAACAGGTCAGACAATTATTGCTGGTATGGGTGAACTTCATCTTGAAATTATCGTTGATAGACTTCTTCGTGAATTCAAGGTTGAAGCTAACGTAGGTGCTCCACAGGTTGCTTACAAAGAAACATTCACAAAGGCTGTTGAAGTTGATTCTAAATATGCAAAACAGTCAGGTGGTCGTGGTCAGTACGGTCACTGTAAGGTACACTTCGAGCCAATGGATGCAAACGGTGATCAGTTATTCAAGTTCGAGTCAACAGTTGTTGGTGGTGCTATTCCTAAGGAATATATCCCAGCAGTTGGTGCAGGTATTGAAGAGGCTACACAGTCAGGTATCCTTGCTGGATTCCCAGTTGTAGGTGTACACGCTACAGTATATGATGGATCATACCATGAAGTCGATTCATCAGAAATGGCATTCCATATCGCTGGTTCTATGGCATTTAAGGATGCTATGCAGAAGGCTTCACCAGTTATCCTTGAGCCTATCATGAAGGTTGAGGTTACTATGCCAGAAGAGTACATGGGTAACGTTATTGGTGCCCTTAACTCTCGTCGTGGACGTATTGAGAGCATGGATGACATCGGTGGTGGTAAGATCGTTAAGGCTTACGTTCCACTTGCTGAAATGTTCGGTTACGCTACAGTACTTCGTTCAGATACACAGGGTCGTGGTAACTACTCTATGTTCTTCGATAAGTACGAGCAGGCTCCAAAGAACGTTCAGGATAAGGTTGTTGCAGCTAGAGCGAAGTAATAAAAAAAGTTTAATTTGTGCTTGAAAATGTTAATATTTTGCAATATAATCATTTATAGCCGTTATTAGAGCCTAGGGGTAGGAATACCCTACCTCTAAGGCTAAACTTATATAAGAAATAGTTGAAAAAACTATGAAAAGAAAATTATTTATAGGAGGTCATTTAAAATGGCAAAGGCTAAGTTTGAAAGAAACAAACCACATTGTAACATTGGTACAATCGGTCACGTAGATCACGGTAAGACTACATTAACAGCAGCTATCACAAAGACTCTTCATGAGAGACTTGGTACAGGTGAGGCAGTTGCATTCGAGAACATCGATAAGGCTCCAGAAGAGAGAGAAAGAGGTATCACAATCTCTACAGCTCACGTTGAGTACGAGTCAACAAAGAGACATTACGCACACGTTGACTGTCCAGGACATGCTGACTACGTAAAGAACATGATCACAGGTGCTGCACAGATGGATGGTGCTATCCTCGTTGTTGCTGCTACTGATGGTGTTATGGCTCAGACAAAGGAGCACATCCTCCTTTCTCGTCAGGTAGGTGTACCTTACATCGTAGTATTCATGAACAAGTGTGATATGGTTGATGATCCAGAGCTTCTTGAGTTAGTAGAAATGGATATCAGAGAGTTATTAAACGAGTACGAGTTCCCAGGCGATGATACACCAATCATCCAGGGTTCAGCTCTTAAGGCTCTTGAAGATCCTTCAAGCTCATGGGGTGATAAGATCCTTGAGTTATTTGATGCAGTAGATTCTTGGATTCCAGATCCAGAAAGAGATACAGATAAGCCATTCCTTATGCCAGTAGAAGACGTATTCACCATCACAGGTCGTGGTACAGTTGCTACAGGTAGAGTAGAAAGAGGAACACTTCACCTTAACGATGAAGTTGAAATCCTTGGTATTCATGAAGACGTTCGTAAGACTGTAGTAACAGGTATCGAAATGTTCAGAAAGCTTCTTGATGAGGCTCAGGCTGGTGATAACATCGGTGCTCTTCTTCGTGGTGTTCAGAGAACAGATATCGAAAGAGGACAGGTTCTTGCTAAGCCAGGTTCTGTAACATGTCATACAAAGTTTACAGCTCAGGTTTACGTATTAACAAAGGATGAAGGTGGTCGTCATACACCATTCTTCAACAACTACCGTCCACAGTTCTACTTCAGAACAACAGACGTAACAGGTGTTTGTGAGTTACCAGCTGGCACAGAAATGTGTATGCCTGGCGATAACGTAGAGATGACAATCGAGCTCATCCACCCAATCGCTATGGAGCAGGGTCTTGGTTTCGCTATCCGTGAAGGTGGTAGAACAGTAGGTTCTGGTAAGGTAGCTAAGGTTATCGATTAATCACGAAAACTTTTCTTAGAGCGTTCGTATTAAGAAATAAAAAAGTGTGCATCATGCTTGCATGGATGCACACTTCTTTTATTTCTTAAATACGTACATTCGAAGAATGTACGTGTGCGGATTGAACGAAGTTCAAGACGCTTGAATGCTAAAGCCCGATACCGAGACGAAGCGAAGCGTAGTCGAGCTTGGCTCGTTGCGTAATGAAACTAAATAGAAGGATATATAGTTATAAATGCCTACTTTATCATTGTTGATAAAGTAGGCATTTTATGTTAAAATCCACATAAAAATAACTTGAAAAATCTCAAAAGAAGAGAAGTAATTAGAAAAGGATAAAAGGGTGAGGTTAATATGAATGATAAAAGAGGCATAGTTACACTCAAGAGTATATTTGCGCTGTTGACTATTATTTTGGTACCGATTATTTCAACTATTATAATTGTAAGAATAGTAGAATGGTTTGTGCCGTACATAGTATTGACTAATAAAACAACACTATTCTGTATTTTGATACTTGGCTTGATATATTTAGCGTTAGGTGGTTTGATGTACAAGTGTAGAAAGAGTGAACAGGCGGAGCAGACGAGACTTTATAAAGTTATGCATGTTGTGATTTGTATGTTACCAGCGTATGTGGTGGGATTATTTAGTGTAGGATTTGGACTTAACATTGTATTTAGAGCTATTTGGTCAAGGGAATATAATAATAATCCTGCTGAGAGTATGTATTATTATGGATTGATTATTACCCTTGTTCTTTCAGCTGTTTTGTATCTATTATGCGAATTAATTGTAACAAAAAGTTGGAGTGAAGTAAAAAGAAGTATTAAATACTTGCCGATTCTAGTTGCGACTATATTATTCAGTGGGCTTGTTATTTTTTTAGGAATAAATGCTTCTATTAACAGAGAGGTTGATGCTGACAAGATAAAATATATTGAATTTGCAGGATGGTGTGTTGAAGAATATGCTTGGTATGGTAAAGAATATGTTCAGTATGATAAAGCGGATAAAGTTAAGATAGTTGATGAACAGCTTTTTGAAGCAGTTGAAGAAGCGTATAGCAATCATATAGATAATTATCTTACAACTGGAAAAAATGAATTATATTATCGCTCGGCAGAATACGGTAGAATAAATTATGGACATGTCGTTGGAATTAATCAAGGTGGGACGACATTTTATAGATTGATTTCTTTTGAACATGATATAAATGAATATATCGAAAGTTTATATGTGTTCAAGATAAATGAAAAAAATGGCAAATTTATACTTCCAGACTATGACGATGTTGCAGAAATAGGTTTGAGTGGATTATCTGGTGTTAGTTTTAATGAAAAAGAAATATATAATCTTTTAAAGGAGGATTTAAATACTACATTATATTCTGAGATAAGAGAAGTTAGTGATGAGGAGTTATTATGTTATGCAACCATATATTTTGAAGGTGAGATATATACTAGAGCTAGGATTCCGATTTCAGTAAAAACACCTAAAACATATAAATATATCATGAATGAAATTGCTAGCATCAATAATGAAAAACTTAGTTCATATATTGACGAGGTTAGTATGTCGGGAACACGTTTTATTATCTTCTCGTTTATATGCGTGGATGACGATAAAGTAATTGCATCAGGTGAAAATTATGCTTTTGAAGTTTCAGAATATGATAAATTTTGTGAGTTGTTGCAGCGCTTTAAGAATGAGCAGGGAGATATGTTTGTATATATGGAAATTGCCAATAATTCAGATACCTGTGAAGGCACATATGTTGTTTCTAAAAGTGTTCCAAAAGATTTAGGAGATGAAATGTGTGAAATTATGGGAGTTGATGGACAGTAAAGATGATATGTTGAAAGGATTTAATTATGATTATTCGAAAAGCAGAAAAAAAAGAACTTGAAGAAATTCTAACCATTTACAAAGAAGCTAGAGAATACATGGCTCTTAATGGTAACAGGAATCAGTGGGGAGACAATTACCCGCCAAGAGAACTTATCGAAGAAGATATCGCGTCAGGAAAATGTTATATCGCAGTAGATGAAAAAATATGCGGTGTATTTTACTTTGCCATAGAAGCTGACCCTGTGTATGCCATTATAAAAGAAGGGCAATGGCTGAATGACAATAAATATGCTGTGGTTCATAGAATTGCAGTTTCTAAAAATACTCATAATAAAGGTATAGCAGGTACTTGCATTGATTACGCAGTTGAAATGTGTAAAGCGCAAAAAATATATGATTTAAGAATGGATACCCATAGAGATAACCAACCGATGCAACGTTTTCTTGAGAAAAAAGGTTTTGAAGGTTGCGGTATCGTTTTTGTAGAGGATGGTTCAGAACGTATAGCGTATCATAAGATAATAAATACTTAAAATGATTTTAAGTGAAAATAATGCTATTGTATTGAAATATAGTGAAAATGGCTAGTTATTAACTAGCCATTTTTATATGCTAATTTGACAAAACAATACAAAAAAGTTGTAATAAATATTAAATCGTGATATAATATCAGAAAATAGCTCGTAAAAAATAAAATTACATAAGCGTTAGAAAATTGAAAAGTCTTCATTGTTGAATATATGTGTTTGTAAAGCACTTATATTCAGTAATGAAGTTTTGCTAATTTATAAGGCTGGAAGGAGAAGGTGCGAATGAGTAAAGAAGGAAAAGTATCTAAGAAGGATTTAAAGATTGGGGATCGTATAGTAAGGGCGGTTATTCAGGTTGCGATGATTATGTGTATTGGTTCGGTGGCATCGATAATTGCAATGTTTGTAATGTCAAGTCGCTATGAACATGGTATGGAAAATTACGGTTTTTCGCAGGGTGATATCGGTAAGGCGATGACAGTTCTTACAGATACACGAAGTGCAGTTCGAGGAGCTATTGGATATGAGACTGAAGCTGAGATAAAGCAGCTTGTAACACAGTATGATGAGAAGAAGGCAGCTTTCTGGGATTATATGAAAGATGTAGAAGCATGTATGGTTACGCCAGAAGGTAAAGCTTCGTATAAGAAGATTAAGGATTCGGCAGATAAATATTTTGCAATTACAGATGATATTATAAAGAAAGGTGCAACTACAGACGAAACAGCATCTTTGGAAGCGCAACATAGAGCATTCACTGAGATGGCTCCGGCATATCAGACGGTATATGATGAAGTTCTTGGCCTTATGAATGTTAACGTTGAAAAAGGTGATGGCGTTAAGGAGACAATGGCTATATTAAAGTTTGTAATAACAGCAGCACTTGTTGCAATAGTTGTAGTAGCGGCCTTGGTAGCTGTTAAGATAGGAAGAAATATAGCAAAGGGAATCGTTAATCCACTTGCAGCACTTGGAGATAGAATGGAAACATTTGCTCATGGTGATTTAGATAGCCCATTCCCAACAAATGAACACAATGATGAAATTACAGATATTATTAAAGACTGTGAAGAGATGGCAGAAAATCTTAATGAGATTATTTCTGATGCAGGATATCTTCTTGGTGAGATGGCAGATGGTAACTTTGCTATCGCTACAAGAATTGAAGAGAAGTATGAGGGAGATTTCCGTCAGTTGCTTATGTCTATGAGACAGCTTAACCGCCAGCTTGATAGCACATTGAAGATGATTAATGAAGCGGCTGAACAGGTTACACAAGGTGCATCACAGTTAGCATACAGTGCGCAGGATCTTGCAGAAGGCGCAACAGATCAGGCAGGTGCAGTAGAAGAGCTTACAGCTACAGTTGAGAATGTAACAAGTATTTCTGAGGATAGTGCTGAGTCAGCTAAGCAGACAGCTATGCAGGCTAAGGAATCAGCTAATGTTGCTAATACAAGCAGAACAGGTATGAACGAACTTATCCAGGCTATGGATAATATTACAGAGACATCAAGGGAAATTGAAAATATTATCGCTGCTATTGAAGATATTGCATCGCAGACAAATCTTCTTTCACTTAACGCTTCTATTGAGGCGGCTAGAGCTGGAGAAGCTGGTAGAGGTTTTGCGGTAGTAGCAGATCAGATTGGTAAGCTTGCTAATGATAGTGCCCAGTCAGCGATTTCAACTAAGGAACTTATCGTTAAGTCATTAGAAGAAATTGAAAAGGGTAACAAGATTGTACATGAGACAATGGAAACTATTGGAAAGATATTAGAAAGTATGGAAGCATTTGCGGAGAATGCAAATGGTGCAGCAGAAGCATCAAGATCACAGGCAGATATGCTTGAACAGATTGAAGCTGGTATTGAGCAGATTTCTACAGTTGTTCAGAGTAACTCGGCAGCATCTGAAGAGACATCGGCTATTAGTGAAGAGTTATCAGCACAGGCTATTTCTCTTAAAGAGATGGTTTCGGCATTTAAGCTTCGCGAAGAATAATTAAGAAATGAAACGTTAATGTAATAATATAAAACAGGTCATAACTTTTCGGATAAACGAAGGTTATGACCTGTTTCGTTATGAGTATAATTGATAACAAATATGTAAGTATTTATTTGCTCCAACGACCTGATGCACCGCAAGGTAATACTAATCCAGTGTTCTTTACGGGAAGTCCAATTTCTTGCGACTCTACATGACCGCCAAAAGGTTTTACAATCTCTGTTGATATCATGTATGTAAGTACAGCGGGAGCAAGTCCTGTAGTATATGAGTTGATTAAGAAAAACAATGGATTGTCTGAAAGTAGGTTTGCACATAATTTTACAAAACTATGAATAGACTCTTCGATTTTCCATATTTCTCCCTTTGGTCCTCTTCCGTATGAAGGAGGGTCCATGATGATGCCGTCATATTTATTTCCGCGTCTTATTTCACGTTCAACAAATTTTACACAGTCATCCACAAGCCAACGAATTGGTGCATCGCCGAGTCCTGAGGATACGGCATTTTCTTTTGCCCAGCCTACCATACCTTTTGAAGCGTCTACATGTGTTACGCTTGCACCAGCAGCAGCTGCAGCTAAAGTAGCACCGCCTGTATAAGCGAAAAGGTTAAGAACTTTTATAGGTCGACCAGCATTTTTTATCTTTTCTGAGAACCAATCCCAGTTAGTTGCCTGCTCCGGGAAAAGACCAGTGTGTTTAAAACTAAATGGTTTTAAGTTAAAAGTTAATGATTTGTAATTAATGCTCCACTGTTCTGGCAAGTCGAAGAATTCCCATTCACCACCACCTTTTGCACTACGGTGATAATGACCGTTTATATTCTTCCATTGATTTTTGATTTTTTCTGTATTCCATATAACCTGAGGGTCTGGACGAACTAATCTATAGTCACCCCAACGTTCTAATTTTTCGCCTGATGAACAGTCGATAACCTCATAATCTTTCCATTGATCTGCAATCCACATAAATTTTTCTTCCTTATATAAATATTATTTTGTAGTTGTTGTTTAAATAGTAGTTAAATACACAATAATTATAACGGGTAGATATATATGTGTCAATTGAGTTTCTACTATATTATAATGTGTTTGTTCTATATGATAATGTGTTTGTTCTATATTATAATATGTTTCTTATAAATGTTAATATTTGATTTGAAAAGTCACTTATCAAAAAAATTATTAGCCTACATTATTATAGAAGAAATCCAAAAATAATATTATGAAAAAAACTTATAAAAAAATTTCAAAAAAATGTAAAAAAGTACTTGCAATATGGGAAAGAATAATGTAAACTAACAAATGCTGTGACATTGATAGCGTAGAAACGAGAGGTTGCTGCTAGAAAATAGCAGGTTTTCCGTGGAGCGAATGTCAAGTTAGGAAACTGGCGACAAGTCACTGTACAAGAAAATCGTCCGTAATAATACGGAAACAACGTGTGAAACTTGTAAAGAAATTTACGACACACACGGAAGAGTGTACAGTCACCGCTTGTCGTACTTAAATCAAAAAGTGCGAAAAGGAGGCGACTTTTTTTATGGCAAGTCAAGTCATGAGAATCACATTGAAGGCTTACGATCATCAGTTAATCGATCAGTCAGCTGGAAAAATCATCGAAACTGTAAAGAAGACAGGTGCAAAGGTTAGCGGACCAGTGCCACTTCCAACAAAGAAGGAAGTAGTTACAATTCTTAGAGCCGTTCACAAGTACAAGGATTCTAGAGAGCAGTTCGAGCAGAGAACTCATAAGAGACTCATCGACATCGTAACACCATCACAGAAGACTGTAGATGCATTATCTAGATTAGAGATGCCAGCTGGTGTTTACATCGATATTAAGATGAAGACAAAGTAGTTCTTGACCAAAATTTCCAATGGAAATTTTGCTCCAGTATGTAGATTAATAGAAAACATATGGGAGTCAAAAACAGAAATGTGCAATCCTGAAGGGTTTAGATATAAAAGCAACACTCATTTTTTATGAGGGAATCAACATTTTGATTTTTTCAATTTAGTGTTCCACGTATATTAGACTGTTCTAGGATGTTTTCAAACCTACTTATTATAAGTAAGATTGAAAACCGCTGTAGAAAAGCCAAGCAAATTGGCAAACAGGAGGTAAAAAATGAAGAAAGCGATTTTAGCAACAAAAGTCGGAATGACTCAAATCTTCAACGAAGATGGTGTGTTAACACCAGTTACTGTACTTCAGGCTGGTCCTTGTGTTGTTACACAGGTTAAGACAGTTGAAAATGATGGTTACAGTGCAGTTCAGGTTGGTTTTGCTGACAAGAGAGAAAAGCTTGTTAATAAGCCAATGAAAGGACATTTTGATAAGGCTGGAGTTTCTTACAAGAGATATGTAAGAGAGTTCAAGTTTGAAAATGCCGAGGAATACTCAGTTAAGGATGAAATCAAGGCTGATATCTTTGCAGCTGGCGACAAGGTAGACGCTACAGCAATTGCAAAGGGTAAGGGATTCCAGGGCGCAATCAAGAGACATGGTCAGTCAAGAGGACCTATGGCTCATGGTTCTAAGTTCCACCGTCATCAGGGTTCTAACGGTGCTTGTTCAAGCCCAAGTAAGGTATTCAAGGGAAAAGGAATGCCAGGTCACATGGGTGCTAAGAAGATCACAATTCAGAATCTTGAGATCGTTAAAATTGATGCAGACAACAACTTAATTCTTGTTAAGGGCGCAGTTCCAGGACCAAAGAAAGCATTGGTTACAATTAAGGAAACTGTTAAGTCTGGCAAGTAATTAATTAGGAAGGAGGAACACACAGATGGCAAAGGTATCTGTTTACAATATGGAAGGCAAGCAGGTTGGTGATATCGAGCTTAATGATGCTGTATTTGGTGTTGAGGTAAACAATCACTTAGTACACATGGCTGTTGTAAATCAGCTTGCAAACAATCGTCAGGGCACACAGAGCGCTAAGACACGTTCAGAAGTTAGCGGTGGCGGAAGAAAGCCTTGGAAGCAGAAGGGTACAGGACACGCTAGACAGGGTTCTACAAGATCTCCACAGTGGACTGGCGGTGGTATCGTATTTGCTCCAAAGCCAAGAGATTACTCTTTCAAGATGAACAAGAAAGAGAAGCAGTTAGCTCTTAAGTCAGCATTGACATCAAGAGTATTAGAGAACAAGTTCATCGTTGTAGATGAAATTAAGTTAGAGGAAGCTAAGACAAAGAAGTTTGCTGAGGCAATGAACAACTTAAAGGTTTCTAAGGCATTAGTAGTATTAAATACAAACGATGCTAACGTTGTTAGATCAGCAAAGAACATTCCTACAGTTAAGACAGCTTTAACAAATACAATTAATGTATACGACATCTTAAAGTACGATACAGTAGTTATTGATAAGGCAGCTGTAGCAACAATCGAGGAGGTGTACGCATAATGGCAGACATTAAATACTATGATGTAATCCTCAAGCCTGTAATTACAGAGAAGAGCATGAACGATATGAGCGCAAAGAAGTATACATTCTTAGTTCATACAGAAGCTAATAAGGTACAGATTAAAGAGGCTGTTGAGAAGATGTTCGAAGGAACAAAGGTAGCAAGCGTTAACACAATGAACATGGACGGCAAGAATAAGAGACGTGGCATGGTTACAGGAAAGACTGCTAAGACAAAGAAGGCAATCGTTCAGTTAACAGCAGACAGCAAGGACATTGAAATCTTTGAAGGATTATAAAATATAATCGAGAAGAAAAAATGTTAGAGTAGTTTCATCAGAAAACAATATTGGTGAAACGGTTTGGAGGAAACAGCGAAGCTGGCGAGGCTCCAAACATACAGTAAATTTTGCTAGAAAACAATATTAGCAAAATAGTTGAAAGGAGATAAAACAATGGGAATTAGAACATATAACCCATATACACCTTCTAGAAGAAATATGACAGGTCTTGATTTCGCAGAAGTAACAAAGTCAACTCCTGAGAAGTCATTAGTTGTATCATTAAAGAAGAATTCTGGTCGTAACAACCAGGGTAAGATCACAGTTAGACATCGTGGTGGCGGTGTTAGAAGAAAGTACAGAATCGTTGACTTCAAGAGAAGAAAAGACGATATTCCAGCTACTGTAATTGGTATCGAGTACGATCCAAACAGAACAGCTAATATAGCATTAATCTGCTACGCAGATGGTGAGAAGGCATACATCTTAGCTCCTAACGGACTTAAGGATGGTATGAAGGTTATGAACGGCGCTAACGCTGAAATCAAGGTTGGTAACTGCTTACCACTTGAGGCTATTCCAGTTGGTACAGAAGTACACAACGTTGAGTTATACCCAGGCAAGGGTGGACAGTTAGTTCGTTCAGCAGGTAACTCAGCTCAGCTTATGGCTAAGGAAGGCAAGTATGCTACACTTAGATTACCATCAGGCGAAATGAGAATGGTTCCAGTTGTTTGCCGTGCAACAATCGGTACAGTTGGTAACATCGAGCACGACTTAGTTAACGTTGGTAAGGCAGGTCGTAAGCGTCATATGGGTATTAGACCTACAGTTCGTGGTTCTGTTATGAACCCTAATGACCATCCACACGGTGGTGGTGAAGGTAAGACAGGTATTGGTCGTCCAGGTCCATGTACACCTTGGGGTAAACCAGCACTTGGCTTAAAGACAAGAAAGAAGAACAAGCAGTCTAACAAGCTCATCGTAAGAAGACGCGATGGCAAGAACTTTAAATAAGGAGGATTACCAATGGCTAGATCATTAAAAAAAGGTCCATTTGCGGATGCAAGTTTACTTAAGAAAGTAGACGCTATGAACGAGGCTGGACAGAAGTCAGTTATCAAGACTTGGTCAAGACGTTCAACAATCTTCCCACAAATGGTTGGACATACAATTGCAGTTCACGATGGAAGAAAGCACGTTCCAGTATATGTGACAGAAGACATGGTTGGACACAAGCTTGGTGAATTCGTTGCTACCAGAACTTTCAGAGGACATGGTAAAGACGATAAGAAGTCAAGACGTTAGTGGAAAGAAGATTGAAAGGAGGTCACATCCATGGCAAAAGGACATAGAAGTCAGATAAAGAGAGAAAGAAATGCTAATAAGGACACAAGACCATCAGCAAAACTTTCTTACGCTAGAATTTCAGTACAGAAGGCATGCTTCGTACTTGATGCAATCAGAGGAAAGGACGTACAGTCTGCACTTGGTATCTTAGCATACAATCCAAGATATGCATCTTCAGTTATAGAGAAACTCTTAAAGTCAGCAATCGCAAATGCTGAGAACAACAATGGTATGAACCCAGAAAACCTCTACATTGAAGAGTGTTACGCAAATCAGGGTCCTATCATGAAGAGAATCAGACCAAGAGCACAGGGTAGAGCTTACAGAATCGAGAAGAGAATGTGTAACTTAACAA
Organism: Lachnospiraceae bacterium; assembly: GCA_045125245.1. Taxonomy (GTDB): domain Bacteria; phylum Bacillota; class Clostridia; order Lachnospirales; family Lachnospiraceae; genus SVEL01. The sequence continues at coordinate 12,043 of JBGVNF010000118.1, forward strand.
TAGTGCTCAATGAAAAGAAATAGTTAGCGGAAAGGAGAACGCGAAATGGGACAGAAAGTTAATCCTCACGGCATAAGAGTCGGCGTTATTAAAGATTGGGATTCAAAGTGGTACGCAGAGGCTGATTTCGCTGATAATCTTGTAGAAGATCACAAAATCAGAGAGTACCTTAAGAAGAAGTTATATAGCGCAGGTGTTTCTAAGATTGAAATCGAAAGAACATCTGACAGATGTAAGGTTATCGTTTACACAGCTAAGCCTGGTGTTGTTATCGGTAAGGGCGGTGCTGAAATCGATAAGTTAAAAGATGAAGTACAGAAGTTATCAGCAATGAAAGTACTTGTTGATGTTAAAGAAATTAAGAAGCCAGATAGAGATGCTCAGTTAGTAGCAGAGAACATTGCTCTCCAGTTAGAGAACCGTGTTTCTTTCAGAAGAGCTATGAAGTCAGCAATGGGTAGAACACTCAAGGCTGGTGCTAAGGGTATCAAGGCTGCATGTTCAGGACGTCTTGGTGGAGCTGATATGGCTCGTACAGAGTTCTATACAGAAGGAACTATTCCACTTCAGACATTACGTGCTGATATTGATTATGGATTCGCAGAGGCTGATACAACATATGGTAAGGTTGGTATCAAGGTTTGGATTTACAATGGTGAAGTTCTTCCTACAAAGGCTGCTGCAAAAGAAGATAGCAAGGAAGGGAGCGATAAATAATGTTAATGCCAAAGAGAGTTAAGCGTCGTAAGCAATTCCGTGGAACAATGTCTGGTAAGGCATTAAGAGGTAACAAGATTACTAACGGTGAATATGGTATCGTCGCTATGGAACCAGCATGGATAAGATCTAATCAGATCGAAGCTGCCCGTATTGCTATGACACGTTATATCAAGCGTGGTGGTAAGGTTTGGATTAAGATTTTCCCAGATAAGCCAGTAACTACAAAACCAGCAGAAACAAGAATGGGTTCCGGAAAAGGAACACTCGAGTACTGGGTTGCAGTTGTTAAGCCAGGCAGAGTATTATTCGAGATCTCTGGTGTAGCTGAAGAAGTAGCTAGAGAAGCTCTTCGTCTCGCAACTCATAAATTACCTGTAAAGTGCAAGATCGTTTCTCGCGCAGATTTAGAAGGCGGTGATAACAGTGAAAATTAATAAGTATGTAGAAGATTTAAAGGCAAAATCAGCTGCAGAATTAAATGATGAATTAGTAGCTGCTAAAAAGGAACTTTTCAATTTAAGATTCCAGAACGCAACAAACCAGTTGGATAACACAAGCAGAATCAAGGAAGTTAGAAAGAATATCGCAAGAATTCAGACAGTACTTTCAGAGCAGGCTAAGGCTAACTAGTTGTAAATTGGAAATCTGAGAAAGGAGACATTTGTCGTGGAAAGAAATTTAAGAAAAACACGTACCGGTAAGGTAGTAAGTGACAAGATGGACAAGACAATTGTTGTAGCAGTTCAGGATAACGTAAAGCATCCATTATACAACAAGATTGTTAAGAGAACTTATAAATTAAAGGCTCATGATGAGAACAACGAGTGCGGTATCGGTGATACTGTAAAGGTTATGGAGACAAGACCATTATCAAGAGATAAGAGATGGAGACTTGTTGAAATCATCGAGAAGGCTAGATAGTAGGAAGGGAGAATTATTATGATTCAACAGGAAAGTAGACTTAAAGTTGCTGATAATACAGGCGCTAAAGAATTACTTTGTATCAGAGTAATGGGCGGTTCTACTAGAAGATATGCTAATATCGGTGATATCATCGTTGCTTCAGTTAAAGAAGCAACACCAGGCGGTGTTGTAAAGAAGGGCGATGTAGTAAAGGCTGTAGTAGTTCGTTCCGTTAAGGGCGCTCGTCGTAAGGACGGATCTTATATTAAATTTGATGAGAACGCAGCTGTTATCATCAAAGATGATAAGACACCAAAAGGAACACGTATTTTTGGACCAGTTGCAAGAGAGCTTAGAGAGAAGCAGTTCATGAAGATTGTTTCATTAGCTCCAGAAGTATTATAAGGAGGTTCCTAATGTCAGCAATGAAGATTAAAAAAGGCGACCTTGTAAAGGTAATCGCTGGTAAGGATAAAGACAAAGAAGGCAAGGTTATCAGTGTAGATCAGAAGAACGGAAAGGTTCTCGTTGAAGGCGTAAACATGATGACTAAGCACACAAAGCCAAGCGCTGCTAATCAGCAGGGTGGTATCGTTACAGCAGAAGCTCCAATCGATGCTTCAAACGTTATGTTAGTTGTAGACGGTAAGGCTACAAGAGTTGGTTTTAAGATGGAAGGCGACAAGAAAGTTCGTTTTGCAAAATCAACAGGTAAGGTTATTGATTAATTAGAGAGGAGGACCGTAAAGTGAGCAGACTTAGAGAAACATACAAGAACGAAATCGTAGACGCTATGGCTAAGAAGTTTGGTTATGCAAACGTTATGCAGGTACCAAAGCTTGATAAGATCGTTATAAACATGGGTGTTGGTGAAGCTAAGGACAACGCTAAGGTTTTAGACGCAGCAGTTAAGGATCTTGAGACAATCGCAGGTCAGAAGGCTGTACTTACAAGAGCAAAGAAGTCAATTGCTAACTTCAAGATTAGAGAAGGTTTAGCAATCGGATGTAAGGTTACTCTTAGAGGTGAGAAGATGTACGAATTCCTCGATAGATTAGTAAACCTTGCACTTCCTCGTGTTCGTGACTTTAGAGGTGTAAACCCTAATTCATTTGACGGAAGAGGAAATTACGCTTTAGGTATTAAGGAACAGATCATTTTCCCTGAAATCGAATATGATAAGGTTGATAAAGTAAGAGGTATGGATATCATCTTCGTTACAACAGCTAACACAGATGAAGAAGCTCGTGAATTATTGACATTATTCAATATGCCATTTCAGAAGTAATTAGGAGGTAAATCCATGGCTAAGACAGCAATGAAAGTTAAGCAGTCACGTAAGGCAAAATTTTCAACACAGGAATACTCACGTTGTAGAATTTGTGGACGTCCACACGCTTATTTAAGAAAATACGGAATCTGCAGAATTTGCTTCCGTGAATTAGCATACAAAGGTCAGATCCCAGGTGTTAAGAAAGCATCTTGGTAAAGTTCAAAATTGCTAAGCAATTTTGAACAGCTCGAGCGGGAGCGAGAGCCCCTGCCAAAGAAAACAATAAATTTTCTGACACGTCAGATGATACTATGACAACATCACAAGTCATCTGACACAGAAACTCGGTAAGTATGATGGTAAAACCTAGATATGTCGAATTTGCGTTGCAAATTCTCTCACGGCACTTATAAGTTGTATAAGGATATAGGTTTTCTCACGAAATTCGCTTTGCGAATTTCGGCCTCGTATACTGCCATTACACAATGTAATCAATAGGAGGAAAAAACAATGGCAATGACAGATCCAATTGCAGATATGCTTACAAGAATCCGTAATGCAAATACTGCTAAGCATGACACAGTAGATGTTCCAGCATCTAAGATTAAGTTAGCAATCGCTGAAATTCTTTTAAACGAAGGTTTCATTAAGAGCTATGAAGTAGTTGAAGATGGTAACTTCAAGACTATCAAGATTACTTTAAAGTATGGTAAGGATAAGACAGAGAAGATCATCACAGGTCTTAAGAGAATTTCTAAGCCAGGTTTAAGAGTATATGCTGGTAAGGATGAGCTCCCAAGAGTACTTGGTGGACTCGGTATCGCAATCATTTCAACAAACAAGGGTATCGTTACAGACAAGGAAGCTAGAAAGCTTCAGGTTGGTGGCGAAGTACTTGCATTTGTTTGGTAGTATTATAAAGGAGGTGCGGGCATGTCACGTATAGGAAGAATGCCTATCGCTATTCCTGCAGGTGTAACTGTAGAAGTAGCAGAAAATAACAAGGTTACTGTAAAAGGACCAAAGGGAACTCTTGAGAGAGTTTTAGCACCAGAGATGAATATCGCAATCGAAGGTGAAGAAGTTGTTGTTACAAGACCAAATGACTTAAAGAGAATGAAGTCATTACATGGTTTAACAAGAACATTAATCAACAACATGGTTGTTGGTGTATCGACAGGATACGAGAAGAAACTTGAAGTAAACGGTGTTGGTTACAAGGTTTCTAAGCAGGGCAACAAGATCGTTCTTGCACTTGGTTACTCTCATCCAGTAGAGATGGAAGATCCAGCAGGTCTTGAGTCTGTAGTAGAAGGTAACACAATTACTGTTAAGGGTATTGATAAAGAAAAAGTTGGCCAGTACGCTGCTGAAATCAGAAGCAAGAGAGAGCCTGAACCATACAAGGGTAAGGGTATTAAGTATGTTGATGAAGTAATCAGACGTAAAGTTGGTAAGACTGGTAAGAAATAATAAAGGAGTGAACAAAGATGGTTAGTAAAGATTGTAGAGCGGCTCTCCGCGAAAATAAGCATAGAAGATTACGTAATCGTTTTTCTGGTACAGCTGAAAGACCACGTTTAGCAGTTTTTAGAAGCAATAATCATATGTACGCTCAGGTTATTGACGATACAGTTGGAAACACTTTAGTTGCTGCTTCAACACTTGAGAAAGATGTTAAAGCTGAATTAGAGAAGACTAACAACGTTGATGCTGCTGCATACTTAGGTACTGTTATTGCTAAGAGAGCATTAGAAAAGGGTATTTCAACAGTTGTATTTGACAGAGGCGGATTCATTTATCAGGGAAAGATCAAGGCTTTAGCTGACGCTGCTAGAGAAGCCGGTCTCGAATTCTAATAAGGAGGAAAACAACAAATGAAACATACGATTATTGATGCTAGTCAGTTAGAATTAGAAGAAAAAGTAGTTAACATCAAGCGTGTAACTAAGGTTGTTAAGGGTGGTCGTCACTTCAGATTTGCAGCTTTAGTAGTTGTTGGAGACGGCAAAGGTCACGTAGGTGCAGGTTTAGGCAAGGCAATGGAAATTCCTGAAGCTATTCGTAAGGGTAAAGAAGACGCTATGAAGAAGCTCGTTGAGGTTCCAATTGATGCAAACAACAGTATTCCTCATGATTTAGTAGGAAACTTTGGTAGTGCTTCAGTTTTACTTAAGAGAGCTCCAGAAGGTACTGGTATTATCGCTGGTGGTCCTGCTCGTAATGTATTAGAGCTTGCAGGTATCAAGAATATCCGTACAAAGTCATTAGGTTCAAACAATAAGCAGAACGTAGTTTTAGCTACAATTAAGGGCTTATCTGAATTAAAGACTCCTGAAGAAGTTGCTAAGCTTCGCGGTAAATCTGTTGAAGAGATATTAGGCTAATAGGAGGTAATGTAAAATGGCAGATAAGTTAAAGATTACATTAGTTAAATCACCAATTGGTGCGGTTCCAAAGCATGTTAAGACAGTTGAAGCTTTAGGCTTAAAGAAGCTTAACAAGTCAGTAGAAATGCCTGATAACGCAGCAACAAGAGGAATGATTCAGCAGGTAAGACATTTAGTTAAAGTTGAAGAAATCTAATGAATAAATAAGGAGGTGCAGTGATGAATTTATCAAATTTACAGCCAGCAGATGGCTCAAAGCATAATGATAACTTCAGAAGAGGACGTGGCCACGGTTCAGGTAACGGTAAGACAGCTGGTAAGGGTCACAAGGGTCAGAAGGCACGTTCAGGAGCTACAAGACCAGGTTTTGAAGGTGGTCAGATGCCTTTATATAGAAGAATTCCTAAGAGAGGTTTCACAAACAGAAACACTCTTGAGATTATCGGTATCAACGTAAGCGCTCTTGAAGCTTTCGAGGCTGGTTCAGAGGTAACAGTTGAAACTCTCATTGAGGCTGGTATCGTAAAGAACCCAAGAGACGGCGTTAAGATTCTTGGTAACGGTGAACTTACAAAGAAGCTTACAGTTAAAGCAAATGCTTTCTCAGCAGGCGCTAAGGAAAAAATCGAAGCTGTTGGTGGAACTTGCGAGGTGATCTAATGTTTAAGACATTTAAGAACGCACTCAAAGTTAAAGAGATAAGACAAAAGCTTTTATATACTTTCATAATGATGGTAATTGTCCGTATCGGATGTCAGCTCCCAATTCCGGGAACAAGTCAGTCAGCTATCCAGTCAGTAATGGGTAGCTTGGCTGCAAGTGACGCATATAGCTTTTTCAGTGCTTTCACAGGTGGTTCATTAGAAAAAATGTCGGTGTTTGCTCTTAGTATTACACCATATATTACATCTTCAATTATTATGCAGCTTTTAACAATAGCTATTCCAAAGCTTGAAGAGATGCAGAATGAAGGCGAATCAGGAAGAAAGAAAATTCAGGAGATTACAAGATATGTTACAGTAGCTCTTGCAGTTGTTGAATCAATTGCTATGGCAATTGGTTTTGGTAACCAGGGAGTATTTGGTAATGTAAAAGCAATGTCTGGTATGAGATATTTCTTCACAATGTTTACAGTAGTTGTAACAATGACAGCTGGTTCTGCTGTACTTATGTGGATCGGTGAAAGAATTACTGAGAAGGGTGTTGGTAACGGTATATCAGTCATCCTTATGATTAATATTATTGCAAGAATTCCAAGTGACCTTTATGCATTATATGTAACAAAGGTTCAGATTACAGAGACTAATGGACGTTCTCTTGGTGGTGCTGCATTAGCTGCATTTATCATTGTATTCGTTATCGTTGCAATGATAGCATTTGTAGTTGCATTACAGGCTGCTCAGAGAAAGATTCCAGTACAGTACGCTAAGAAGGTACAGGGAAGACAGATGGTTGGTGGCAATTCAAGCCATATTCCATTAAAGGTTAATACAGCCGGTGTAGTTCCAGTTATCTTCGCTTCATCATTAATGCAGTTCCCAATCATTATCGCATCAATGTTTGGCAAGGCTGCTGGTTATGGATCAGTTGGAGGTACAATCCTTAAGGTATTAAATTCAGGTTCATGGTTTAATACAAAGAGCCTTAAGGAGTTTGCATTTACAGGTGGATTTGTTCTTTATGCAATCCTCGTAATCGCATTTGCATACTTCTATACATCAATTACTTTCAACCCAATTGAGGTTGCTAATAATATGAAGAAGTCAGGTGGCTTTATCCCTGGTATCAGACCTGGTAAGCCAACAGAAGAATACTTAACAAGAATATTGAATTATGTCGTATTCATCGGAGCAATCGCATTATTAATTATTGCAGGACTTCCAATTGTATTCTCAGGTGTATTTAGTGCGAGTGTATCATTTGCAGGTACTTCATTAATCATCGTAGTAGGTGTTATACTTGATTGTATAGCAAAGATTGAATCTATGATGGTAGTTCGTAACTATAAAGGATTTTTAGGCTAATAATAGCCGTTGCAATTAAACATAATAGCCCGCGGCATTGTACCGCGGGTTAGTGTGTTTTAGTAAATCGCAGTTGAAAGTCGACTATGATTCAGTTTATTACAATAAAAAAACTATAGAAAAATATTAATGTTAGGAGGAAAGTATATGAAGATTATTATGTTAGGTGCTCCTGGTGCTGGAAAAGGTACACAGGCTAAGATGCTTGCTGATAAGTATATGATTCCACATATCTCAACAGGAGATATTTTTAGAGCAAATATTAAGAATGGTACAGAGCTTGGTCAGAAGGCTAAGACATATATGGATCAGGGACTTTTAGTTCCAGATGAGCTTGTATGTGATTTGGTTGTAGATAGAGTTCAGCAGGAGGATTGTAAGGAAGGTTACATCCTTGACGGTTTCCCAAGAACTATTCCACAGGCAGAAGCTTTAGATGCAGCTCTTGCAAATATCGGCTCAAAGATTGACTATGCTGTAAACGTTGAGGTTCCAGATGAGAACATCGTAAACAGAATGTCAGGTAGAAGAGCTTGTGTTGCATGTGGTGCAACATATCATATAGTACACAGCCCTACAAAAGAAGAGGGTATCTGTGATAGATGTGGTAAGGAGTTAATCGTAAGAGAAGACGACAAGCCAGAGACAGTTACAAAGCGTTTAAATGTATATCATGAGCAGACACAGCCATTAATCGACTACTACACAAAGCAGGGTGCTTTAAAAGAGGTTGATGGAACAATGAACATGGACGAAGTATTTAACGCTATCGTTAATATTTTAGGCTAAGCAGGTCCTGGAGGATATAGATATGGTTTCTATAAAATCTCAAAGCGAAATTGCTCTTATGAGAGAGGCAGGAAAGATTCTTGCTAAGGTTCATGAGGAACTTAAAGATGCTATTAGACCTGGAATGTCTACATTAGACATTGATAGACTTGGCGAAAAAATCATCCGTGGATATGGATGTATTCCTTCATTTTTAAATTATAATGGCTATCCTGCTTCAATCTGTGTCTCAGTAAATGATGAAGTGGTACACGGAATTCCTCATAAGGATCATATACTTTATGAAGGAGATATAGTTAGTCTTGATGCGGGAGTTATCTACAAGGGATATCATGCTGATGCAGCAAGAACATACGGAGTAGGTAAAATCAGTGATGAAGCAGCGAAACTTATAGAAGTTACAAAGCAAAGCTTTTTTGAAGGAATTAAAATGGCAAAAGATGGTAATCATTTACATGACATATCAAATGCAATTGCAGATTACTGTGAGAGCTTTGGTTATGGAGTGGTAAGGGATTTGGTAGGCCATGGAATAGGTAAAAACTTACACGAAGACCCACAGATTCCAAACTTCCATCAGAGAAGAAGAGGAATTAAGCTTCAGAAGGGAATGACACTTGCTATCGAACCAATGGTAAACGCAGGAACATATGAAGTTGCTTGGTTGGATGATGATTGGACAGTTGTTTCCGATGATGGTTCATTATCAGCTCACTACGAGAATACAATTCTTATTACAGACGGTGAGCCAGAGATTTTAACAATTCTTTAATAGATGGAGGTTTTAGAATATGGCAAAGACAGACGTTATTGAAATAGAAGGAACAGTATTAGAGAAGTTACCTAATGCAATGTTCAAGGTAGAGTTAGAGAACGGTCATCAGGTTTTCGCACATATCAGCGGAAAGCTTCGTATGAATTTCATCCGAATCATTCCAGGTGATAAGGTTACAATAGAACTTTCACCATACGACTTATCAAAAGGCAGAATAGTATGGAGAGATAAATAAGTTCAAAGTTTCGTAGAAACTTTGAACAGTCCGAACGGAAGTGAGGACCCCCGCCAAAATTTTGAACAGTCCGAACGGAAGTGAGGACCCTAGCCAAGGATTCCGAGTGTTATAATAAATTTGTAAATTCTGTAAATTAGTACTTGCAATTTGACAAATGCTATGTTACTATAATACTCGGACTTTTTTTGAAAGGAGGATTTTACTGTGAAGGTTAGATCATCAGTTAAACCAATTTGCGAAAAATGCAAAATCATTAAGAGAAAAGGAAGCATTAGAGTAATCTGTGAAAATCCAAAGCACAAGCAGAGACAGGGCTAATTATATAGCGTCTTTGTGATGTAATCGCGGTTGTAAAACAACTACGGTTATATTTGTATGCGGCTGCAGCGATGGAACACCAGGATGCGTGTGACTATAATACTCTCAATTAGGAGCACGAGAAATGATGGGAAATTGCTTAACTATAAACGGAATTGTACTTATATAAGAAGAATTCCTCACATTGAGAAGAAGCGTTGGGCTACGCACACATTTCAGACGTTCATTGAACGGGCTGCGCAAGTAATGGTTCTTTATTACTATTTAATTAAGAATATTTTGATGGAGGTGTAATACACATGGCTCGTATTTCAGGTGTAGACTTACCAAGAGAAAAGCGTATTGAAATCGGATTAACTTACATTTACGGTATCGGTAGAGTAACAGCTACAAAGATTCTTGAAGCTGCTGGCGTAAATCCAGATACACGTGTTAGAGACTTAACAGATGATGAAGTTAAGAAGATTAGTGCTGTAATCGATGAGAATCACACTGTAGAAGGTGATTTAAGAAGAGAAATCATCATGAACATCAAGAGATTACAGGAAATCGGATGCTACAGAGGTATCCGTCATAGAAAGGGACTTCCAGTTCGTGGTCAGAAGACAAAGACAAACGCTAGAACAAGAAAAGGTCCTAAGAAGACAGTTGCTGGTAAGAAGAAATAAGTTTAATAAACTTATGACAGCTTAGTATGTGAAAAATCGCATACATTATTATAATGAAACAAATAACGAAAAATTAGATACCCATAAGGGAGGTTAGTTTAAAATGGCTAAAGTTACAAAGAAAGTGACAAAAAAGCGTGTAAAGAAAAACGTTGAACGCGGACAGGCACATATTCAGGCATCTTTCAACAATACAATTGTTACATTAACAGATGCTGAAGGTAATGCATTATCTTGGGCAAGTGCTGGTGGTCTAGGATTTAGAGGTTCAAAGAAATCTACTCCTTATGCAGCTCAGATGGCAGCAGAAACTGCTACTAAGGCAGCTTTAGTGCACGGCTTAAAGTATGTAGATGTAATGGTTAAGGGACCAGGTTCAGGAAGAGAAGCAGCAATTCGTGCTCTCTCAGCTTGCGGTCTTGAAGTAACAAGTATTAAGGACGTTACTCCAGTTCCACATAACGGATGTCGCCCACCAAAGCGTAGAAGAGTCTAATCTAATAGGAGGTGCAGATAAATGGCAGTAAATAGAGTTCCAGTTCTTAAAAGATGTAGATCACTTGGTTTGGATCCTATCTATTTAGGAATCGACAAGAAGTCAAATAGAGAATTAAAGAGAGCAAATAAGAAGATCAGCGAGTACGGTCTTCAGTTAAGAGAAAAGCAGAAGGCTAAATTCATCTATGGTGTATTAGAGAAGCCTTTCAGAAATTTATTTGAGAAGGCTCAGAAGATGCAGGGTCGTTCAGGTGAAAACCTTATGACACTCCTTGAGCTTAGACTTGATAACGTAATTTTCCGTTTAGGATATGCTAGAACAAGAAAAGAAGCTAGACAGATCGTTGACCACAAGCACGTATTAGTAAACGGCAAGTGTGTAAACATCCCTTCATACCTTGTTAAGGCTGGCGATGTTATCGAAATTAAGGAAAAGAATAGAGATTCTCAGAGATATAAGGATATCCTCGAAGTAACAGAAGGAAGACTTGTTCCAGAGTGGCTTGAGGCTGATCATGATAACTTCAAGGGTTCTGTTAAGCAGGTACCTACAAGAGATATCATTGATGTTCCTGTGGACGAAATGCTTATCGTCGAGTTATATTCTAAGTAATTCGATTAATCCAAAGAAGGAGGGGCTTTACAGTGTTCGATTTTGAGAAACCAAATATTGAGATTGTAGAAATCTCAGAAGACAAGAAATATGGTAAGTTTGTTGTTGAACCACTTGAAAGAGGATATGGTACAACACTTGGTAATTCTTTAAGAAGAATTATGCTTTCCTCATTACCAGGCGCTGCTGTTAGCCAGGTTAAGATTGAGGGCGTTCTTCATGAGTTTACATCAATTCCTGGAGTAAAGGAAGATGTAACAGAGATTATCATGAATCTTAAGAGCTTATCTATTAAGAATAACAGCGAAACAAATGAACCTAAAGTAGCATACATCGAATTCAGCGGTGAAGGTGTTGTAACAGCAGCAGATATTCACGCAGACGCTGATATTGAGATATTAAATCCTGATTTGGTTATTGCTACACTTAATGGTGGCGCAGATAGCAAATTGTACATGGAACTTACTATCACAAAGGGTAGAGGCTATGTAAGTGCTGATAAGAATAAGAATGATGATTTACCAATCGGTGTTATCGCCGTTGATTCAATCTACACTCCAGTTGAGAGAGTGAACTTATCTATTCAGAACACACGTGTAGGTCAGATTACTGACTACGATAAGCTTACATTAGATGTATACACAAATGGTACATTAGCTCCAGACGAGGCTGTTTCTTTAGCAGCTAAGGTATTAAGCGAGCATTTAAGCTTATTCATTGATCTTTCTGAAATCGCAGACAAGGCTGATGTCATGGTTGAGAAGGAAGAAAGCGAAAAGGAAAAAGTTTTAGAGATGAACATTGATGAGTTAGAATTATCAGTTCGTTCATACAACTGCTTAAAGAGAGCAGGTATCAATACTGTAGAAGAGCTTACAAATAAGACTTCAGAAGATATGATGAAGGTTAGAAACTTAGGCCGTAAGTCACTTGAAGAAGTACTTGCAAAGCTTAAGGAGTTAGGCTTACAGTTAAAGGCAGGAGACGAGTAATCGTTCCACGTGCATATAATGTACGTTAAAGTAATTTATGGAAATAGATGTTCAGATAGTAAGACCAAAGGGCATTCTGAAGATCCCACAAATGGAGGTAAAATAAAATGGCTGGATATAGAAAGCTTAGTAGAGAAACATCAGTAAGAAAGGCATTAATCAGAGCACAGGTAACAAGCTTACTTGAGCATGGTAAGATCCGCACAACAGAAGCTAAGGCTAAGGAAATCCGTAAGGAAGTTGAGCACTTAATCGCACTTGCAGTTAAGGAAAAGGATAACTTCGAGGAAGTAACAGTTAAGGCTAAGGTTGCTAAGAAGGATGCTGATGGCAAGAGAGTTAAAGAAGTAGTAGACGGTAAGAAGGTTACAGTTTACGAAGAAGTTGAGAAGACAATTAAGAAGGATCTTCCTTCAAGACTTCATGCTAGAAGACAGATGAACAAGGTTCTTTACACAGTAAAGGAAGTTCCAACAGATGCTGCTGGTAAGAAGAGAAACACAAAGGTTGTTGACTTAACAGATAAGTTATTCAATGAATATGCTCCAAAGTATGCAAATCGTAAGGGTGGTTACACAAGAATCGTGAAGATCGGCCTTAGAAAAGGTGATGCAGCTATGGAAGTTCTCATCGAGTTAGTTTAATTAAATATTAAGGCGTGAGCCATATATATTAAAACAAGAAGTCTTAGATTGATGCTATCATCATCTAGGACTTCTTGTTTTATAATCATAAGAATGATAATATAGAACTTAAGGTACAGTTGTAAAGACTTAATCGTAGGAAGTGTTTGGGAAAGATATTGTAAATTTAATGATAAATTGATTTAGTACATAAAAAGTACATATAGAAAATATATCCTTCGTGTATAACAAATTACAAAGGAGTTGGGATTATGAAAAAATGGAAAATTATATTAAGTGTTTTATTGGCAAATATAATATTTTTTAGTGGAGCAGCTTTTATAGTTACTGCTACACAGGCATATGGAATCTTAGAAGAAATGAAATGGCATAGTGAAGGCGAAGCAAAATTGATTTTAAGGGATGATTCGTATATTCCTATATATGCTGGTGGCCTTAATAATGCTTTTGTTAATCAAAGAATTGTTAATTACATAGCAGACCTGCATTGTACGGATTATTCAGCTAGTTATGCAGTAGCTATGGAAGATAATAATGTTATAGCTGATCCATTAAATAAGCTTGTATTTCCTCGTTACGGAATAAATTATTATTCTGAAGAGGATAGAATCATTGATTTCGATAAATTCTTTACAGATGATGAAATCAAAGATATGAAGAAGTTTTTTGAAAGTAATATAGGTAAACTTGATGAAGAAATAACTAGGATAGTTTGTTTTGGAAAGATGGATGATAAATATATTTATCCTACACATATTGCTATCGGAAATGTGTATGATGAGGAGCTTACGAGAGAGAATATTCTAATAAATACGGATGAGAAAGCTTTAAATAAGAGCTATGCGATGCTTGTATATGAGATTCATAAGGAATATGTATATGAAAATGAAGAAAGATTAGTTGATATAGATTTGCAATCTTATCTACATCCAGATGATGCAAAAGAATATATTTGGCCAATTACTTTTGATAGTTATTGTCCGGAGTATAAAGGTGATTTTGAACAAGTAGTAACAAATGTAAATAAATATAAAAAGTATATAAGTGAAAATGGAACATATGAGAGAAATTCTATTTTTACTTATAAGAAGATTTCGTCAAAACAGATAGAGGATTGCGGTCATGTTATCACCGAGTATTATTCGTTTGTAGGAAAGCCATTTAAGCAGGCGATTGATGAGTGCCCAGAAAAATATATAGCGATATTACTTTTGCTTATTCCTGTTAATTTGTTTGTTATAATGGTAATTAATTCGCTGAAAAAAAACTATTATAAAGGAAATGGAGTAAAAGTAAAAAAATCAGACATAGTATTAGCAAATATAATGTTATTTGTTGCGTTGGTACTAGATATTACTATTATGCAGACAAAAAATATATTAATATCATTAGCTTATACATATTTTTTGCATCCACATATTATTATAGGAATGTTTTTATTTAATATATTTATCATATATTCTGCAAAAAAAATATATAATCGTCAGGTGATAAACGATAAAATTGCTAGCCAGATATTTTTCAGTGTTACTGATAAATTAATAGACTGTGTGGATGAATTAGAAAGTATTAATCGTGGTATTTCCTTAGATTCTGATAAGTCAGATAGAGAGCTTTTTGATAAAGAGATAAGGAATTTAGATGGTTATATAAGGGATGTAATAGAGTGGTCCAAGATGCAAGTAGGAGTACTTGAAATACATCCAGAAGAGGTGGAATTTGGCTATTTAGTAGAGGCGGTTATAAAAGATGTTAGTAAAGATACTAGAATAAAGATAATAACCAATATAGATATGAATATTGTAATAGAGGCAGATTTATCAAGACTAGCAAAGGCAGTAGCTGCATTTATAAGATTTGTAATAAGATTCTCAGAAGATAGAGAAGCCATATATGTGATTGTAGAAGAATCTGAGGACAAGGCATATTTTAAGGTTTCAAATAATCAGAATATCAAAAATCTAAATAGGAGAGCGTATAAGAACAAATCTAAGATGTTGGCGACATTTGATATGCTATTAGGCAAAAGCTATATTAGATTACATAATGGTGAGCATTGGTACTATGATGAGGAAGATGAATTTACTCAATATTTTGCGGTACCGCTTAAGTATATTGCTAAAAAGAAAAGCAAGAAGGATGTAAATCTTAAAGAAATATATGGAGTAATTGCTCATGAGCTTAAGACTCCTTTAAATGTTATGAAGCTATATAATGAGGCTCTTATGATTGGAAATGTATCAGAAGAAAAGATAGAGAGATATAATTTAATTATTAAGACGCAATTAGAACTTATTGTGAATCAGGTACATGAATTTGTGGATTCGAACTATGTTAGTAGGGGAATTGTACATCCTAAAAAAGAAAGTGTGGATTTAGTAGAAGTTATTAATAAAACACTTGATAAATATAGTGTGATAATGGAAGATAAAGAGCTAACAGCTAATATAGAGGGAGTAGATAAGGCGGAGTTTATTTCAGATGCAACAGGTGTAAGAAGTATTGTATCAAATTATATTAATAATGCTATTAAGTATAGTATGGTAGCTGAAACAATTAATATTTCTGTGGAAAAAGATGAAAGATTTGCTATAATAAAAATAGCAAATAAGGTGCCTGAAAATTTAAGATATAATACTGAGGATAAGGACAAAAAGGTTATTAATCGAATAGAAAGAGATGGTTTAGGTTTAATTATAGCTAGGACATATCTTGATATTTGTAAGGCTAGCTACGGATGTAATTATGCTGATGACAACGTGGAGTATTGGTTTAAGTTTCGTATAAAATAGAGGAATGAAATGAGTGAAAGAATATTATTAGTAGAAGATAATGTTCAGGCAAATAATGTGGTGAAGGATTATTTCGTGGAAAAGGGATATGAGGTAGAGGCTGCCTTTGATGGAACAACGGGACTAAAGATGGCTAGAGCTAATGAATACGATGTAATCTTTCTTGATGCAATGATGCCTGGCATAGATGGGTTTACATTTTGCAAAATGATTAGACAAGAGAAAATTGTGCCAATCATTATGCTTACAAGCTTAGCTGATGAAGAAAATATGCTAAAAGGTTATGAGAACGGAGCAGATGATTATGTGACAAAGCCATTTTCAATGGCTGTATTACACGCAAAAACAGTAGCTTTGTTAAAGCGTAGAAAGCTGACAATGGGTGATACAGATATTATTGATTGCGGTGCTTTGAAGGTTAATGTAGCAACTCATACCATAGATGTGGATTTAGAAACTAAGAAGCTACCTAAAAAGCAGTTTGAGATACTTATGTACTTAATAGAGAATAAGGGTATGATTCTTACCAGAGAGCAGATTTTGGAGCGTGCGTGGAGAGATGAATATGGTGTCTATGACAGAGTGGTAGATACGCATATAAAGAAGCTTCGAGCGTTGCTTGGAAGTGCAAGTGATATGATAGAAACTGTAGTTGGTGTAGGGTATATGTGGAAGTAGAGGATAAAGGTGTAGCAATGAGAGAACTATTTACAATTGATTTGAAAAATTATAAGGAGAATGGAACAGTAGGAAAAAGGCCTTCTGTTAGAGGAATCATTATAAAGGATGGAAAGATTGCTATGATGCATAGCCTTAAATATGATTACTATAAACTTCCAGGTGGTGGCATAGAAGAGGGTGAGGAATTAAGAGATACTCTTGTGCGTGAAGTAAAGGAAGAGAGCGGACTTGTAGTTAAGAAGGAAACTATCAAGGAATTTGGCTATGTCAGACGTATTGAGAAGGGGATGTTTGAAGATATATTTATGCAGGAAAATTATTATTTTTTGTGTGATGTGGAGGATGAGATATCTAGTCAGGAATTGGATGATTACGAAGCTGAAGAAGGATTTACATTAGAGTTTGTTACACCAGAGCAAGCTATTAATGTTAATAATACCGGTGACCATAGGGAAAAGGTAGAGAAGCAGACTTTTACAGGTATGCTGACAAGAGAAAATAGAGTCCTTCAGATGGTTAGAGATGAATTGCTATAAATATATTGGAGTATGTATATGGATTTGAAAGAATTTGAAAAAGAGTTTGCTACATTAGGAAATAATTATAAAACCAAGGATGTGGATAGGTTTAATAAGGGACTTATCAAGAGAGGGATAGAGGTTTCATTTCTTAGAGAATTGGTTTTGGATAAACAGGAGTATCATAGGACATATTTTCAAGTATCTTTAGAACAGATGAAGACCATAGAAGAAAAGCTTGATTTTATAGAGGAAAATTTTGATAAGCTTGATGATTGGTGGCATGTGGATCAGCTGGCACAGTTTGTTGATAAGCAGCTTACCTTTGATTTAGTATATAAAAGAGCGAAAGAATATATTAAGAGTGATTTGACATTTGCCAGAAGATGGGGCTATGTGATATTTATGCCAAGTCTTGTAAAAGATGTGAAGAAGGCAGACAAGATATTTAAATTATTTAAGGATGATGAAGAGTATTATGTTCAGATGGCAGAGGCATGGTTAATATCGTATCTTGGAATATATGTACCAGAAATGACTTATGAATACTTAAAAGGATGTCCATTAAAATATAATATAGCAGGTAAGGGTATTCAAAAGATTTGTGACTCGTATAGGGTGAGTGATGAGTGGAAGGGTAAATTTAAATCATTAAGAGAATTGTATAAGAAGTAGAAGTTGATGAATATTTATTAATGTCTTGGATGCTATACAGGGTATTTTTGAACATATTTGATAATGAGATAGGAGATAATAAATGCTTACAATTATTCGAAATATGACAGAAGCAGACAGGGTTGAAGTTCGAAAAATGATGGAAGTTTTTTATGCATCACCCGCAGTTTTAAGTAACGGTTCTGCAGAAATTTTTGAAAATGATATAGCTAATTGTGTAAATGAATGTCCTTATTTGGAGGGATATATTTTTGAAGAGCAAAATGTAATCAAGGGTTATGCTATGGTTGCGAAAAGCTTTTCGACTGAATTTGGTAAGCCTTGCATATGGATAGAAGATTTGTATGTAAAAGATGAATTTAGAGGACAGGGTATAGGAACAATGTTTTTTGAATTTATAGGAAAAAAATATGAAGGATATGTGCAGCGTCTAGAGGTTGAAGAGGAAAATGAGAAGGCGGTTGCGGTGTATGAGAAGTGTGGTTTTGAAGAGATTCCTTATATGGAGATGAAGAGGTAGTATTCTATGAGTATGGAATTGGTTTTTGAGAAATATTTTCCTTTTTGGGAAGAATTGAATGAAGCAGACAAAAAATATTTACAAGAGAATACAACTACTAAACATTTTGATAAAGAACAATCAGTTCATAGTAATATGGAGTGTTCGGGAGTGTTCATAGTGAAGAGTGGCAAGTTGCGTTTATATATGTGTTCTGATGAAGGAAAGGAAATTACATTATATAGACTTTCGCCAGGAGAGATGTGTATGTTATCGGCTTCTTGCGTGTTACAAAGTATTACGTTTGATGTATTTGTTGATGCAGAGACATCGACCGATTGTTATATTATATCAGGAGCAGCATTTAATAAAGTGGCAGAAAAAGTTCCTGCGATGAAAATATTTGCGCTAGAGGCAGCAGTTTCACGTTTTTCTGATGTTATGTGGATTATGCAGCAGATTGTGTTTATGAATCAGGATAAAAGGTTGGCGATTTTCTTGTTAGAAGAGGCGGAATCAAAGGGAGATAATATTATTACATTGACTCATGAGCAAATAGCAAGACATTTGGGTACAGCCAGAGAAGTTGTAAGTAGGATGTTAAAGCATTTGGCAAGTGATGGAGTCCTTGAAGTTACACGAAAGGGAATAAACATTATAGATATAAAGAAATTAAGGAACATAGCATATTAGAGTTCGTTGTTTTCTGTTGGATTTTTGATTTTACAAATCATTTGTGTCATTGTGCCCATTGGGCAATATACACACCAAGAGCGAGGCTTGAATAACACCATTGTTAATAAACCAAGCAATGTAGATGTAAGCATTATGCTATAAAAGCCAAAAGCAAATTGTGCAACACCTGCAGAAAATAAAGTGCCATAATATGCCCAATTCCAGGGAACTTTAAAAGTCCAGAAGAGAGTAATTACTTGTTTAAGACTCTTTACGTCTGCAAAAACTAGATATGTATTCCATAACATTAGCCCAAACATAATCATAAAAAAGGTTAGGAAGCCGTATCTAAACCATGGGGAAACCATCCATCTTGGCGTATCTTTTTTTTTTGATAATCCAAAGCGTCCACCTAGCATAGAGAAAAGCTGACCTTTTCCGCAGTAGCGATTGCAGTAGCCTTTATTGCCTTTGATTATAGAAATCGCGAGAGGTGTTATAAAGCATATAAGACCTAACCAGGCGAATAAAATATTTACAAATCCAAGAAGTAAATAGATTGTTGAAAATATCCATAAATAGTCGTACCATTTCTTTTTATTCATTGTCGGTCACCTCGCTTATAGTAATAATGCTTGCAGGACATTTCTTTGCACACATTCCGCAGCCAACACATTTATCTGAATTGACAATGGCGTTAGTTCCTGTAGGAATTGATATAGCGTCAAGTTTACAGGCTGTAAGGCAACAGCCACATGCTACACATAGTTTTTTATTGATTATTGCTTTCTTTTTCATAGTTTAATACCTCCTGTTTATTTGATTATACAAAATAAAAATTTTTTTTCAGTGACTTTTATCACAATAGAGGGTTGGTGGATTATATTACATAAATATTGTAAAGAGAGGTTAATTGCGGCATAATAGTTATGATTAAATTCGATTAAAAACATAATTAATGGAGGATATAATGATGACAGAGAAGGAGAAAATGCTACAAGGAAAAATATACGATACATCAGATAAAGAGTTGGCAGGTATGCGTCTTAAAGCTCATAAGCTATCAAAAGCTTACAATGATACATTTGAGGATGAGGAAGAGAAGCGTACAAGTATTTTAGATGAACTGTTACCTAATAGGGGAAAGAATACATATATCCAAGGTCCAATCCAATTTGATTATGGTGAGTTTACTACCTTTGGGGAAAGATGCTTTGCTAATTTTAATCTTACAGTTTTGGATTGTTGTCCGGTTACAATTGGCAATGATGTGTTTTTCGGACCTAATTGTACATTGGCAACACCGATACATCCTCTGTTAAACGAAGAGCGTAAGTTAAGATTCAAAGATGATGGTACAGCGTATGACTATGAATATGCCAAGCCTATTGTTATCGAGGATGGATGCTGGCTAGCTACCAATGTAACTGTATGTGGTGGAGTGACTATAGGAAAGAATTCTGTGATAGGTGCTGGAAGTGTAGTTACAAGAGATATACCGCAAGGTTGTATTGCAGTGGGAAATCCATGTAGGGTGGTAAGGGAAATAACAGATAAGGACGCTGTGTTGAAAGAGATGGTATAACAAAAATTCCCTCGTTTTATTGATAAGATAAAATGAGGGGATTTTTGTGTAATAAAAGGTTGTTTTTAATCTAAAACTTTACACATGAAATTATATAAAGTATAATGTGCTATGTAATAATTTAAAATACTAAAGTGAGTTTATATATAGAAAGGAGAGCCCTATGAGTATAATTAAATCTGAAAATCTTGTACATAGATTTTCTGTTACAGATGAAAATGATAATGTAATAGAAGAAAATAGTGCTCTCGACGGAGTTAATATAGAGGTCGAGGAAGGTCAGTTTATAGCCATATTAGGACATAATGGTTCTGGTAAATCAACATTTGCAAGGCATATCAATGCCCTTCTTACACCAGATGAGGGAACCTTATATGTAAATGGTTGGGATACTAAGGATGAAAGTAAGCTATGGCAGATTAGACAGAATGCAGGTATGGTATTCCAAAATCCTGACAATCAGATAATAGCAACTGTTGTGGAAGAGGATGTAGGATTTGGTCCAGAAAACTTAGGGGTATCTACTGAGGAAATATGGGAAAGAGTCGAAAAGGCCCTTTCAGCTGTAGGAATGCTTGAGTATAGACATAGCTCTCCTAATAAGCTTTCCGGTGGACAGAAGCAGCGTGTGGCTATAGCTGGTGTGGTGGCTATGAAGCCAAAATGTATAGTTCTAGATGAGCCTACAGCTATGCTTGATCCAAACGGTCGTAAGGAAGTTTTAAAGACAGTAAAAGAATTAAATAAGCAGGAAAATGTTACAGTTATTCTTATTACGCATCATATGAATGAGGTCATAGATGCTGATAAAGTATTTGTAATGGATAGCGGCAAGGTGGTTTTAGAGGGAACACCTAGAGAGATTTTTAGTAAAGTATCTGAGCTTAAGAAATTAGGCCTTGATGTTCCGCAAGCAACAGAGATTGCTTATAATCTTAAGGGTAAGGGAATCGATTTAGGAGATTGTGTTTTAAGTATTAAAGAGTTTAAAGAAAGATATAAGCAGGTTACAGGAAAAGATATAGCATCTTTGAATTTGCAGGAAAGTCATAGTAGGCTTGATGATAATTTAGACGAAAATCTTTCGGATAAAGAGAATGCAAATAAGAAGCTTATCTTAGAAGCTAAAAATCTGTCTTATATTTACGAAGAAGGAACTGCCAATGAAAAGGGAGCTCTTGATGAGGTAAGCCTTAATATTCATGAAGGAGAATTCCTTGCTATTATCGGCCATACTGGTTCTGGTAAGTCAACTCTTATCCAGCATCTTAATGGTCTTATGAGGGCAGATTCAGGCTCGATATATTTTAATGGTGAGGATATATATGCCAAGGAATTTTCTATGCCATTTTTAAGAAAACATGTAGGGCTTGTGTTCCAGTATCCAGAGCATCAGTTATTTGAGACAACGGTATTAACAGATGTTTGCTTTGGCCCTAAGAATTTAGGACTTAGTAAAGATGAAGTGGTGGAAGCAGCTAAGAAGGCACTTAAGCAGGTTGGCTTAGGAGAGGAATATTATGAGAAGTCACCATTTGAATTATCAGGTGGAGAAAAGAGAAGAGTAGCTATCGCAGGCGTGCTAGCTATGAATCCAGAGGTGCTTATATTGGATGAGCCTACAGCTGGTTTGGACCCTAAGGGAAGAGATAAGATTTTAAATCAGTTAAAGAAATTGCAGACTGAGAGAAATATTGCCATAGTGCTTGTGTCACATAGCATGGAGGATGTGGCAAAGTATGCAGAGAGATTAGTTGTAATGAGTGGCGGCAAGAAGCTTTATGATGGGGCTTGTAGAGAAGTGTTTAGTCATTATAAGGAATTGGAAAATATCGGTTTAGCGGCACCACAGGTTACATATCTTATGGCTGAGTCGGGTAGGACAGTAATGACAGTTGATGAAGCTGTGGAGATTTTAGGGTAATTGCAATTGTTTAGCAGTTACGATTTTTATGAGAGGAAGTTTGATGATTAGAGATATTACGATTGGACAATATTATCAGGTGGATTCTATAATTCATAGGTTAGATCCAAGAGTGAAGTTGCTAGCTACACTTATATATGTAATAAGCCTTTTTGTAGTTAATTCGCCTATAGGTTATGGAATAGCGATACTGTTTTTAATAGTATGTATAGCTATGTCTAAAGTGCCTGCAAAATATATGCTAAAGGGTCTTAAATCTTTAGTATTTATTTTGGTGTTCAGTGCTACCTTCATAGTATTGTTTACTAGTGGAGAGCATATTATTTTTAAGTATGGCATTATAAAGATATCCAGAGAAGGTATTATAAATGCTATTGAAATGATAGTTAGATTGACACTTTTACTTATAGGTTCTTCTGTGATGACACTTACAACTAAACCAACTGATATAGCGGATGGTCTAGAGAAGGCATTTGGGTTCCTAAAGGTAATAAAAGTTCCAGTTCATGAACTGGCTATGATGATTTCAATTGCGTTTAGATTTATACCGATTCTTATAGAGGAAACAGATAAGATAATGAAGGCGCAGATTGCCAGAGGCGCAGACTTTGAAAGTGGCGGGCTTATAAAGAAGGCAAAGAGCTTGATACCACTTCTTGTGCCACTTATTATTTCTGCTATTAAACGAGCACTTGATTTGGCAACTGCTATGGAAGCTAGATGCTATAATGGTGGAGAAGGCAGAACAAAGATGAAACCACTTAAATATAAGAAGTGTGATTATGTGGCATATGGTGTACAGGCTGGGTATTTGGCGGTAATTATTGTAGCGAATATTGTTGTGAAGTTGGTATTGAAGAATTTTGTGTAAGTATATGAAGCAATATACTAAGAAAAGGTATATAAGTGATATTTAATATATATTAAAAAAATCGTAGTTGCAATGCATCTGCGATTTAGTTAAGAGTTTATGCTATTGTATAATTGGTTATTGAGGAAATATTATGGGAAAAAGAGTTTTACTTAGAATTGCATATGATGGAACTGCATATTGTGGATGGCAGATACAGATTAATGGAATCACTGTGGAAGAAATCATTAATCGTGAGTTATCGAATCTTCTTGGAGAGGAAATAGCTGTTATCGGTGCAAGTCGTACGGATTCAGGTGTGCACGCTCTTGCAAATGTAGCCGTATTTGATACAGAGTCTAGAATTCCGGCTGAAAAAATGTGTTTTGCATTAAATCAAAGACTTCCAGAGGATATTAGAATTCAGGAATCTTTTGAAGTGCCAGCAGATTTTCATCCTAGATATACAAATAGCAAGAAAACTTATGAATATAAAATATTGAATAGACGCTTGCCGATTCCTACAGAGAGGCTTTATTCTCATTTTGTGTATATGCCACTTGATGTGGAGAAGATGAAGCAGGCAGCAGAGTACATAGTGGGTGAGCATGATTTTAAGAGCTTTTGTTCTAATCGTACTCAGGTAGAAAATACAGTTAGAACTGTGTATCAGTTAGACGTAAATGTGGAAAACGATATGATTCACATTGTTATATGTGGAAATGGTTTTCTTTATAACATGGTGCGTATAATAGTTGGTACTTTGATTAAGGTAGGACTGGGCGTGTATCCTCCAGAGCATGTGAAGGAAATTATTGAAGCTAAGAATCGTGATGCGGCGGGACCAAAATCACCGGCAGCAGGATTGACATTAGTAAAGATACAGTACGAGGAATTGGGGGAATATTAATTTTATTAAAATGTTAAAGAAAAATAGAAAAAAGGTTTGACATACGGAAACTATTGGCATATAATGTTTAATTGTGGCAGCGTGTGTTTTGACTGATTATCAAACACAGGATACCACGAGTCGCTAATTTGCTAGCCTCTCTTACAAGGCAAGGCAAATATGTTGGAGGAACTGCTAGAGGCAGTTCGGGTTTTCTTTATTTTGTACATTAACCCAAGTCAAAATACTGAAAATCAAAAATAGTCTTTTTAAATCAAACTTATAGGAGGAATAACCAATGAAGACTTTTATGGCTAGTCCAGAGAAAATTGAAAGAAAATGGTATGTAGTTGACGCTGAAGGTTGTACATTAGGTCGTCTCTCATCTGAAATCGCTAAGGTTTTAAGAGGAAAGAATAAGCCAGAGTACACACCACACGTTGATACAGGTGATTATGTAATCGTAATCAACGCTGAGAAGATTGCTGTAACAGGCAAGAAGATGGATCAGAAGATGTATTACCATCATTCAGATTACATCGGTGGTTTAAGAGAAACTACATTAAAAGAAATGTTAGCTAAGCATCCTGAAAGAGTTATTGAGCATGCAGTTAAGGGTATGCTTCCAAAGGGACCTTTAGGAAGACAGATGTACACAAAGCTTCACGTATACGCTGGTGCGGAGCATCCACATGCAGCTCAGAAGCCTGAGACATTAACATTTTAATTAGATCTGGAAGGAGGAAATTACATTGGCTAAAGCAAGTTCAAAGTTCTACGGAACAGGTAGAAGAAAAAGCAGTATCGCAAGAGTATATTTAGTACCTGGTACAGGTAAGATCACAATAAACAAGAGAAGCATCGATGAGTACTTCGGTCTTGAGACATTAAAGGTTATCGTTCGTCAGCCGTTAGTTGCTACAGAGACAGTTGATAAGTACGATGTATTAGTAAACGTACACGGTGGTGGTTACACAGGTCAGGCTGGTGCTATCAGACACGGTATCTCAAGAGCTTTATTACAGGCAGATGCAGACTTCAGACCAACTTTAAAGAAGGCAGGTTTCTTAACAAGAGATCCAAGAATGAAGGAAAGAAAGAAGCCAGGTTTAAAGGCAGCGAGAAGAGCACCACAGTTTTCAAAGAGATAGTTATATCTGCGATGGCAGAATATATGGAAAGAGCGAATGGCGAGTTTACTCGTCAGGCGCTCTTTTTATATATTCTGACCATCATAGGATGGCTGAGATGACCGAGAAGAAAGGAGCGGAGCGACTGTATTCGAGGTTATCTCAGTTATCGCAGATATAACGTAGGGAAGAAATAAATAGATAGGAAGAAGAAACCCAGAGTTTACTCATGGGTTTCTTTTTATATGCTGTAATTCATTGGAAGACAAGAGATGATGAGCAAGACACGAAGTGTCTGCGAATTCATATCTTGGGTTTGCAGTAATCCGTAGTTATGCAATTCCGCAGATAAGCGAATTACAGATGTTATACATAAAACTCGTGTAATCTAATTATTAGTTTAGTAAATCTTTTATTTGAACAGCTCTTGAATAAAAATAATAATATGTTAATATTAATATTAATAAATATATAAAGGAGGAAACAGATGCTTAATAGATTATGGAAGAAAAAAGAACATGTTAAGTTGATAGATATAGAATATTCAACTAAAAAAATGTTAGATTTATCGGATAGTAATATTAATGAATGTGCAAAACTGTTTAGTAACTCCTATGGAAAATATAATGAGAAATCGGATAGAAATCCAGGACAACAAGTAAAGATGGGTATAGGTTACTACAAGAAGAATTATTGTAGAGAAGGCGTATATATTGCTACAGCAAGAGATGGTGATAAATTAGTAGGACATGCAATTTATATTAGAAAACAGTATGAAGATTATGGAACTATGACGTGGGTATTACAGTTAGTTGTAGATCAAGAATATCGCAGACAAGGTATTGCTAGTACATTGTTAAGGTCTATATGGGGCTTTTCTGATGATTTTGCATGGGGCTTAGCATCGGCAAATCCGTGTACAGTCCGTACATTAGAGAGTGCAACATTTAGAAAGTGTAAGCCGACGATTATTAAGAAAAATTTAAAAGCCATAAAAATGATCGGAAATGATACAACATTTGTTGCTAGTGATGCCTATGTGGTAAATAATTCATCGTCGCAGGTTAATACACATTTTTATATAGATAATTCAGAATTTGGTCAAGATCTGGAATGTGAAAAAAATCTTGGCGTCTTAAGACCGGGGTATGAATGGTTAGCATTTACATTTAGAGATCAAGGTGTACAACAAGATAAATATGAAGCTCATTTTAATGATTTTATTGCATTTTCGGAAAAAAAGCTAAAAGATGCTTATAGCAGAATGGATATGATATCTCATGGATGGGCAAAAGGAACTGCAAATGAAGTTGAATTTTTGGCTGATATATGTAAGCAGGGTAAAATTCTAGATTTAGGATGTGGTATAGGTAGACATTCTTTAGCGTTAGCTGAACAGGGTTTTTATGTTAAAGGTGTGGATTTTTCAAAAAAACATATAGAATTTTCTTGTGAGGAAAGGTGTAGACGAAATATAAAGGCAAGTGACTGTGAATTTGTATGCGCTGATGTCAGGGAATATAAAGATAATACGAAATATGATAGTGTTATTTGTTTATTTGATGTAATAGGATCTTTTCCAGAGGAAAAGGATAATATTTCTATATTAAAAACAGCAGAAAAACAGTTAAAAAAAGGCGGATTATTGGTAGTATCAGTTATGAATATGGAACTTACTGAACATATTGTTCCTCAAGAAAGAAAAGTTTCATTAAAGCAAAATCCAAATGTTTTGATGAAATTGCCACCAAGTAATATTATGCAATCAAACGGTAATATTTTTAATCCAGACTATTTAGCTATAGATACTGATACCGGTGTGGTATTCAGAAAGGAGCAGTTTTCTGGAGATGAAAGCTTAGCAGCAGAGTATGTTATTCGAGATAAACGCTATACAAAAAATGAAATCTGTAATTTAATACAAAATCAAGGATTTGACATATTAAACGTATATTTTGTTAGAGCAGGACATTTTGATGAACCATTAGATGCATTAGATATGCATGCTAAAGAAATTTGTATTGTGGCAAAGAAAAAATAAAAGTTAAATTAATCAGTGGTTATCTCAAGGCATCAGCGATATAACGTAGTTGATTCATTAGAACACAAGAAATGACAAAATTAGTTTTATATTTGAAAATGATGTGATAGAATATAAACATTATTGGAGGTTGAAGAGTGCATATGAAAACAGTAAGTGGGAAAATTATAATTATGTCATTAATTGCAACAGTGGTAACTTTAATAATGGGGATAATATTTTTTATCAACACTAACAGCGATTTTGTTGAAACTAAGACTATATGGGGAAGAATGACTGCTGGAGTTAGTGGTGATACCCCAGGTTCAGGAGAATTGGTTTTAATAGCATCGTTGATAAGTGGTTTAACATTTCTAGGTGAATTAACTGCAATTGTTATAATTATTTTCGCATATTTTCTTATTCCGTTTGCAGCAAATGCGCTTATAATGGTGTTTAATCTTATTGCTAGATTATTTCAAATTGGAAAAAATAAGGAGTGGAAGGATGTAACTACTAAGGCATTGTTGATTTTCGCTATAGTGTTGCAGGGAATTTTAAATCTTTACATATTGTTTTTATGTTTTACAGGATACGGATTAGCATATATAGCAGTATATTTGATGTTAATTATTAATGTATTTGCATTTGTAAAGAATATAGTTAATTTAAGGAAAAGTAATAATCAAATAAATGTAGTGAATTATTATTAGAAAGAAAATAGAATTATCAATTTTGGTAATTCTATTTTTTATAAAAACTTCTTGACTCTTCCCCTAGGTAACCCTTTATTATTATCTTATGCATTGAAACATACAGCTAATGCGAAAGATTGGTATGAATGTATATATGATTTGCTTGATATAAATCAGAATAGCCGAGTGTTAGATATTGGATGTGGATTTGGTAAGTTATGGAGAAATAATTGGAGTAAAATTCCAGAGGGAATCGCTATTAATGGAATCGACCTACATGGAAGTTGGGCTGATGATTTCCAAAAGTATATAAGTGAAAATAAAAAAGAGTTATCAAATAATACATCAGTTTCGTTGTATTGGGGCGATGTAGAAAATGAAGATATTTGGAATGAAGTTAGCAATATTCTATATGTAAATAAAGAAGATAATACTTATGACTATGTCATAGCACATTACATTGTTGAAATTAAAAGCCTTGATAATAGTATGAGATATGATAATGCGGATGAAGTATTTGAAAAGCTTTGCAAGACTTATCCTGAAAACATTAAATATATCAAGGAAAATGAGAGTGCCATAAAAGCTTATTTTGAAGATATATTACAGGAAAACGGTGAAATAATTGTAAGTAATAGCACAGAATTTTGGCGTTGTCAGAAATAGTAGGAATGGAAGGGAGAGATACTTATGATATTACGTGAATTTGATGAGAGCAAAGAAGCAATTATTAATCCTTGGGACCTTGTGTGTAAGGAAGTTAGAGTTAAAGGTGAAATGCCGAAGATAGCAGTATGTTGCTTTGAGGGGAAGATGTTTTATAGATTGGTAGAACTTCTTAATGGAGAGTTAATTGCTGTGACAAAAAATGCAAATGGCGAAGAACCAATATATAAAGTTACATATAAAGGAAAAGAAATTGCACTTGTTATGTTAGAGGTAGGTGCTCCTGGTGCAGGAGGACAGTTAGAGGAATTATTTGCGTTAGGAGTAGAAAAGGTTATAGTGTATGGTTCTTGCGGAGTATTATATGAAGACATAGAGGATTGCTCTATCATTATTCCTAATGCTGCGGTAAGAGATGAGGGAATGAGTTATCATTACGCACCACCTTCAGATGAGATAGAGGCAAATCCAAAATACATACCAGAGTTTACAGCGTTTCTTGATGAATTGGAAATAGGATATAAAATTGGAAAGACATGGACTACAGATGCTTTTTATCGTGAGACAAGGGCGAAGATGGAAAGAAGAAAAGAACAAGGATGTATATGTGTGGAGATGGAATGCTCTGCATTGGCAGCAGTAGCCCGTTTTAGAGAGAAGGAGCTATTTCAATTTTTCTATACAGCAGATTGTTTAGGGGGTAAAGAGTGGGATGAAAGAAGCTTAAGTGATGAAGTGAAATTTGATGAGAAGGATTTCTTTTCAAAGCTTGCTATGGAATTTGCAGTGCGTATATAGAAAAGTGTAGATTTATGAAGGCAACAATAGTATTAATTGCATATAACATAAAAACCATCATTTTGATGGTTTTTTTGTATTTACAAACCATTAAAATAATGGTTTAATCTAGCTATAAAAGAAAATACGAAGGTGATGTTATGAAAGTACAAATTTTAGTAGAAAATACAACCAATTCAAATTTAATAGCTGAGCATGGCTTAAGCATATTTATCGAATATAATGATAAAAAAATATTACTTGATGCAGGTACAACATCTGCTTTTATAGATAACGCAGAAAAGATGAATGTGGATATAAGCAAGGTAGATTTTTGTGTATTATCTCACGGTCATTATGATCATTCAGGTGGATTTGCAGAATACTTACGACAGAATCCAACTAAAAAAGTGTATGCTATGAAAGCAATTACGGATGAATATTATTCTGCGTCAGGTGGAAATATACATCCCATTGGTGTGCCCAAGGAAGTATATCCTGAGTATAAAGAGAATTTTATTTTACTTGATGAAGCTACAAAGCTCGGTGATGAAATATATGTGATACCCCATAAAAATTGTAGTGAGTTAGAGAAGATAGGTGCACGAGCTAAGTTATATAAAAAGGTTGAGGGTGAATATGGACCAGATGATTTTAGTCATGAACTTAGCCTAGTGTTTGATACAGATGAGGGACTTGTCATTTTCAATAGTTGTTCACATAGTGGTATTGTGAATATTATAGAAGAAGTTAAAGAATATTTTGGTGCTGATAAAAAAGTGATATCTTTCATTGGCGGGCTTCATATGAAAGGAAAGTCTGGAGATAAAGAGATTTGTACCTTTTCGGAAAGTGAAATCGAAAGTATAGTAAAATATCTTAGAGATAATAATGTGGAACGATTATATACAGGTCATTGCACTGGTATGGTGGGTTATGAGTTAATCAAAAAATATATGGGTGAAAATGTAGAATATATTTTTACAGGCAAAGAGATTGTAATGTGAAGAAATTAAATAGTATTTTTTATAATTAAGATATATAATGAACATAATACTCTGAACTAATTTAATGCAAAAGAAAAGGAGATTTATTATGCGCAAGAGAAAAATATTTAGCAAAAGTAAATATATTTTATTTTCTGTATTAATGTGCTCTACATTATTTATAGGTTGCGAGAAAAAGGATACAAATAATGTTACAAAAACAAAGGAAGACATTATTATTTTATATACCAGTGATGTTCATTGCGGCATAGAAGAAGATATCGGATATGCAGGCCTTGCTTCATATAAAGAAGCAGTGATGGAAAAAACACCATATGTAACACTTGTAGATTGTGGTGATGCCATACAAGGTGAATATATAGGTATGGCTTCTAGCGGTGAGTATATGGTCGATATAATGAATGAGGTTGGATATGACTTTGCCATTCTTGGAAATCATGAATTTGATTATGGAATGGGGCAGTTGGAAAAATTGATTAGCAAATCAAATGCACAGTATTTAAGCTGTAATATTACGTATACAGGGAAAAATGAGAATGCATTGACACAGGTAAAGCCATATGAAATCGTTGAATATGGTGATACTAAGATTGCATATATAGGTATTGCTACACCAGAAACAACTACAAAGACCACACCAACATATTTTATGGAGGATGGAGAATTTGTTTATGATTTTGCTGGAGGCAGCGGTGAAGAATTTTATGGTGTGATTCAAAAATATATAGATGAATGTAAGAAAAATGAAGCGGATTACATAATACTTCTTTCTCATTTAGGTGATGCTCCTGAGTCGGCACCATTTAACAGCACAGAATTGATAGGGGCTGTGGAAGGCGTGGACGTGTTGCTTGATGCTCATTCACACAGTACAGTCTCTTGCAGAGTGCTAAAGGACAAGGCAGGGGAAGAGGTACTTGTAAGTTCTACGGGAACAAAATTAAATAATATTGGACAAGTAGTTATTACTTGTGATGGAAATATTTCAACAGGTCTTATCGATTTTTATGATGCAAAAGATGAAGAGATTGGTAAATTTATTGGCGATATAAAATCTGAATATGAAGAAGAGATGGAAAAGAAGGTTGCCTACAGTGATATTTCATTGAAATGTGCTAATGAAGATGGCATACGACTTGTGCGTAACAGGGAAACTGCAATAGGAAATTTCTGCGCCGATGCATATCGCGTAGTTGCAGGTGCTGATATAGGTATGGTAAATGGTGGCGGCGTGCGTGCTGATCTTCTAGAAGGAGATATTACATATGCAGATTTAACAGCAGTTCATCCTTTTGGAAATACATTATGCATGGCTAAAGTATCAGGACAAGAAATTGCAGATATTTTGGAGATTGGCGCAGTAAACACTATGAATGTAGAAGTTAAGGATGACCAGGCAGCTGGTGAAAACGGCAGCTTTATGAGTGTATCAGGTCTTAAATATACTGTGGATACTTCGGTGGAATCTTCAGTTATATTTGATGAAAATGGAATGTTTATAGAAGTAAAAGGTGACCGTCGAGTAAAGGACATTATGATTATGAACGACGAGGGTGAATATGAACCTATTGATTTAAAGGGTGAGTATACTTTGGCATCACATAATTATTTATTAAAGGAGCAAGGTTCGGGAGCAACCTTCTTTGATGATAATGAATTTATCATTGATGAAGGAATGACAGATTATCAGATGCTTATATTATATCTTACAGAATATTTAAATGGAGATTTAGCTAGTAAATATTCAGATGTAGAAGGTAGAATAACAATAGAATAAAAACAAGTCTCGCTTGATGAAATTAATTGACTAAAGAAGCAGAAGTTGGTACTATAATATCAAGTTGAATATGTGGAGAGAGCTGAATATGGAGGTTAATTATGAGAAGACAGTTTTGCAAAAGATTAGTCTGCTTATTTGTTGCATCTATTTTTATGCTTACAAATCTAGTAGGTTGCAGTAAAGGTAAGGATATTCCAACAAGTGAGACGGCGTCAGAAGTATCTGGAGAAACAACAGATTTATCTGTGGATGATTTGTCTAATACAACTCAAAAAACAGATGTAGAAACAAAAACGGAACAAGCTTCATCAGAGGAAGAGACGACTTTAGAAAAATCTGATGAGACATCGAAAAGTGAATCAGAGAATGCTACATCTACAGAAGGGGCGAATAAGGAAACAACATCAAAAGTTATAGAGACAACGAAGAAACAAGAACAGACAACAAAAAAGCCAGTACAGACAACAAAAAAGCCTAATAATAAGACGACGGAAAAGACAACTGCTAAGCCAAAACCTGTGGAGCAGACGACTACAGCGCCAAAGGTGTCAAAGGCAGAGCAGATGGCAAAAGACATAGTTGACGATATTATTACATCAAAGATGTCGGAGTTTGAGAAGGCTCTAACGATTCATGATTGGTTAATATTTAATTTGGATTATGATTTTACATTTTCGAATTATTATGTAGAGGAAACGCTCACAGATAGAAAATGTGTGTGTCAAGGGTATGCGTTGACATTTCAGTTGATGTGCAAGCTGGCTGGATTAGAATCTATTTTCGTATCTGGTACAGGCTATTCCTCAGGAGAATGGGGAGGGCACGCATGGAATCAAGTTCGTATAGATGGGGTATGGTACAATGTAGATGTTACATGGGATGACCCGGCATCACCAGGAAAGGATTTTAACAATCATGCTGGTAACAGACATGATTATTTTCTAATATCCGATGCTAGAATTAATAAAGACCACAAGGCAACTTCTTCAGGCAGACAAAACTGTTCAAAAGATTATGATAGAGTTGCTATTGTAAAGGCAGCAACGAATAATGTATATCACAGTAACTGTGGATTTGCGACTAATGTCGAAGAAATGGCAGCGGCCATAAATAAATTAGTTGAAGCAAATAAGAGTGAAATATATATAAAATATTATGATCCAAAATTGACATTAGATAATATGTGGAATGGTATATGGGATAAGTTAAAGATGGCTAAATATCCAATTGGCTCAGTATCTGCATATGCACCTGTTGATGGAATTGTTACATATGTGTTATCTGTTATACCATTGAAGGAGTGGAATAAGATAACTGTAATTACAAGTGAACAACAATTAAATGAACTTATGGATACCACATATAATAGTGGAAAGACGACACTTACTGTTCGATATGAACCAGTGGATGGAGAAGTGTGGTTTGGTTCAGAAAAATATATATTTAGTCAAAATGGCAGGGCGGAATATAATGGTGGTAAAGCTATCTATACCACTATTGAAATCATGGGTTTACAAACGATGCCTTAGAATTATTTTTTCATTTTCCTT
Organism: Lachnospiraceae bacterium; assembly: GCA_045125245.1. Lineage (GTDB taxonomy): Bacteria > Bacillota > Clostridia > Lachnospirales > Lachnospiraceae > SVEL01. The sequence goes on from JBGVNF010000118.1 coordinate 45,601, forward strand.
CGCATGTGATTTAGATGGCGTTCAAAATTACCGCTGGAAATAAATTCAGCGAGAATATACTGGTCCATAACAGGAACAGAACAAGAAAGATTACCAAGAATCTGGTCATACTTTTCAAGTAATGCATCAGGCAATATCATATAGCCTATTCTCATAGCTGGGGATAGGCTTTTTGAAAATGTATTTATATATATAACGTGATTAAAATGGTCTAATGAGTATAACGACTCAATAGGATGACCAGGTATGAAAAATTCACTGTCAAAGTCATCCTCTATAATATAATTCTCTGTATTTTCAGCCCATTTTAAGTACTCGTAACGTTTTGAGATAGATGTGGTTACGCCAGAAGGATAGCTATGAAATGGTGTAACATGAAGTACATCAAATGTGGAATTGTTTAATGCTTGGGATGTAATGCCATTTGCGCCCATTTTAAGTGGACATACAGAAGCACCCATACCTTCATAAGCTAGACGAATCTGGTCATAAGATGGGTTTTCTATACCGTATATTTTATCGCGACCAAGAATTTTGGCAGCAGTTTCATATAGCTGCTCTGCACCAGAACCTATGACGATATTGTTAGGCTGAGCTATCATTCCACGATATCTATGTAAATAATCAGCGATAGCATTTCTAAGGATAGAGCATCCCTTGTTTGGTGCTTTAACAAAGAGCTTATCGCCATTATCAGATATAACTTTTCTTACAGTTTTAAACCATACAGAATATTCGAAGTCTTGGACAGTATATTCATCTGCCACAGGTAGATAATTTATAGCCATAGTTTCATTTTGATTTTTAGGGGGAATATATCCTTTGATATCGCACACAAAATAACCAGAACGCTGCCTTGGAGCGATGTATCCTTCGTCTTCAAGCATAAAGTAAGCTCGTTCTATAGTGATAAGACTATAACCAGTTTTATCGGACATAATACGTTTTGAAGGAAGCTTAGTACCCGCCATAAATTCTCCGGTTAAAATCTTGTTTTTTACATCTTTATATAAATTATAATATTTCTTATCGCTCATCTGGTTATAAAAAAATCTCCTTTTTTGATTATATACATAATACCACATTGATATTATAATTATGAAAAAATAAAAAGTAAAGAGGAATTAATCATGGCTTATCCAAAGATTTTAACAATACAAGATATATCGTGTATGGGACAGTGCTCCTTGACAGTTGCATTGCCTATTATTTCCGCGTGTGGAGTGGAAACCTGTGTACTTCCATCAGCCGTATTATCAACGCATACAGGTGGATTTACAGGCTTTACATTTAGAGATTTGACAGAGGATATGCCGTCTATAAATAATCATTGGCAGAAGGAAGGCATTAAGTTTGATGCGGTCTATACAGGATACCTTGGAAGTGCTAAGCAGATAGAGTACGTTAAGGAAATTGTGGTGACATCTAAAAAAGAGGCGGCTCCATTTATCGTGGATCCAGCTATGGCGGATAATGGAAAGTTATATGCAGGCTTTGATGATGCTTTCGTTCAGGAGATGAAGGAACTTTGTAGAGTTGCAGATTATGTACTTCCAAATATAACAGAAGCTTGTCTGCTTACAGACACAGAGTATAAGGAAGAGTATGACAGAGTTTATATTGATGACATTCTTGAGAAACTTTGTGCTTTAGGTTGTAAGAATATTATTATGACAGGTATTTCGTATAATGATAAGACTACAGGTGTCGTAATTATGGAAAATGGTGTCTATAATTATTATGAGCATATTAAGCTTCCTAGAATATGTCATGGAACAGGTGATATATATGCGTCAACATTTGTAGGTGCGTTAATAAGAGGGAAGAGTGCATACGCCGCAGCGAAGCTGGCAGCAGATTACACATTAGAATGTGTAAAGGCGACAATGGAAGAAGAGGGACATTGGTACGGAGCAAAATTTGAGCCAGTGCTTCCATATTTAATTAATGAGATAAATAAGTAATCGAAATTAATAAAACTTTAACATTTCATAAATTAATCTTACTAATAATAACGGTTAAAAAACAGAGGTAAAATACCTCTGTTTTTTAACGATAAAGCAATTTATTATTGATCTTTTGAAATTTCTAATAAATTTGGAATAGATGCATTAAGAGGGGAAATAACGCTTTGTCCAATAGATTTTTCTAGTTCTTTACGTGCGTTGCCAGCAATGGTGCCACCTTCCATAACGGTGTCTTTTGTTTGCGAAAATCCTGTAGGATTTTTTGCTTTTGCAATAGCTGTGGCAGATACTTCTGCTAATTGATTCAGCGCCAACTCAATATTGGTCATGTTGTCACGAAGACTTTCTTTTTTTAATCCTTTGAATTGTTTATATTCTTTGATAGTTTTTCCAGACCATGTTTTTGTAAGTATATTTGTGAGGGTAGCGTATTCCTTAGGGTGTTTTACACCTGCACGGTCCCACTCGGCAGTTAATTGTTTGCGAACATCTATTGCCTGGAGTCTTTGTTCGATCCATTTTTCTGAATAGCCTTTTTCACGGTAAGTGTAAATTGCGCGTTCAAAGGCGAGCTCTGGATCTATTATTTCATCTAAACGTTCTTTTCCAACTTGAGCAAGCCATTGCTTAAACGGTTCGGCTTTTTTTGAAGGAATGGACTGAATAATACGAAGAAGTTGTTCCGTATTAGCGCAATCAGTAACACGCATCTTATCATCTGAGGCCTTCATTTTATATTTTTTCAAACCGTGACAATTTGTCACGGTTTCATTTCCCTCTGTTAATAGTCGTTGTTTTAATTTTCTCCAATAAGATGTTGCATCAACAGAATCTGTCAGTACTTGGCATACATCAATGATTGAGAAATACCATTCTTCTTCTTTTGGATTCCAGAGTTTTCTAACAGCATTATCATAAAAAAATTCAAGTTCCTGTTTGTTTTCGATGATTAATTCCTCTACAGGTACCGGAACTGAGTTGCCTGTTTCTTCATCGTAAATATAAAAAAAGAAATTATTCACCTTCCTTCAAAATATGTATGTAATAAATTGCTAAAACAATAAATATATTATAACATATTCCAAACATATGTTCAAGTGGATCGTTGTGATTTTTAGAAAGTATTTAAGGATTTAGTAGTTCATTAACAAAACTTTAACAATTTAAAAACAACATATAAATAATTCCTTGTTATATTGATACTGTAAAAGAAAACAGGTTAATCTAAGGAGGAATTTTTTATGAATAAGAACGATCAGCAGTTTATGGCACAGAAGATACGCACACAGTATATGGAGAAGGAAGAGAAGAGTACAGACCTTGATAAATTAAAAGAATTAGATAGAAAAGTTAAGCGTCCTGCAAATATTTTTGGATATACATTTGGAACTATCAGTGCTCTTATAATGGGTAGCGGAATGAGTCTTGTTATGACAGATATTGGAGAAAAGTTAGGACTTGGCGATATGATGGTACATGGAATTGTGATTGGGGTAATTGGGATGGGGATTGTTGTAGTTGCGTATCCTGTATATACAAGAATTTTAAAGAAAGAAAGAGAAAAAATAGCACCGGAAATATTGAGATTAACGGAAGAGATTATGCATTAGCATAGAAATATAGATAACAGATATGGAAGAGAAAAGAGCTTATGCAATCTGGCATAAGCTCTTTGTAATCTGATAATTAAAGCGATACTATATCTTAAAAGCCTTATCTACCGGCACCGAACATACAACACCCTTTGCCTCAGAACGCAAGCCAAATTCCTTATTAACCTCTTCCATAATTTGGTTTCTAACAGTATCTGGTGCAAGGATTGCGATAATCTCCTTCTCATCCTGAATCTGAAGGTCTGCCATATCACTTGTTTTACTTGTGTCAGCTTTTCTGGCACGGATGATAGTTCCGCCAGTAGCACCAGCTTTTTTAGCTACACTCATAATCACGTCAGTGTAACCAGGATTAACATTTATAAATATTAAGCTATGTTGATATTCACTCTTCATTGCGTTTGAATCTCCTTTCAAATCAGTCTTGCCAGTTCTTTGTAAGATAACTTCAGCAGTAAGCTTACTCATAGCGGAGGTTGATAAAATCATAAGTAAACCTCCAAAACCCATGCCAGTACCTAAGTCATTGGCTAATTCAGTAGCTAAGATTTCTACATTTTTTCTAGGTGCGTAGCTGATGACAATGTCCTTATCACTGCTACCAAGTCCTAAGATATCCATCATTTCAGAAGAAGCAGTACCGGCTCCCACTGCCTGCATATGAAGGAAAATGTCTTTATTGTTAAGCATATTCATATAAGACTTTGCTTTGCCACGTTCGATAATGGATATAATAAGCATAATCTGTTCATCTTTTTTATAACTCATTTACATTTTCCTCCTCTTCATCATAATATATAATGCAATCTTCTATCTGGCTGATTTCGAAATGAGCCTTCTCTATAAGTTTCTTTCTCTTTACATTGCCGTATAAGCCCATTACCTGAATTGTAATAAGAGGTGTCATAGCAACCATAGCAACAAGACCGAATGCATCATTTAAAATATTGCCACCGCAGGCTTCACATGCGCCTATTGCAAATGGAAGCATAAAGGTTGTGGTCATAGGTCCGCTGGCAACTCCACCGGAGTCGAAGGCGATACCAGTGTAGATAGCAGGTACGTAGAATGTAATAACTAGTGATATTAAATATCCAATTATAAGGAATGGATAGATAGGAATGCCTGTCAAAACTCTAAGCATTGAGAGTCCAACAGATACGCCTACACCGATTGATAATGCGTATCCGATAGAACGCTGTGAGATAGCACCGTTTGTTATCTCTTCAACCTGTTTCTTAAGTGTATGAACAGCAGGCTCCGCAGATACTACAAAGTATCCCATAACCATACCTATTAAAATAAGCCAGTATTTATTTTCGCTGCTAGCGATTTTTGCACCAATCAAACGTCCAGCAGGCATAAAGCCTACGTTTGCACCTGTAAGGAAAAGTCCTATATATGTATAGATTAAACCGACGCTGATTTTTATTACTTGATGCATATGGAAACGACGACAGAATAACTGGAATATAATAAATACGCCAACAATAGGTAGGAAAGCTATAAGGACTTCCTTGCCATATTCTGGTATCTCGTTTACAAAATGTATAAAAGCATCTTTAGTTGTCAAATAATGTCCAAGAACAGTTTCTGTTGTCTCAGGTTTTGGAGAAAAGCATATACTTAATATAAGCACAGCTAAAATTGGACCGATACTACATAAAGCTACGAGACCGAAGCTGTCTTCACCAGAACGCTTGTCACTTCTTATGGAAGCCATACCTGCTCCTAATGCCATGATAAACGGAACTGTTATAGGACCAGTAGTTACACCGCCTGAATCAAATGCAGTAGGTATAAAATCCTTTGGTGCGAAAATGGCCAAAATCATCGCTCCAATATAGAAGAAAACTAATAGCTTGGAAAGTGGAATACCAAGCCTTGTTCTAAGCATTGAAATGGCAAGAAATATTCCTACACCTGTAGCAACCGCAAGGATAAGTACCATATTTGGAATAGCAGGTACCTGATTGGCGAGCACCGTTAAGTCAGGCTCTGCGATGGTTATTAAAGCGCCTAATATAAGGCATATTGCTATTGGAATAATATATTTTTTCGATTTATTAATAGTAATACCGATACCTTCGCCAAGAGGCTGCATTGAAATAGTTGAACCTATAGTGAAAAGGCTCATGCCTACTATTAGCATAAGTGTACCGAATACAAATAAAACTAGAATGCCGGAGTCCATAGGTGCCAAAGTAACGCTTAAGAACAATACAATTGCAGCTATTGGCAATACAGAGCTCACAGATTCACCCATTGCTCCTCGTAAATGTTTCACATTAAATCTCCCTTCTTTGTTTGTATTACAATATAGCATATAAATGTTTAAATGGTAAGACTTTTTAATAAGAAAGAAAATTTTCGTAAAATCTTCACAAAATGTTCATAGAATAATAAGGAAAGCATTTGACAAATGAGGTGGATTGGAACTAAAATGTTATCTAGCTGTATAAAAAAGCTATAAATACATAATAGATATATAAATATATAAGGAGGAAATAGAATGTTAAAACGATTAAGTGCAAGTATTCGAGAATATAAGGCGCCAACGATTGTTACAGTGGTGCTTATAGTATTTGAAGTAATATTTGAATGTATTATTCCGTTCATGACAGCTTCGTTAGTTAACAGAGTTAAAGCGGGAACTACAACTAAGGATATCCTTATAACAGGTGCAATTCTTGTTTTGATGGCAGTATTATCTTTGGTATGTGGTGGTGTGGCAGCAGTTACATCTTCTAAAGCTTCAGCTGGTTTTGCGAAGAATTTACGTCATGATATGTTCTCAAAGATTCAGACATATTCTTTTGAGAATATCGATAAATTCTCATCATCATCATTGGTAACACGTCTTACAACAGATGTTTCTAATGTACAGATGGCCTATATGATGATCAGTAGAATTGCTATAAGATGTCCGCTTATGCTTACTTTTGCTATATTCATGGCATGGAAGATGGGTGGTTCATTAGCTGCTACATTTGTATTTGCAGTACCAGTGATGGCATTTGGTTTGATTCTTATAGCAAAGACTGCTATGCCAGCTTTTAAGAGAGTGTTTAAGAAGTACGATAAGTTAAATGAATCTATTGAAGAGAATGTTCGTGCTATGCGTGTGGTAAAGGGCTTCGCTAGAGAAGAGTATGAGAAGGAAAAGTTTGGAAATGCAGCTGAAGAAATTTGTAAAGACTTTACAAAAGCTGATAGAATAGTTGCCTTCAATACACCGCTTATGCAGTTGTGTCTTTACTTTAATATGATATTCATTTTAATAGTTGGTTCCAAGCTTACTATTTCAAGCATGGGAACAGAGTTAAATATTGGTCAGATTTCAGCTATGCTTACATATGCTATGCAGACTCTTATGTCTCTTATGATGTTATCAGTAGTTTATGTTATGGTGACAATTTCTCTTGAACCAGCAAAACGTATTTGCGAAGTGCTTGGTGAAGAGCCAGTTATTCTTAATCCTGAGAATCCACACTTAGAGGTTGAGGATGGAAGCATTACTTTTGAAAATGTAAGCCTTAAGTATTCAAAAAAAGCTAAAAAGTCAGCTCTTAATGATATTGATTTACATATAGAGTCTGGAATGACTGTAGGTATTATTGGTGGTACAGGTTCTAGTAAGTCATCACTAGTACAGCTTATTCCACGTCTATACGATGCAACGGAAGGTGTTGTAAAGGTTGGTGGCATAGATGTTAAGGAATATGATATCAACGTTCTTAGAGATAGTGTAGCTATGGTTTTACAGAAGAACCTTTTATTCTCTGGAACTATAAAGGAAAATCTTCGTTGGGGTAATGAAAATGCTACAGAAGAAGAAATTATAGAGGCATGTAAGCTTGCTGACGCTCATGAGTTCGTTTCTAGTTTCGAAGATGGTTACGATACATTTATCGAGCAAGGCGGAACGAATGTATCTGGTGGTCAGAAGCAGAGACTATGTATTGCAAGAGCACTTCTTAAGAAACCTAAGATTCTTATCTTAGATGATTCAACAAGTGCTGTAGATACTAAGACAGATGCTAAGATTAGAGCAGCCTTTAAGTCATATATTCCTGATACTACTAAGATTATTATCGCTCAGCGTATATCTTCAGTACAGGATTCAGATATGATAATTGTAATGGACAATGGTCATATTTCTGACGTGGGGACACATGATGAACTCCTTAAGAAGAGTGAAATTTACCGTGAGGTATATGTACAGCAGACGGAAGGAGGTAAGGATAATGAGTAAGCCAAAGAATATGGGCAAGGGTATGCCGATGGGAAAACCAGGATTTAATGGTGGAACATTTAAACGAGTCTTAAAGATGCTTATGCAGTATTATCCTGTGTTATTTCCTGTGTCTATAGCTTGTATAGTATTTTGTTCTGTTACAGCAACACTTCCTGCTATATTCCAGCAGCAGGTAATTGAAGCCATTGAGAAATGGGCGCCAACAGGCGATTGGGCTGGTGCTAGTAAGGTAATCGTACCAAAGGTACTTATACTTGCAGGATTTTATGTAATCTCTATTATAGGTATTACACTTCAGTCACAGCTTATGGTTTATATAACTCAGGGATTTTTAAATAAATCCAGAGTAAGTATGTTTAATGGTATGCAGAATCTTCCTGTTAAGTATTTTGATACGCATAAGCATGGAGATATAATGAGTCATTATACAAATGATATTGATACATTAAGAATGCTTATTTCTCAAGCATTACCTACATTGATACAGTCTTCGATTGTTATAATGTGTGTACTTGGAATTATGATTTATTATAGTATTCCAATGACGTTTGTTGTGCTTGTAGGTGTAGTGATTATGCTTATGGTTTCGAAAAAACTTGCAGGTGGTTCGGCGAAGTTCTTTATGAAGCAACAGGTTTCCATCGGTAAAGCTGAAGGTTATATTCAGGAAATGATGAATGGCCAGAAGGTAATCAAGGTATTCAATCATGAGGATAATGTTAAAGAAGAATTTGATAAGATAAACGAAGAATTATGTAATGATAGTTTCAAAGCAAATGCATATGCAAACTGCCTTGGACCAATTATTATGAATATTGGAAATGTTTTATATGTAACAGTTATAACAATAGGTGGAATTTTACTTGTAACAGGATTTAAGAATTTTAGTATTTCAGGTATTGCTTTTGGTATTAGTATAGTAGTTCCTTTCCTTAACATGACAAAGCAGTTTACGGGAAATATCAATACATTCTCGCAGCAAATCAACCATGTAGTAATGGGTCTTGCAGGCGCACAGAGAGTGTTTGAAGTAATGGATGCAACTCCTGAAACAGATGATGGATATGTAACACTTGTTAACGCTAAGATTGATGCGGCTGGAAATATTACAGAGGTTCCAGAGCATACAGGTGTATGGGCATGGAAGCATCCACATGGTGATGGTACACTTACTTATACTAAGCTTGAGGGTGATGTAACACTTGATGATGTAGACTTTGCATACGAGGAAGGCAAGAATGTTCTTCATAATGTAACAGTTTTCGCAAAGCCAGGTCAGAAGGTTGCTTTCGTAGGCTCGACAGGTGCGGGTAAGACAACTATCACAAATCTTATCAATAGATTTTATGATATCGCAGATGGTAAGATTAGATATGATGGAATCAATATCAATAAGATAAAGAAAGCAGACTTAAGACGTTCCTTAGGAATCGTTTTACAGGAGACAAATCTCTTTACAGGAAGCGTAATGGACAATATTCGTTACGGTAACTTAGATGCCACAGATGAGCAGTGTATCGATGCAGCTAAGCTTGCAGGTGCAGATGATTTTATCACACGTTTACCACAGGGTTATGATACACAGCTTTCTAACAATGGTTCAAACCTTTCACAGGGACAGCGCCAGTTAATCGCTATCGCTAGAGCAGCGGTTGCTGATCCGCCAGTTATGATTCTTGATGAAGCTACATCTTCTATCGATACTAGAACAGAGGCTATTGTACAGCGTGGTATGGATAAGCTTATGGAAGGTAGGACAGTATTTGTAATTGCACATAGACTTTCTACTATTAAGAATTCAGATGTGATTATGGTGCTTGAACATGGCCGTATTATAGAGCGTGGAAACCACGAGAAATTGTTAGAGGAGAAGGGAACCTACTATCAGTTATATACAGGTGCCTTCGAACTCGAATAAAAATGAAAGGTAGATTAGGTGTCAAAATCCTAATCTACTTTTTGTTTTGGCAGGTTATAAAATTTATACTGTATTTTTACATACTTCGTATATTTGATTTTCTAAATACTTTGAATTGAATTTATTATGACGGACGTGACCGGCGTCTATTCGCCCTCCATGGCTCAGAGACGCCTTTTTTCAACATCGTGTTGAAAAATCACTGTTTAAAGAACAAAGTATTAAGAAAATCTAAATACACTACGCTATCGTAAAAGATACAGTATAAATTTTTATAACCTGCAGTTTAAATTGTGATAGGATTTTGACACCTAGTTTTATTTTCTGAACCGGTGATAGGATTTTGACATCCAAATTTTTTTTTTGATATTTTCTATAATATTTTATGAGTGTGAATCGAGTTCGAAGGCACCTAGAGAAGGTGGAGCCTTAGTTTATAAATCTACGGACTTCATGATGTCTTTAAGAAGTCTTGCGGAGTTTTTGAGGGCTTCGATTTCTTCGTCGTCTAAGGAGATTGGTACTTTGGTTTCGACGCCGTCTTTTCCTACGATGGCTGGGAAGCTTAAGGCTATGTCTTCTATGCCATATTCTCCATGCATCATATTTGAAATAGGTAGGATGGATTTTTCGTCTCGAAGGATTACTTCACAGATTCTTCTTACAGAGACAGCGATGCCGTAGTAGGTTGCTTGCTTTCTTTTTATTATTTCGTAGGCGCTATTTTTTACTTTGTCTCCGATTTTATCCATTTCTTCATCATGACTATAATGACCACGCATTTCACAGAAATCATCAATAGGGATGCCTGAAATGTTTGCACTGCTCCAAGCTGCGATTTCACTGTCGCCGTGTTCGCCGATGATAAAGGCGTGTACGCTTCGGCTGTCTACGCCGAGAAGCTCTCCTGTTTGATATTTAAGGCGCGCGGTGTCTAGAACAGTGCCTGAGCCTATGACATGGTTTTCAGGGAGGCCTGAAAGCTTCATAGCTACATAAGTTAGGATATCTACAGGATTAGATACGATTAGAAGAATACCGTTGAAGCATCTTTTTGATATTTCTGGGATGATACTTTTGTAGATAGCTACATTTTTGTGGACTAGGTCTAGGCGTGTTTCACCAGGTTTCTGGTTTGCACCTGCTGTGATAATTATAATTTCTGCGCCACATATATCGTCATAGGTGCCTGCGTATATCTTCATTGGTTTACCAAATGGTACACCGTGGCTTATGTCCATAGCTTCACCTTCGGCTTTTGTATGGTCTACATCAATAAGTACGATTTCGGAAAAAAGACCACTTTCCATTAAACTGAAAACGGAAGCTGAGCCTACATAACCGCAGCCTATCATTACAGCTTTTCGAGTGTTGATAATAGTGTTTGAATTATTCATGGATACCCTCCTATATTTATGATTGAAACGATTTAATGTTACAACTATATGCTAGTATATCCATGAAGTGACATATAAATTCAAAAGAAGGCTTAGTTATATTTGTTTTATTTAAAGATAGATTTTGCACTAAAAATACAGTAGCTACCGATAGGCCTAGAGGAAGTTTTTATGTATTTGTTTGCGCCTGATTCGAAAATACAGTAGATATTATCATCATTTATATTGATTTGCTCTGCCATTGAAGGCAATGTAAGAGTTCTGTATGCAGGACCTTTTAATATTTGTTTTGTGTTATTGAAAATGTCGGAAGGTGCATTATAGTCTTTTAAATCATAGCATCTTAGAACGGAATTATGTCGACGTCCGTAAGAGGTTGATACACAGAGGAAAATATTATTATCTTCTTTGTAAAAACATATTCCCTGAGCTTTTTTTGGTGCTTCTATGTAACGCTTAGGAACTAAGGATAGAAGTCCTTTATCGGAGCAAACAGAATAACCGTAGATATGATTTGTGTTATCTAAGCTGAAGGTGCCAATCCATAGAAGGTTGTCATAAAAGGTGCAAAAGCTTGTGTATTTTAATTCAGCAGCATTTATATGCATAATGTTTTTAAGTGCTATAGATTTTGCATTTAGATTTATGGAAGCTTCGATAGCACAAAAAAATTCGTCCTTCTTTATAGCACCCATGCCATTTCCATTTTTACTTCCACCACCTTCTGCAATCCAAATATATTTTCCATCATAAGCTATACCGCCCATATGAGCTTTTTTATCATATACAAGAGTGGCGATTAGGTGATTGCTTTTTAAAACATATATTATGGAATTGTATATATTTAATGCATCATAAGCCGTCGTTAAAACATATTCCTCGCAGATGCAGATTCCCTGTGGAACCATAGAAGAACAGTTTTGACCTAATACATTTGTATTGGTAAGCCCTGGAATAGAATAGTAGCTATTATAAATAGAAAGATAATCTACCATTCGATTTTTATGTGAAGTTTTGCTTATAATATTTTTTTCGAGAACATAATAGTTAGGTATTTTACTGTCTTTAATACGTCTAGCTGTTGGCATTATGCTTGTATAATTTCCAAAAATGGAGTAATCATATTCTGAGTTTTTGTTAATATTATTTGACAAATTTTCCATGGAGTTGTCTCCTTTTACGATGTAATTATGATTACATTATTCTTTATTATCATCATTGTCAAGAAGTATAAAAATAATTTTTATAAAAATTGATGTAATATTGAAAAATGGTATTGAACAGGCTGTTATAGTAGAGCTGCTATGGAAGGACTCATAGATGCAGCAGATAAGGCTACAGAGCAGGATGTGACACTTATTTACTTAGACCTTAATAAGTTTAAATATGTCAATGATACATATGGACACGAGGCGGGAGATAAAGTATTAAAGATATATAGCAAGAGCTTAAGGAAGATTTTTGGCAAGATTGGCTTCGTGGGACGTATGGGTGGCGATGAGTTTATGGTTATTCTTACGGGAATTAACAAGGATATTGCTAAGAAATTATGTGAAAAGCTTCAAGAAGTGCTTGCAGTGGATAGCAAGGAGTTGTATTTTGAATATACCATAAGTACATCTTATGGAATTGCTACGAGAGCAAGAGGAAGCTATACATCTATAGAGGATGTTATGGTGGAAGCGGACGAGAGTATGTATAAGTTCAAAGAAGAACATAGATAGAGAAGATGAAATAATACAGTTTTTTGTACTTAAAATGTAAAAAACTGTATTATTTTTTTTTAACCTATAGTATAATAAAAATCGATTTATACAATAATAGGTAATGATATTTTAATTATAAAGGAGCGGGCGCATGAGAAAGACAAAGATTATATGTACATTAGGGCCTTCTACAGATAAAGAAGGAATACTTGAAAAATTAGTACAAGCAGGTATGAATACAGCGCGTATGAATTTCTCACATAGCACATATGAGGATCACAGCAGAAGATTAGAGGAAATTAAGGAACTTAGAAAGAAGTACAATAAGCACATTTCAGTACTTCTTGACACTAAGGGACCTGAGATTCGTACAAAGAATTTCAAGGATGGCAAGGTATTTCTTACAGAGGGACAGGAATTTATGCTTTCTTGTGAGGATATAGAGGGAACTGAGACAGGCGTAAGTGTTACATACACTGACCTTTATAAAGAGGTTAAGCAGGGAACAGTTATTCTTATCGATGATGGTCTTGTAGAGCTTAGAGTGGCTCGTATTGAAGGCAAAAATATTCATTGTATAGTTAAGAATGATGGATATGTAGGAAATCACAAGGGTATCAATGTTCCAGATGTTCACATTAATATGCCTTTCGTAAGCGATAAGGATAGAGAAGATATTTTATTTGGTATCGAAAATGATGTAGATTTTATAGCAGCTTCATTTGTTCGTTCTGCAGATGATGTTAAGGAGATTAGAACTCTTCTTGATGAGAATGGGGGTAAAGCTATTAAGATTATTTCCAAGATTGAGAATGGTGAAGGTGTAGAAAATATTGACGAGATTATAGAAGTATCTGATGGTATCATGATAGCCAGAGGTGATATGGGTGTTGAGCTTCCAGTAGAAGAGGTACCTATCGTTCAGAAGATGATTATTCGTAAGGTGTATGAAGCTGGAAAGCTTGTTATCACAGCTACACAGATGCTTGAGTCAATGATTAATAATCCTAGACCAACTAGAGCAGAGGCGACAGATATCGCTAACGCTATTTACGATGGAACAAGTGCTATTATGCTTTCAGGTGAAACTGCTGCAGGACATTTCCCAGTAGAGGCAGTTAGAACTATGGTAAGAATTGCAGAAAGAGCAGAAAATGATATTAATTATAAGAATCGTTTCTTTAATTTAGAGAAGAAAAAGAGTCCTAATACAACAGATGCTATATGTCATGCTACTTGTACAACTGCTTATGATTTAGGAGCAAGTGCTATTGTTACAGTTACGAAGTCTGGTACATCAGCTAGAATGATTTCTAGATATCGTCCAGATTGTATGATTATTGCTGGTAGTACAGATGAGAAGGTTTGCCGTCAGCTTAATCTTTCGTGGGGTGTTAACCCTATTCTCTTAAAGGAGAAGCAGGACGTATTCAGTTTGTTTGAACATGTTGTTGAGATAGGTAAGAGACAGGGATATCTTGATATTGGACAGCTAGTGGTTATCACATCAGGTGTGCCAATGGGTATTTCTGGAACAACTAATATGCTTAAAGTTCACGTTGTTGACTAAAATTTATGAAACCCGCCATACTATTCGTGTGGCGGGTTTTACATTGTTGAATGAGGTGTCAAAAACCTTAATTAAAAGTATATGAGTCATATTTGGCAAAGTTTATACTATGTTTTTCACATGCTTCGTATATTTGATTTTCTAAATACTTTGAGAAAGAGTTTGATTACGTACGTGACCGGCACATATTCGCCATCCATGGCTCAGATGTGCCTTTTTCTAACATCGTGTTAGAAAATCACTAGTATAGAACAAAGTATTAAGAAAATCTAAATATACTACGCTATCGTGAAAGTACATAGTATAAATTTGCAAAATATGACAAATATAGTATTGTAAAAGGTTTTTGACACCTTATTTACGTTGTGACAGTAAGCAATGAAAACTTCATGTGAATAGATGGAGGATGCGAGTTTTATAAATTTTAGGATAAGGGGGAGTGTGCATGTGTACTGGGATTTGGTTTGGGAATAGATTTTTTGGGAGGACTCTCGATTGGATGGAGTCTTATGGGGAGGTGTTGGTGGTGGCACCGAGGAATTATAAGTTTGAGTTTAAGTTTGAGGAAGGCTTAGAGAGCCATTTTGCGATTATGGGGATGGCGGTGGTGTCAGACAATTATCCACTTTTTTATGAGGGTTTTAATGAGGCTGGTCTTGGTATGGCAGGATTATATTTTAAGGATGAGACTGTGTATCACAAAAGGTGCGAGGGAAAGATTAATGTGGCGCCTTTTGAGATTGTTCCGTATATTTTGGGACAGTGTAAGAGTGTGAGGGAGGCTAGAGAAAGGTTAGATAAAATGAATATTGTTGATGAGGGCTTCAATGATAGATGGGGGACTTCTCCACTTCATTGGATTGTGGCTGATAAGGAGGAGTGTATAGTGATAGAGTCCTTAGAGGATGGGCTTAAGATTTATGAAAATAGTTATGGTGTTCTTACTAATGCACCGTCCTTTGATAGTCAAGTTGCAAATTATAATAATTATATGAATTTACACCATAAGCTTCCGGGGAATTGGACTTCTATGTCAAGATTCGTGAGGGCAGTTTATGTGAGGAATAATTCCAAAGTGAGAACGAGAATTAATAACTATTTGAAAAGTGATGATATTACTTTTGAAGATACGATTTTAAAAATGAATGAAATGGAAATGGTAAATCATTATTTTCGTATGTTGGATTCTGTATGTCAGATAAGGGGCTGCAATAAAGAAGTGGATAGAGAGGATGAAATAACCATTTACAGTTGTTGTCAAGATTTAGATAAAGGTATATACTATTATACAACATATGAGTGTAGGGATATAAAGTCCTTATGCTTTGATGAAGTAGAGCTTAATGGAGATAAGCTTTATATTAGGGATATTAGGAGGATATAAAATTGAAAAAAATATTACAGTTTATTTTATCGTTGGGAATAGGAGCAGTACTAGGTGTTATCTTGCTGTGGGTTATCGGTTTCGACAATATGGATAAGATGGAGTTTTGGCAATTTTTTATGGCTTATACATTCATGTTTTTTGGCGTATATGCGATTTTGATATTTACTACAATTATTCATGAAGCGGGTCATCTTGTGTGTGGTCTTATGTCGGGGTATGGGTATCTTAATTTTAGAATACTTAGTTTTAATTTTTGTAAATATGAGTATGGTTTTAAGATAAAGAGATTTGCTATTCCAGGTACTGGTGGACAGTGTCTTATGGCGCCACCAGAATATAACGACGGCAATTTTAAGTATAAGTTGTACCTTGCTGGCGGAAATATGGCTACCTTTATATTGTTTGCTATTGAGGTAATGATTGTTGCCGTGACAGGCATTGATACATTTATAGGTAGATTTGTATTGTTGACAGCCGTGATTTCTTTATATTTGCTATTATTAAATGCAATACCTATGAAGCTAGGTGGTATCGCCAATGATGCTTTTGATTTGAAAAGCTTAGGAAAAAATCCAGAGCATAAAAAAGAGTTTTGGTTGAGTTTAGATGTGAATGCAAAAACAAATAGAGGTGCATTATTGTCAGAGGTAGGGATTGATTTTGATGCTATAGATGACGATGAGTTGATGAAGGAAATCGATGGCATCGCCATACAGATTAAGCTTAATATAAAGGTTAATTATCTTATAGGTGAAAAAAGATTTGAAGAGGCATATACATTATGTAAGAAGCTTCTTGATGAAAAAGCTGTTATTGAGTTATATAAATATGAATTAAAATGTGATAAAATGTTTTTAGAAATTGTTCTTGGAAAAGAAGGTAAAGTAAAGAAAACATATTCTGATGAACTGAAATTATATATAAATAAGACTCATAAATATATGATAACAAGAATGAGACTTATGTATGCTTATTATCTCTTGATAGAAAAAGATGAAGCTAAGGCTTTAAAGGAGAAGGCGGCATTTGAAAAAGCGTGCCTTAGATATCCTGATTTAGGTGAAATAAAGAATGAGAAAGCACTTATGGAATATATAGATTCCATACATAAAAACAATATGGAAACTACCAAGAATACAGAAATAAATGACAGTATGGAAGCTGATACAAATGAAGAAACTGTGGAGAAGGAGGCGTAATGCGTTTAACTACATTATGTTATATAGAAAAAGATGAAAACTACCTTATGCTTCATAGAGTAAAGAAGGTCAACGACGAAAACCATGATAAATGGATAGGCGTAGGAGGTAAGTTTGAAGAAGGAGAAAGTCCAGAGGATTGTTTACTTCGCGAGGTATACGAAGAGACAGGACTTACTCTTACGTCATACAAATATAGAGGTCTAGTAACTTTTATCTCAGATCAATGGGAGAATGAATATATGCATCTTTTTACAGCGACGGAGTATGAAGGCGATATAAAAGAATGTGATGAAGGTGAACTAGTGTGGGTACCTAAGAAAGATTTAGACAAGCTTAAATTATGGGAAGGAGATAAAATCTTTTTAAAGTTACTTGAAGAGGAAGAAAGATTCTTTACATTGAAGCTGACATATGAAGGTGAAGAGCTTGTAGGTGCAGAAACTAAATTATATTAGGGGAATCGAACCCCTATTAATAACGTAACCAGTCATATTTCACAAATTTATGCTGTGATTTTTACGATAGCGGAGAAAATCAAATATTCGTAGTATGTAAAAATCATAGTATAAACTTTGTGCAATATGACGTAATGAATTCATCAGGGGTTCGATGCCCCTAAATATAAACATATAGGAGGTAACTTATGCCGATTTATATCGATGAGAAGGAGCTTGTATTTCATCTTAAGACACCTAATACAAGCTATATTATGAAGGTGTGGCGTGGTAAATATTTAGCTCACATTTATTGGGGCAAGAAGATAGATGATTTCTCTATGGAAAATGCATTGCTTAGTAGAACTTCTGGTTGGTCTCCGATGACAGATAAAGAAGATTATACATTAGATTTTATATGTCAGGAATATCCAACTGGCTGTGGCACTGATTATAGAATACCGGCTATTAGTGCGGTATATGATGATGGCAGCAGAACTGTGGAGTTGGTTTATGAAGGGTACAAGCTATCAAAAGGTAAGTCTAAGTTAAAGGGGCTTCCAGCTACTTATGTAGAGTCAGAGGAAGAGGCAGAGACATTAGAGATTACTCTTAGAGACAAGGTTAAAAATCTCAAGGTTGTTCTAATGTATACAGTGTTTAACGACTATGACGCAATTACAAGAAGTGTCCGAGTTGTTAATGAAAGTGATAAGGATATTTTACTTGAAAAGGTTTTAAGTGGTAGTGTGGATTTCGAGGATTCGGACTATGACCTTGTAACTCTTAGTGGAGCTTGGGGTAGAGAGCGTAGAATAGAGAGAGGACCTATCAGAAGTGGTATTCAGAGTGCTAGTAGCAATAGAGGTTCTTCGAGTCATTACCTTAATCCATTTTTTGCTATGTGCTCTAAAAATGCAAATGAGGAATATGGTGATGTATACGGATATAGCTTGGTATATAGCGGAAGCTTTACAGCAGGCGTGGAGGTTGATTTATTCTATAAATCAAGAGCTTATATGGGTATAAATGATTATGATTTTTCTTGGAAGCTTGAGCCAAATGATGAATTTACAGCACCAGAGATGGTTATGGTTTATTCAGATGCAGGCTTTGGTAAAATGTCTAGAACCTTCCATAAGCTTTATAGAAAAAGATTAGTTAGAGGAAAATATAGAGACGAGGTTCGTCCGATACTTGTAAATAACTGGGAAGCAACTTATTTTGATTTTACAGAAGAAAAAATCGTAAATTTAGCCAAATCAGCTAAGGAGCTTGGCATAGAATTGCTAGTTTTAGATGATGGATGGTTTGGTAAAAGAAATAGTGATAATTCTTCCTTGGGAGACTGGTTTGTCAATAGAGAAAAGCTTCCTTTAGGAATAGATGGATTGGCCAAGAGGGTAAATGAAGAGGGCTTAAAGTTTGGTTTGTGGTTAGAACCAGAGATGATATCGGTGGATAGTGATTTGTATAGAGCTCATCCAGATTGGTGTATCCATGTGCCAGAACGAGTTAGATGTGAGGCTAGAAATCAGTTGATACTGGATTTAAGCAGAAAAGAAGTATGCTATTATATAAAGGATACTGTTAATAGATTGCTTAAAGAAGCGAATATTTCTTATGTTAAATGGGATATGAATAGAAATATGTCTCAGTTTGGTTCGGCAGGCTTGCCAGCTGACAGACAAAAGGAAATGCCACATAGATATATGTTAGGTTTATATAGCATATTGGAAGATATTATAACCAATAATCCAGATGTATTATTTGAAGGCTGTTCAGGCGGTGGTGGAAGATTTGATCCAGGTATGCTTTATTATATGCCACAGATTTGGGCGAGTGATGATACAGATGCTGTGGAACGACTTTATATACAGTATGGAACAAGTTTGGTATATCCAATCAGTGCAATGGGTGCTCATGTATCGGTGACACCAAATCATCAGACAGGAAGAATGACATCTCTAAAGATTAGAGGAGATGTAGCTATGAGTGGAAACTTTGGCTATGAGCTAGATTTGACTAAGTTTACTGATGAAGAAAAAGAGGAAGTAAAGAAACAAATTGAACAGTATAAGGAGCTTCGTACTTTCCTGCCAAAGAGTGATATGTATAGACTAAAGAGTCCATATGAGGGCAATGATATAGCGTGGATGTTCATATCGGAGGACGGATGCGATATATTCGCAGGATACTTTAGAATTCTATGTAAGGTAAACGGTGGAATATATAGAATGAAGTTTACCGCTTTGGATGAAAATGCTATTTATAAGGTGGTAGATGAGGATAAGGAATATACAGGTGCAGAGCTTATGTATATAGGATTGGAAGTAGATATGTGGGGCGATTATACAAGTAAGACATGGAGATTGAAGAAAAAGAGTTAATATAGTTGCAAGCCAAGATTTATGAGATAAAACTGATATAAGTAACGGATTTAACCTAGATTTAACTTGTACAATGTAAAAAATGGGTGTATAATCACGGAACACATATTGAAGAGGGAGTAGTCTCGCTTAGGCGTGATGTTACCAACAAGCTCGGATAATATCCTGGTACATCTTAAAGACAAGACTCATTAGGGATTTAGCAAGTCCCTAATGAGTTTTTGTCTTTTTTTATACTTTAAATATGTGGGATAGGAGGACAAAATGGTATATCAAAAGGAAGTATCAAAGGTACTAGAGGAATGTAAATCGTCGATAAACGGTTTAACTAAGGAACAGGTAAAGGAGCATTTAAGAATTTACGGTGACAATGTTCTTGCAGAAAAGAAGAATGATTCACCATTATTAATTTTCTTAAAGCAGTTTAAAGATTTGCTCGTTATTATCTTAATCATTGCGGCTGTTGTATCTGGTTTAAATAAGCAGATAGAGAGTGCAATCGTCATCGTAGTAGTTATTACACTTAATGCGATTCTTGGAACAGTGCAGACATTGAAGGCGCAGAAGTCTCTAGATAGTTTAAAGAAATTGTCAGTGCCAAAGGTTAAGGTATTGCGTGATGGTCAGCTTACAGAGATTGATTCTACATTACTTACAGTAGGTGATATTGTTCAGATAGAAGCTGGTGATATCGTAAGTGGTGATGGTAGAATTATCCAGTGTTCGTCACTACAGATAAATGAAAGTGCCCTTACAGGTGAGGTAGAAAGTGTAGATAAGATAACAGATGTCATCCAGGGCGAAGTAGTAGTAGGCGACAGAAAGAATATGGTATTCTCTGGAAGCTTAGTTACTAATGGAACAGGAAGATATGTGGTAACACACATTGGAATGGAAACAGAGATTGGTAAGATAGCTACTATGCTTAATGATACAAAGGAGAGAAAGACGCCACTTCAGAAGAGTCTTGATGATATGAGTAAGGTGCTCTCGGTTGTTATCCTTGCAATCTCGGTAGTAGTATTATGTCTTAATTATTTTGTGGCAGGGGAAACTATTTTAGATTCTCTTATGATAGCAGTAGCTCTGGCAGTTGCAGCTATTCCAGAAGCATTAGGTTCTATCGTAACTATTGTACTTTCTATGAGTACACAGAAGATGGTAAAAGAAAATGCTATTATAAAAGAGCTTAATTCTGTAGAGAGCTTAGGCTGCGTATCTGTAATATGTTCAGATAAGACAGGAACACTTACACAGAATAAGATGACACCACAGACAATTTATCTTTATGACAAGCTTATGAAGATAACAGATTTAAATAGCAAGAATCATGACCACAATGTACTCCTTAAGGCATGTCTTCTCTGTAACAATTCTGTAATCACCGAAGACCAGAGAATCGGTGACCCAACAGAGCTTGCACTTATAGATTTAGTTAATGAATATACAAAGAATGATGCTGAATTTAAAAACACAGCAGTAAGAAAAGAAGAGCTTCCATTTGACTCAGATAGAAAGCTTATGAGTGTATCTTCAATCAATCATCTTTATACAAAGGGTGCGCCAGACGTTATTCTTGGAAGATGTAAAACTATTCTTGTAAACGGTGTGAAGACACCTATTACAAAAGAACATATTGAAGCAATTCAAAACGAAAATCAGAGATGTGCAGATAATGGTCTTAGAGTATTAGGCTTTGCATATAAGAACTTTAGTAATGATAAAATCGTTCTTGAGGATGAGAATGAATTAACATTTGTAGGTCTTGTATCATTAATGGACCCACCTAGAGTAGAGAGTAAGGATGCCGTAGCTAAGTGTAGAATAGCAGGCATTAAGCCAGTAATGATTACAGGTGACCATGTAGTTACAGCTAGAAGCATCGCTAGACAGATTGGTATCTATGAGGAAGGCGATTATTCTATAGATGGTCAGGAGCTTACAGCTATGAGTGATGAAGAGCTTGACGAGAAACTTACAAAGATAAGCGTATACGCAAGAGTAGCGCCAGAGCATAAGATTAGAATCGTAAAAGCTTGGCAGAAGCGCGGTGATGTAGTAGCTATGACAGGTGACGGTGTAAATGATGCGCCAGCCTTAAAGCAGAGTGACATCGGTGTAGCAATGGGTATCACAGGAACAGAAGTTTCTAAGGATGCAGCTAGTATGATTCTTACAGATGATAACTTCTCAACAATCGTTAAGGCAGTTATCACAGGTAGAAACGTATATAGAAACATTAAGAATTCTATTAACTACCTTTTATCAGGAAATTTTGCGGGAATTTTATGTGTGCTTATAACATCGATTCTTATGATGCCGACACCATTCTTCCCAGTACATCTTTTGTTTATGAATCTTATAACAGATTCACTTCCAGCTATTGCTATTGGTATGGAAGCAAGCTCAGATAACGTACTTAAGGAAAAGCCAAGACAGTCGGGCGACTCAATACTTAATAAGGCGACACTTATTCAGATTGGCTTTGAAGGCTTTGTAATAGCATTAAGTACAATGATTATCTACTTAATTGGTAGAGAAACAAGTGATGCTATGGCATCTACATTAGCGTTTGCAACAATATGTCTTGCAAGACTTTTACACGGCTTTAACTGTAGAAGCAATCAGTCATTATTTAAGATTGGATTTTTCTCAAATAAGACAAGTGTTTTAGCATTTCTTGTGGGATTTGCATTATTGCACATAGTATTGTTTGTACCTGTTCTTAGCGGAATATTTATGGTAACAAGCATTGGAGTAAAAGAATTATTGATGATTTATGGATTTGCGTTAGCACCTTCTATCATTGTACAGATAAAAAAGGCTATATGTTCTAAGTAATATAGCTTGTAGACAAAAACTGCTGTCAGGAAACTGGCAGCAGTTTTTTTGATGACTTTTTGACACTTGAATCATACAATCTTAAGAAATTTTTAAGAAAAATCTCAACTTTTTCTTAAGAATTATTTTGTATAGTAAAGTTATAAAGAAATACGTGAGGAGGAGAACATGATAGAAATCAATAACGTAAATAAAACATATAACAAAGGAAAGGTTAACGCATTCCAGGCATTAAAGGATGTCACTGTTACTATAGAGGATGGTGAGATGGTGGCTATTATAGGAAAGTCAGGAGCTGGCAAATCAACACTTATGCACATTATTGGTTGTATAGATGATTTTGAATCAGGTACATATATTCTTAATGGAGATGATATTTCATATATAGGAGAGGGGAAACGTGCAAAAATAAGAAATAAAGATATAGGTATCGTAATGCAGGATTTCGCATTAGTGGAGGACTATACAGCTATAGAAAATGTAATGATACCACTCTATTTTACTAAGGGAAAGCTACTTGAAAGCAAGAAGTCCATAGCTAGAAAAGCATTAGAGAAAGTAGGTATAGGCGAGCTTGCTTCGAAGAAGGTAAATAAGCTGTCGGGAGGACAGAAGCAGAGAGTGGCTATAGCTAGAGCTATTGTTAATAATCCAAGTATTCTTCTTGCTGATGAACCAACAGGAGCATTGGATGTCAAAACATCACATGAGATAATGGGGGTATTTAGAGAACTAAATGAACAAGGCATGACAGTTATTATAATTACTCATGATATGGAAGTGGCAGATGCTTGTGAGAGGGTTATAGAGATAAGTGATGGAAGGATAGAGAGTGCTTAATATAGAATAAAAAGTTTAGAGGTGGAGCTATGAAAAAGAAAAAGTTTGCTATTTTTTTAGTGTTAATATTATCTGTAGGAATAACAATAGGAATGGCATTAATACTAATGCAGAGTAAGGAAAGTAATAAATTAGATAGAGTATATGATCTTGAAACTGTGAAGAAGAATTGTGAACGTGATATCGCCAAAGCAGCAAATGGAAAATATAATAATCTAAAGTTAAGTAATGTTGTTGTAGATATTGATGACATTGATGAGTTGTATCAAATAGACGTGGAAGAAAATGATGATTACAGAAATAAATCGATGGTCGAAAATTTTGAATTAGTTAAGGCTACTATCAATAAGTTTTTTGGAGATGAATTTGATTTATCTGTAGTAGATATTACTTTTTTTGACATTAATGAACAACCATTAGAACCGATGCCTTTTGTTAAAGTAGATGAAATTATATTAAATAAAAAGGAGTCTGGGAGTAAGTATTTTTTAGCATTTGGTGATGCAAGAAAAAATGATGGCAAAGGTTTTTTACAGATTGACTCAAATTTAGTCAGTGTGTGGTTTTCAAGAGGTAATATTCAAGCTACACATCCAATGTATTCATATGATGTAAAACAGGTATATAATTTGACAATTGATAAAAGTGAAATTACTGATGTAGTACACCTGAGTGATGGGGAAATAACTATAAAGGACGCTGTGGATTTTGTAGAAAATTATCTTAACAATGATTTGCCATATGAAAAAAATGAAGAATTTGTATATGAAGTAGCAGAAGTAAGAGTACTTGATGTGGATGGACAAGATGCCCTTGGTTTTTGTGTGCGTAAGCAGTATAAGAATATTCCGTTTGATTATGTAGATGCTGTGACATCTGGAGAATTCAACAGTACATATTGGGATGACAGAGGACAATTATGTATGATTGAGACAGAGGAGATTGACAATATATGTGGTTTAGGAGGAGATAGGTATAATGTAATTAAGTCATCAGATAAAATAGAAAAAATTATTTCAGTGGATGGCGCATTGCAAGCAGTGTCGAAAGAAATAGGTGATAATTCTGTATATGATGTATATGGAATCGAATTAATATATCAATTTACAGAAGATAGCGAAGATAATACATTAGACAAATATTCTGGAAGAATAAAATGGAAGATTACATCAAGAAATCAAAATGATGATAAAGATACGTTGTTTTATGTAGATGTAGAGAGTGGAAAGGTCGAAAATAGATTTAAACCTATTTACTCGGACTAGTCTTAAATTATTATTGTATCAGAAGTGATTACAGAAAGATTTGAGTATTATTATGAGTAGTATATTTTTTCTAAAAAGAATTTTTATTAATAAGGCATTTTGGCTGTCGGTAGCGACAGCCTGCTTATTATTGTTTTGTTCGGTTGTATACACAGATATAGAGAGTGGGCAGCAGTATCTATTTTTGTCTTTGTTTTACGATAAGGTATCCATAGAAGCATTGGAGTGTGGGATGATATCTCCTTACGGAGTATTTTTAGGTAATGATACCAGCTATTTATGGATGTTTTGTCCTATTATAGTGGGAATACCTTGCGTTATCGTGAAGAAAACAGAGAGGTTTGCATTGTTTAGAACTACGAAAAATAAGTATTTTTTAAGTAAATACTTTTCAGCTATTATTGCAGGTGGTGCAATTATGTTTTTCGCATATTTAATATTTGGTCTTGTGTGTAATGGGATGTCAGATGAGAGCATCTTAAATATATATTTTGCAAAGAAGCTTTTGTCAGTATTTATATGGGGGATTACTGCTTCTATACCAGCTACTATTTTAAGTGAATTTGTAAGAAGCAAATATTTAATACTATGTATACCATTTGTTATTAATTATTTCTTAAATATATTTTTGTATAG
>JBGVNF010000119.1:0-1527 GCA_045125245.1 Lachnospiraceae bacterium
TTGGACCGTAGGGCGATACCCACCGTAAGTGCCGGTTCGGGTAGGCTCGCTAAAGCCGAAAAGAACAATAGCACTCCTTATATTGCGGGCGAGTGGCACGGAAATACCATTCAAGGCTCATAACCTTGAGATACTGGGTTCAACTCCCAGGCTCCGCAACCAATGGCCCTATCGACAAGCGGTCAAGTCACCACCCTTTCACGGTGGTATCGCGGGTTCGAATCCCGCTAGGGTCACCATTAAATAGGGAAGTAGCCAAGCGGTTAAGGCCCCGGACTTTGACTCCGGTATCTCTGGTTCGAATCCAGATTTCCCTGCCATAAAGATATTTACACTTTAGTGAACAAAATAGTAGACAAAGTGAAAAAAATATAGTATAATAATTATATAAAATAAAGAAAGGAAAATAATTAAATGAGAATTAACATTAATGCTTGGTGTAGATACAGAGAAACTTATTCATTAGAAATTACTGAAAGTTATTTAGAACAAATAAACGAATGGGCACATCGTTCCTATCCAGATGCTGAGTTTGAAGACATTACTGCAGAAGACATTTACGCTGTATTTAGTATGTATGATGGAGACTATCCTGAAAAACTTCAAACTAGAGTAGATAGTTGGCGTAGTCTTGGTAATTTCATTGAGGAGTATGTTCGTGAAGATGTTTGGGAATGCTACGAAGACAATGAATATATAGACATGGATGACTATGACATGGAAGTTGAATTCGATACTGCGGCTGAACGCGAACACTTCGAGGGGTCTGAAGACGACACTGAATAGTCTTATTTAATTAAGAAATAAATTATGCGAGTAAAACTTAAGATTACAGATTTTGATGGCAAAAAGGTTGAAATTCAAAAGGAAACTCCTTCTAAAGACCACCTACAAGCTCAAATAAAATATAAACATATTGTGTTTCGCGATAAAACTAAGTATACTCGCAAAAAGAAACATAAAAATAAAATAGATGAATAATCAAACATATGTCAAGGAAGCACTATGGTTAATGGGTTGCAAACCAACCATAGAGAGCCTAGACCATGCGATGGTGTGTAAAAAGTTCGTCCTTACACATAGAAGTGCCCGGAGTGCACAAGCCGAGAAATTCACTTAGATCGTCGATCTAACGGTCAACTAAGGCAAGAACCGGATAAAAGAGAATTCGGGCCGGTTTAAACGAGAGCGAAGACATATGTTTTTAATGGTGCTATGGTATATCGGAAATTATACTAGACTGTCACTCTAGTGAGACGGGTTCAACTCCCGTTAGCACCGCCATTAAATAACTTTCAGATGGAAGTATACAAGTTACTGTAAAGTCAGCTTACGGTCGCACGTAAGTGGTCATTACCCCAGGCGTGGAGGGCGAGTGAATATCCCACCATCAGTAATCCAGATGCGACGAGTGATCGGTAGCGAAAGTAGCCTCAGAGGAGGTAAATCCTACTAGGCTTGTATATTTCCCTCTGCAAGTTATTGCAGAGTGCGGGCCGTCTCACGCACGACAAGGTTGCTTATCCT
>JBGVNF010000120.1:0-2662 GCA_045125245.1 Lachnospiraceae bacterium
TTGGACCGTAGGGCGATACCCACCGTAAGTGCCGGTTCGGGTAGGCTCGCTAAAGCCGAAAAGAACAATAGCACTCCTTATATTGCGGGCGAGTGGCACGGAAATACCATTCAAGGCTCATAACCTTGAGATACTGGGTTCGACTCCCAGGCTCCGCAACCAATGGCCCATTAGACAACTGGTGAAGTCCCGGGGCTTTCAATCCCGTATGGTCGGATCGTAACCGACATGGGTCACCAATTTAAAAACTTACTTATAATATAGGGATGTAGGATAATGGTTAGTCCAAGCGGCTTTGACCCGCTATATGGCTGTTCAAATCGGCCCGTCCCTGCCATATTTTTCGAACCAAATATTGACAAAAAGTCATTCTTATACTATAATAAAATATAAATAGAAGAGGTGATATAATGTCAGTTGGAATATACAAAATTACTAATTTAATAAATGGCAAGTGCTATATTGGACAGTCTGTTCATATTGAAAAGCGTTGGCATGATGAAAAAAGACGTGCTTTTGATGTAACATCACATGAATATGACTACCCACGATCTAAAGCATTTCGCAAATATGGTTTAGAAAACTTTACATTTGAAATACTAGAGGAGTGTGCAATTAACCTATTAAATGAAAAAGAAATTTACTATATTAGTAAATATAATAGTGTGTCTCCCAATGGATATAATTTAACACTTGGTGGATATCATTCGGTAGGTAAAAAAATAGATTTGACTATAGTAGAAGAAATTTCTGAACTATTAAAAACAACAAACATGACAAACACTGAGATTGGATTATTGTTTAATATATCTGAAAATACAGTGTGTGGTATTAATACCGGGTATTATTGGAAGCGTAATGATGTTGATTATCCAATTAGAAAAAATCAACACATCAACAAACATTTGTATTTATTTTGTTCAGAGTGTGGTGCTCCTATTAGTAGTGCTGTTGCAGAATTGTGTGTGGCTTGTGCCGGGAAAAAACGTAGAATAACAAAAAGGCCTGAACCAAAACAACTTGCTCAAGAAATTGTTGAAAGTAGTTTTAGTGCAGTTGGAAGAAAATACGGTGTATCAGATAACGCAATTCGTAAATGGTGTAGGTCATATAATATGCCATGCACTAAAAAAGATTTAATAGAATGGTTAAAGAATCAATAGGGAAGAAACCCAGATTTCCCTGCCATAAAGATATTTACACTTTAGTGAACAAAATAATGGACAAAGTGAAAAAGATATAGTATAATAATTATATAAACTAAAGAAAGGAAAATAATTAAATGAGAATTAACATTAATGCTTGGTGTAGATATAGAGAAACTTACTCATTAGAAATTACTGAGGAATATTTAAAACAAATGAACGAATGGATACGTGAACGTTATCCAAACATTGAGTTTGAAGATATTACTGTTGAAGATATTTATGCTGTATTCAGTATGTATGATGGAGACTATCCTGAAAAACTTCAAATTGAATTAGATAATTATTATGACCTTGGTAGTGCTATTGAAGAATATGTTCGTGAAGATGTTTGGGAAAGCTACGAAGACAACGAATACCTAGAGATGGATGACTATGATATGGAAGTTGAATTCGATACTGCGGTTGAACGCGAACATTTCGAGGGTCCTGAAGACGACTACACTGAATAATCTTATTTAATTAAGAAAACAATTATGCGAGTAAAACTTAAGATTAAAGATTTTGATGGCAAAAAGGCTGAAATTGAAAAGGAAATTCCTGCCAAAGATCACCTACAATCTCAAATAAAATATAAACATATTGTGTTTCGCGATAAGACTAAGTATACTCGCAAAAAGAAACATAAAAACAAAACAGATGAATAATTAGACTTAACTTATGTCAAAGAAGTACTATGGTTAATGGGTTGCAAACCAACCATAGAGAGCCTAGACCATGCGATGGTGTGTAAAAAGTTCGTCCTTACACGTAGAAGTGCCCGGAGTGCACAAGCCGATAAGTTCACTTAGATCGTCGATCTAACGGTCAACTAAGGCAAGAACCGGATAAAAGAGAATTCGGGCCGGTTTAAACGAGAGCGAAGACATATGTTTTTTATGGTGCTATGGTATATCGGAAATTATCCTAGACTGTCACTCTAGTGAGACGGGTTCAACTCCCGTTAGCACCGCCATATATCACCAAACTGCCGGTTGTAGCAAAAGGCCTTTTGGGTGGTTCAACTCCACCAATGGTGCGAAAAGGTTTCTAGTCTAATAAACTAGAACAGGTGCTCTAACACCTGCAAAAGGTATACCCTCAGAAGAGCGTTAAGATGTGGGCGCTTTACGGTAGCATAAGAAACCGCATATCCAATTAGAGAACGAGATATGGAAGACCTTCAGGATGGGTTCTACAAAAGTAGATTCAGGTCACCAAATATTAATCCTTTATTAAATAACTTTCAGATGGAAGTATACAAGTTACTGTAAAGTCCGCTTATGGTCGCACATAAGTGGTCAATACCCTTGGTGTGGAGGGCGAGTGAATATCCTACCATCAGTAATCCAGATGCGACGAGTGATCGGTAGCGAAAGTAGCCTCAGAGGAGGTAAATCCTACTAGGCTTGTATATTTCCCTCTGCAAGTTATTGCAGAGTGCGGGCCGTCTCACGCACGACAAGGTTGCTTATCCT
>JBGVNF010000121.1:0-2782 GCA_045125245.1 Lachnospiraceae bacterium
ACAGTTCACACTTGACGATGGAACAGGTACAGATAGAACAATCTTAAGTGGTATTCATGAGTTCTATGAGCCAGAAGAGTTAATCGGTAAGACACTTATCGCTATTACAAACTTACCACCAAGAGCTATGATGGGAATTGAGTCATGCGGTATGTTGCTTTCGGCAGTAAATAACCTTAAGGATTCAGATGGTGAGGAGTTAAGACTTCTTATGGTAGATAACCATATACCAGCTGGTGCGAAGTTGTATTAATAAGATTATATACGGATATAATATATAGAAACCTCTCGGGAAACCGAGAGGTTTTTTGAGCATTATTCATCAGATTCATTATTGGAAACTTTTTCAAAGAGGAATACCTCTTCTACAGTTTTATGGAAAACATTAGCAATGTCCATGGCAAGCTTTAAGGATGGATTGTATTTACCGTTCTCAAGTTTTCCGATAGTTTCTCTACGTACACCAACAAGCTCAGCAAGCTCCGATTGTTGAAGGTTTAGCTCTTTGCGATATTCGTGTATTTTAGTCTTTAAAATGTACATTCGTCTTCGTTCCTTTCATTTTTGCGGAATAATAATCCAATGATGATACCTTCAATACCAAGATAGATAAAGAATATAGGTACAATTACGGTTTGAAGATCAACAGATATCTTAGGGATAACTGGAATAAAATCTATAATGCGAATGATACAAATTAAGCAGCAAGTTATAATATGCATATTAGTTTGTGCCTTTGCTTTTGCTTTTTCTAAATTTCTGATAGACATTTCATCTTCCATTTCCTTTTTTGAACGAGATAAAATGATAAGAAAAAACATACAGCCAAGAAGTGCAAAAATCTTAAGGAGATTAAAAATGATACCATCAAATAAACCAAAGCTACCAGTCAACAGCCAGGTAATGCCAATATATAAGTAGAGTAAATCTATTTGTTTGCCAATGCTAAGTGTCTTGCTATTCATAAAAAATACCTCCATGTGAAAAATATATCTCTTATGAGAGAAATATATCACATAAGAAAGAGGGAGTCAATGAAAAAGTGAGAAATATATCACATATAACTTTGGAAATAGGTGAATTAAGAACAATTTATGGGACTATAAATTTGTTAGGATAGGTATGAACAAGAAACGAGAACCTCCTTTCTGTTAGTTTGTTTTGTTTTCTGGTTTTACTTGTTTCTTGTTCCGTTGGTCATATTTTATGATTTCCATTTTGGGCAAATGTTGAATGAAATGATTTCCTTCTGAATAGTAGACATTTGCGGTTGCGTAGCAACTACCAGGCACGGTAGGAGGATAGAGATAATCAGCTGTGCCCGCTTTCTAAAATGACAGCGAGAGCTGTTTATATATAAATGTAGTAGGAAAAAGATTTTGATATGTAGGGGATGGATTTTATTTGGAGGTGGAGATGGAAAAGCTTATATATTGGATAAAGAGAATATTACATAAAAAGTGGAAGGAATGTCGAAGCTTTTGCGGGGTGTGCAAATATTATAGTGATTGCAAAAATGATGAGGAGAACGAACTCAATAGAGATATTAGACAGAAGGGAGATGTCTATTATGAACCGTGAGAATGAAATATTTTATTTTGAAAGAGGAGCTTTTTTTGGTGGTACTTTGATGTATAAGATAGAAAATATGGACAATAAATTTGTATTCAAAGGACGAGCATATAATGACTTTCATTGGATGCCGAATATGGAGTTTGAGATTCCAGAAGATGAAATAGATAAATTAATAAAGAGATTGAGACCGGTTTTGAAATGGAAGAGAAAATATGAAGTAGAGTATGGGGTTGATGATGGATATGGTTGGGATATACGATTCAATTACAAGGATATAAGGATTAAAACTGGTGGATATGAAAAGTATCCAAGGGATTATTGCAGGGTGATAAAGAGCTTGCAACGATTTATTGAGCGACTTGGAGCTAAGTATAATAAAGAATATCAAAAGGATGGGTATAAAGAAAGAATAGAACTGTAATTGTTTGGGAAGAGCAACTAGGTTTAAATATGGTTGAGTTGTTATTTGATTATTATTCTGATATTATATACGTATTGATATGAACTTGTGCTTAGGAGGATAACGTATATGTATATAGAAGACTTTGAAGTAATGACTTATCATAAATTGCCAGATGATGCCATAATGATTAGAAAGGTTGTTTTCGAGGATGAGCAAGGCTTTGAAGAGGAATTCGATGAATTAGACGAGAGTGACAAGGTTAAGCATATGGTGTTCTATAAGGATGGTGAGCCTATAGGAACATGTAGATATTATATAGAAGATGATGAGTATAGGATAGGAAGGATTGCAGTAATTAAGGAATACCGTGGAAAAGGTATTGGTCAGATGATTGTTAGATATGCAGAAGATAAGATATTGGAGATAGGTGGCAGAGAGACAGTGCTATCAGCTCAGGTAAGAGCCAAAGGTTTTTATGAGAAGATGGGTTATGTTGGTGAGGGTGAAATCTATATGGAAGAGATGTGCCCACACATTAAGATGAGGAAAAATTTCAAAAAGTAAGTATTTATGATGAAGAATAACAATATGAAAAGCGCTGACTTTCATAACGAAAGTGGCGGAGTAAAGATTTTGTTGGTTAAATAAAAGATGAGAGTGAACATCCTCAGTGATATAATGGTTTCGCTAAAAACAAACACCAAGAAGGAGTCACTCTCATGAATATTATAGCACTATTAGAAACTTTAGTGAATGGTTTATTAGAAACTGAGGAAAATTTTTTTAGTAACCCAAGAGATATCT
>JBGVNF010000122.1:0-7859 GCA_045125245.1 Lachnospiraceae bacterium
GCTTACGGACAAAAGGCTTCTCGATTTCATACTCTTCAGGATTGAAATCCTTGACCTCACCTGCTATATTGGACTGCAGTCCTTCTGTCGGCATCGACTTGATAAAATCAATACCACAGACTCCCTCGCAAAGGTTTTTCCAAAATTTTTCGACATTATTTCCTATCGGGGAAACGACTCCCAATCCTGTTACAACAACTCTTCTATCCATATCCTATTTTTTGTCAATCTTACAAAGATCAATGATTCGTTAAAAATTTAACAATTATATAAATTTCAATTACTTACGCATACAATAGCCCGTTTTCGGGTCGCTTTACAGCATCTCGCAGACGGCATAGAACAAAGCCGAAAAAAGTGTTAAAAAAGATGAAAATAACGCTTGAAAAATTTGGATAAGTGCTTGATTTTCAGTAACTTAGAGTTACCACACTTTAGGTTACAAGACATGAAAATCAAGCCCCTTATCCAGCTCAGAGAGATGATTTCGAAAGCCCTCTCCGGCCAGACAAATTTAAGCAAATCTTTTCAATCTTTCTTCATCGAGACCATGGAACTTATACTCACACATACAGGACGACTCAACTTCACCCAGATGGCGAGGTGCGGTCGCTCATGCGAGAGCCGGTTCCGCCAGAACTTCAGGAAGTCATTCGATTGGCTGTCGTTCAACCGGTCGTTCCTGGAATCGACAAAGGGACATCGCATTGCAATAGCCATCGATCCTTGCTATATCTCCAAGTCCGGCAAGAAGACTCCAGGCATCGACTGGTTCTGGTCCGGTTGTGCAGCTGCTATGAAGAAGGGTCTCGAGATACTTGGCATATCCATCGTTGACGCCGATGCCAAGGACTCGGTCTTCCTAAAGGCAGAACAGACCTTCACAGACAAGAAGCGAGGACGAAAACCTGACTGCACCAAGGGGATGAAAGATCCCGACTCCCTCACCGGATGGTATCTGAGGATGCTCAACCGCAACTGCAAACAGTTGCTGTCTATATGCAAGCTCATAGTTGCAGACGCATACTTCTCGAAAGAGAGCTTTGTGTCAGGAGTGAAGTCTCTGGGCTTCAATCTCATAAGTCGCTTCCGTGATGACGTCAACCTCAAGTACCTGTACTCAGGTCCAAAGACTGGCAAACGTGGCCGTCCTCAGAAGTTTGCAGGTAAGGTTGATGTCAACAATCTTGACATGAACGTCTTCTCGGAGGACTATACTGCCGAAGGCAAACTCGTATACAAGATGTACACGGCTGTCGTATGGGCTGTGAGCCTTGGATGTGAAGTTCGAGTCGTCCTGGTTGACTACGAGGATGCTGAAAAGAAGCGTCAGACCCGAAAGGTCTTCTTCTCAACCGACACCGCAATGTCAGCCCGCGACATCTTCGACATCGACCGGACACGTTTCCAGCTGGAGTTCGTCTTCCGCGATGCCAAGCAGTTCACCGGGCTCACACACTGTCAGGCGAGAAACAAAGAAGCTCTGTCGTTTGCCTTCAACGCCTCGCTCACTTCCGTCAACCTCGCCAGGGCATTTGCCCGTCAGCAAGGGATGGCCCTCTCGGTCGGTTCAACCAAAACACTGCTGCACAACGCTGCAATGGTGGATCGATTTATTGCAATGTCCGGAAAATCTCCGAACATGCGATTAAATAACACTGATTTATTCTTCCGGCTCTCAAAATCACTGATAGTGAACTATGCGTAACCGTCAAGTCCCTCATCACTGCGCCATAAAGATTCAATTCGGCCTGTTCGAATAGCAGGCTAATTCGCGTGCAACCTTTGGCCATTCCTACCTCAACGAGATGCAGTATCGGCAATAAAGCCGCTCATATTGTCAATCAGGAATGATTTGCTGGCATCTGTTTCGGTCCATGTATGACCGTTGCCCGGCATTATAACCATTCGCGCCTTGCTCCCTAGCTGGGAGCACAAGAGCTCGGCGTCGGAGATAGGGTTGATGTCGTCACTGTCGCCGTGGATGATCATGCATGGAGCCTTACCGGTGCTAGTATTGCGTTCCCCATCATAGAACAGGCGGTTGCCACTTACCGATATTACGGCCACAATTCCACTCTTGTCACTTTCGTCATCGTCAAGCAGACTGTTGCTGTAGTAATAGTTGGCAACAATCTCTGCACCGGAGGAATATCCGGCCAGGATTATTTTCTCCGAATCCATTCCATACTTCCGCGCATTGCTTCTGATCCACTCCACTGCCGTGGACACGTCTTCTGCAGCATTCTTTATCGTTTCCTTGAATGCATCTTGCTTCTCCCACTCGGAATTCAGCCTGTAGTCCATTGATACAAAGATATATCCCCTCGCAATCATAGCCTCTGCCAGAAAACTGACCGGATCCCAGTAGACGTCCTTGCTTCCTACGCACATGCCCCCTCCGTGCACCCATAGAATCACCGGCAAACACTTCGAATCCGGCCTGTATACATCCAATTTAAGTTTGACGTCATCCCCATTGCAATCCTTGCACTCCGAGAATGTAATGTCTTTTATGACTTCGATGCGGGATGAAGTCCCGCAGGAGTAAAGTGCGGTCAACAATACTAACAGCAATAATTTTCTTTTCATTGTGGTTTCGATTTTAAAGTTAGATACATCAATTATTAACTAATCGAATATCAAATAGTTAATTAGTTAAATTGGAATTTTATTATTCTTCTTTATTGCGTTTAAACAAGTCTCCAATCTTCTTCCACGAATCCCATCCTTTATCTTCCAGAAAGTAACCCACACCGATAGCAACACCACAAATAAGAGTCTGCACTGCACATTCACGGAAAGTAGGCACATTCCCCCAAATAATATCCAGCAATATGTAGAAAATGGCGAAAGATACCATAGTAATAATTGCTCTAATAAAGTACTTCTTCATAACTAAATCCCGATTTAACTGTGTAAATATATCTCTTTTTTATAGATATTACAACTCAAGAAATTTAAATGTGTACCAATTTGGTACTTTATTTGAAAAATGATATATTTGCAAAATAAAATAGAATGAAAATGGTTGTAGTAAGTAGCAGAGAATTCAGGGCTAACCAGCGTAAATACTTTGACTTAGCCCTTACAAATGATGTCGTGATTACGTCTAGGAGTCACGGCAGCTATAGGCTTGTGCCAGTGAGAGAAAGTGATACGCTCATTGATCAGACCACTTTGGAGGCTAAAATCAGACGCGGAATTGAGGAGTATGAACAGGGTAAGGTTCATAGAATGGAGGAAGGGGAGAGTGTTGATGGCTTCCTTAGTCGAATGATTAATGAAGACTGAAATGTATAGAATAGTATTTTCTAACGACGCAAAGAAGGACCTTAAGGAACTGAGCAAGAAAGCACCTCAGGCAGTAAAGAAACTGTCAAAGCTTCTGGAAGAAATCCAGGAGCATCCCAGGACTGGTACCGGCCAGGTTGAGCCACTTAAGGGTTACGACGGGAATGTATATTCGCGCCGTATAACGCATGAGCACAGACTTGTGTATCGTATCTATGATGAAGTTATTGAAGTTCTAGTTCTATCTGCTTTCGGGCACTACAAAAAGTAGCCAATCTAGCAAGAATTATTATCAGGCCTCGCATCACTGTTGTGATGTGGGGCGTTTTTTAATCACTTAATACTAATCATTTATGGCATTCATTGACAAAATCAATCCGGATGTACCGGAAGGTAGGCTTTTGATCAGGAATGGGGAATTCATCCTCAAGGATCCTGATGCAGAAGTCTCAAAAATCCCGTTGGATAAGAAGTGGAACAAATTACTCAAGTACATCAAAGACCAAATGTATAGTGACTCTGAAGTCGATATGATGATTTGTGCCTATGGTCATATTTATAGACGGAGAGCAAGACGGGATATTGATAAATACAACCAAATCAGGAGAGAATTTCCTAAACTTAACTACCAGTTAAGATCATTGCTGTTGTATGATTATTACGACATGCTTCCATCAAATAGGAAAATTGCAGACTCAGCTTATTATGAATTGAATGATAAC
Organism: Lachnospiraceae bacterium; assembly: GCA_045125245.1. Lineage (GTDB taxonomy): Bacteria > Bacillota > Clostridia > Lachnospirales > Lachnospiraceae > SVEL01. The sequence continues at coordinate 4,017 of JBGVNF010000122.1, forward strand.
TTTAGGCTTCTACTGGATGACTGTATGCGAGCAGCAAAGGCGGCCCATGTAAGAGATCTGACTATTAGCGTCGAAGCTTCTAGCTGTGCAAATTTCTTTGCGTATCTACAGAAATTGAGAGTCAACAATATTCGGGATTTAGAGGAAGACCATGTGAGGAAATATATGATTTACAGTAAATGCAAACCCGAATTACCATACAGAATCGGACTCTTCATCAGAAGGTATGCAGAATCAATAAAGAATAACGAACTGCTCATAAAAAGTTCCTTTTTCCCAATGGAGAGAATCATCAGAAGTGTATATCAACCAATGACAGAAGGGGAGAGGAGTCAGTTCGAGGGATTTCTACTTGATGATAATTGTCCATTATCAAAGCGTGATAAGGCTATTTGTATATTGCTTCTATATACGGGCATGAGACAAATGGATGTATCCAATCTAAAGCTAGATGATATTAAATGGAATAAGGACCAGATAATATTCAAGCAGACCAAGACAGGAAAGGCACAGATCATTCCTCTTAGACCAATAATAGGTAATACTTTATATGACTATATTAAGGAAGAACGTCCTGAAACAGACTTACCATATATCTTTATTACCAAGCAAAAACTGAGAGGATGTTATGCAAAATGTAGAATTCCAGATATTGTAAACAAAGTCTACAAGATGGTAGGTATCAGACAGAATGCCAGACAAGGCACTCATCTTCTGAGACATAGTTTTGCAGACGCTCTGATCAACACCGGAAGCGATCTATCTATTGTATCGACTGTACTAGGACATGACTCACCTCAAACGACTCTTCAGTATCTATCCTCTAATATAGAAAAGCTGAGAGAATGTGCTATAAGCATAGAAGAGTTCCCCATTACTCATATACTTTATAGTCATGAAAATCACTAAGACAAGAGATGAATGGTATGATGACTATATGGATTATAGAGCATCATTTAAATATAAGAAACCTGCAAATGATGTTGTACGCTGTTTCTTGAACTGGTGCGACAGAACATATCTGAAAACGAAGTATCTAGAACAAAGAATGATAGATACATGGTGTACCAAAAGAGATACAGAAAAGAACAGATCTCATGCAGGAAGGATAATGGCCGTTAACGCGTTTCTTAAATACCTCAATAAGAGGGGAGAAGGTCCATATTTATACACCATGTATGGAGATTTAGAAAAGTACGATGAGCCTGTTCTGTTCAATATAAAAGAGGTAAGAAATTTCTTTAGAGCTGTAGATGAAATAGAATATAAAGCAAGCTGTCCAAATCCTCTTCCGAGATTTCAATCAAAACTAAAATGCTTGGTAACTCCTGTAATATTCCGGTTAATCTATAGCACAGGCATGAGACCAAATGAAGCCAGATGGCTTGACTGTAAAGATGTAGATTTGGAAAGGGGAGTCATATACATAAGAAAAGCAAAAGGGTATTATGAGCGCATCATAGCCTTACATGAAAGTACGTCAGCAATGCTTAGACAATACGATGAGTTGATGTCAAGAGAGATGCCTGGAAGAACTGTCTTCTTCCCCAATGATGAAGGTAATTATAGGTCGTCATACTATCTCCATACAACTTTTAATCGATGCTGGTATAAGTATAATAAGAAGACTACGGAGAAGAATGTTGTAACATACTCATTTAGACACAATTATGCCGTTCAGAATATTATATCTTGGAAGCATGACGGCTTTGACTTTGATATGAAACTACTAGCATTATCCAAGAGTATGGGTCATGGAACTCCTGATGCCACCTTATACTATTTCCACCTAGTTCCTCAGTTCGCAGATCTGCTTGAAGAGGCTACAGGCGACTTTATATCTGAACTTTTACCTGACATACAATGAAGAAAAGAGATAATGCATATAAGTTTGCTAATGAATTCATGAAGTTTATGGCAAACTCATACGAAAAGAGAAGTGACTATACTTCTATAGGATATAAACAATCTATGACAATGTTTTTAGATTATGCCGAAAAGGTCAAAAAGGTTAAGCCATCATCTTTCGGATTAGAATACTTTACCTATGATAATCTGACCGAGTATATGAGCTGGCTGAGATATGAAAAGAACTTATCGCCGCAGACATGTAATCTAAGAATGAGTCAAATTGTAGCGTTCTTGAAATTCGTTGCTCGAGATCCACATTATAGAGCAATCTATATGGAGGCAAGTTATGTGGCGAGATTCAAAGTAACTGTTAGTGACAACATTGTTGGACCAATAAGCAAAGAGTCAATTCTGAATTTAATCAAAACAATAGGCACAGATAAGGATAGTGGCCTGAAATATTCTACAATGCTTACATTGTTATATCAAACAGCGACTAGAATATCCGAAATCTTATCCTTGAAGATCTCAGATTTATTTCTAAACGAACCAATACCATCTATAAATGTCTTAGGTAAAGGTAATAAGTTTCGCAAGCTTAGTTTGTTAAAGCCACTAAACAAGCAACTTAAGTACTACATACGAAAGTTCCATGGGGAGAAACCCAATCCAAACGATTATCTGTTCTTTTCAAAGTGCAAAGGTAAGAATGAGAAATGCTCAACCCGAAGTGTAAATAAACAGATTAATGTATATCTAGCGATTGCAAGGAAGAAATATCCTGAACTTCCTGAGCATATACATAGTCATCAGTTCAGACACAGTATGGCGACTCATATGATTGATGACGGAATAAATGTATTCAATGTAAGTAAGTTTCTTGGCCATAAAAGTGTTTCTACAACAATGAAATATATTGGTATAACTCCAAAGATGACAGAGAAAGCAATAGCACAAATCGAATCGTCATCATTGCATCATGTCTCAGCGAAATGGAAAAAAACGGCCTCACTAGTAGATTTGATTAAATAACGCATTATCAGCGACTTGAACCGACGCAAGTTAACATTTCAATACCGCATAGTTAACATAATAAAGATTGTGTAACCGATTTTTTAAGAAGGGGAGACACCGAAAAAAGAGAAAAAACGGATAACTGTTAATTAAATATTTAAAAAGAAATGAGAACTTTTTGTATCGTGATTGTGTGGAAACGTCGTTTATTTAAAAAATTGATAATCAGCGTTAAGATTACGATGAAGATCTAATATAAGTCGTTGATAACTAAGCACAAGTTCCTATTTAAATCAGGTTCCTATAATAATGAAAATAGGAACCTTCTTGTTTTGATTATGTTAATGTACTCATATAGAAATGTTCACTTGAATGCCATAAATGATTAGTATTAAGTGAATAAAAAATGCCCCACATCACAACAGTGTGCGAGGCCTGATGATATATCTTGCTGGATTGGCTATTTCTTATAGTGCCCGAAAGCAGATAGAACTAGAACTTCAATAACTTCATCATAGATACGATACACAAGTCTGTGCTTTCTTACTCAGTTCCTTAAGGTCCTTCATTGCGTCGTTAGAAAATACTATTCTATACATCTCAGTCTTCATTAATCATTCGACTAAGGAAGCCATCAACACTCTCCCCTTCCTCCATTCTATGAACCTTACCCTGTTCATACTCCTCAATTCCGCGCCTGATTTTAGCCTCCAAAGTGGTCTGATCAATGAGCGTATCACTTTCTCTCACTGGCACAAGCCTATAGCTGCCATGACTCCTGGACGTAATCACGACATCATTTGTAAGGGCTAAGTCAAAGTACTTACGCTGGTTAGCCCTGAATTCTCTGCTACTTACTACAACCATTTTCATTCTATTTAGTTTTGCAAATATATCATTTTTCAAATAAAGTACCAAATTGGTACACATTATATTTAAAACAAACAATTGATGGACAATCCCACCGACCTCCAATAC
>JBGVNF010000123.1:0-4147 GCA_045125245.1 Lachnospiraceae bacterium
AATGAGTCCACGAGGAAGTTTTATTTCTACCTAAAAGCCGAAAAAATCTTAAAAGGTAAGAGAAAATGTGTCCACGAGGAAGTTTTATCTCTGCCTAAATAGTAAAAAAAGTCATAATGGTATGAGAATATGGAATAATAAAATAAATACTAGTACTTAAAATGAAATATGTTATAATCTTATAAGTAACATAGATAACAAAAGGTAACAAAAAGCAATAAAAAGCAATATAAACCAACGAAAAATAATAAAATTAAGTAACGAAAAGCAATAAAAAGCAACATAAACCAACGAAAACCAATAACATAAAGCAACAATTATAAAAAGGAGCAGCATATGTCAGATATCAACAGAACAGAAGAATTTCTAGATAAATATAAGCAGATGGAAACTTTAGTAAGAAATGAATATAACCTTGATAATAACGAATCGGTTATGAACTTTCTTATAAACAACAAGGATTTTAAAGTAATTGAAAATGAATTAGATTTATGTAGAGATACAAGAAACTTATTATCTCACAATCCAAAGATAAATGGAGAATATGCAGTATATCCAAGCGAAGAGATGATCAAGCTTTTGGATAATGTGATTCAAAAGGTAGCACGACCACTTAAGGCTTCAAATGTGATGGTTAAGAAAAGTGAATTATGCTATATGAGCATGACTGATAAAGTACAGGATGCAATGTCCGTGATGAAAGAGAATTCATATAAGCATATTCCTATACTAGAGGATGGAGTATTAGTTGGCTTATTTAGTGCTAAAACAGTGTTAGATATAATGGTTAGTGAAGGCGCAGATACTTTTAGCGCTGAAATTACCTTTGATAAGATACAGAAATATATATCCATAGAAAATGTCACATCAAATAAATTTGCTTTTGTAGGAAATAGCACTCTTGTAAGTGAAGTCAAGGATATGTTTAAGGAAGACGTGGATAGTAAAGAAAGAATAAATATTATATTTGTGACACAGCATGGCAAGAGGGATGAAAAACTACTTGGAATTATAACAGCATGGGAAATAGCGTCTGTTAATTAAGTAGAATAATAGTGTAATAGCGTATGGCAGTGTAGCGGTAGGAACTGTGGCATATGGATTTGTACTTAAACAAATGAATGGAACACTTCCATTTGTAGATTCTATGAGTACTGTATTTTCAGTATTTGCACAGATTTTATGTATTAAAAGATGTATGGAACAGTGGGTGTTATGGATTATTGTAGACGTAGTTACAGTAATTATGTGGGTATATGCATTTATCAATAAAACAGGTGATATGGCGACTGTATTAATGTGGTCAATTTACTTAATAAATGCAATATTTATGTTTACAAAATGGTTAAAGGATAGCAAGAAAAGCACAGTTGAGGAGTAGGAAATATGTATAAAGTAGGAATGTATGGTGGGTCTTTTAATCCAATGCATAATGGACATTTGCAGTGTATTACAAAGGCTGCATGTATGTGCGAGGAGCTTTTTATAGTGTTAAGTATAGGAAATAATAGAGAAGAAGTGGATTATAGAGTAAGATACAGATGGTTGTATCAGGCTACAAAGCATATTGGAAATGTGAAAATAATTACACTTGAAGATAATTATGCAACTAAGGCAGAGTATACTTTGGAAGTATCAAAAGATGACTCTGAATTTGTGAAAGAGAAAATAGGCAAACATATAGATGTGGTATTTTGCGGTTCTGATTATGATGCGAATAGCTTTTGGAATGTTAATTATCCCGACAGTGAATTCTACGTATTTGAAAGGGATGAAATTAGTTCAACAGAGCTAAGAAAGAATGTATATAAGCATTGGGATTGGTTACATAATGTGGTAAAGCCACATTATGTTAAGAAGGTACTTATTATCGGACTAGAAAGCTCCGGAAAGTCGGTAATGACAGTAAATCTAGCTAATCATTTTAATACAAATTACATAGAAGAGGCGGGAAGATGGCTTTCAGAAAAATCAGGTACAGATTTGCTTATGTTAAATGAAGATTTTACAGAGATTCTCTTAACTCAGAAAATGAACGAGTTGAAGGCTATAGAGCATAGCAATAAAGTTTTGTTTTGTGACACCGATTGCTTGATAACTCAGTTTTATTTAAATTACCTTGAAGGCAATGATGAGAATATAAGATTATCTGATGCCATAGATGGAGTAAATAAGTATGATTTGATATTGTTCTTAGCTCCAGATGTAAAATGGGTACAGGACGGAGACAGACGAGAGGAAATTCGCGATAATCGTCCAAAGTATCGAGATATAGTGGCAGATATATATAAATCTCATGGAAAGAATTTTGAGTATATAGAGGGGGATTATCTGACAAAGTATAATAAGTGTGTGGAGCTAGTAAATAAGATGCTATATGAGTAGTGGTATCGTGTGATGATGGCAACTATGAATGAAATAAATTTTTACGTATAAATAATTGACAGAACCAAAACTAAGTAGTATCATAGCATTCTCGATACTTGTGGACTTGATTTTAGGAGGTGCGTATGATTAATCTTGAATTTCCAACCTTAAATCTAAAAGAAACTGGTAACAGAATCAAAGCATTGCGTGTAAGAGGAGGCTACTCCGTAGAAGATGTAGCTTGCTATATGGGGTTTACAGGACCACAGGCAGTGTACAAGTGGGAATGGGGTAAAAGCCTTCCAACAGTTGACAATTTATATGCGCTTAGTAAACTCTTTGGAGTTACTATAGAAAATATACTCGTCGGAAACGACGAGTTTGTTTTTTATCAAATAGTAAAGTTTTTCAAACTTACTGTTTGATAAAAATTACTTAAACTACAGGTTTATGGCGGAAAAAATATATGGGCGGTATAATGAACACAACAGTTAAGAAATTCATTTATACGGAGGTGCAGCATGATAAAGATGACATCAGCATATGCGAACAAGTTAATAAAGAAGTTAGAAGAAGATAAAGATTTCTGGAGAAACAAGGAGAGTGATTCCTGCTACTACACTGTAGCAAGTGATGAAGAACCATTGATACCAGACTATGACTACGCTACGGTGGCTAAGAAGATAGATGAAATTGACCGAAAGATTTGTGCCATTAAGCATAGCATAAATCTTGCAAATGTAACAAGTAAGCTAGTTGTTAAAGGGGAAGTATTAACAGTAGATGCTATACTTGTTAGAATGGCGCAATTAAATAAAAGAAAAGTCATACTTGATTCAATGCGAAGACGCCAGCCAAAGACAAGATTGAATTCATCATACTCATCGTTAAAGAAGCCGACGGTTGAGTATATGTACACCAATTATGATATAGAGTTGGTGAAAAGGGAGTATGAACAAATAGATAATGTTATATCAAATATGCAGCTTCAGTTAGACAAGTACAATCAGACAGTAGAGTTTGAGGTTGATATTGAGATATAAGCTAATGCTGGCACTTAAGTAGTGCTGGCATCCGTGTGGTCTTTACATAAAATTTATTAAGAACAACTTAAGTTAACTAGTAAAGATTAAAGTTGCAGTTCGTGGATATTTCGTTATTTTTTATTTATTATTGTTTAATGTTTTAACAGTGGATTATTATATAGAAAGAACGAAAGACTGCAGAAAACTTCGCACCTAAGTGCGGTCACTGAAGTTCGGTTATAGGTGGCAAATTAATAAAACACCATAGTGGAAGCTCTGTTCCTGCTAGAGATAGTGGGGATGGAGCTTTTGTCGTTTTTCAAATTCTAGTATAAATTAGGCAGAGAAAAATTCGCGAAAAAAACAAATCCTATTGTGAAGTACCAGTCGTTAGCAGAAATAACTGTTGACTGCACGTTGCGTGCAATTTTAGACTAAATGTTAGGAGGCAATAGGATGAAGACATTACGAGAGATATGTGATGAACTAAGTGTTTCTAGGCGAGCAGTTCAGGGCTATGAAAAAATAGGTTTAGTAGCTGCATGCAGTAGAACAGAAAGAGGCTATCTTTTGTATGATTTAGATACATATGAGCGAATAAAAAGAGTAAAGTTTTATCAAGAGTTAGGGTATTCCCTAAGGGAGATAAAAGATATTATAGATCTGCCAAAGGATATGCTGATAGGGGTGTTGTATGAAAGGATTAATAAATTGAAAGAGGATATAGAAGATAAGGAGGCGATAATTAATCAGGT
>JBGVNF010000124.1:0-3797 GCA_045125245.1 Lachnospiraceae bacterium
TCGAAACGTTGTCCATGTCCTGTGAACACCACTAGCTACGTTGTGTTTTTAACGGAAATACACACAGCCTTAGTATCAAGTGGGGCATATAAGCAAATCATCGGAACCCTCGAGAGGCGGTGAAAAATAGATGGATACTTCGTATGCAGTCATATAAGTTAGTGGCAGAAAATCGTCTCATAACGTTTATGATTTTCCAATAATGAGAATTATGTATATATATTACTTTGCGAATTGAAGTCTTGAAAATAGGGAAAAATTGTGCTATTCTGTAGGTTGGAGTTTTGTTTTATACAGAAAGGAAAGCCTATGTTAACAAAAGTTAAAGATTTTTTTATAAAGTATAGTCATTGCTGGACATTATTATATTTTCCAATATATATGTTGTGGTTTACATGGTTGGAAAGAAAGGTTACACCAGATTCTGATTATACAAATTTGCACGTATATGTGGATGATTTAATTCCTTTTTGTGAATGGTTTGTTATTCCATATGTTTTATGGTTTTTGTACATTGCAGGTGTTATGGCATTTGTACTCTTTACATCTAGAAAAGAATTTTACGAGGCTAGCGCATATATGTTCATAGGTATGTCTATGTGCTTGCTTGTATGTACATTGTGGCCAAATGGACAGGATTTAAGAGTAGAAGGCTTTGATAAGGATAATATTCTTACATCTATAATGGGATTTATATATAGCACGGATACGAACACAAATGTATTTCCAAGTATTCATGTATATAATTCAGTAGGAGCGGCGATTCTTATATTTAAGAGTCATATACTAAAGAAATATAACTGGGTTAAGATATCGGCTGTAGTGCTTAGTACATTTATCATTATGTCTACAGTATTTTTAAAACAGCATTCCATAGTGGATGTATTTGGTGGCCTTATATGGGCAGCACTTATGTATATACCAGTTTATTGTGTGAATTGGAGCAAGGTTAGAGAAGCTTTGAAGAGTAAGTCAATAAGTAAGAAAAAAGTAACAACAAATTAGTGGTTTTATATAATATAAGGAGAACTTATGAGAATAGGAATGGGTTATGATGTCCACAAGCTTGTGGAAGGAAGAAAGCTTATAATAGGTGGTGTGGATATTCCTTATGAGAAGGGATTATTGGGACATTCAGATGCAGACGTATTATTACATGCTATTATGGATGCGTTGCTTGGAGCTGCAGCACTGGGAGATATAGGAAAGCATTTTCCAGATACTGATGAAAAGTATAAGGGAATATCTAGTATAAAGCTTATGGAGCATGTAGGTGAGTTATTGAGTAAAGAGGGCTTTGTAATTGGAAATATTGATTCTACAATTATCGCTCAGAGACCAAAGATGGCTCCATATAGAGAGCAGATGAGAGAGAATATTGCAAAGGCTTTAAAGATTTCTGTAAATCAGATAGGTGTTAAGGCAACTACTGAAGAAGGATTAGGATTTACAGGAGCGGGAGAAGGGATTTCTTCTCAGGCGATTGCATTATTAGAGACAGTAGAAAATCATATATATGATCCGATGATGATGGATAATGATATGTCAAAATGCCAACGATGTCAGGGCTGTCATAAAGAGTAGACAGTAGAAGAGTAAGATTGTAGCTTTGAAGAAACTGCAATTAAATTAAGAAATTAGACATTTAGGAGGCAAGTATGGGTTTTATAAAATATTTTAGAGAAGAAGCTGCTATTATAAAAGAGAGAGACCCAGCTATTAAGAGTAAATGGGAAGTACTTCTTTATCCAAGTTTTTGGGCTGTATGGAAGTATAGAAAAGCTCATAAGCATTATATGAAGGGACATTTCTTTAGAGCTAGATATATTTCCCAGCGCGCTGCGAGAAAGACTGGCATAGAGATTCATCCAGGTGCGCAGATTGGAAAGGGATTTTTTATCGACCATGGTCATGGAGTTATCATAGGCGAGACAACTATTATCGGTGATAATGTTACATTATATCAAGGTGTAACTTTAGGTGGTACCGGTAAGGAAACTGGTAAGCGACATCCTACTATCGAGGATAATGTAATGATATCAGCGGGCGCAAAGATATTAGGCTCATTTACAATAGGTGAGAATAGTAAGATAGGTGCTGGTAGTGTGGTGTTAAATGAAGTTCCACCAAACTCAACAGTAGTAGGTGTTCCAGGAAGAGTTATTAAGCAGGATAATGTGAGAATTCCAAGAGTTGACTTAGATCAGGTACATCTTCCTGACCCAGTTAAGTTGGAATTTGAAGATATCAGAAGAGAAATAGAAAAGCTTAAAAGTAAGCTGTAAGGAGTTGCGATATGGAAAATAAAGTTAAATTTTTTAATACATTGACAAGAAAGGTTGAAACAATTATTCCTAATGAAGACGGAAAGATTGCTATGTATACATGTGGACCTACAGTGTATCATTTTGCACATATTGGTAATCTTAGAAGTTACATTATGGAAGATGTTCTTGAAAAGACACTTCGTTTTGCAGGATATGATGTAAAGCGTGTTATGAATATTACTGACGTAGGACATTTATCAAGTGATGCCGATACTGGTGAGGATAAGATGCTTAAGGGTGCTAAGAGAGAGAATAAGACTGTTATGGAGATTGCCAAGTTTTATACAGATGCTTTCTTTAGTGATTGTAATAAGCTTAATATCAAGAGACCAGATGTGGTTGAGCCAGCGACTAACTGTATAGGTGAATTTATCCATATGGTTGAGACTTTACTTGAAAAGGGTTATGCGTACATCGCTGGTGAGAATGTTTATTTCGATACTGCTAAGCTTAAGGATTACTATGTATTCTCTTCTCAGAGCGAGAAGGAGCTTATGGTAGGTGTAAGAGATGATGTAGAAGAGGATGAGAATAAGAAGAATAAGAGTGATTTCGTTCTATGGTTTACAAAGTCTAAGTTTGATAATCAGGAGCTTAAGTGGGATAGTCCATGGGGCGTTGGTTACCCAGGCTGGCATATAGAGTGTTCAGGAATATCTATTAAGCATCTTGGAGAATATATGGATATTCACTGTGGTGGTGTAGATAATATCTTCCCACATCATACAAATGAAATCGCACAGAGTGAGGCATATCTTGGACATAAGTGGTGTAACTACTGGTTCCATGTACATCACCTTAATGATAAGTCTGGTAAGATGAGTAAGTCAAAGGGTGATTTCTTAACAGTTTCTCTTTTAGAGGAGAAGGGTTACAATCCACTTGTTTATAGAATGTTCTGTCTTCAGTCACATTACCGTAAACCACTAGAATTTTCTTATGAGGTTATGGACAATGTGGCAGCAGCTTACAATAAGCTTGTTAAGAGAATTGCCGCTCTTAAAAATGAGGGTGAAGTGGATAAGGCAAGCTTTGATATGTGGAGAGCTAAATTTGAAGATGCTATCGTAAATGATATGAATACTTCAATGGGTATTACAGTTATTTATGATATGTTAAAGGCAGATATTAATGATAAGACAAAGCTTGCGCTTATCGAAAGCTTTGATTATGTACTTTCACTTGATTTACTTAAGGCAGCGGCTGCAGTAGCAGATGGTGCTGATAATTCAGGTGAGGCAGTTAAAGTAGATGCTGAGCTCGAGGCATATATCCTTGCTATGATAGAAGAGAGAAAGGCAGCTAAGAAGGAAAAGAATTTCGCTAGAGCAGATGAAATAAGAAATGAACTTTTAGAGAAGGGTATCGCATTGGAGGATACTCGTGAGGGCGTTAAATGGAAACTAGTATAGGATTTTATGATTTTATATTCCAAAAGTTAAAGGAGAATGATTTGAGCGTAGAAAAGCA
>JBGVNF010000125.1:0-10306 GCA_045125245.1 Lachnospiraceae bacterium
AAGCAGGAATGATTAAGAGTGCTATAACGCCACTTTTGACAAATGAGGAAAACTGTTGTAAACTTGTGAAAACTAATTAGTGAAATCTTATGTCTTAGGGTCTCTCTTTTGTTTACTAACTGACAGTAAATTTACTCCATCATTAATCATAGTTGATTTTATAATTGCGATTTGGTATATTTAAATTAGAAGTAGGAAACGTGTTATTTTTGATGGAGGTGATGGTAGTGGGAGATTTAAATTTAATGATAAGCAATTTCAACAATATGAAGATATCACCATATGAAGAAGGATTAAAAGTAAAAGATAAACAAACTATTCCTGTGTCAGATGATAAGCTTACATTGGCAGGTCGCACGAAGATATCTTATTTGGAAATGGCTGTAGGAGATAGAGAGAAAGAATTAGACCGTTTAGGGCTTGTGGAAAATGAAGATGGAAAGGTGTTGCTTAAGGATAATAGGCTAAATGATGAGAGCTCAGATGTAGGAGAGAAAGAAGAAAAGGATAAGCATGATCCTGATTATAAGTGCGAAGCGTGTGCTAATAGAAAGTATCAGGATGGTTCGGATGAGATGGTATCCTTTAAATCAGCTACACATATATCGCCGGAAGCAGCGGCTACAGCAGTTAGGGCTCATGAAGGAGAGCATGTTTCCAATGCATATGATAAAGCTGAGAAGAACGATGGAAAAGTGCTTAGGGCTTCAGTAGCCATACATACATCTATATGTCCGGAATGTGGACGTACATATGTCTCTGGTGGTACTACAACTACAAGCATTCGTTACAATAATGATGAATATTCGAAAAATGCTAAAGAACAGGATGCAACGTTTGTTCCTGGAAAAGATGTTGATGCGTTAGCGTGATGAAATATATGTCGAAAAATGGGGATTTTTATTGCATATGTGAAAAAAGTGTGTTATAATTTAACAAATTTTAGATTTTGCAAAGGACGACGATATGGGATTCGGGGTGAAATCTAGATTAATATTTTAATGATAGGAGAAAGAAAAATGGATAACAATTTCAATCAGCAGGCTCCACAGCAGCCAATGTATCAGCAGGCTCCACAGCAGCAGATGCCACAGCAGCAGATGTATCAGCAGCCAATGTATCAGCAGCCAGTGTATCAGCCAGTTCCAAAGGCACCAAAGAATATGAAGGAATTACTCGCTTTTATTCTTGCAGCATCAGCAGCATTATTGGCAATCTTAGGCGCAACATTTACATGTTCATGTAGTGCAACTAAGTCTATGAAGAAGCCTTATTCACTTCATCCAATTTTTATAATAGCTATTATTGCAGCAATCGTAGGTGCGGTAGCAGTAGTATTCGCTATTATGGCATTAAAGGATAAGAATGCTACAGTTAAGGCTGGAAAGCTTTCTTACTTAGCTATTGCAATCGGTGGTTTTGCAATTGTTTATGCACTTCTTCCAGTATTCACAATTTGTGGTTACAACTGTTCATTAGAGAATGCACAGGAGAAGGCAGCAAAAGATGCACTTAAAGATCTTGGTAGCATGTTTGGTGGATATTAAGATTTTAATATAGTCAGATTCAAGGAGCTTCATTTGGAAGCTCCTTTTTTATGATGTAAAATTGTTTAAATATGAGAAATAAAAACTTTAAGAATATTATTACTTATGATATAATTAAAAAAGGTATGCGCCTATTATGAATTTATAAAGGAGACAAGAGTAAATAACTCTTTTACGGTGAGGTTTTATGGATATTTTAAAGGTTATTAGTGATGAGCTTAATATTAAACTTTCGCAGGTAGAAGCTACAGTAAAGCTTATTGATGAGGGAAACACTATTCCATTTATAGCAAGATATAGAAAAGAGGTTACAGGTTCTCTAAATGATGAAGTATTAAGAAATCTTGATGAGAGACTTAAGTATCTTAGAAATCTTGAAGACAGAAAGGCAACAGTTATTGCTAGTATAGAGGAGCAAGGAAAGCTTACAGAGGAATTAAAGAAGCAGATTGAGGAAGCTGCTACATTAGTTCTTGTGGAAGATTTATATAGACCATATAAGCAGAAGAAGAGAACTAGAGCGATTATTGCAAAGGAGAAGGGCTTAGAGCCCCTTGCAAATATTATTACTCTTCAGATGACAAACAAGCCTATAGAGGAGGAAGCAGCAGAGTACATATCTGAGGAAAAGGGTGTGGCTGATGTTAAAGAGGCTATAGCTGGAGCGCTTGATATTATCGCTGAGTCTATCTCAGATGAGGCGGATTATAGAACATATATTAGAACAATCACATTTAAAGAGGGTATGCTTACATCTGTAGCTAAGGATGCAGAAGCAGAATCTGTATATGAGATGTATTACAATTATACAGAAGCCCTTCCTAAGGTGGCAGGCCATAGAGTTCTTGCTATTAACAGAGGTGAGACAGAAAAGTTTATCACAGTTAAGGTTGAAGCACCTGAAGATAGAATTATTGGCTATTTGGCTAAGCAGGTTATCACTAGAGATAATAAGTATACATCGCCACTACTTCAGGAAGCCCTTGAGGATAGCTATAAAAGACTTATTGCGCCTTCTATTGAGAGGGAAATTAGAAGTGATTTGACAGAGAAGGCAGAGGATGGAGCGATTAAGGTATTTGGCAAAAACCTTGAGCAGCTTCTTATGCAGCCACCAATTGCAGGACAAGTAGTTCTTGGCTGGGACCCGGCTTTTAGAACAGGTTGTAAGCTTGCAGTAGTAGATGCTACAGGAAAGGTTCTTGATACAGTTGTTGTTTACCCTACAGCTCCACAGAATAAAATTAAGGAAGCGAAAGAAACAGTCAAGAAGCTTATTAAGAAGTATGGAATTACACTTATTTCATGTGGTAATGGAACTGCGTCTAGAGAGTCAGAGGCTGTCATCGTAGAGATGATTAAGGAGCTTGATACACCAGTTTCGTATATTATTACAAATGAAGCTGGAGCTTCGGTTTATTCAGCCAGTAAGCTAGCTACAGAAGAATTTCCTAATTTTGATGTGGGACAAAGAAGTGCTACATCAATCGCTAGAAGAGTACAGGATCCATTGGCGGAACTTGTTAAGATCGATCCTAAGTCAATCGGTGTAGGACAGTATCAGCACGATATGAATCAGAAGAAGCTTGGTGAAGCACTTGGCGGCGTAGTTGAAGATTGTGTAAATAAGGTAGGAGTTGATTTAAATACAGCATCAGCTAGCTTATTGGAATATATTTCAGGTATATCTAAGGTTATCGCTAAGAATATCGTTACTTACAGAGAAGAAAATGGAAGATTTGCAGATAGAAAGCAGCTTCTTAAGGTTGCTAAATTGGGACCTAAGGCTTACGAGCAGTGTGCAGGATTTATGAGAATAAGTGGTGGCAAGAATCCACTTGATAATACAAGTGTTCATCCTGAGTCATACGAAGCAGCTGAAGCACTTCTTGCAAAGCTTGGTTATAAGACATCAGATTTAAATGGTGGAAAATTAGTTGGATTATCATTACTTGTTAAGGATTATAAGAAGCTTTCCCAAGAATTACAGGTCGGTGAAATAACGCTTAGAGATATTGTAAAGGAATTGGAAAAGCCAGGAAGAGATCCTAGAGATGAGATGCCTAAGCCAATTCTTCGTACAGATGTCTTAGATATGGAAGATTTACAGCCGGGAATGGTTCTTAAAGGCACTGTTAGAAATGTTATTGACTTTGGTGCATTCGTTGATATCGGAGTTCATCAGGATGGACTTGTTCATATATCGCAGATGACAGATAAATATATAAAGCATCCATTAGAGGCAGTTAGTGTGGGTGATATTGTAGATGTTAAGGTTATGAGTGTAGACCTTGCAAAGAAACGTATACAGCTTACTATGAAAAATGTGTAGCTTTAAGGAGGAAATATGGAAGTAAAAACAAGTGTACAGTTAAGTACAAAGCAGTTATATGAATTTCTTATGAGACATACTTATTATTCATTTGGTGGAGTATTAGGATTATTGTTAAGTATTGGTGGTTTTGTGGGATTTTTTG
The DNA here is from genome assembly GCA_045125245.1 of Lachnospiraceae bacterium. Classification (GTDB taxonomy): domain Bacteria; phylum Bacillota; class Clostridia; order Lachnospirales; family Lachnospiraceae; genus SVEL01. The sequence goes on from JBGVNF010000125.1 coordinate 4,025, forward strand.
TACTGCTTCCAGATAAGAGAATTTCAGCAATGTATTTGGGCGTATTATTTGGAATCGGTTTATTGTTTACTGTTATACAGCCTCTTATAGTTTATAGAAATGCAAGAAAGCAGTCTAAGGCATATAAGAAGTTTCCACTTTATTATACTATTTCTGAGAGAGGTATAGAAGTAGAGCAAGATGATGCCAAGGGAAGCAACACATGGGATAATGTTATGAAGATTGTCTCAACAAAAAGACTTGTAATTATCTATACTAGCAGAATGCATGCTTACGTAATTCCAAGAGAAGCGCTTAAGGATAGTATGGAAGAGTTTAAGGAAATAGTAAAAAATCACTGCGAAGCAAGCTATATTAACATATAGAAAAGGAGCAACGATGATTAAAGAATACGAATCATTTTCGCCAGAAGATACTTATAAATTGGGAATGGAACTTGGTAAGTCGGCTACAAAAGGCAATATATATTGTCTTGATGGTGACTTAGGTGTAGGGAAGACTGTTTTTACACAGGGGTTCGCCAATGGAATTGATATTCACGAGCCGATTAACAGTCCGACGTTTACTATTGTTCAAGAATATACAGAAGGCAGAATACCATTCTATCATTTTGATGTATACAGGATAGGAGATATATCAGAAATGGATGAGATAGGTTATGAGGATTATTTCTTTGGTGAGGGTGTATGCTTTGTGGAATGGGCAACTCTTATAGAAGAATTGTTGCCAGAAAATGTTAGATGGGTTAAGATTGAAAAGGATCTAGAAAAAGGTTTTGATTACCGTAGGATAACTATAACAGATTAGAGGTTTAGAATATGAAGATATTGGCAATTGATTCATCTTCACTAGTGGCGTCAGTAGCGGTTGTAGAAGATGATATAATGATAGCAGAATATACTATTAATCATAAGAAAACACATTCGCAGACATTGTTGCCTATGATTGATGAGATTTCAAAAATGGCAGAAATAGATTTATCTGATGTAGATGCAATAGCTGTATCAGGAGGACCAGGTTCGTTTACGGGCTTAAGAATAGGAAGTGCTACAGCGAAGGGCTTGGGTTTAGTGTGGCAAAAGCCGTTGATACACGTGCCTACAGTAGATGCTATGGCGTATAACCTTTTTGCTACAGATAAACTTATATGTCCGATGATGGATGCAAGAAGAAGTCAGACATATACAGGGTTATATGAATATGTAGACGGTGAATTTACAATTGTAATGGAACAATGTGCAATAGCTGTTGAAGAATTGATTGATAAAATCAATGAATTTGGAAAAGAAGTTATCTTCTTAGGCGATGGTGTGCCAGTATTTAAAGATATTATTAAAGAAAAACTCAACGTTAAGTATTCATATGCGCCAGCCCATAATAATCGTCAGCGCGCGGGAGCAGTTGCGGTATTGGGTAGTGAGTATTTTAAGCAGGGCAAATATGAGACAGCTATGGAGCACGGACCAAATTATCTTCGTCAGTCACAAGCTGAACGCGAGGCAAAGGAAAAGCAAAATGGATAATCTAGAAATAGCGCAAATGACATATGATGATATTGGTGAAGTGGTTGTTATAGAAAATGAAAGTTTTTCTGTTCCGTGGTCTTATAAAAGCTTCGAGGATTCCTTGAATTTGAAATATGGAAGATTTTTTGTAGCTAAGTTAGACAAAAAAATAGTTGGGTATATAGGTTTGTATCTTGTGGGAGATGATGGCGATATAACAAATGTGGCAGTATCATCGGATTATAGAAGAAAAGGCATAGCAGGAAAACTTATTGAAGAAGTAATAATGTGTGCAAAGGAAAATCAATTAAGCTTTATTAATTTAGAGGTAAGACCTAGCAATACGTCGGCTATAAATTTATACACAAAGTATGGATTTGAAAAATTAGGAATAAGAAAGAATTTTTATACAAAGCCTACTGAGGATGCATTGATAATGCAAAAAGTGATTTTACAGTAATTAGCCAAGTATTTCCTATATATTTTTAGTGATAATTGATTTATTATGAAGCTGTAATAAATTTAAACTAGAGGTGTAAAATGAGAAAATACGTTGATGAAGCAAAAAAAGAATTGCTAGAAATATATTGTAATAAATGCGGAAAAAAAGTAACGGTAAATAACGGAATTGTTAAAGAAGGAGTATTTAGTATAACATATGGTTGGGGATTTTTTTCAGGGAAAGATGGAGAAACTCACAATCTTGATTTATGCGAAGAATGTTATGATGAATTAATAAAATCCTTTATTATTCCGATAAATATAGTAGAAAGAAATGAGATTGTATAGTAAAGAGGAGTAAACGGATGCTAGACATTTGCTTATTAGGAACAGGAGGAATGATGCCATTGCCAAGAAGGTGGCTCACATCCCTTATGTTGAGATATAACGGAAAAAGTATATTGATAGATTGTGGCGAAGGTACACAGCTTGCTATTAAGGAGCAGGGGTGGAGCTTTAATCCTATTGATGTTATATGCTTTACACATTACCATGCGGATCATATAAGTGGATTGCCAGGACTTCTTCTTACTATGGGTAATGCAGATAGAACTGAACCTGTGACAATGATTGGACCTAAAGGACTTAGCAGAGTAGTATCATCACTTCGTGTTATTGCACCAGAATTACCCTTCGAGATAAATTTTATAGAGCTTACGGAAAATGAGCAGACTATAGAAATATGTGGTCTGGTTATAGAAGCATTTAAAGTCAATCATAATGTTTTGTGCTATGGATATAGCGTAAAATTAAATCGACAGGGCCGTTTTATGGTGGAGAAAGCTGAGGAAAATAATATACCGAAGCAGTATTGGAGCAAATTGCAAAAAGGTGAAGATATAGAATATGAAGGAAGAATCTTAACTCCTGATATGGTATTAGGAGAAGAAAGAAAGGGTCTTCATTTAGTTTACTGTACAGATACAAGACCGATGCCTATCATAGCTTCAAAGGGAATAGGTAGTGATTTGATGATACTTGAAGGTATGTATGGTGAGCCGGATAAGATAAAGAAAGCAAAAGAGTATAAACATATGACTTTCTATGAGGCAGCAGAGCTTGCAAAGGAAGCAGATACTAAGCAGATGTGGCTTACCCATTATAGTCCGTCGCTTATTAGACCCGAGGAATATTTAGAAGAGGTTCGTAAAATATTTCCGAGAACGATAGTTGCAAAAGATGGAAGAAGTGTAGTACTTAATTTTGAAGAAGATTAAGCCCAGAAGGGAGGTAATACTTATGAAGAGAAGAATGAGATGGTTAGTTACGTTAACACTTTTGGCAGTGGTTGTTGTAATATGGTATTATGTTGATTCAAATAAGCCATTAGAGAGTGAGGGAACAAGAGAAGTCGGAGAAGTGACAGAGATAGACAAAGTTCTTAATAAAGACTTGGAAAAATCTTATCCACATACTGCGAGAGAGGTTATCCAGTTATTTATACGAATACAGAAGTGTTATTATAATGAGAAGTGGAGTGAAGAAGAATTTGTTAAGCTTGCTTACAAGGCCACTGAATTATTTGATGAAGAATTAAAGAATGCAAATCCATTTGATGAGTATTACGAGGAATTAAAGACAGAGGTGTCTCAGTATAAGGATGAGAAAAAGATAATTAATAGAACAATTTTGGATAAAACATCAGAGATAGTATATTCTACAGTAGAAGAACAAAAGTACGCATCTTTGAATTGTACATATTATTTAAAATCTGCGTCAGGAACAAGTAAAGTAATAGAAACTTATATCTTGCGCAAGAACGAAGAAGATAGATGGAAAATTCTTGGTTGGAAAGAATATGAAGAAAGTGAATGGGAACAGTAATGAGTGATATTAATAATAAAGATGTATATATATTAGCTATAGAAAGTTCTTGTGATGAAACAGCAGCATCCGTTGTGAAAAATGGAAGAGAGGTATTGTCTAATGTAATATCATCTCAGATAGATTTACATACTCTTTATGGTGGTGTTGTGCCAGAGATAGCATCAAGAAAACATATTGAAAAGATTAATCAGGTTATAGAGGAAGCATTAAAAGAAGCAAATTGCAGTCTTGAAAATATAGATGCAATAGGAGTTACTTACGGTCCTGGGCTTGTGGGTGCCCTCCTTGTTGGAGTGGCAGAAGCTAAAGCTATGGCCTTTGCAGCCAATAAGCCGTTAGTTGGAGTTCATCATATAGAAGGACATATTTCCGCTAATTATATAGAAAATAGAGAATTAGAGCCACCATATATTTGCCTTGTTGTATCAGGTGGGCATACACACCTTGTAGTAGTAAACGATTATGGTGATTATCAAGTTATAGGAAGAACAAGAGATGACGCAGCAGGAGAGGCGTTTGATAAGGTTGCTAGAGCTATTGAATTGGGATATCCAGGAGGTCCTAAGATAGACAAGCTTGCAAAGGAAGGAAATTCAGAAGCGATTAAGTTCCCAAGAGCTAGAGTAGAAGGTGCACCATTTGATTTCAGTTTTAGTGGACTTAAGTCAGCGGTCTTAAATCATATTAATATGTGTCAGATGAAGGGGCTTGAGATTAATAAAGCAGATATAGCAGCATCGTTCCAAGCTTCTGTTGTGGATGCATTACTTGATAGAGCTATGCTAGCGTGCAAAGAATATAATATGAATAAATTGGCGATAGCTGGAGGTGTGGCATCTAATTCAGCCATAAGAACAGCTTTTGAGGCTAAATGTAAACAGGATAATATAGAGTTTTATCATCCTTCGCCAATATTCTGTACTGATAACGCAGCTATGATTGGAGTTGCTGCATATTATGAGTATGTAAAGGGTACAAGACATGGATGGGATCTTAATGCAGTACCTAATTTAAAGTTGGGAGAGCGTATATAGTTAAGTGAATATAGAGTATTATTTATGATGGAATATTTTCTTATTTATATTAGATTAAGAAAGAGCGAAATACATAACAATTCGCAGAAAAAAGAATAATGAATTGTGATACTCTAATCTATATAGAAAAGTTCTCACTGAGAATATGTATGGTCAATTAATAAAATAGCAATAATATACAGGAGGCATATATGAGTAGAGTTGTATGTGTTATGCTTGCTGGTGGAAAAGGAAAAAGAATGGGTACAAAAGTAAGTAAGCAGTACTTATTGTTAGATGAAAAACCCGTTCTTTTTTATTCGCTAAAAGCATTTGAAGAATTTGTAGATGAAATAATAGTAGTAGCTGCAAAAGGTGAAGAGGAATATTGTAAAGAGAATATAGTAGATAAATATGGAATAGAAAAGGTATCAGCGGTAGTTACTGGTGGTGCTGAAAGATATTTGTCGGTATACGAAGGATTGAAAGCAATCAAGAAAGCAGATAACGAGACTTATGTATTAATACATGATGGTGCAAGACCTTTTATAAGTGGTAAAGTAATCAAGGCTGCCATAGAAAAAGTAAAAGAAACTGGTGCGTGCATAGTTGCGGTTCCGTCTAAAGATACTGTAAAAATAGGTAATATAGATAATATGGTAGAAAGTACACCAGATAGAAGAAATGTGTGGCTAGTACAAACTCCGCAAGCATTTGAATATGAGAATATATTTGAAGCATATAAAAAAGCTATTGCGTCAGGACGAGATGATATAACGGATGATTCAATGGTTATGGAATCCTTTGGAGAGAAAAAAATTCATTTTGTTGAGGGTGATTATGATAATATTAAGTTAACAACCCCAGAAGATTTAACTCATGGAATGGCGATTTTACGGGCAAAAACGGACCTTGAAAAAAATATTTAAAAAAAATTAAAAAAGTTGTTGACACATTAAATGTTTGATGATAGAATAACACTTGCCGCTGAGATAGGCGGCACAAATAAACTAAATAAGTTAGTTATGGAGAGGTATCGAAGTGGTCATAACGAGGCGGTCTTGAAAACCGTTTGTCCGCAAGGGCGCGTGGGTTCGAATCCCACCCTCTCCGTTCGTAAATCTTAAGATTTACGATTCAGCAAAAAAAGTTAAAAAAATATCTTGACAACTTTAAAATGAAGTGCTAAGATATCTGAGCTGTCAAAAAACAGCGAAAATGAACATTGATAATTGAATGATGAACCATCCCTGAAAATTTCTTATAAATTTTCAGACCAATCAAAAGATTGGTGAAACTCATTTAAATGAGTATTACGAACAGTAATGACCGAAAGGTCAACGGATTAAAATAGCTAACGTTATTTTGATTCAGAATTAAACTTTTAACGAGAGTTTGATCCTGGCTCAGGATGAACGCTGGCGGCGTGCTTAACA
>JBGVNF010000126.1:0-2536 GCA_045125245.1 Lachnospiraceae bacterium
GAGGATATGCCACTTGTAGTTATCATCGATTCAGAGGGTAACAACCTTTACGAAGAAGGAAGAGCAGCATATTTAAAGAAGAATAATTAATTTTATGTAGAATAGAAGAGTGTCGTAATTGTAGAGTGTAAACTAATACAATAGGACACTCTTTTTGTATTATTATATTATCAAGATATAAGGAAATCTCTTATTAAATCAATATATTACAGTGAAAAAGAGCATTGACGAACTAGTACTTTTGGTATATATTAAACTTCGGATAAAAGCGAGTAGGGGCAAAGTAGCTATTAATAATTAATGAAGATGGAGAAAATAAAATGGAATTTTTAGACAATCTTAGCAGTAAAACAAAAACGAGACTAATTGCAGTTATAATCGGTGTGATTGTTTTGATTTTAGGAATCAAGATATTCTCTAATCCAGATTCAGAGAATTCTAATGCGAATTCATCTGGTGGGGATTCTGATTATGAATTGGCAGATAATATTCAGGATGGAGTTATACTTCATTGTTTTAATTGGAAGTATAACGATATAAAAGCTGAGCTTAAAAATATAGCTGAAGCTGGATTTACATCCATTCAGACATCGCCAGCACAGACATCTGTTAATTCAGGTGTATGGTATTATCTTTATCAGCCAATGGGATTTAGTGCTGGAACTAATGATTTAGGTACAAAGGGAGAACTTAAGGAGCTTTGTGAAGAAGCTGAAAAATATGGCATCAAGGTAATCGTTGATGTTATCGCTAATCACCTTGCAGATGATCCTAACATTCAGACTGATTTAAGACCTTCAGAATATTGGCATTCCTTCGGGCCTATTACAAATTGGTCTGATAGATATCAGGTAACACATGGTGTTGTTTTATTGCCTGATTTAAATCACGAGAATCCATTTATTCAACAGGTAGTAAGTAATTATATTACTGAGCTCAAGGCTATAGGTGTAGATGGTATTCGTTGGGATGCAGCAAAGCATATATCTCTTCCAAGTGAGGGTTCAACTTTCTGGCCAGGTGTTACAAGTCAGGGATTATTCCATTATGGAGAAATCTTAACTGGTCCAGATGATAGACCAACTGGAAATGAAAATTTAATGATAGAGTATACAGATTATGTATCTGTTACAGATAGTACATATGGTAAGGAGCTTCGTGATGCTTTTGCTAATGAAACAGTTCCAGAATCCTTTGGAAATTGGGCTAATAAGGGTGTTGCGAAGAACAAGCTTGTATATTGGAGCGAAAGTCATGATACATGGTCAAATAATCAGGACTTTGGTTATTCAAATGGTATGAGCCAGAATGTTATAGATAGAGCATATGCTATAGCAGCAAGCCAAAATGGAGCTACAGCATTATATTTTTCACGTCCACATTCAAAGGAAAAGGAAAATATCCTTGCAGGTCAAAAGGGAAGCACACATTTTACAAGTGCGGAAGTAGCGGCCATTAATCATTTCCATAATGCAATGAATGGACAGAAGGATGCATATGCGACAGGTGAAAACTGTGCTGTAGTTAGCCGTGAATTAGGTGCAGTTATCGTAGCAGGTAAGGGTCAAGATTTACATGTAACAGTGCCTAATGCTGAAGGATTAACAAGACCAGGTACATATAAGGATGTTCTTACTGGAAGAAGTTGGGTAGTAACATCTACATCTATCACTGGAACAATCGGCTCGTCAGGTATTTCGGTAATATATGGTGAGTCGGTAGCTCCTGTTACTCCAGATATACAAGAGAGTACAACTGGTTCTGGAAGCTCAGATATACCAGAAGTTATAGAAAATAAGGTTTATTATAAGAATACTGAGAACTGGTCAGAGGTATTTGCATATTATTGGTCAACTGCTAGTCAGGAATTATCTACATGGCCAGGCGTTCCTATGACAAAAGAAGGAGATAATATTTATTCAATAGTACTTCCAGAGGGATGTGAGTATATTATCTTCAATGATGGAAATGGTACTCAGACAGAAGACATTACCCTAGCTGGAGCTAATAAGCTTTATGCTGATGGTAATTGGACAGATTATTCAGGTAATAATACAGAAAAACCTTCAGAAAATCCTACGGAAGGAACAGAAACACCAGACGAGCCTAATACATCCATAACTTACGAGGGCAATATATTCTTTAAGAATACAAAGAATTGGAGTAATGTAAATATTTATTTCTGGAGTACAGTTGATCCTAAGATGGTTGAGTGGCCAGGTGCTCAGATGAAACATCTTGGCAATGATATATATGGCTTTAGTCTTCCAGAGGGAGTTGAATATGTAATATTCACAGATGGAAGCTCGCAGACAGATGATATTACGTTAGATGGTTTAGATAAGGTATACTTAAATGGCAAGTGGGTAGAGAAGGATTCTAGTGAATTGGAAAGCCCACAGCAGCCAAGTGAGAAGGAATACGTATATTTCAAGAACAGTAAGAATTGGAAGAATGTATGTGCTTATTACTGGAATGATAACAATACTAATATGACAAAGTGGCCAGGCGTGGAGATGGAATCAGTTGACGGTGG
>JBGVNF010000127.1:0-2440 GCA_045125245.1 Lachnospiraceae bacterium
GTTTACCAAGATACTTACAGAAGTAGAGGCGTATCCAACTTCATTTTCCAAGTATGGAAATGAATACAAAAAATATTTAATAAAAAATAATATGATTAAAGGAGATAATAATTTATGTTTACCAATATACTTAAGACAGCAGCAGGTGAAGCAATTCCCACAGGGGCAGCTATTGAATGCATAGTGCTTTCTATAATTTTAGGCTTTGTAATTAGTCTTATTTACATATTTAGTGACAAAAAGAAGAGATATTCATCACAATTTGCATTCTCATTAGCTATACTTCCAGTGGTAGTTTGTGTGGTAATTATGATAGTGGGTTCAGACATTGCCAGAGCGATTTCACTTGGTGGTGTGTTTGCACTTGTTAGATTTAGAAGTGTACCAGGGGATTCGAAGGATATTACCAATGTATTCTTTGCAATGGTTGCAGGTCTTGCCTGTGGTATGGGTTATGTGGCGCTTGCCATAGTATTTACTGTGGTTGTAGGTGTTATATATTTTGTATTGAATTTCTTACAGTACGGTATGAGAAGAAGTGTGACAAAGCAACTTAGAATCACAGTTCCAGAGAATCTTAATTTCAGCGGAGCATTTGATGATTTATTCGGTGAGTATACAACTAATGTGGAGCTTGAGCAGATTAAAACTACAAATTTAGGAACATTGTATGAGCTTACATATAATATCGATATGAAGAAGGATGTAGATGAGAAAGCATTTATAGATTCACTTAGATGTAGAAATGGAAATCTTAATATTGTACTTTGTAGGTTACCAGAGAGATTAGAAAAATTATAAAAGCTAAGAGTATTATACCCCAAGAACTAGTTTTTTGGGGTTTTTCTCTATGTAAAAAGGTCAGAATATCAATATGGGTAGAGAGAATAATTCTCAACAACCACTTTAAAAATATCTACATCTGTGGTATTCTAGTAAGAGTATATTTTATGAAAAAAGGAGTGGGGGACATGGCATTTGTAAAAGAAAGCTTCGGGACTACAAAGGACGGGATAGAAGCTAATATTTACACAATTTCAAATAGCAATGGTATGACTGCCAGATTCACAGATTACGGTGCTATTCTAGTGGGTTTAATCGTACCAGATAGGGAGGGTAATCCTACTGATGTGGTACTTGGTTTTGATTACTTAGAAGGCTATTATTATAATGGCCCTTATTTCGGTGCGACTATTGGCAGAAATGCTAATCGTACTAGTGGTGGTAAATTTAAGTTAGATGGAAAGAAATATAAGCTTGAAAAGAATGAGTGGATGAATAATCTTCATAGTGGTCCTAACGGGTATCACAAGAGACTGTGGGATGCTGATTATTATGAGGATGAGCTGGGACAGACTATAGCATTTTCTCTTACAAGTCCACATATGGATCAGGGATTTCCAGGAGAACTAGAGGTGGTTGTAAGATATATCATTACAGAGGATAATTGCCTTATTATTGAATATGAAGCAGAGGGTAATGAGGATACAGTTGTAAATCTTACAAATCATAGTTATTTTAATTTGTCTGGACAAGCATCGGGAGATGTGCTTAATCACAGAATTTGGATTGATAGTGACAGCTTTACACCTGTAGAGGGACTTCTTATTCCAACTGGTGAGATAGCTAGCGTAAAGGGCACACCTATGGATTTTACTGTAGAGAAAACTATAGGTGAGGGTATTAAAGAAGCTATGGAAAGTGGTTATAAGCAGATTGAAAGATATAGAGGATATGATCATAATTATGTATTAAAGACTACTAGAGACGAGGTTTCTTTAGTGGCGAAGGCAAAATCTATGGAAACAGGAATTGCTATGGAGGTTTATACAGATATGCCAGGTGTACAGTTTTACACAGCGGCTGGCTTACATGAGAAGTTCCATTGTAAGTTTGGAGTGACATATCAGGGCTTTGGTGGATTCTGTTTAGAAACTCAGTATTTCCCAGATGCTATGAATGTGGAAGGCTTTGAGAAGCCAATACTTAGAGCTGGGGATGTGTATGAATCTACTACAGTGTATAAGTTTTTATGCGAATAAGTTATAAGGATTTTGAAAAAAGAATAGGAGCTAATATGGCAAAGTTAAGGAACTTTTTCGCGATGCTTTCGCGAATGAAATATATAAATAGATGGGGCTTAATGCGCAATACTATAACTGAAAATATAGCAGAGCATAGCTTAGATGTGGCTGTCATAGCTCATGGATTGGCAGTTATTGGTAACACATATTTTGGTAAACAACTTAATGAGGATAGAATAGCAGTGCTTGCTATGTATCATGATACAACAGAGATAATAACTGGTGATTTACCTACGCCGATTAAGTATTTTGCGCCGGAGATAAAGATAGCTTATAAGAGCGTGGAGGCGGCAGCAGGTAATAGCTTACTTCATGCACTTCCAAGAGAGCTTAGACCATCTTATAAGGATATTATC
>JBGVNF010000128.1:0-1604 GCA_045125245.1 Lachnospiraceae bacterium
ATACCGGCGCGAGGGTTCGAATCTCCTCTCGCTCCGCCATTATGGGGACGTAGTCCGTTAAAGAGGCGGGTGGGTCTGTAAAACCCATACCTAAGGTCCGCCAGGAGCATTACCTGGAGTCCCCACCAATATCATCTGTCCTGGGTGCTTAGGGTCGCTCCCTATGAAGAGTTCGAATCTCTTACAGATGTGAAATGAAGAGCTGGTATCTCTCTAAACTACCCGCGATATAGGACATTAGCGTAACGGGTTAACGCATTCGCCTGATAAGCGAAAGAGTACTGGTTCAAGTCCAGTATGTCCTACCAATGCCTCAATAGCTCAGTTGGTTAGAGCGGCGGTCTGTTAAACCGTAGGTCCTAGGTTCAAGTCCTAGTTGAGGCGCCATAAAGAATTTAACATTTTAGTGAACAATTTTGTTGACAAACCCTTAATTATATTGTATAATATATATGTAATTAAGTAAATAAAAATATTTAGAAAATGGAGGTCCACATTATGGACAAGAGTGACAAAGCACACAAACAACTAAATACTTGCGTCCATAATGTAATGGATAACATCTGCGACTTTTAATCGTATTATCAGGGTTCGAGTCCCTGTGGACGCACCAATAGTAAATAATAGGTTGTAAAATAATTGCGGTCGACCGGAAATGTACTCGCCAAACCGATTAAGCTAATCACTACTGAGTGAGGTGTAATAAATTATACAACGTAATTATAAAGCGGAAAAGTATGTTTCGTTTTATTCCCTATCAGTATATGCCGGCTTAGCTCAACTGGCAGAGCAACGGTCCTGTAAACCGTAGGTTATAGGTTCAACTCCTATAGCCGGCACCATTAAGACTCATACAGCTAACAGCGTAAGGCACGCTTTGCCTTGGTAGTTAATAGGCTTAACATTTTCTTAACAAGAGAAAGATGCGGGTTCGAATCCCGCCCAAACAACGAGTCTTGACACAACTAAAGAATTAGCCATTAGACGCAAACAGCTAATTAACGGAAGATCCATTTGCCTTTTAAGCAAACATAAATGAGCGTCTAGAAAGGAAATTATAAATGAATAATAATTTTGTAAATGCAATTGAAAAAGAAATCGCATGGAAACTAACTGAAAATGGTTTAGATGCGTTAAACACTACATTTGATAAGTGTTTAGATTTATTTGCAACTATCGGTGCTTTACGTACACGTTCAGATGCAGAAATTCAAAATAAATTCGCCGCAGCATATCAAGAATCTCCATTAACTGCAATGAAGATTTTATTCTATGCTCGTGATATTGATGAAGGTCTTGGCGAAAGACGAGTATTTAGATTAGGACTTGATTGGTTGGTTAGATTCCACCCAGAACATCTATATCTAAATATTGCAAACATTGTTAAATATGGTCGTTGGGATGATTTATACACTTTAGTAAATAAAGGTAATAAAGCATTAGACGCAGCAGTATTTGACTTTATTGCACATCAATGGAATGAAGACTTTAACGCTTTATGGAAAGGTCAACCTGTTTCATTAATGGCAAAATGGTTAAAGAGTGTAAACACTTCTAGCGCCGCTTCAAATGAATTAGGTCGTTTAACTGCAAAGGAATTACAC
>JBGVNF010000129.1:0-10339 GCA_045125245.1 Lachnospiraceae bacterium
TTCTAAAAAAGTATTTGTAATGCTTGTGTATTCCATAAAAGGAAAACATACTTTTGTACTTACATACTGATTACAGCTGCGCATTAATTGATATGTATCAACGTCAATTCGCTTAAATAATAAACCTGCAAATTGCACTAGGTCTCTATTGTTAAATTCTATATCTATAAATATTAAATAATTGTGATTTTCATTATAACATTTGATTATCATAATAACTCCTTGATAGTTGTTTTCCTACTATAGTATAACAGTAATTTTACATTTTGTCAAGAAATACTTGAAACTTATCCAAAATTCATATATAATAATAATTAGGTATAAATGTTATTATTATATTTAATAATTGTTTTTCTAATTATTTTATATTATAATATGAATGTATAAAATTATGAGGTGATAAATTATGGCAGTTATTTTAAGAAGCGGAACTCCTCGTACTACGAGTGTAACCGTTCCAATTCGAACTTCAACAATAGAAGTAGCACAGACTGGCTTGATTAGTAAAATTACAGACCAAGATGATAAAAATATTGGAGTAGTAAATTTAGGCTATCAAGGTGATCATAATGTTACTCGAATCAAAATTAAACTTTGACGATCCGCTGGAACTTTTGGAGACTATGACGCAGCATTGGTTTTCTATGAAGAGGCACATAAATTAAGAAATACTCTTACAATGTCTATCAGTGGGGAGGATTTTATCTTAGATGTTCCAGAAGAAATTACTAAAAGTGGTGGTAATTATCAATTATACTTTGTATTAAGAGAAAAACTAGACACAACCGACGCAGAAGGAATAACCGTTGGCGCTATTGGTATGGAAGACGATCCTGCATATCAAGAAGTCTTTGTGTCTGATGTGTTTAAAGGAGCTATTTCTGGTGATTCTGGTTATAGTTTAATTAAAGGGTTTGATTGAGAAACTCAGGTATACAATTACGAAATTGGTGTTTTGCACTCAAATTCATGAACAGACAATAACAATAACACCTATACCACTGCAATTTATTTGGGGGGTATAAAAAATAATACAACCATTGCAGACATTGGAATTAAAGTTCCAGAAGATAAGCTTGTAATATCGGGTTCACCAACGTTAGTTAATAAAACACTAACTTTTACCGTACAATTGGTTGATGAAAATGATGATGAAGAATCATTATTAGATCAAGTAGAAATTACTTATCCAGTAACATTCTCTGCATCAATATCAGCTGAAGCTGCGCAAAAAACCCCGATTAAAATTACCCATACAGCATCAACAATTGCAGCAACAGAAAATTCAAACCTTGGTATGAAATTAGATGCATATGTTACTCCAATTAATATGAGTGGGCTAATTAATATTACAACACCAAATGGCACATTAACAACTACTAAATATGTTATTTTTGCAAAAGATAACATCCGATATGTGTGCCAAGCTCAAAGCGATTATGGCTGAATTCCTATTGGTGTAACAAGTCAAGCAGGACAATGGAGTGTATCATTTGTTGGAAAAGCCACTGACCAAAATCGTAGTTATACCTATTATACCGGGGTGCTAAAACTTCCAGTAATAGATAATGTTTTATTTAAACAAGATATAGCTACTGATAGTGTATATTCGGCTGTACAAGATAGCGATGCGTCTTACTTATATGATGTTAATAATTATGCATTATATGCCATATCAGAAGATCAGTCTACTGTTACTATTAATTATACTGGAAGTGTAATTAATCAGGCAATCGGTTGGGCAAATGGCATGAGTGAAAAATATCAAACTAGTCAACTCATAGCCAAGATTGAGTCTATTGATACAATTCAAGCAGGCATTGATAGTCTAAGTGAAGATTTTACTGACCTTGCTGAAAAAGTAAATAATGCAGATGTAACCGACATGCGCGAAGATGTTACACAATTACAAACAGATGTTTCTCAACTACAAGAAAATATCACTGATTTGAATGCAAAAGATACTGAATTAGCAGACTCAATTCAGTCACTACAAGAGCAACTTGATGAGGCAGATGTAACAGTTCTAACTAATAGGATTACAACCGCAGAAGGTCAGATTCAAACCATACAAGAAAACTTAACTACAACACAAACAAGTGTTTCTCAACTACAAAGTACTACCAATAGATTAGATACCAGACTAGACACAGTAGAAAGTGATATTGATGCTCTTCAAGCCGCAGATGTTGAAATTAACAGCAAAGTTTTTACCAATCAGGGCAAAATTAATACATTAGAACCAAAAGTGGTGGCATTAGAAGGACAAGTTGCAGCTATTAATCAAACAATTGAACCATATAAGAGCTATGCTGATTTAATTCAAAATGAAATTGCAGATCGTGCTGCGGCCGATCAAAATCTTCAAAATCAATTAGATAGCGAAATTACAGCTCGTCAAACGACAGATGCAACACTACAAAGTGATCTTGATAGTTTAAGTGAAACTGTTACAACCAATAAAGAACTAACAGATACACAAATTGAAGAACTTTCACATTGAATTCAAGATGAGACATCTGCACGAGAAGCTGCAGACTCAAGTCTACAACGTTCAATTGATACACTAAATAATACTACAAATGCTAATACAACACAAATCGATAGCAATACCAGCTCAATTACCGAGCTTAAAAATGATCAAACCGTAGTGCGCAATGATTATCAAACTGGAGAACCAAAAACAATTGTTGCGTCAATCGTATTTATTGTACCTCAAGGCGAAAAAGGTACTGATAACTATAAAACAGCAGAAGATGTATATAATGATATGGTAGCTGCAGGTACTATTGACGCCAACACTTTATATTTAATCCAGGAGGAAGAATAATATGGCAATTAAACTTGCAGTTTCTTCTTCTTCTCAACCACCAACCATTGGCAAGGCTTATTTAGGAACCTTGCCGATTGCCTTGGCATATTTAGGCAACAAATTAATTTTTAACGGAGAGCAATGGCTTTATTGCCTAGTTAGCTCCGACTCATTATATTTACAAACCAGCGATGGTTTTAAACTAAGACCCATTATCATGGAGGCGTAAACGAAAATGGCAAATGATAAAATTACACAATTAAATCAAACGGCAAAACGTATTGTACAAGTGTTAGACAGTGTTGATGTCGCAATGTCAGTTAAAAACGCGGAAGGAAATATTACGGGTAGAGAGGGAAAATATTGAATTACCGGACAGGATAAAAATGGAAAAGACATTATTTTAACTCAAAAGCTTTCAGACGATCCAGAATATAAAGATCTACAAAATGAAATTGAGATTGCCCAAACTGATGTTTCAAATATGCAAGATTCAGTAGGAGCAAACACCGAGGATTTAAAAACATTAGACGAACGTGTAAAATTGCTTGAAGCGAATATGGATATGATTGCATCAAAAATCACAATTACACGTATTACACCTGCCACAATTTCAACATTATACAGTAAGCCAGATAAAATTGAATATTCTGTTACATCTGAAGACTCCAGTGGCGCACAAACCGGTGCGTTGACTGTTACCTGAAGACGCGGAGGTGTCAATGGGGTTCTTTTGAAAACCGAATCTGTGCAACAAGGTAGTAATTCTTTTGATTTAACTGGATACTTAAATGAGGGTGAAAACACAATCACCGCAACATTCTTAGATTCATATGGTACAAGTAGAAGCATGAACTGGCAAGTAAATGCAGTAAACATTGTAATTGAATCAGAATTTGATGATACAATTACTTACAATGGAGCTGCAACCATTTCCTATGTAGCAAAAGGTTCTGTTGAAAAAACCGTACATTTTGAACTAGATGGTGAAGAAGTGTATTCAGTAGTTATTGGTGCTACCAACAACAATACTCAATCTTACAATATTCCACATAAAGAACATGGCACATATTCATTAACCATATACATGACCGCAACAATTGGCACAACTTCAGTTACAAGCAACAAATTATATTTTGATATTATGTTTGTAGATGCTGGTCGAACAGAAACACTAATTCGTTGGCCATATGATACAACTATAGCTTTAGAGCAATATCAACCAATTACATTTGAATATAGTGTTTACACACCAAATCAGACCACATCTGATATTCAATTATTAGAAGACGGTTTGGTAGTATCTAATCGTACAGTAGAATCCACAGAACAAGAATGAACATATAGACCACAACAATATGGTTCAAAAGAACTTACTATTCAATGTGTTAAAGATGGAGAGGTTGTGGCCTCAAAAACTAAAACAATTACCATTAATAAGTTTCCATATGACATAACACCAGTTACAGGCAATCTAGAGTTAGACTTTAATCCAACTGGCAGAACTAATGATGATGTAAACTATCAATCATTTGAATATACCGGAACAAGCGGTATTACTACAACCATGAGTGTTAATGAAGGATTTGACTGGAATAACGGTGGTTGGCAAACAGATGAAAATGGTAACACTTATTTTTGTATTAAAGCCGGAGACCGCATGACGTTAAGTTATCCATTATTTAAAGATGGTAAAGACGCTAAGGGTTATGGTAAAAATATTAAAATGACCTATAAAGCAACTAACTGTCGAGACTTTAAAGCTCCAGTAATGAGCTGTAATGAAGAACGTGGAATAACTCATACTAAAACGATTGATACAGTTGTTACAGCAATAGTTGATGAAGAAGAAGTTATTACAAAAACATCTGAAACAATTTACTATGTTAATTTTGTTAATCCTGAAGATGAAAATGACATCTTACCAAATGACACCACTCCTGGTGTAACAACTACCACTGAAACTGCAGAAGATGGTACAGTTACAGAAATCACAACAACAATTACATCTGAAAGCAGTTATGTTGGTTTAGATGTTCAAGCACAAGATGCAACACTATATTGTCAAACTGGAAAAATTGAAGCGGTATATTGTGAAGACAAGTTAATGGAACTTGAGTTTAATATTGAATCTCAAGGCAATCTAAAAAATACAATGACCGCATACACAAATGCTGACCCAATTAAGATTGAGTTATATGACGCAGGAACAGCATCTTTTACTCATATAACTGCAAAACCAATAGTATTTGGTTCAGATAAATGCGATGTTCATTTATATCGTTTTAAAGTATATTCAACAATGTTAAGTGATAATGACATTATGAGTAATTATATCGCAGATGCATTAAATGCAACTGACATGGTAGAACGTTTTAAACGTAATGATATTTTAAATGACCAAACAGGCGTACTTGATTATGAAAAATTATCTAGATTATATCCAGATTTACGTATTATCTTAATTACTTGTCCACGTTTTACCAACGATAAGGATGACAAGATTGAAGGATGTACAGTTCAACAAATTATGGGCAATCAAGACCCAAAACATAACTGGACAGCATCCAATGTTCGCATTAAAGGACAAGGAACCTCTTCAAACGAATATGGAACATCAGCTCGTAACATTGATTTAAAATTTAATAAATATAAAGTTACAGTGCAAGAAGAACAAGAAGATGGCACAAAACAAGATGTTGAAAAAGAAGTAGCATTTGCTTTTTCAGATGGTACGTATGATACTAAATATGCAATGACTGATCAAAGTATTCCTGTTAACTATATTAATGTTAAAGTTAATGTTGCATCTTCTGAAAATGCAAATAACTCTCGTTTAGCTCAGAGATTTCATCAATATAATCCATACAAACGTCCTGCGCGAGAGGCAGACCCAAGAGTGCGTGATACAATGGAATTTCATCCATGTGTAATTTTTATTAAGGAACTTGGTTATAGATATAATGAAGAAGGAAACAAAGTAACTGAGTTAACACAAGAATTCCCTGCAAGTGAAACCGAATTTAGTTTTTATGCATGCGGTGATTTTGGTAACTCAAAGAAAAACCATGAAGCTTTAGGTATGGATGAAAACAACTTAAAAGAATGTATTGTTGAAATTTCTAATAACACATATCCAGTTTGTAAATTCCAACGACCTGAAGGATGGAATGATATTCTTCCAGTAGGATTTGATGTTGAAACTAATCAATCAACTGACTATGTAAAGCTCTGGGACGGAGATGCAATTGAATTTCGTTATCCAGAAGACCTTTATGCGGCCGCAGTTAACAAAGACAGTAAATGGAAAGAAAGTGAAATTGAAAATGCTCGTACTAGATTAGCTGTATTACAGCCTGCAGTTCAAAGATTATGGCGTTGAGTTGAATCAACAGATACAACATTAGTTCCTTCTCAATATATGACAAACGAAGATGGAAGTTATCAAAAAGATGTAGACGGAAATTTAATTCCTAATACAATAGATACTTTCAATCCAATCCCTCAATTCGACGAGTTTAATAGAATTATTGGTGATCTTGATAGTTATACCGGTAGCGACAGTAATGTATATACACAAGACAGTAAAGAATATCGTCAATCAAAATTTATAAGCGAATATCAACAATACTTTAAATCAGACTCATTATTATTCCACTATCTATTTACAGATCGTTACTTAATGATTGACAATAGAGCTAAAAACGTATTTATTCACACTGAAGACGGTTTAACTTGGGATTTCTGCTTTGACTACGATAACGACACCTCTTTAGGATGCGATAACCGTGGTGACTTGAAGTTCGACTACTTTTATGAAGATATTGACCAAATTAATGGAACCAATGTGTATAATGCACAAGATAGTGTGTTATGGGTGAATGTAAGAAATTTACTTTGGGATAAATTATGTTCTGTATATGATCAAGCAAAAGATTGTTGGTCAGCAGATAGTCTGATAACAATGTTTAAAGAATATCAATCAAATAAGCCAGAACGTTTGGAAATGATTGATATGAGACGTAAATATATCCGTCCTTATAAAGAGGGACATTATAGAACAAATTTAAAACAAGACCCAACTGGAAATACAGTCGTATCACAAGGTCAATACTTAACAATGTTGAATGGTAAAAAAGAATTACAACGTGAACGTTTTGAAAAATATCGTTCAGTATATACAGATTCACATTATCAATCAACTGCTTTAAAAGAAGACCTAATGACATTTAGAGCTAACTCTCCAGACTATGCAAATCCAGATGCGACAAATCATATTAGCGTTACTTGAGGTGAATATTTTGATATTACACCATATTGTGATATGTATGTTTACCTTGACTTTGACACAAGCGTAACAGATGCTGTTCGTGCAAAAGCGGGACAACCAACTCGTATCTATAAACCTGCAGGTAAACTAGAAGATAAAAACACTCGTATCTATGGAGCTTCAATGATTAGTGATATTGGTGACTTAGCACCATTCTTCATTGAGTCACCTGACTTTGCAAAGGGTGTAAGACTATCAACATTAAAAATTGGTGACTCAAGCGCAGACTACAAAGCAAGTTCAGAATTAACAAGTCTAACTTTAGGTAGTAATAAGATGCTTACAGTATTAGACCTTCGCGGTTGTCAAGACTTAAAAATTGGTTTAGACTTAAGCGGATGTGCTGGTCTAAAAGAACTTTATACAGAACGTAGTGGTATTACAGGTGTTACTTTTGCAGATGGTGGTTTAATTAAAATCGCCAAATTAAATGCAATTGGTGCATTAAAAGCTCACAACTTAAAGAATTTAACAGAATTTTCATTAGCAAATTACTTATCTTTAACCTCACTAAATGTAGAAAATATTCCTCAATTAACAACAAAACAATTTATTGAAGAATGTAAAAATGCAACAACTTTACGTTTAATTGGAGTAGAATGGAACTTAGATAATATAGACTTCCTAGATAAATTTTTAAACAATGATAAATATGCCGGTCTCGATGAAAATGGTTTAACAACCGATTTGCCAGTGTTTAGCGGAGTCGCAAGCTTTAATACCATTAAAGAGTCTGCATTGGCTAAATATAATGAAGCTTGACCAAACTTAAAAATTACTTATATAAGCATGATACCACAATATCGAATTATATGGCAGAATCCAGATGGAACACTTTTATATGAAGAGTACATGGATACAGGAAGTCGTATTACCGACCCTGTTGAGCGTGGAAAAATTGGAGAACCAACTTTTGATTCAGACGCGCAATATGACTATGAGTGAGACCGAGAAACTAAGTGAGAAAATATTCAAGGAAATACTGGTTTAAATGGGATATTATTAAATGATTGTGTATTCAAAGCTGTGTATATTAAAACACCGAGACAATATACTGTTACATGAAAAGCACACAACACAACATATACACAAAAATTTACATATGGAACATCTGCAACTCCAGATATGGAGCAATTAAACATTAACTCATATGAACAAAATAATATTTATTATGTATTTACTGGTTGAGATAAACCTACTGGATATATTACAAATGATTTAACTGTTAATGCCATTTGAGAATCAGCAACAATACCACCAACCAATAAAGACACAAGTCAATTCAATTCAGCTGAGCTATATGCTGTTAAAGAAAATAATCTATGAGCTACATATTTTGCATCTGGAGAATACGACCAGGGAGTTCCACTTCCAAAAAGTGCGCGTATTCAATTTCAAATGGGATATAATCCACAATATAATATAGAATCAGTAGCTATTGTTAATACCAAAAGCAAATTTACCGGAGAATCTTCTTATAAACCAAATAATGACGGAAGCGATATTTGTCTTTTTAATCAAGATACTGATTGAACTTTACTATTTGAATATAAGAGTACAGGTACTGATCCGTTACTAACTTGTGGTGTTGGATCTAGCGCCCTTAAAATCGGTGGGTCAAACATAATAAACATTGACAACACTCAAATTAACAGCACTAGACATTCAAACGATAGAAATCGAGTAATACTTCAATATACCAAACATGACAACCAAATGAGCATATTTATTGCTAATCCGTGAGATAATAATCATTTCGAAACAACAATAACTCCATTGTATAGAACAGATCCTATATATATTGGAGGATTTGCTAATGGAAACTACGGAAAAGGATATATTTATCAGTGTACATGGTGACCAATAGCACTAGGTCAATCAGAATGTCGACAATTAGCTACTTGAACTGGCGAGCAAATTAGTTTTGACGTTGCTGGTATAGGATCATACGTATTGTCAAATAATTCTAACAACAAAACTAATATTGATCTATTTAGTTCTGGAGTATTACACTTTGCAAAAGAAATGGGTGGAAATACAGACCCAGACTGAAGCAGTACAGATCTATATCAATGAATGGAAAATCGTTTTATCAACGCTATTCCACAAGGAATTAGAGGTTTGTTACAACAAGTAAGAGTACCAACTGGTCAGCATATTCCAAAAAGCTCAGTAGTTAAAGACTATAATCGATATGTATGAATCCCTTCTATGAATGAGCTAGTAGGCAGTGGTTGATCTGGAACTAGTATGTCATGATCTGAAGGATCACATATGAGTATATACTCATCTACACTTCCTTGGTCTACCAGAAGATGAATAGGCGGAGCATGAACCACTAAACAACTTTCTAATACTCCGTCATATACCACCTCAGAGAGTGAACCAACTAATCCGTCAGATGGACAAATATGATATGATGGACGTGTATATCGCTTATACAAAGAACAAGAATGATTTGCAGAAACAGGATCTACAGCAACAACAAATAATGACGCACATAGCGATCTTAGATTGTTTTGAGTTAGAACACCAGAAAATTTTTATTTTACATCAAATTATGCAGCATTGTTCTATCGTTATAATGGTGCTGGAATATCTGGTCCTGAGAGCCTATATTATATCTTACCATGTATATCAATGTAGAGGTGATGATAATGGAATACTATAAAATCATACAAGATAACCATATTATTGATGTAAACAATGTCTTCTTTTGTTGTGCATCAAATAATGTAGACTTACTTTTAGAATGTTCTTCTTCAACTGCCAATTTTATTGCAACAACAGATGGAACACTTTATATTACAGATTGAACAAGACCAGTTACAAATGGTGCAATAGTGGCGCCTTACATTAAAGCAGTATTTATCGATAAGGCTGAATATGATGAGTTAAAATCACTACTGCACAATCAACAAACTGTTGAAATACCGATTATAGATAATAATAATGAACAGATAAATAGAAATGAACCACAACAAGAAGTAGTAGACATAGTGGCTTTAAAACAAAAAATCTTATATCTTGAAAACGTTATTAATCAATTACTAAACAAATAAAAGAGGAGAGCAAAAGCTCTCCTTTAATTTTGCTTTGTAGTGTTTTTTAAACTATAATAAATATATAATAGATTATTATGAGGTGATGACTAATATGGCAATTAAAGTAATAAAAAGAATTTCTGCCGCTGAAGT
>JBGVNF010000130.1:0-1771 GCA_045125245.1 Lachnospiraceae bacterium
TGTTTTATTTCCATTCATGTCATAAAAACGTGCAGAGTATTTATATTTATCATTATTACCTAAAAATACGTATTGTTCTCCTATTTCCAATTTTATTAATTCTTTAGTTCTAATACGATAACCACTATCAGCTTTATCACTGTTATAATGAGAACCTACACTTGCAGCTCCAACACTTCCTTGTTCAAACATATCAGGTGTCAATCTAATTTCTCCACAATCTACATAGCAGATATTTTCTTGATATGATTGTTTTTCAAATATCATGAAGTTATTAATATATAATGTTTCGTTGTAAAGTCCTTGTATATAATCCTTTCTATGTATTCTAAATGCTGGTTGTAGGGTTATGGAACTTGTTGTTGTGAACTCAATAAAGTTTTTACCGAGCGGACAATCTACTTTTTTAACATTCCAACCATTGCCTTCTGCATTTAAAAATCCCATAACAGGTAAGTTATGTTCATCACCACTAATGTCGATATATACAATATAAGTAGTGTTCTGTTTCACTTCTTTTAAAATAAAATCGAAATACATTCCAACACTTTTTGACTTAGAAGTGTTTAAATCTTCACCTATAATATTTTTAACAATAGGATTTACTGCATTTTTCATTCCCTCAATATATGGAATATCTATATACGTATATCCACCATCAATATACATTACTCTACTAATTTTACCTTTACCACTAATTCTTAATTCATTGTGTAAAACTGCATCCATAGTTTCAGGTGAGTAAATCAATGATTTATGATTTTGATATGATACTGATTGTGTTCTACCTAATAAGTCAACAGTTAAGTTACTTACTCCACCAGTAAGATTGTGTTGTAAAGTATATGTTCTACCAATCATAGGCAATACAGGATATGCAATATAATCTCTTGATTGTACTTTAGGCATGATACCATTATTAGTTAAATCAATATGAGTTTGTTCTGTATATAAAGTAGGTAATGTAAATACATCATTTGGTTTAGCAACTTCTGTATTGGCTTCATTTTTATTTCCAATATGTACTTTATGGATGATTGGTGTTTTTAATTGATAAATAATTTCCAATGGATTATCTTGTAACCACAATTTAAACTCATCTACTGTTGATGCTTTTTCTTTCTTGATTGTTAAACGACATGATTGGTTTGCACTATGGATACGTACACTTTCAAAATTAATGTTGGTACTTGTCACTGACTCCCTCATAGGGAATCTATTACATAAACATATACTATCAACTACCGCACCATTACATTTAATATCAAATGTTTTTAAAGTTGTATCAGTAGGTTGATAAGTATCACCAACTACTGCAATTTGTTGACTAAGTGTATTAATACCATCTAAATAAACCATACCCACATTTTGAGTATATGTACCTCTTGTTAAATCTAATTCATCATATTTGCTTGAGCAACTTCTCAATACTACATCAGTAACTTCTTCTAATCTAACTTGAGCATGGACACTTTCAGGTGGTGTAATTGAACCAGCATCCTGTTTCTGAACATTAATACCAATTTTATGTGCATCTTTTGTTGTTGTAAATATAGTATCTACACTAGAAACCCAATCTCCACTAAGACTCAAAGATGCTACTGAAGGTAGTGCATTATCCCAATTATCGAAAACTGCAATATGGTATTTGAATTTTGTCTTATCACCCAATGATATTCTATAAGTTGTATTAGGTTTTAAGTTTAGCAATCCTTTAGTTCTAATCCCATATGATACTGCATTGTTTATAGCGTTTGTATATGAGTCACCA
>JBGVNF010000131.1:0-62437 GCA_045125245.1 Lachnospiraceae bacterium
GCGTTTTGAGGTGTGGGGTGTTAGAAAATAGAAAATCGAATCCGTTGTCCTTGTCCTGTGAACACCACTTCGCTAGTTGTGTTTTTAGTGAAAATACACGCAGCCTTAGTATCAAGAGGGGCATATAAGCAAATCATCGGAACCCTCATAGACGCAGAAAAATACATAGATACTTCGTACGCAGCCATATACATACGAGCAGAAAATCATTTCGCGAAAGTTAATGGGGGTACTGATAATAAGAATTATGTAATAAAATCTGTGAATTGAAGATTATTGAAAATTTACTTGAATTACAGTGGTTTTAATAGTAAAATGAATAGGAATATGTCTTTTGAAGATATTGATAATAATAAAGGCAATAGGAGGCCAATATAATGAGTTTTTTTGAAGCTATTATTTTAGGATTTATACAGGGTGTTGCTGAGTTCTTACCAGTGAGTAGTTCTGGACACTTGGCAATTTTTAAGAATTTCTTTGGATTAAGTGAAGCGGGTATCGCATTTGATATTTTGTTGCACGTGGGAACACTTGTAGCTGTGTTTATTTGCTTCTGGAATGATATATGGGAGTTAATCGTAGGAGGATTTGGCATTGTAATAGATGTATGTAAGAACATCGGAATATATTTTTCAAACTTATTTAATAAAAATAAAAAAGGATACGAGAAGAAGTCGTATATAGAAATTATATCTACACCATTTAGAAGATATGTAATGCTTATAATTATTGCAACTATCCCAACAGGAATTATGGGTATTGTGTTAAAGGATATGATAGAAACAGTATCTGCGTCACTTATTGTTCCTGGTATATGTTTGTTAATGACAAGTATTATACTTCTTATTGCGGATAACGCAAAGGATGGTCATGAGGATGAGTCAAATGTAAGCTATAAGAAGGCAGGATTTGTAGGTATATGTCAGGGATTTGCTACAATGCCTGGTATATCACGTTCTGGAACTACAGTGACAGCATGTCTCATTGCAGGAATGGATAGAGCATTTGCTGTAAAGTTTTCATTTATCGTATCTATTCCAGCTATTCTTGGAGCTGCAGTACTTGATATTCCTGATTTATTTAAGGAAGGTGTTACATCAAGTGAGATGATAAATTATGCAGCAGGAACCATAGTAGCAGGAGTTGTTGGATACATTTGTATTAAGACAATGCTTAAAATTGTTAGAAAGAAGAAATTTAAAGTATTTTCTATATATTGTGCAATAATGGGACTTGTATCAATAGTAGGATTTTTCTTGATTTAGTTTATAAATTTTGAACTGGAGGCATTAAAAAGTGGCGAAGCAGATAAAAACTACGAAAAAAACCACTGGAAAAGGAAATACAAAAACAAGTAGAAATACTAGCACGAAGGGAAAGACAAGTGCTAAGAAAACTACTCCAAAGCAGGATAAGCCAGTTTATGTACCTACAGAAAAGGATATAAAGCTGCGCAATGAGATAAAGCTCCTCATAGCTTTAGTTGCTACAGTATTGGTATTTTTAAGTAACTTTGGTTTACTATCACCGGTGGGAGATTATATAAGTCATTTCCTTTTTGGATTATTTGGATTTATATCATATATTTTGCCAATAGCTGCGTTTTTAGGAATAGCATTTTTATTGTCAAATATAAATAACAGAAAGGCTGTAGTTAAATTTATAGCTGGAGTACTTTTTGTATTATTTGTAAGCGCACTTATCCAGCTGATATTTATGGAATATAGCCCTAATATTTCTGCTACAGATTATTATAGTATCTGCGGTAAAGATAAAAGTGGTGGTGGATTGTTTGGTGCATTTATTGTAAATGGATTGGCAGGCGCCTTAGGTATGGTTGGCGCATACATAATCGTAGTATTATTTATTATTATAATGCTTGTTATTATGACAGAACGCTCTTTTGTAGGCGGTGTTAAGAGTGGTAGCAAGAAGGTTTATAATCACGCTAAGAATGATGCTATAAAAATCAAAGATAATGTAATTACAAAGGTTGAAAATAAGCAATATGAAAAGAATAGACGCATTAACAATAAGGTTAAAGGTGTGTCTATGCAAAAGATTGATGATAATGAAGGAAGTATAGAAGATATTCATGAAATAACAGGTGAATTTGCAGGTAAGCTTCCAGAGAATGCACATTTATATCGCGGTCATGTGGACGTGGATAAGTATGTAGCTACACCACTTCCTAAAAATGATTATCCTAAAAATGAACATCCTAGATATGAGGAACCACGCAGGGAAGAACCACCACAGGTTGACGAGGAAGGTTTCTTTAAGCCTAAGGAGAGAATCATTGTAAGTGAAGAAGCTAAGAATGTAATGAATAGAAAACCATTTGGTGCACCTGTATCTGATACAAAGACAGCAGGTGAAGGCCTTCTTAGTAAGCCAGCATCGACTACGCCGGCGACAAGTTCACCAGCCACAAGTACATCAGTGACAAGTACGCCAGTGACAAGTGCACCAGTCACAAGTACACCAACTGCAAGTACAGCTAGACCTGCAGCGTCCACAATTGGAAAGAGAAAGAAGGAATACATTCTTCCTTCTACAAATCTTCTTAATAAAGGAAATGGTCGTTCAAGTGGTTCCAATGCAATGGAACTTAGAGATACAGCTAAGAAGCTTGAGAATATTTTAGCTAATTTTGGTATTACAGCAGACGTTGTTGACTATAGTAGAGGACCGTCTGTTACTAGATATGAGATACAACCAGAAATAGGAACAAGACTTGCAAATATCACAAAGCTTACAGATGATATTAAGCTTCATCTTGCGGCTACAGATATTAGAATTGAGCCAATTCCAGGTAAATCTACAATCGGAATAGAAGTACCTAATGAGGGAAGAGACTCAGTTCTTATAAGAGAATTGATTGAGTCAAATGCTCTTAGGAGCAATGGTTCGAAGCTTGCATTTGCAGCTGGTAAGGATATAGCAGGTGAGGTAATTATCGGTGATATTGCCAAGATGCCACATTTACTTGTTGCAGGAACTACTGGTTCAGGTAAGTCGGTATTTACAAATTCTATCATTATGAGTATTTTATTTAGAGCTACTCCAGATGAAGTTAGACTTATCATAGTAGATCCTAAGGTGGTAGAATTCGGTGTGTATAACGGAATACCACATTTATTACAGCCTGTTGTGACAGATCCAAAGCTTGCTTCTAACACACTTAAGTGGGCAGTGGCGGAGATGTCTGATAGATATAAAAAGTTTGCAGAACTCAATGTAAGAGATTTGAAGGGATATAATGAGAAGCTTCTTCAGGCAGGCCCTGATGAAAACGGCAATATGCCTTCGAAGTTACCTCAAATAGTTATAGTTATAGATGAGCTTGCAGATCTTATGATGGTTGCAGCTAAGGAAGTTGAGGAATCTATATGTAGAATTGCACAGCTTGCTAGAGCGGCAGGAATTCACCTTATAATTGCTACACAGAGACCTTCTGTAAATGTTGTTACAGGTCTTATCAAGGCAAATGTACCGTCAAGAGTTGCCCTTATGGTATCTTCTGGTGTTGATTCAAGAACAATAATTGATCAGAACGGTGCAGAGAAGCTTCTAGGAAACGGTGATATGTTATTCTATCCTTCGGGATATGTAAAACCTGTTAGATTACAGGGAGCGTTTGTATCTGACGGCGAAGTGTCTAAGGTTGTTGAATTCTGGAAGAATCAGGCGGGAGATGTAAATTATGACGACTCTATTGCCAGATATGTAGAAAATCAGACCACTCAAAGTTCACAGAATGGACCAGGAGCAGAAGAACAAGGTGATGGCAGGGATGAATATTTCTTTGATGCAGCAAGATTTGTTATTCAAAAGCAGAAAGCTTCTACTAGTATGCTTCAGAGAATGTTCAAGATAGGATTTAACCGTGCGGCACGTATTATGGATCAGATGTGTGAAGCTGGTGTCGTAGGTGAAGAAGAGGGTACAAAGCCTAGAAAGGTTCTTATGACCCTTGATGAATTAGAGAACTTAAAATAGTTATAAAGCCATAAGGCAAGGAGGAAAAAATGAAGACAGATATTCAGATTGCACAGGAAGCTACTATGCTACCAATTAAAGAAGTCGCAGCAAGTATTGGTGTAACCGAGGATGATATTGAATTATATGGTAAGTATAAGGCAAAATTATCAGATGAATATTTCGAAAAGATTAAGGATAATAAGGATGGTAAGCTTATCCTTGTTACAGCTATTAATCCTACACCGGCTGGAGAAGGAAAGACAACAGTTACAGTAGGTTTAGGACAGGCTTTTGGTAAGTTAAATAAAAAAGCAGTTATTGCCCTTAGAGAGCCTTCGTTAGGACCTTGCTTTGGTATAAAGGGTGGTGCAGCAGGAGGTGGATATGCTCAGGTTGTACCTATGGAAGATTTAAATCTTCATTTTACAGGTGATTTCCATGCTATTACATCTGCAAACAATTTACTTGCAGCCCTTCTTGATAATCATATTCAGCAGGGTAATGAGTTAGGAATTGATACAAGACAGGTAGTTTGGAAGAGATGTCTTGATATGAATGATAGAGCTCTTAGAAATACAGTAATTGGTCTTGGTTCAAAGCTTGACGGTGTAGTTAGAGAGGACCATTTTGTTATAACAGTTGCATCTGAGATTATGGCTATTCTTTGTCTTGCAGATGATATGAATGATTTAAAGGATAGACTTGGAAGAATAATTGTGGCATACAATTATGCAGGAGAGCCTGTAACGGCTAAGGATTTAGATGCAGTTGGAGCTATGGCAGCATTACTTAAAGATGCTATTAAGCCAAATATGATTCAGACATTAGAGCATACACCAGCGTTAGTTCACGGTGGACCATTTGCTAATATTGCACATGGATGTAATTCTGTAAGAGCTACAAAGACAGCCCTTAAAATGGCTGATTACGTTATCACAGAGGCAGGTTTTGGTGCTGATCTTGGTGCAGAGAAGTTCTTTGATATCAAGTGTCGTATGGCTGGATTTAAGCCAGATGCAGTAGTATTAGTAGCTACAATCAGAGCTTTAAAGTACAATGGTGGCGTAGCTAAGGATGATTTGAATAATGAGAATTTAGAGGCTTTAAAGGCTGGTATAGTAAATCTTGAAAAGCATATTGAGAATTTACAGTTATACGGAGTGCCAGTTGTTGTTACACTTAATGCATTCGTTTCTGACACAGAGGCTGAGATGGCATTTGTTAAGGAATTCTGCGAAAGCAGAGGCTGCGAATTTGCTCTTGCAAAAGTATGGGAAAAGGGTGGCGAAGGCGGTATCGAGCTTGCTGAGGCTGTACTTGCAACTCTTGAGAATAAGGAAAGCAACTTTAAGCCAATCTATGAAGATGATATGTCTTTAAAGGATAAGATTAAGACAGTTGCCACAAAGATTTATGGCGCAGATAATGTAACATATAATCCAGCAGCACTTAAGATGCTTAGCAAAATTGAAGAAATGGGATATGGTCATTTCCCTGTTTGTATGGCAAAGACACAGTATTCGTTATCTGATGATCAGACTAAGCTTGGTAGACCAACAGGCTTTGATATCAATATCAGAGAGGTTTATGTATCAGCTGGAGCAGGTTTCGTAGTTGTTATCACAGGAGCAATTATGACTATGCCAGGTCTTCCAAAGAAGCCAGCAGCTGTGGGTATTGATGTAAATGAAGATGGTGTAATCACAGGATTATTTTAAAAAGTGAGGATAAGAAAGATGGCATTTATTATTGATGGAAAGAAGATTTCTACAGAGATTAAAGACGAGACAAGAGACAAGGTGGCTGAGTTAAAGGCTCAGGGTAAGGAAATTTCGCTTGCAGTAGTGCAGGTGGGCGATAATCCAGCGTCTTGTGTATATGTTAGAAATAAGAAGAAGGCATGTGAATATGTAGGTATTAAGAGTGTTTCACATGAACTTCCAGAGGAGACTACAGAAGCTGAGCTTTTAGATTTAATTGATAAGCTTAACAATGATGATTCTATCAATGGTATCCTTGTACAGCTTCCATTACCTGCTCATATGGATGAAAATAAAGTTATTGACGCTATTTCACCATATAAGGATGTAGATGGCTTCCATCTTATGAATGTAGGTGCGCTCTCTACAGGTCAGAATGGATTTATTTCTTGTACACCATATGGTATTATTCAGCTTCTTAAACGTTCAAATATTGATATAGCAGGAAAGCATTGTGTTGTAATCGGTAGAAGCAATATTGTAGGAAAGCCTATGTCAATGTTGCTTTTAAGAGAGAATGGAACCGTTACAGTAGTTCATTCTAAGACACAGAATATGAAGGAAATAACAAAGCAGGCAGATATTCTTGTTGTTGCTATAGGTAAGCCTAAGTTTGTAGATGATACATTTGTAAAGGAAGGTGCAGTAGTAATCGACGTAGGAATCAATCGTGATGAAGATAATAAGATTTGCGGTGACGTAGATTATGATAAGGTATTTGATAAGGTATCAGCTATAACACCTGTTCCAGGTGGCGTTGGACCTATGACTATTGCCATGCTTATGAATAATTGTCTTGAGGCAGCTACAAAAATACAAAAGTAATAGTCTGGAGAAGTAGTTTATGTATGCAAAGGTGATTGTAGACATATCACACGAAAAACTAGATAAAGGATTTGATTATCGTATCCCAGCACACCTAGAGAATGAAATATATCCAGGTGTGCTGGTTAATATTCCCTTTGGAAAGGGAAATAGGATAATACAAGGATACGTTACATCATTAAGTGAGACGGCGTGGTATATGGCTGACAAAATCAAAGAAATTGATAGTGTTGTCAAGAATAGTATACCTATAGAAGGCCGTCTTATTTCGTTGGCTTGGTTTATTAAGGAGAATTATGGTTCTTCTATGAATCAGGCCTTAAAAACTGTTATCCCTATAAAAGAAACAAAGAAATCTGTTTACACAAAGAGAGTAATACTTGTGGATGATACAGATGCTGTTAATGATGCCATAGAAAAATATGAAAGAAAGCACGCTACAGCTAGACTTAAACTTCTTTATGCCTTAAAGGAAAGTAAAGAGATGGATTGGAGTCTTGTGGGGAAGCTTGGTGTTTCTTTAAGTGTAGCTAAGGCATTGGAAAGTGAAGGATTACTTGAGATAAAAGAAGAGACAGTATATAGAAATCCTATTAAATATACAGATTTATTGCCTTATGATATAAAGCTAAATAAGGACCAGGAAAAGATTGCGCAGGGAATATATTCATATATTGAGAATAAATCTCAAGGGTTTGGTGGAGTACATTTAATTCATGGAATAACAGGAAGTGGAAAGACAGAAGTATATATAGATATTATCGAAAAAGTAATCGAAAAAGGAAAAGAGATAATCGTTCTTATACCAGAGATTGCCCTTACTTATCAGACTGTAATGAGATTTTACAGAAAGTTTGGAGATAAGGTATCTATTATCAATTCTAAATTGTCGGCAGGGGAGCGATATGATCAGTTTGAACGAGCTAAAAATGGGGATATCAAGATTATGATAGGTCCACGTTCTGCTGTATTTACGCCATTTAGAAATCTTGGACTGATTATTATAGATGAGGAACATGAAGGTTCCTATAAAAGTGAGACATCTCCTAGGTATCACGCCAGAGAAGCGGCTATATTCCGTGCAAAAAATGAAGGCGCGGCAGTTGTTTTGGGGTCAGCAACTCCAGCAATTGATTCTTACTACAAGGCGTTGACAGGGGAATACAATTTATATGAGCTTAAAAATAGGGCAAAAACATCCATTCCAGCAGATGTTCATATTGTGGATATGAGACAGGAGCTGGCTATGGGGAATAGAACTATGTTTAGTACTAAGCTTGATGAACTTATAAAAGATAGATTGGATAAAAAACAGCAGATAATGCTGTTTATAAATAGAAGAGGATATGCTGGCTTTGTTTCTTGTAGAGAATGTGGAAAGGCTATGAAATGTCCTCATTGTGATGTGGGACTTACTCTTCATAACAATAATAAGCTTATATGCCATTATTGTGGTTATGAGATAGCTATGCCTAAAACCTGTCCAGAATGTAATTCTAAATATATAGCAGCTTTTGGAACGGGAACTCAGAAGGTTGAGGAGGCTGTCAAGAAGATGTATCCAACAGCTAGAACACTTAGAATGGATATGGATACAACAAGCAAAAAAGATGGCTATGAAAAGATATTGTCACAGTTTTCTAATGGAGAGGCAGATATTCTTATAGGGACTCAGATGATAGTAAAGGGTCACGATTTTCCAAATGTGACATTGGTAGGAATAATTGCAGCAGATTTGTCCTTATATGCATCAGATTATCGTTCATCGGAGAAGACCTTCCAGTTATTGACACAGGCGGAAGGACGAGCTGGTAGAGGTAAACTTAGAGGTGAAGCAGTTATTCAGACTTATTCACCAGACAATGGAAGCATCATAGCGGCTTCAAAGCAGGATTATACGGAATTTTACAATCAAGAGATACTGTATAGGACTATTTCTGAATACCCTCCAGTTGTATCTCTTGTAGCAGTACAATTGACATCAAAGGATGAAGCATTGCTAGACAAGCTATCAATTAAAATAAAAGAATTGATAGGTAAAAGTGGAGTAGATAATAAAGAGCTTAGAATTATAGGGCCTGCAAATGCTAATGTAGCAAGGATAAATGATGTGTATAGAAAGGTTATATATATCAAGTGTAAGGAGTATAAAAAGCTTATATTAGTTAAGGATTATATAGAGAATTGTTTTGAGAAAATGGAAGAAAATAAGAAAGCATCAATACAATTTGACTTCAATCCTATGTCAGGATTCTAATAACTTGTATTATTTATAAAAATTTGGTATAATTAATTGATAATTTTGTATTTTATGGAGGTGTCGATATGGCATTGAGAAATATTAGAACCATGGGTGACGAATGTCTTGGTAAGGTATGTAAGGAAGTAAAGGAAGTCAACGATAGAACTAGAACACTTATAGAAGATATGATTGATACAATGTATGAAGCTAATGGAGTGGGACTTGCTGCTCCACAGGTGGGCATATTAAAGAGAATTGTAGTTATTGATATAGGTGAAGGTCCGATTGTTATGATTAATCCAACTATCTTAGAGACAAGTGGAAAGCAAACAGGCCAGGAAGGATGTTTATCAGTTCCTAATAAGGCTGGAATCGTAACAAGACCAAATTATGTAAAGGCTAGAGCTTTTAATGAAAATATGGAAGAATATGAAATAGAGGGAACAGAGCTTTTAGCAAGAGCTATTTGTCATGAGCTTGATCACCTTGATGGTCATCTCTATGTAGAAAAAGTTGAAGGCGAGCTTATGGAAGCTGCATACGACGAGGATGAAGAGTAATATTGGAGGTAGCGTATGAAGGTTATATTCATGGGTACACCTGACTTTGCAGTAGGAGCGCTTGATGCAATCGTAGAGGCAGGTCATGACGTAGTATTAGTTGTAACACAGGAAGATAAGCCAAAGGGTAGAGGAAAAGAAATTCAATTTACACCGGTAAAAGAGGCAGCTATTAGACATAATATTGATGTATATCAGCCACATAGGGTTAAAAATGAGGATGCAGTTTTAAAATTACGCGAATACAATGCAGATGTATTTGTAGTAGCGGCGTACGGACAGATATTATCCAAGGAATTACTTGATATGCCAAAGTATGGCTGTGTAAATATTCATGCATCATTGTTGCCAAAGTACAGAGGAGCGGCACCTATACAGTGGAGCATTATAGATGGAGAAAAAGTTACAGGTGTAACTACACAGATGATGGCGGAAGGTATTGATACTGGTGATATCCTAGATGTTATAGAAGTTCCTATAGCTAGGGACGAAACCGGTGGAAGTCTTTTTGATAAATTAACTACAGCAGGAAGTGAAGTTATATTAACAACACTGGAAAAATTGGAAAATGGAACAATTACAAGAACTCCACAGGATCACAGTAAAAGTACTTATGCGAAAATGCTTGATAAAAAGCTTGGTGATATAGATTTTTCAAAGGAAGCTGAAGTGATAGAAAGACTTATAAGAGGCTTAAATCCTTGGCCAAGTGCATATACTTCATACAAAGGTAAAACATTGAAAATATGGCGAGCAGAAGTGATAGATAAGGAATATGCTGGTGCTTTTGGTCAGATTGTAGATAAAACTAAGAAGGCCATAGTGGTAAAGACTGGCAAAGGTGCATTGGCTATAACTGAATTGCAGTTAGAGGGAAAGAAAAGAATGACAACAGAAGCTTTTCTATGCGGTGCAGGCTTTGAAGATGATGCAGTGTTAGGAGAGTAATTTAAAGTATTGGAGGTTTAATATGTTATTATATGTATATCGTTCTTATGGATATTATTTTGATCCAACATATCTTTTAGTTCTCATAGGATTGGTACTTTCTCTATGGGCACAATATATGGTAAATTCAAGATTTAAAAAATATTCAAAGGTTAGAAGCTCAAGAAATATTACGGGTGCAGAAGTGGCGGAGAGAATTCTTCGTTCTCACGGGATAAATGATGTAAGAGTTGAGCATATTGCAGGAAAGTTAAGTGACCATTACGATCCAAAGAATAAAGTATTACGTTTATCAGATTCAACTTACAATAGTACTTCAGTTGCAGCTATTGGAGTTGCAGCTCACGAATGTGGACATGCAGTACAGCATGCTAGAGGGTATGTTCCGGTAAGACTTCGTTCAATGTTTGTTCCTGTAGCAAATATAGGCTCATATGCATCATGGATACTTATCGCTATAGGCTTATTGTTTACTGGTTCATCTAGCCAGGCATGGCTTACAGCAGGTATTGTATGTTTTGCGGCTACAGTAGTATTTCATATTATCACATTGCCTGTAGAGTTTAATGCTTCATCTAGAGCTGTGAAGGTTCTTGAGAATGATGGAATACTGTATGGCGATGAGATAAAAGGTGCTAGAAAAGTTCTAAGTGCTGCTGCATTAACATATGTTGCAAGTGCGGCAACAGCTATATTACAGTTACTTCGATTAATAATTCTCTTTGGAGGAAGAGACCGTGATTAATACAAATGCTGGTGCAGGAGCAGTTAATTCAAGAGAAATAATACTTGATATGCTCCTTGATATATGCGAAAAAGGTGAATATAGTCATATAGTTCTTCGTCAGACTTTGCGAAAGTATCAATATCTTGATAAGAGAGATAGGGCATTTATCACAAGGATAACTGAAGGAACTATAGAGAATAGAATTCTTATAGATTATGTCATAGATAAGTTTTCTAAGGTAAAGGTAAAAAAGATGAAGCCGCTTATAAGAAATCTTCTTAGAATGTCGGTGTACCAGATTATGTTTATGGATTCGGTACCAGTTTCGGCGGCGTGTAATGAGGCAGTTAAGCTTGCTATAAAGAGAAGCTTTGGACAGCTTAGAGGTTTCGTAAATGGCGTGCTAAGAGCTGTCATTAGAGAAAAGGATAATATAAAGCTTCCTAATGCTTCAGAAAACATAGTTGATTATCTAAATGTAGTATATTCTATGCCTACATGGATAGTAGAACAGTTAATTGTTCAATATGGAATGGAAGAAGCTTCAAGAATCATAAAGGCTATGTCAAATTGTGACGATAGTATATGTGTGCGAGCAAATACTAGTAAAGAAGTATTAGCTGATATAATAAAATTATTGGAAGAGGATGGAATAGAAGTCTCTAAGTCTGATATATATGAGAACTGTCTTTATCTTAAGAATGTTGATTATTTGGAGAATACACAGGCCTTCAATGAAGGGTTAATAAGTGTACAAGATTTAAGCTCTATGCTAGTGGCAGTTATAGCTAATCCTAAAAAGGATGATGTATGCTTGGACCTTTGTGCTGCGCCAGGCGGAAAAGCGCTTCATTTGTGGGAACTTATGGATGGAAGTGGAAAAGTTATCGCCAGAGATATAAGTGATTACAAGGTAGGGCTTATAGAAGAAAATATAGATAGAACAGAAGCCTTGGGAGTGAAAGCTGAAGTTTATGATGCAACCATTCTTGATAATGATATGGTAGAAAAGGCTGACATAGTTATAGCAGATTTACCATGTTCAGGTCTTGGTATTATCGGAAAGAAAAGTGATATAAAGTATAATATAACTAAAGAATCACAAAAAGAGCTTGTAAAGCTTCAGAGAGATATTCTTGCAAATGCATGGCAGTATGTTAAGGTGGGTGGAACACTTATATACAGCACATGCACCTTGAATAAAGAAGAAAACATGGAAAATGCGAAATTCATAGAAGATAATTATCCTATGAAAAGAGTTGATATATCATCATATGTTCCGAAAGATTTTTGTGGCGGAACTGCAAAAGATGGATATATTCAGATGTTACCGGGTATAAACGGTACAGACGGCTTCTTTATAAGTCGTTTTGAGAGGTACTAATATGGACATGCGGATTGACATAAAGTCATTAGATTTTGAAGAATTGAATAACTTAGTATTAGAGCTTGGCGAGAAATCCTTCAGAGCAAAACAGATATATGAATGGCTTCATGTTAAGCTGGTTCATTCCTTTGAGGAGATGAGTAATCTGTCTAAGAACTTAAGAGATAAACTTAATGAAAAGTGTTTTCTTACAGCTCTTAAGCCAGTAGAGATTTTAACCTCAAAGGTAGATGGAACGAAAAAGTATTTATTTGAATTACAGGATGGCAATATAATCGAAAGTGTTCTTATGAGATATCATCATGGGAATTCAGTTTGCATTTCTACTCAGGTAGGTTGCAGGATGGGATGTAAGTTTTGTGCTTCCACATTGGATGGTTTAGAGAGAAATTTATTGCCGTCAGAGATGCTTGATGAAATATACAGCATTCAGAAGGATATCGGTGAGAGGGTATCAAATATAGTTCTTATGGGAAGTGGAGAGCCACTTGATAATTATGATAATGTGATGAAGTTTTTGAAATTGATTTCTGACGACTATGGTTTAAATATAAGCCAGAGAAATATAACATTATCAACCTGTGGACTGGTTCCTAAAATATATGAATTAGCTGATAGTCAGGTACAGATTACACTTGCCATATCTTTACATGCCTCGGAAGATGAGACCAGAAAAGAGCTTATGCCAGTAGCTAAGGCATATAAGATTGATGAGATATTAAAGGCGTGTAATTATTATTTTGATAAAACAGGAAGGCGTCTCACCTTTGAGTATTCATTAGTTTCAGGAATTAATGATACCGTAGAGGGAGCCGTACGACTGGGAGAATTGCTTAAAGGAATAAATTGTCACGTAAATCTTATTCCTGTTAATCCTATAAAAGAGCGAGATTTTAAGCAATCAGAGAAACAAGCCATAGAAAAGTTCAAAAATAAACTTGAAAAATATGGAATAAATGTTACTATTAGAAGGGAAATGGGTCGTGATATCAACGGCGCATGCGGACAACTTAGAAAAAACTATAATGAAACAAAAAAGACAAAGGAGGGGGAATCATGAAAGCGTTTGCGTTAACTAACATGGGTGTAAGAAGGAACACAAATCAGGATTATGCATATGTTTCTGAACAGAATGTAGGAAATCTCCCGAATATTTTAATCGTTGCAGATGGAATGGGAGGGCATAAGGCCGGCGAGGTTGCTTCAGAGCAGGCAGTAAATGCTGTGTTAGAATCCATAAAGCAGAATGAATCCAAAGATAAAATAACTATCATCGAAGAAGCTATAGCGACAGCAAATGAAAAGGTGCTTAATATGGCGACAAGTGATGAGAAATTCAAAGGAATGGGTACTACATTGGTTGTGGCTACATTGGAGAATGATATCTTATATGTGGCAAATGTAGGAGATTCAAGACTCTATCTTATAGATAATGATGATATAAGACAGATAACAAGAGACCATTCTCTGGTTCAAGAGATGGTAAGCTTAGGTGAGCTTGATAAAGAAAGTGCTAGAACACATGCTAGAAAGAATGTTATTACGAGAGCTATCGGAGTGAATGAGAAGATTATCGCAGACTTCTTTGAAGTTGACATTAGTGAGAATACTAAGATTCTTCTTTGTTCAGACGGTCTTAGTAATATGGTTGAGGATAGCCAGATTAACGACATTGTTAAGGAGTGTGCTGGTAAGACTCTTGAAGATACTGTCCATAAGTTAATAGACATTGCAAATGAAAATGGCGGATTAGATAATATCGCTGTAGTACTTGCACAGGTATAGAATTATCGAAAGGAAGAGTAAGTTATTATGATGATAAGAAAAAATATGTTTATCGCAGATAGATACGAGATTATAGATAAAGTAGGCTCTGGCGGAATGTCAGATGTATACAAGGCGTTAGACCATAAGCTTAACAGATATGTAGCTGTTAAGGTACTTAAAGACGAGTTTAGCGAGGATAAGAGCTTTGTGTCTAAGTTTAAGGTAGAGGCTCAGTCAGCAGCTGGTCTTGCACATCCAAATATTGTAAATGTATTTGATGTAGGCGATGAAAATGGAATATATTTTATCGTAATGGAGCTTGTTGAAGGAATTACACTTAAGAAGTATATTGAGAAAAAAGGTAAGTTGCCAGTAAAGGAAGCTGTAAGTATAGCAATTCAGATTGCACAGGGAATAGAGGCGGCTCACAACAATCATATTATCCATAGAGACATTAAGCCACAGAACGTTATCATCTCTAGAGAAGGCAAGGTTAAGGTTACAGATTTTGGTATTGCTAGAGCAGCTTCAGCTAATACTATAAATTCAAATGCTATGGGCTCTGTTCATTATATTTCACCAGAGCAGGCAAGAGGTGGATATATTGATGAAAAGAGTGATATCTACTCATTAGGTATATCATTGTATGAAATGCTTACTGGAAAGGTGCCTTTTGAGGGAGAATCTACTGTTAATATAGCTTTACAGCATATTAATGAGGAGTGTCCTTCACCAAAGCTTGAGGTACCAGATTTACCGATAAGTGTAGAGAAGATTATCGCAAAATGTACTCAGAAGAAATCTGAGCTTAGATATCTTAAGGTTGCAGCACTTATCGCAGATTTAAAGAAATCGCTTATCACTCCTGATGAGGATTTCGTGGTTTTAGCATCCGCAACACCAAATGGTGCAACTATTATGATGACAGATGAAGAGGTTAATAATATTCGTCGTGGTATAAATACAGCTTCTATGAATAATGCTAATTCCTTGAAAGAGATGGATGACGAAGATGATATAGAAGAAGATGATGATTTAGACGAGATAGATGACGATATAGATAATGTAAATTCAAAGCATGATAAGCTTATTACAATAGGTGCTATTGTAGCCAGTGTAGTATTTATAGTTGGATTTATTCTTGTTATTATCAATGTGTTGAATGGATGTGGCTCATCTGAAAAGGATCCATACGATCAGACTACAACACAGACACAGTCAGGCCCAAGCTCAAAGCAGACAGTTGTACCAAATGTTACAAATATGACAGACAGCGAAGCTCAGAGAATGTTAAATGACGCAGAGCTTGGAATTGGTCGTGAGTATGAGTATGACAATCACGTTCAAGAAGGATATGTTATCCGCCAGAGCCATAAGGAAGGCGATATTGTAGATAAGCACACAAAGGTTATAGTTGTTATAAGTAATGGTGCTAAGAAATTTGAAATTCCATCAGTCAAGGGAATGACAAGAGAAGAAGCTTTAGAATTACTTACAAGTGAAGAATATGGACTTGACGTGAAGGTTATCTATGAAGTAAATGAAGAAATCGAAGCTGAGGAATGTATTAAGACAAATCCTACATCTCCAACACAGCTTACTCATGGAGCTCATGTTGATTTATATGTAAGTTCTGGCCCAGATGATGCATTAGTAGTAGTTCCAGAGCTTGTAGATAAGAATTTTGAAACAATGAAGTCACAGTTAGAGTCATTAGGACTTGTAGTTGTATCAAAGAATGAGTACAGCGACAAGATAACTGTAGGAAAGATTATTAGCGCAGAGTATGAGGTTGGCAAGTCATTACCTAAGGGTACAACAATTAATGTAGTTGTAAGCCTTGGTGTACAGCAGACTGAACCACAGACAGAGGAGCAGACTACACAGAAAGAGCCAACTACTGAGATGGTAAAGAAAACAGAAATTTATATTAAGGCATTTAATGATACACAGTTTGAATTACCAGTGATAAATAAGCCAGTAGAGGGCGGAGCTGAAGGTGAAACTACTTCAGAGACTGTAAAAGAAGGTAAATTAGAGATATCATTGATTGTAAATCATGGTAAGCAGACAACATACAGAAATGAAGATTTACCAGGTGTTATTGCTACAAATTATGAGCCAGGTTATAAGCAGTCTAAGAATACAATTGTTATCGAGGAAACTGGTGTTACAGATGTAACATTTATGGTAACTCTTGTATATACAGATGCTGATGGTAATGAAGAAACACAGCTTGTATACACAGAAAAGAATTGTTTTACAGAAGAAATTGAGATTCCAGTAGAGGTTAATTAATAGTGATAGGTAAGATAGTCAAGGGTATAGCAGGTGAATATTTTGTTCATGTACAAAATGATGGCATATATACTTGCAAAGCTAAAGGTGTTTTTAGACATAAAAATTTAAAACCGCTAGTGGGAGATAATGTATCTATCGATGTACTGTCACAAGAGAATATGACAGGTAATATAGTAGATATATGCGAACGTAAAAATCAGTTAATAAGACCAGCTGTTGCAAATATCGACCAGACATTGGTGGTATTTGCAGCAAAAAGTCCTATGCCAAATAGAAATCTTTTGGATCGTTTTCTTGTTATGATGGA
Organism: Lachnospiraceae bacterium; assembly: GCA_045125245.1. GTDB lineage: Bacteria > Bacillota > Clostridia > Lachnospirales > Lachnospiraceae > SVEL01. Next base: position 16,809 of record JBGVNF010000131.1, read on the forward strand.
ATCACAGGATATGGAAAGCATTTTATGTTTTAATAAATGTGATTTAATAGAAGATGACGAGATAAATGATTTAAAGGAAACTTATGAATTAGCAGGTTATAAAGTGCTATTGATAAGTGTTTACGACAATGATGGAATAGATAAGGTGAAGGAGCTTCTTAAAGGGAAGACAACTTCCTTGGCTGGTCCTTCAGGTGTAGGAAAATCGTCTCTTATCAATATGATAGTGCCTGATGCTGTAATGGAGACAGGAGATATCAGTAGAAAGATAGAGAGAGGAAAGCATACTACACGTCACTCGGAGATATTTAGCTTAGGGGATAATACATATTTGTTGGATACCCCTGGATTTAGCTCCATATATACTTGTGAGTGCGAAAAAGAAGAGCTTAAGTATTATTTTCCTGAAATTTATAAATATGAAGGACAATGTAGATTTAATGGCTGTGTCCATGTAAATGAGCCTGATTGTGCTGTTAAATTGGCAGTAGAGGAAGGAAAAATCGGTCAGTCGAGATACGAAAATTATTTAAGCTTTTATGAAGAAATAAAGAATAGAAAAAAATACTAAAATAGAGGATTGAGATATGTATATTTTATCACCGTCGATACTTGCAGCTGATTTTGGACAGTTAAGCAGGGATATAGAGATAATAGATAAGGCAGGAGCTGAGTATGTTCATGTAGATGTTATGGATGGCTTGTTTGTGCCAAGTATTTCTATGGGTATGCCTGTAATGGAAAGTATTCGAAAATCAACAAATCGCGTGTTTGACGTACATTTGATGATTAATGAACCTATAAGATATATTGATGAGTTTAAGAAGGCAGGTGCTGATATTATAACAGTACATGCTGAGGCTTGTCATAAGTTATCAGATACACTTGATAAGATAAGAGAGGTAGGATGTAAGGTTGGTGTGGCTATAAATCCACATACAAGCATTTCAGCCATAGAAGGTGTTCTTGATAAGGTGGATATGGTTCTTATAATGACAGTACAGCCAGGCTTTGGTGGACAGAAATATATGGATATTGTCACACCAAAGATAAGTCAGATGAAAAAACTTATTGACGATAGAGGACTTAATATCGATATCGAGGTAGATGGTGGCATATCAGCACAGAATGTTAGAGTAGTGCTTGATGCAGGTGCCAACGTTATTGTTGCAGGCTCAGCAGTATATAAGAATGATGTTACAGCAAATGTTAAGGAATTTTTAGAGATTTTCAAGGAATATGAAGGTGTTTAAACATGAAAATGTTGCTGATTTTAGGTGGATATATTGATTATAAGTGGGCTGCCAAATTTTGTGAAACGAATAGTTATGATAAGATTATAGCAGTAGATGGGGGACTATCTGCTGCTAATTTATTAAATATATATCCTGACTGCATTATAGGTGACTTTGATACGGTAGATGATGATATGATAGATAAGTATGAAAGTGATAATAAGGCCACGATTATAAGGCTTAATCCCATAAAGGATGATACGGATACCCAGTATGCTATAAAGCATGCAATGAGCATAGGAGCTAAGGAAATTCATATAATAGGAGGCACAGGAGGCCGATTTGACCATACTCTTGCAAATGTATTTATGTTAAAGATGGCATACGAGCAGGATGTAAAGGTGTATATGTATGATGAAATCAATAAAATTCATGTTATTGATGATTTGGTTAAGTTAAAGAAGGACCCAATGTATGATAAAAAGATTTCTTTTATACAATGGGAAGGACCAGCTACTAGTGTGACTTTAAAAGGCTTTAAATATAATGTGGCTGAGTTTGATTTTGATACAAGCAAGGAATACCGCATAGGTGTTTCAAATGAATTTTCAGGAGAAGAAGCAGAGGTTTTAATTGAGAAGGGTATGTTTGTGGTAATTGAAACTTCTAGTAATTAACATATGAAAGAATTATTAGCTTTAAAAAGAAAATGGATATTGTTGCTAATACCTATAACATTATTTATAATAATTATATGTAGGTCATCGGCCTTTATTGCAGAATATATATTTGCAAGATTTATATTTAGGATTTTGTCCAATATTATAGGGATTATAACTAGATGGTTTCCATTTTCTATTGCAGAAATATGCTTATATTTATTGCCTATAGTATTTCTTTTTGTTTTAATAAGATTTATATATAAAGCTGTAAAAACTAGAGAAAAAAGAGCGAGCTATATTGGTAAAGGTATATTAAATTCAATATGTTTTGTAGCGATTGTATTCTTTTTCTTTGTAATATTGTGTGGAACAAATTATTATAGATATAGCTTTGAAAAATATTTGCCTTTTGATAAGCAGGAATACACAAAGGATGATTTGTATGCCTTATGTGATTTTCTGGTAGAAAGGGTTAATGAAGCACAAAGAAATGTAAAAGTAAATAGTGAAGGAGTTATGGAGCTTTCTTATGAAAGTACCAGAGAATGCTTTGATGTGGCAGGGAAGGTTATTAGTGACTACGCTAAAGATTATCCTGCTATAAAGTGGAGTGTGGGAAAGGTTAAACCCGTCTTAGCATCAAAGTATATGTCATATACAAAGACGGTAGGTATATATATTCCATTTACAATGGAAGCAAATGTAAATATTGATACGGTTGCTTATAATCAGCCAGCAGATGCAATTCATGAATTGGCTCATCTTAGAGGAATTATGAGAGAGGATGAGGCAAATTATATAGCATATGCGGCATGTGTGAATTCTAAGGAGCCTGATTTCATATATAGTGGTTATATGTTAGCATACATATATGCAACAAACCAGTTATATGAAGAGGATATAGAAATGTATAGAAAAGTAAGAGAGAAGCTCTCGGAGGGTGTTATAGGCGATTTGAGAGCAAATAGTGAGTATTGGAGTAAGTTTGAAACTCCTGCGGGAAATACTATATCTAATGTATCCAATAAGGTTAATAATACATATTTAAATCTTAATGGACAGGAACAGGGAACAAAGAGCTACGGAATGGTGGTAGATTTGTTGATTGCAGAATATAAGGAGTTGGCAGATGAAATTAATTAAGAATACAATTAAATATATGTGTATTGTTGTTGCATTTGCTATGGTTGTCATATATGTTCAGGATGTAATGATTAGGCAGGGCGAGGTAAATGATACGTCTTATGCTAAGGAAGATGATGATAAGATACTTAGAGTAGGTCTTGAAGGCTTGTATTATAATAAAGCATCAATTAATATGAAAAATGTATCTCTTGTTATAGGATATTTTAGCGGAAATTCTTATGTGAAGGAAACTACTATAGAGGGTGGTGAATTTACTTTTAAGCCATATACAGAAAGCTTTAGCTTAAATGGAGATTACTCTACATATGAAGATGCAAAAGTGGCTGCAAATGCAATAAAGGCAGAGGGTAAGGAAGCATATCCAGTGCTAAGATACCTAAGTACCTGGTCAGTAGCTGTAAAAGGTGAAGGAAGCAGTGATAAATATGCGGTAATGATATCATCAGCTAGTGGAGAAAAGCTTATATATACAGTAGATTCTCACAATGCATACCCACAGTTTTCTGCTGCTAAGCCTAATAAAAATGGCGTATATGTTGTGGATTTAGGCGAGAGACAGTATAGAGGTCGAATCGAATTAGGTAGATATGGTGGAGCTGGCTCTCTTAAGGTAGTAAGTATAGTTGGACTAGAAGAATATTTATATGGTGTGGTGCCATGTGAAATGGTATCTTCATGGCATATGGAAGCGCTTAAAACACAGGCAGTATGCGCAAGAAGCTATGCTTATCTAGCAGGCTTCGGGGCCACATCAAATATATCAAAACCTTATAATATGTGCGATACAACGTCTAGTCAGGTATATAAGGGTTATGGAGCGGAGAGAAAGACTACAAATGAAGCAGTAGATGCTACAAAGGGAAAGATTATATATTATGAAGGTAAGCCGGCGAGAGCATATTATTCATCAACAAGTGGTGGAAGTACCGAAAATGTAGAAGATGTATGGGGAAGTCCTAAGGGATACTTAAGACAGGTGTCTGATATATATGAGTTAGACCCAGAGCTAGATCCTTGGATAAAAGAATTAAGTGCTGATAAGATTGAGAATCTTATGCGAGAAAATGGTGTTAAGGTAGGAAATATCAAGGATGTAAGACCATTTGTAATGACTGCATCTGGTAGAGTATATTCAGTGGAAATAGTTGGTGATAGTAGCCAGGTAATTACAGGTAGTAAGCTAAGAAAAATATTCTCTCTTTACAGTACTAAATATAAAGTGATAAAATATGGTGATAAGCCTGATTATGTAGCAGTACTAACTAGTAATGGTAAATCAGCTGTAACTATAAGTGATAGTTATATTTTGTCAGGTGATTATGAAGTTAAGAAGGCTTCCAAGGATATAGAGCAATTTGTTACTATTACAGCAGATAATTTAATTAATTATCCAGCCAAGGCTCCAACAGATAAAGACACATACTATATCGCAGGTATGGGTTATGGCCATGGAATTGGAATGAGTCAGTCTGGTGCAAAGGGAATGGCAGAGGCTGGATTTAGTTATGAAGAGATTTTAAAACATTATTATACAGGAGTAGAGGTTCGCTAGAATGAAATTACATGATTTTTATTACGATTTACCACAGGAGCTTATAGCGCAGGATCCATTACTTGATAGAACATCAAGCAGACTTATGCACGTGGATAGAGTTACTGGAGATATAGAGCATAAGATTTTTTCAGATATCATTGATTATTTAAATGAGGGAGATTGCTTAGTTATCAATAATACAAAGGTAATTCCAGCGCGACTTTTTGGAACAAGAGAAGGTCATGAAGGTAAAGTAGAGATTTTACTCTTAAAAAGAAGAGAAAATGATATATGGGAGACACTTGTAAAACCAGGAAAAAAGTGCAAGGTTGGAACAATGCTTGTATTTGGTGATGGTTTACTAAAGGCAGAGGTGTTAGATGTAGTAGAGGATGGCAATAGATTAATTAAGTTTTACTATGAAGGTATCTTTGAAGAAATCCTTGATAAGCTTGGTCAGATGCCACTTCCACCATATATTACTCACGAACTTAAGGATAAGACTAGATATCAGACAGTATATGCAAAGCATGATGGTTCAGCTGCGGCACCGACTGCAGGCTTGCATTTTACAAAGGAATTACTTGAAAAAATCCAGCAAAAGGGAATCGTTATAGCAAATGTAACATTACATGTGGGACTAGGAACCTTTAGACCAGTTAAGGTAGAAAATATATTAGAGCATCACATGCATTCAGAGTTTTTTATGATAGAGGAAAGTGAAGCTTGTAAGATAAATAAAGCTAAGGAGAATGGTAAAAGAGTAATCTCGGTTGGAACTACAAGCTGTAGAACTCTTGAATCAGCAGCCACAGAGGATGGTAGAATACAGGCTTCTTCTGGATGGACAGATATATTTATTTATCCAGGATATAAGTTTAAGCTTATCGATGGACTTATAACAAATTTCCATTTACCAGAATCAACGTTACTCATGCTTGTTTCTGCATTTGCAGGTAAGGAAAATATAATGGCAGCCTACGAGGAAGCTGTTAAGGAGAAGTACAGATTCTTTAGCTTTGGCGATGCCATGGTTCTTATATAAAAATATTTTACGGAGGGATTTACAATGAGCGAGAAGAGAAGAGCAACAAGAATGGAAATGAATGCAGTTTTAAAACTTAATAGCATTCAGACACAGAGAGATACAGATGGTTTATCTCATGAGGAATTTTCAGTTAATGTATTAAATGTATCAACAAGTGGTGTGGCATTTAAGAGCAAAGAAGAGCTTAAGCTTAATACATATTATGACTTAGAGCTTGTTCTTTGGACAAAGACTAAGTTTAATTCAGTTATTGAAGTGGTTCGTATGGAAAGCATCGGAAACGGCGAGATTCTTTATGGATGTAGATTTATAGGTATGAAGCCATCACAGGAATTAGAAATTCAAATTTATGAAGCATTACAGAGTGTAGAGGGATAATAAAAATGGAATTTTATGACACAAAACCTTTAAAGACAAAAGATATAAAGGTTACAGTACCTGGCTCAAAGAGCATTACAAATAGAGCATTATTAATGGCGGCATTATCAAAAGGAGAATGCACTATCAATGGAATTCTATTTAGCGATGATTCGAGACATTTTCTAAAGGCTTTGGAAGATTTAGGCTTTGATATTTGTATTGACGAGGTGGCTAAATCAGTAAAAGTTGTGGGGCAGGCAGGTGCTATTCCAAAAAAAGAAGCGACTATATATGTAGGAAGTGCTGGAACAGCAGCAAGATTTCTTACGGCGATGCTTGGTTTGTCTGAAGGTGTATATGTTATAAATGCATCAGAACAGATGAAAAAGAGGCCGATGAAGCCTCTTTTTGATGTGCTTAAAAGCATGGGGGCTAAGATAGAATTTTTGGAGGAAGAAAATGCTCTTCCTGTAAGAATTGAAGGATGTGGCTGTAATGAAAAACAGACAGTTTCACTGGATATATCAAAAAGTACACAGTTTTTAAGTGCGTTGATGATGATAGGGTGTATGTGTAAGAATGGTCTTGAAGTAGAGATAACTAGTGATAAGAAGACAGGCTCTTATATAGATATAACAAAAAATATGGTAGAAGAGTTTGGTGGAAGTATAAGCTTTGATGGTAAGACATATATAATCGAACCAAAAACCTACAATATAGAAGAATATCAGGTAGAACCAGATGTATCAGCAGCATGCTATTTTTATGGAATAGCGGCTATATATGGCTGTAAAGCATTAGTTTATAATGTACATTTTAATTCTACTCAAGGTGACATTAGATTTATTAAGGTTCTAGAGGAAATGGGCTGTAAGGTTAGTGATACTATAGAAGGTATAGAGGTTATAGGACCTAAGAAGCTTAAGGGTATAGAGAATGTTGATATGAACAATTTTTCAGACCAGGCTTTAACCTTAGCAAATGTGGCTATATTTGCAGATTCACCTACGACTATAAGCAATATCTCTCATATAAGAGGACAAGAATGTGATAGATTAAATGCCATTGCACAAAATCTTACAAAAATGGGTATTAAGGTTGAAGAAAGAGAAGATAGTATAACTATTTATCCGGGAGAGTTTGAGAGTGTAGAGATAGAGACCTTTGAAGACCATAGAGTGGCTATGTCATTTACAATGTCGGGAATGGGTGAGAAGAGTCTTAGAATATTAAATCCAATGTGTTGTAGGAAGACATTTGAGAATTATTTTGAGATAATTGATGGGTTATGTAAGTAAAGATTATTGAAAAATATTCTTGAAAAGTGTATAATTAAGTCAATTAATTAAGTATGAAAGGTTGACAGGGAAGATGTATAGCAATAAAATGTTGACAGCACAGCACAGCACAGCACAGCACAGCACAGCACAGCACAGCACAGCACAGCACAGCACAGCACAGCACAGCACAGCACAGCACAGCATATTTAACTAAAACTATACATAGTGGCAAATATATGAACACGCAGTAACAAGAGTGGATTTTAATCTGCTTTTGTTACTGCGTGTTTTTGTATATTGACAGTTACTATTTAACTATCAATTTTGTTGCCGATGTTGCCGAAGATAACGATTATTCTTTTTTATTATCCTATCTTTTTTTGCTATTTTATCGGAAACAATGGCAACAAGGACTTTTATACTTATTATAAAATATACAATAGTATATAGGACATTATATTATTGGAAGGAATTAAGAAGAAAAGCCAGACTTTTAGTCTGGCGGTATAAAAAATAATTAATTTTTATACCAACAACAAAAAAGGAGGGTCATAATTATGACAAAGACAATTAAGAAATTAACTATGGTAACTTTATTAATTACTATGTTTTCAACATTTGCTTATGGCTGTGATAATGATAAGCCAGGTAATAAGGAAACAGAGGCACCAACAACTACAAAGGAGGTTGAGTCTACAACAGAGAAGGAAGTTACAACACAAGAACCAACAACTGTAGAAACTACTACAGAAGAGAAAACAACTGTACATGTACAGCAAGGTGTAGAAATTGGTGTTGAGAAAAAAAATGCTGAAAAATTTAAAGATTTAGTGATAGAAAGTGGTCATGTATTCTATATTAATGATTTTTGCTCTATTGAAGGAAAAGATTCGTTTAGAGGGAATACAGCTTTTACTATTATGACACATATAGGTATGGATACAACTGAGTTTGAAGCTAAATATTTTCCTGCTGGAGCACAAGCACCAAAAATTCCTTATGCAGATAACTATTCTTTCACATATAATGGTGATAAAAAATTTGTTTTCACTTTTATGAAGGAAAGAGCAAATGGTTTTGTTTACTTTGATTTACATGAAGTAAAGTAAATAGTATAATTTATTAAATAATCATTCAAAATTGAGTGTTTAAATACATAACTCTGGAGGTAGGATATAATAGGTATGATGTATCAATTAAAAAATACATCGTACATTTACTATTAATATATTATAAATAAACACTGAGTCGAAATTATATGATATATAATTTCGACTTGTTTTATATTGCAAATCTTTATAAAGAATGATAATATTTATCTAAGCAGAAGGTTTGTATAAACATTTCTAGAGAGTAGGTTTGAGATTCGCTTATTTTTATATTCTGCTTAAATCCAATATTTTTCTATGTTATTAAGGTATACTCGACGGGGTATTTATAACATTGATTTTACATTTGAATTATTCTTTTAAATATTGTTTTAGATAAAGTTTGGAAGTGAGTCGCCCAAGCTTTTTAATTGTTACAATAATTCTTATTATGATATTGTGAAAAGAATAAAAAAAGTTTATAATTAGAAAGGAATGATAAGTATGACTAGTGATATGCTAGACATAAGAATGCGGGAAAATCTGCAAATGATTTCAAAGCTACGTCTCTTAGATGACGATTTGATGAAGTTAGTGTTTGATAAGAACATAGAGGCAACAGAGTTATTATTAAATATAATTTTACAAAGAAATGACTTGAAGGTATTAGAAGTTGTTACTCAGAGAGAATATAAGAACTCTATGTCAGGTGGTAGGTCGATAGCAATTGATATTTATGCAAAAGATAGTGAAGGTAAGGTATATGATGTTGAAGTTCAGCGTGCAGATCGTGGAGCAACTTTTCAACGAGCAAGATTCCATAGTAGCATGATTGATACAAGGATGCTTAAAGAAAAGCAAGATTTTAAGGATATTCATGATTCATATGTAATTTTTATCACGGAAAATGATGTTATTGGTGCTGGATTATCACTTTATCATATAGATAGAGTAATTAAGGAAATTGGTGCAGATTTTGTCGATGGTTCACATATAATATATGTGAATGGAAGTTATAAAAATGATAATGATCCTATTGGAAAGCTAATGCATGATTTTAGATGTATAAATCCAGAGGATATGTTTTATTCGATGTTAGCGGAACAAGTTAGGTATTTTAAGGAAACAGAAGGAGGTAGAAAGAATATGTGTAAAGCATTTGAAGAATTAGCGGAGAAGAGAGTTTTAGAAGAAAAGATGGATTTGGCAAAAAAGTTTCTTGCAAATGGCAAACTTTCAGTAGAGGAAGTTGCAGAATGTATGGGGTTACCGGTTAATGTAGTAGAAGAGCTGGTTGATTCAAAATAAATAATATTTTAATTATATTGATAAAATTTATTAAATGCTTCTAGAATAGAGTTATGATTTTTCTGAAGGAAAATCTATGGTTGCGAAGTTTAACAAATAATCTGAATGATGCTAAACTGGTAGATAAAATATCTGGTATATATTCTAAACATCAAAAGGATGAACGTTATAAATCGGTAATGAATGTTATTGTTAGAGCTAATAGAGAGAAATTTAAGGAGGTTACAAATATGTGCGAAGCTTTGAGAGAGATTTGGGCGGAAGATTTTGAAAGAGCAAGAACCGAGGGCTTGAAAGCTGGTATGGAGGAAGGCTTGAAAGAAGGCAAAGAGATTGGTATAAAAAATATGATAGAATCAGGCAAAGAATTTGGAGCTTCTTTTGAAAAGGTTTTTGAATTAGTGCAGGATAAATATAATATGTCTGGCGAGGAAACTGAGAAGTATATGGAGTTATATTGGTAATATAACTATAATATTCAATTGATAATGGTGTGTATATGGTTATTATAAAAAAGGCCGTATATACACCATATTTTTAGAATTTTATTTACTTGAAATGTGATAGGGTGTATACTCTTGATATGGTTATTTAGGAGATATGATATGTATGATTAAATTTAATAAAATACCTATACTATTAATTGTTTGTGTAGTTATTATAACTGCTGCCTTTGGGTTATTTATGTTAATTGATAAAGATGATAAGGGGAATAATAAGGTTTTATTTGATAAAGCATTTACTGTGAATATTTATGGTACTCAGGGTGAGGGATATGTGGATATAGAGTTTAATGAAGAGTATCTTGAGGGCTTTGTGTTAAGGGATGGTAAAAATTTAAATAAAGATAACATACAGTTAGATATTAATAGACCAAATAATCTTTCAAATGAAGATGCCTTTACCATTAAGATATTAAATGAAGATAGCCTTAGGAAACAGGGCATAGAATTTGACAAATATAAAATGTCCTACAGAGTGTCAGGTCTTAAGGATGGAATTGCTTATAACGTATTTAAAGATTTAAAAATTTATATTGACGGCGGGGAAGTTATGTTAGATAATAGCGATTGTTCTAATTTTGTTAAAGATAATGTTATTTTCTTCATAAAAAACAAGGTTGAATCATATAAAGAAGGAGATAATGTGATTGTCGGTGTGTATATAGATATGAATGCGGCCACTGACAATGGATATAACATTAAGGAATTAGAAAAAGAATATGTATTAAAGGAACAGGAGAATAACCAATGATTAATAATATATTAAATAATATTCAGTTGACATCATTTTTGGGTATAATGGCGGCATTTTTACTTACTTGTCTTTTTATACATTTGTTTTATTCAAAGTTGCCAACAGACCAGGGAAGAGATTTTGCTCATGATGGTAAGCTCTCAGCAGGTAAGCCAAGAGGTGCAGGTTTTGTATTTATTGTTGTATTTATCGCATCTTCAGTATTGTTTGGCAATGTTTCCACAGAGAATATTATATACTTAATCCTTGTATTTGCAGCTATGCTAACAGGCTTCTTGGATGATTGCTCTAAGGCGCCATGGGGTGAATATAAGAAGGGATTGTTAGACTTGGTTATAGCAGTTATGCTTGCTATAACAGTTATTAATTTCAATGGTACAACCATAAGAATTGTATCTCTTGATATGATACTGGAAATTCATAAGATTATATATGGTATATTAGCTGTTATTCTTGTATGGGTTTCTATAAACGTAACAAATTGTTCAGATGGTGTAGATGGTTTGTCAGGAACCTTGACTATGACAACTCTTATGACATTTTATATAGTGATGGAGGTTCTTAATGTTGCTGATGACTTTAGATATAATATATTATTATTTGTAGTATGTATTCTTGGTTATCTTTGGTTTAATGCAACGCCTAGTAAGCTTATGATGGGTGACGCAGGTTCCAGAGCAATGGGACTATTTATCGCTATAGTAGCATTAAAGACAGGGTGTCCAATTCTTTATATACCAGCAGCTATTGTACTTATTCTTGATGGAGGTTTAGGCTTAGTTAAAGTTGCATTACTTAGATTTTTAAAAATTCATATATTGAAGAATACAAGAACTCCACTTCATGACCATGTAAGAAAGGTTAAGAATTGGTCAAATACACAGGCAGTATTTAGATTTGTTATTATTCAGATTGTAGTGTCTATAGCAGTAGTGTATATGGTATTGATAGCATCATAATTTATAAATCAGATAATTTAGACCATCAGATATTTAAGTGATATCTGGTGGTTTTTTATACTATGTAAAATAGAGATTAATTATATGTTGATTTATAAAAAACATTGTGTTAGTATATATTTTGATAATCAAAATATTTGCAAGACAAAAAATATTACTAGGAGGAATAACCATGGTAGTAGAACCAAAGGTAAGAGGATTCATTTGCGTAACTGCTCATCCAGAAGGATGTAAGGAGAGCGTAAGAAGACAAATAGAGTATGCTAAGTCACAAGAAAGAAAGGAAAGCCCTAAGAAGGTACTTGTAATAGGTTGCTCTACAGGTTACGGACTTGCTTCAAGAATTAGTGCTGCATATATCGGTGGCGCAGATACACTTGGAATTATGTTTGAAAAGGAATCTAATGGAAAGCGTACAGCCACACCAGGATATTATAATACAAAAGCCTTTGAGGAATTTGCCACAAAAGATGGCTTATATGCAAAGACAATCAATGGAGATGCATTCTCGGTAGAAATAAAGAATGAAGCTATAGATATAATAAAGAGGGATTTGGGCAAGGTTGATATGGTGATATATTCTCTTGCAGCACCTAGAAGAACTATGGCAGATGGAACAGTATATCAGTCAGTATTAAAGACAACTTCATGTGAATTTATAGAAAAGTCATGGAATGTGGATAATGATACAATTACAAAGGGCCAGATACCAGTAGCAACAGAAGAAGAGACAGAGGCTACAGTTAAGGTTATGGGTGGCGAAGACTGGATGGATTGGATAGATGCATTATCTAAGGCAGATGTATTGGCGGATAATGCTATTACAGTGGCATATTCATATATTGGACCAGAGCTTACATATCCTGTTTATTTTAAAGGCACAATAGGAATGGCTAAAAAACATTTATATGAATCTTCGTTAAGAATTAATGAGCTTCATAAAGATAAAAATGTTAAGGCATATGTGTCTGTTAATAAGGCGTTAGTAACACAGGCTAGCTCGGCAATTCCAGTAGTACCTTTGTATTTTGCAATTCTTTACAAGGTAATGAAGGAAAAAAATATACATGAGGGCTGTATAGAGCAGATGTCTAGATTATATACAGAAAAGCTCTTTAATGGAGATGTGGTTACTGATGCAACTGGAAAAATTCGTCTTGATGATTGGGAATTAAGAGAGGATGTACAGAAAGAAGTAATGGACATCTGGGAAAGAATTGATGAGGAAAATATTCGAAAGCTTGCTGATGTAGAAGGCTACTGGGAAGATTTTTATCATATGTTCGGATTTAAATATGATAATATAGATTATACTAAGGATGTAGAAATCTAGAGTTAAGTATAATAAGGTTTTAGAAGTTATATATTAAGGACTGAATAAGGTTGTTGCCCAATTCAGTCCTTTTAAAGTAACGAATATAAAAGCTATTTTTTCTGAGCTTTTGTAATCATCTGTGTTAAATTTTTAATCATGTCAATTTTTTTTATGTCAGCTGGTGACATTTTCTTTTTTAGTATGTTTAAGATAACTTCAGTTTCGCTATCGTTAAAGGATATTCCTTGTGCCTGAGCTTTTTTTGTTATAGATAAAAAGTAGGGCATAACTTCATTTTGTTTCAATTTTTCAGCTTCTGTTACATAGGAAAGGAGTAAATCCAGTTTTTCCTTACTGATATCCTTTAGTGCAGGATTGTTTTTTATTTCTTCGTATTTGTTATTAGAATCCATTGTCCGTCCTCCCAGCAAATGCTTCAAATAATGATTCAGCAGAATTTCCGTCAAATAAATCCTTATATTGCTCAATTGTTTCCATAATATTTTTCATATTTCCAAGAGTTTCAAAGGTTTGTCGATCCTTTTCGGGTACATATGGAGCTAATGCGCCTATTATATCCTGAAAAAAGTCTTGACTTTCATACTTTTTAAATACATTTTTATTATCCTTAAACAGATTTATGGTTGACATCAATTCGCTATATTTTATGTATATGGCAAGGAAAGGTGCAAAATCAGCACTTATATATGGGAGAAATGCCTTAAGCATTAATGTTTCATTGGTGGAAACCATATAATCAAGCTGTGTCATAGGTGGCAATTCATTCATACAATCTTCCATATACATGAGTTTATGTAAATATATGCAGCCATATATTAAATTATGAAAAAAGAGAGTTCTGTTTTTTCAGAACTCTCTTAGTAGCGCTAATATTGTTTATTAGCAGCCACATCCACAGCCGCATGAGCTCTCGCTAGGGCAACCACAAGATGAGCAACCACAGTTTGAATTGCAACCGCAACCGTTACTAATTCCACAACCGCAACCTGATGAACCACCAAATAATGATGAGCCACCACAGCAGCTGAAGAGAAGAAGTAAGATAATAATAGTAGAGCAACCTCCACCGCTATTACCACCAAATAAACCGCCGTTACCGCAATTAGACGAACATCCTGAACCACCGCAGAAGAGGAAGATAAGAATTAAGAATAAGCAATTATTACCTCCAAAGCCGCTGTTGCTATTGCATCCGCAATTTGTTACATCACACATATAATACCTCCAAATAACCTTTACACTACATAATACGCATCTATGCTTGCCCATGTTCCGCACATTTTCAAAAAAAATATATATTACATAATTCTCACTATCAGAACCTCTTAACTTTGTGGTAACGATTTTCTGTCAGTACTGTTGTGACTGCGTACGAAGTATCCATCTATTTTTCACCGCCTCTTGAGGGTTCCGATGATTTGCTTATATGCCCCTCTTGATACTAAGGCTGTGTGTATTCTCATTAAAAATACATCTAGCTAGTGGTGTTCACAGGACATGGACAACGTTTCGATTTTCTATTTTCAGTATCCCGCGCCAAAGAATGCTTATTATCCACCTGCCGCCATAACTCATCAGCTTGGCTGATTAACTCTCGCGTAGCGAGAGTAGCCAAGCTTCTTCAAACAGTATTCTGGCAGGTGGGCATTATCTTTGACACGGGATACTGAAAACTTAACGAAAATCTGCAATTGTTGTCCATTGCCCTGCGAACATCACCTAGCTATGATGTATTTTATTGAGAATATCACACAGTAATAAACTTGTATCAAGGGGGCATTTAGCAAATCACGGGTTCATCAAAACAGCGGTGAAAAGTAGATGGATATTCGTAGCAGTATATCATTATCTGTAAGCAGAAAATCGTCATCAATATCTAAATGGTTCTGATAGTGAGAATTATGGATATATTGATTAGAAAGTGTGTATTGGTAGGGATGATTTGACAAATGTTAGTGGAGATAGTAGAATTAGCGTATATGCGTTGGTTTAGGAGGTATGAGGTTTGAGAAGATTTTTTGCGGGATTATTAGCGGTGACTATGGTTATGTCTTTTGCAGGATGCAAGGAGGATAAGAAGAAGGAGTCTGCCCCTAAAGAGAAGAGATATACGTATAATATAAGTATTGATGATATGCCTGCGGATTATAATCCACATACTTTAGAGAAAAATGAAGGTAATCCAGTAGATTTGTATTGTCAGATGGGGCTTGTAGATGAGGCTGCAGACGTGAATGGTAAGTTTGTTTGGAGCTATGAGATGGCTGAGAGCATTACAGATATTACAGGAAGCTTTGCTGATAAGGAAAAATATGGAATACAGGAGAATGAAACGGGCAGGGTTTGGCAGATAAAGTTAAATAAGGCCGCTACTTGGGAAGATGGAAAGGCTATAAATGCTGATACTTATTTGTCTTCTATGAAGTTTATGCTTGATTCAAAGATGAAAAATACAGGAGCATATGTGTATTGTGATGAGACAAAGTCAGATATAGCAATGTATAATGCAAAGTATTATTATAATAATGATTTGAAGGGTCAGCCTATATATGCATTGATTTACGATAAAGATTTAAAGAACTACGCAGTGGCTATGGAAGATACGGGGAATATGTATATAAGCCTTGTTCATCCAACACCTTTCTGGGGATATAGCTTAAAGGATGCATACAATGGATATGGAAAAGAGTATTTTACGTCTGCTGATGGAACAGATTATTACAGTGTGATTGAAAAAGCAGTTGGCGAAAATGAATATATGCTAGTAAATGAAGAGATACTCGCTGCATTACAGGGTATATGTAAGATAGTGGGAGATGGCCATAAGGAAGAATTTATGGAGATGCTTTACTATAAGAAGGGGGCATATGAAGAAGTATCATTTGATAATGTGGGCTTAGTTAAGGTTGATGATTATACATTAAATTATATTACTGCTAAAAGTGTGTCAGAGGATAAATTTTTAAAGGGAATGACTAGAAATTGGATAGTAGATGAGGAATTGTATTCGTCTACTATATTGGAAGAGAATGGTTTAACGAAGACAAATTATGGTAAGGATATTGCAAACTATAAATCATATGGTCCATATAAGCTGGTAAAAGTTGAGGAAGATAAGCTTGTTATGGAAAGAAATGAAAACTGGTATGGATATAGTGATAGTAAGCATGAAGGGCAGTTTCAGACAACTGATATAGTGGCAAAGCTTGTAGGAGATGCGACTACAAAGGAACAACTATTTATAGAAGGAAAATTGGATGAACTCGTTCTTAATGATGCACTGGTAAACACATATAACAACTCACAATATAAATATACAGTTATAGATACATGTACTTATAGATGGATATTTGCCACTGATTTTGACAAATTAGTAGCTTTGGAGAAGAATCTAAATGATGGCACAAATAAATTGGTATTAAGCTATGATGGTTTTAGAAGAGCATTATCTTATGCTATAGATAGAGAAAAGCTTTGTGAAGTTAGCACGCCTTCTTTTGAACCAGCCATAGGTTTATTAAGTGATGGCTATTATCTTGATGATTATGGATATAAGGATTCAAAATATAGAGATACTGTAGAAGCAAAGAAAGCATTGGTAGGCTTTTATGGGTTGGTTTATGGAGAAAATGAAAAATTAAAGAATCTTGGTGAAGCATACGATAGTCTTACAGGGTATGATGTAGAAAAAGCTATGGAAATGTTTAAGGCGGTATATGATAAAGCCATAAGTGATGGAAATTATAAAGCAGGGCAGCTTATAAAGCTTCGTTGTATGGTTTCATCAAATAAGGAACTTACAAAGTGGGAAAAAGCAGAAGAGAAAGCTATAAATGAAATGTTAGCTATTGCCACTAAGGGAACTGGATTTGAAGGAAAGTTAAGCATTGAGTATGTATGTGGGGCTGACAATCGTTACAATGATTGCATAGAAGGAAATATTGAAATGATTAAAGGTGCTTGGGCTGGAAATCTAGTATCACCATATGTAACCATTGGTATGTATACTTTAGATGAATATGCAGGCAAGGTTCAGGAATCTTGTGGATTTGACCCGGCTAGTGAGATTTTAGGTATATCTTATGATTTTGATGGTAATGGAGAAGTGGAAACTGCAAATAAAACCTATAGAGAGTGGACATTGGCGTTAAATGATGCAAATCAGTATGCCAATGATGAAAAAATAAAGCTTGTTATTTTGACAAATTTAGAGATTGGAATTTTATCCCAGTATCAATGCATTCCACTTAATACAGAAACGTCTTCAAGACTTATTTCACATAAGATAAATTATGGATTTAAGGACTATAATATAATGTATGAGTATGGTGGAATAAGATATATAACCTATAATTATGATGACGATTCATTTAAGGATTACCTTAAAGAGCAAGGAAATACATTGAAGTACCAATAATTAGGCAGGAGTAAATTACATGACAGAGGGAAAAAAATACTCAGGATTAAGTAGCGAACAAGTAAAAGATAGAATTGAAAAGGGATTGATAAATGGCAACTGTTCTGTTAAGACGAAATCTATAAAACAGATTATAGGTGGAAATGTATTTACATTATTCAATGGTATAAATCTGTTTTTAGCAATATGCGTTATACTTGTAGGTTCTTACAAGAATATAATGTTTATGGGAGTTGTCTTTTGGAATATTATAATTGGCGTAGTTCAAGAGATACGTTCTAAGAAAGTTATAGATAAGCTGTCTTTGTTGTCAGCGCCATTAGCAACGGTTATTAGAGATGACAAAGAAAATAAGATAGCTCTTGAGGAAATTGTATTAGATGACATAATGGTTATTAAAAATGGTAATGAAATATGTGCAGATGCCGTGATAGTAGAGGGTGAATGTCAGGTTAATGAAAGTCTTCTTACAGGTGAAGCAGATCCTATATTTAAAACAGTAGGAGATGAGATATTATCTGGAAGCTTTGTGGTTTCAGGAAGTATAAGAGCACAGGTTGTTCATGTGGGTAAGGACAATTATGTTAATCAGATTGTGAGTAAAGCTAAGTATATAAAGAAGCCTTACTCAGAAATGTTAAGCTCTATAAAGCTTATTATAAAGATTGTTTCTATTGCATTGGCACCAATAGCAGGCTTGTTATTCTTAAATCAGTTAAATATGGGAAGAGATTTTGATGAGGCTGTGGTGGCAACTGTGGCAGCAGTTATTGGTATGATACCATCAGGACTTGTTCTTCTTATAAGCGTGGTACTGGCTGTCAGTGTGGTAAAGCTTGGACAACAGAAGGTTTTGGTTCAGGAATTATTCTGTATCGAAAATCTTGCAAGGGTAGATATGCTATGTCTTGATAAAACAGGAACTATAACTGAAGGCACAATGAATGTTGAAGATATGGTGCCACTTTGTAATTCAATATCAAGAGAGGATATATTAGAGATATTAAAGGCATACACTGATGCATTAGATGATAATAATCCAACGTTTGAGGCTGTCAGAGCTTTTGCAAATACGTATAAGGATTTCAAAGGTAAATATGAAGTGGTGGCAAAGACTGGATTCTCCTCAGCTTCTAAAAAAAGTATGGTAGCATTTAAAAACGAAGGAAATTTTTATCTAGGAGCGCAACAGTTTGTCTCTCCAGATTGCCATATTGATGTTAAGAATAAAGTTGAAGAATACAGTGCTATGGGTCTTAGAGTGCTGTTGCTTGCTAAGGAAGAAACACCATATGCATTGCTTGTAATAAGTGATAAAATCAGAGCGGAAGCTAAAGATACATTAAAATATTTTAAGAATCAGGGTGTTAAGCTTAAGGTTATATCAGGTGATGATGTAAAAACAGTTTCATACATTGCAAAAAAAGCTGGCTTAGAGGATTATGCTAACTGTGTGGATGCATCTACCTTGGAAAGTGAAGAGGCAGTCAGAGAGGCAGCAGTTAAGTATTCAATATTTGGACGAGTTACACCTGCGCAAAAGCTTATTTTGGTAGAGGCGCTAAAGGACAAAGGCCACACGGTTGCTATGACTGGTGATGGAGTCAATGATGTTATGGCGCTTAAGGAAGCTGATTGTAGTATCGCTATGGAGTCAGGTTCTGATGCGGCTAGAAATGTATCTCAGATAGTTTTACTTGATTCGAATTTTGCCCATATGCCGTCAATTGTGGCTGAGGGAAGAAGATGTATCAATAATATACAGAGGTCAGCATCTTTATATATTAATAAGACTATATATTCAACATTACTTGCTATAATATTTTTATTTGTAAAGTTTGACTATCCATTCCAACCGATACAGCTTACTTTAATAGGTTCGCTTAGCATTGGTCTTCCTTCGCTTATATTAGCCTTGGAACCAAATGTTAACAGAGTAAAAGGAAGCTTTATAGGTAATGTGGCAAGAATGGCCATACCAGGTGGTTTGCTTGTCGTGACTAGTATAATGGCAGGGGAGATATTTAGTTTTATCACTGGTGCAGACAGAGCACAGGCTAGTACAATGGCGGTATACTCATTGGCCATAGCATCGGCGATTATGCTTTATAAGGTATGTATGCCGTTTAACAAGATTAGAAGAATTATGTATGTGACATTTGTATCTATATTTGTAGTTGCAGCCATTTTCTTCAAAGATTTCTTTAGTCTTGTACAGATTAGATATTATCAGTGGATAGCAATGGGGATAATAGCCTTTGGTGGAATGATTCTTTATATGTTATACACGATTTTAGTAGAAAAACTCATGGGTACGACACCAAACATATATAAAGTACATACAGCATTCTGCAATGGTAAAAAAGTAATGATGGTATTAGATGATGTGGATGCTAAGGATTATTGTGATGTTACAGTGCAGATGAAGGGCTTGAAGGTTCTGAGAGCAGATTGTGTAATATTTATAAAGGATGTTATGGAAGATAAGGTGGTTATAGGGGCTAGTGATGATATATCATATGAAGGAATAGCATGTGCTGCAGCATACTTAAGGAAAATTAAGAAAAAAACTAATATAGATGAATTGATAGTTGTGGCTGACAATGTTACTTATAGTCTTTTGGAAGGAAATGAAAAAGGAGAGATGATTATAAAATCTCACAAAGAAAGTGAAAAGAAAGCCTTTAAACCGAGATTAATCAAGAGGCTTAGATTAACCTTCTAATTGTATAGCTAAGATGAAATAAAAGTTGCCAACCTTAAGCGGTCGTGATATATTAGAAAGAGTTAGTTTACAAACTACGGATTAAGATAATTATGGTGAAACAGGAGGAATTATAATGGCAAAGATTGCAATGACAACACCATTAGTAGAGATGGATGGAGATGAGATGACAAGAATCCTTTGGAGATGGATAAAGGATGAATTATTATTACCATTCGTTGATTTAAAGACAGAGTATTATGATTTAGGTCTTGAATATAGAAATGAGACAAATGATCAGGTTACTGTAGATTCTGCAGAGGCTACAAAGAAGTATGGTGTAGCTGTAAAGTGTGCTACAATCACACCAAACGCTGCTAGAATGACAGAGTATGATTTAAAGGAAATGTGGAAGAGTCCTAACGGAACAATCAGAGCGATTCTTGATGGTACTGTATTTAGAGCTCCTATTATTGTAAATGGTATCGAGCCATATGTTAAGACATGGAAGAAGCCTATCACAATTGCTAGACATGCTTACGGTGATGTATATAAGGCTACAGAGATGAAGGTAGCTGGTGCAGGAAAGGCTGAACTTGTATTTACAGCAGAAGATGGAACAGAGACAAGAGAGCTTATCCATAACTTTAAGTCAGCAGGTGTTCTTCAGGGTCAGCACAACGTAGAGGATTCAATTGAAAGCTTTGCAAAAAGTTGCTTTAACTATGCTTTAGATACAAAGCAGGATATATGGTTTGCTACAAAGGATACAATCTCTAAGAAGTACGACCATACATTTAAGGATATTTTCCAGGAGATTTATGAAAAGGAATATGATGCTAAGTTCAAGGAGGCTGGTATCGAATATTTCTATACACTTATAGATGATGCAGTTGCTAGAGTAATGCGTTCAGAGGGTGGATATATCTGGGCATGTAAAAACTACGACGGTGACGTAATGAGTGATATGGTTGCATCAGCATTTGGTTCATTATCAATGATGACATCAGTTCTTGTATCACCAGAAGGCAACTATGAGTACGAGGCTGCTCACGGAACAGTTCAGAGACATTATTATAAGCACTTAAAGGGCGAGAAGACATCTACAAACCCAATTGCAACAATATTTGCATGGTCAGGTGCTCTTCGCAAGCGTGGTGAATTAGATAAATTACCAGAGCTTATGGCATTTGCTGACAAGCTTGAAGCAGCTTGTATTAAGACTATCGAAGATGGTGAGATGACAGGCGATTTAGCAATCATTACATCACTTCCTAATCCAAAGACACTTACAAGTGAAGAATTTATCAAGGCTATTAGAAAGAATCTTGAAGCAAGCTTATAAAAAATAAATTAAATCCACCAGTAGAAGATAAACATTTATTCTACCGGTGGATTTTATATCATATATGAAAGGAAGTAACGATTATGGATAGAATGAGTCCAGTTCCAGGCCAGTTATACAAGCATTTTAAGGATAAAATGTATCAGATAGTAGCGGTAGCTACACATAGCGAAACAAAAGAAAAAATGGTGGTTTATCAAGGTTTATACGACAATTATGAAGTATACGTACGACCATACGATATGTTTATGAGTGAAGTAGACCACGTAAAATATCCAGAAGTAAAGCAAAAGTACAGATTTGAACAAGTAGGAACAGCAGGCGGTGGATATTCCTTTGACAACATAAACAATCAGATAGAAATATGCAGCACAGAGTCAGATTCTACAGCAAAAAGTGCTCCAATATCTTCAAATGATGCTGACAACAATGGTGAATTACCAAATGCAGACCTATTGGCATTCTTAGATGCAGAAACCTACGAAGAAAAGCGACAGCTCCTCATAGCAATGCGCCCAAGAATAACAGACCGTCTAATCGACGATATAGCAGTATCCCTCGATGTCATAGTAGAAGAAGGCGACTTAGAAAAACGCTTCCGCAGCCTCCTTTACTGCGTATCAAAGCTCGACGAGTACGAAGTCAACCGTCTTAGATAGATTTTTAAATTCTTATTATGATTATTTAATGATAGATATTATTTCTCATCATAGAGTAAAGGTGGCATAAATCCACTCATAATATTAAATTTTCATATTGTACAAATTTATACTGTGCTATTTCACGATAGCGGAGAATGTTTAGATTTTCTTAATACTTTGTCTGTAATTAGTAATTTTCCAACACGATGTTGGAAAAAGGCGTCTCTGAGCCATGGATGGCGAATAGACGCCGGTTACGTTCGGTGCCATAATATAATTTCAAAGTATTTAGAAAATCAAATATTCGTAGTATGTGAAAAGCACAGTATGAACTTTATACAATATGATTCAATAAACTTAAAAAAAGACATTTAGCACCTTAAATCATAGATAGAAAAAAATATAAAAAAATCTATATAAGGGGTTAAGTCCGTAGTGCTTTGTGCCGATAAACTGATTAAGTGATATTAGAAAGTTTGCATAATGCATAATATAGAGCACAAAACGGATGGAGGAGTCACTATGAAAGACATAATTAGACAGATAAAAAAACATTGGAAGGTATTATCAGCACTTGCAGTTATACTCACAGTTTCTGTGATAGGAATGACAATTCTCTTTGCCAATGACGTGGTACTTACAATGAGTATCGTAGATGGTGAAGATAAAATGCAGTGGACACTTGCTGAGACACCACCAAGCTTAAAGGCAGAAGTTACATCAAGTGATGATACCATAGCAGACAAAACTATTACATGGTCTTCAAATGCTACAGAAGTAGTAGCTATTTCACCTATCCAGGGAGTTGATGACCAGATACAGCTTAAGTTTAATGGAGCAGGAAAGAGTACAATCTCATGTACAACAACAGTTACATTTAAGGATGGAACTACAGCAAATAAGACAGTTACAAGAGATTTCTTTATAGCATTAGAGACAAGATCAGCAGAATTTGAATTATTACAGGTAGGAGATGGCGCTCAGCTTTACACAAACTACTCTAGCTTAGAGGAAGCCCAGAACTTGACATGGAAATCGTCTGATGAGTCGGTAATAGAGTTGGTGCCAGTTAATGATTCAACAGGAAGATATGTAGTTGGAATAAGAGCTGTAGGTTCAGGTACAGCAGAGATTACTGCAAGAACATCTGATGGACAGACAGTTAAGTTTATAAGAGTTGTAAAGGCAAAGTTTAACGATACTACAATGGTAGAAGCAAAACCAGGTGAATACGTAAGCGTATATGAAAAAGGTCAGGCTAATGCTTCAGACCCTACATTCCTTACATGGGGAACATCTGATGATGGAACATTTCTTTCAGTAGACAAGATGGGTCGTGTAGTTGGTAACATGGCTGGTATCAAAGAAGTATATATGTATACAACATATAATTACGGTTCGTTGACAGAAGAACAGTATCCAGGCATTGGAACGTTGGTAAATGATCCTGAAAAGCTTGCTGATGAGTTTGGTCATAGAATAAAGGTAAAAGTTCTTTTTGGTATATATGGAGGAGATAAGGTATTATCGGTAGGTGATACAGCTCAGTTAAATGTAAATATTACAGATACACTTAAGAGTGCAGTAAACTGGTTCTCGTCTGATACAAATGTAGTTACAGTAGATTCAAAGGGTAATATAACAGCTGTAGCAGCAGGTGATGCAACTATCACAGCTCAGATTATTGGAAATAAGCTTTATGAGACAGATACTCAGACAATTCATACAGCTACTATAAAGGTATCAGTAGTAGATAACTTTATGCTTAGTATGACAGAGAATATCATAAACAAGGGAGAAGAGTTCATACTTAAGGCTCTTCCAACAGATACAAGCGAAGGAACAGTTATTACATGGCAGTCATCTGATGAATCAATTGCTTCTATTACATATAGCGAAAATGATAAGTATGCAGCAATTATCAAGGCTGGTCCAAATACAGGAACAGTAGTTATCACAGCTATTCAGACGACAGAGGATGGCGTACAAAAGAAGGCAAGATGTACAGTTCTTGTAAAAGAGCCTGTAAGTGGAATCATTATGGAGCCAAAGGAAGTTGAGATAACAGTTGGCAGTGAATATCAGCTTACACTTATTTTTAACAATGATACAGGTACAATACCAGATAACTTAGAGGTTAAGTGGGTATCTTCTGACGAGAAGATAGCTACAGTAGAGAAGTCTACAATGGTTAACGGTCTTGTAAAGGCTCACAGTGGTGGTGATGTAGTTATTTCTGCTATTACAGTAGATGGAATAGTAGTAGCTGCATGTAAGGTTCATGTAAGAGTTCCTGTTACAAATATTGAATTAACAAAGGAAAGAGTAGATTGTAGCTTATCATTAGAGACATATCAGTTATCATATGTTATTACACCAGATGGTGATGGTGTAAATACTGCAGTAACTTGGGAGTCATCTAATCCAGCAGTAGCTACAGTTGATCAGAATGGTCTTGTTACATTTATTAAGCCAGGTAAAGCGACAATTATCTGTCAGACAGTAGATACAGGTGTGAATGGAACAAACCTTATAGATACTTGTGAGTTCTATATCAATCAGCCAGTTACACAGGTAACACTTGATTACAATGAGCTTACACTTAAGATAACAGACACATTTAGACTTACAGCTCTTGTTACACCAGATGATGCAACAAATAAGACACTAATTTGGACATCTTCAGATAATAGCGTAGCAACAGTAGATGAAACAGGTAATATTACAGCTGTAGGAAGCGGTAGTGCAACAATTATCTGCCAGTCAGAGGATAGCGGTGTATTTGATTATTGTAATGTATCGGTTTATCAGCCAGTTACAGGAATTACTATAAATACTCATGAAATGACTGTAAGAAAGGGAACAATATTCTGGTTAAATGCCACAGTTGCACCAGATGATGCTTGGAATAAGACAGTTGTATGGTCAAGCTCAGATGAGTCTATCGCAACAGTTGACCAGACAGGTATGGTTACTACATTGGCACCAGGTGAATGTGTAATCACAGCTACAAGTGCAGATTCAGCTGTTGTAGATAGATGTACAGTAGTAGTTACAGAGCCAGTTGATGGTATTTCACTTAATTTTGAGGAAACTACTATATATACAGGTGAAAAGATTGTAATTATACCAACAATCACACCAGTTGATGCTGATAATAAGTCAGTTACTTATATGTCAAGTGATCCAGCAGTAGCAACAGTTGATGCTGCAGGTGTTGTGACAGGTGTTTCTGGTGGTTCGACAATTATACTTGTAACTACAGTAGAGAGAGGACTTGTAGCAAGCTGTAAGGTAACAGTTTACGAGTTTGTAACAAGCGTAGAGATTTTAGATAAGGATCCTTATATAAATAAGGGTGTAACTAGAAGACTTAAAGCAATAGCAAAGCCAGATACAGCAACTAATACTGGAATTATCTGGACATCAAGCAATCCAAACATTGTATCAGTGGATTCTAAGGGTAATGTGACAGCTAACGGATACGGTTCTGTTGTGATAACAGCTACTGCAGCAGATGGTAGTGGCGTATATGATATGTATACACTTACTTCAGTAAAACCAGTTGAGAAGATTACAGTAGAGCCTAGTGCAGTTACATTGCTTGAAGGACAATCAGCAGATATTAAGGTGACTGTGACACCATCAGATGCAACATTCACCGAAGTTGATTGGACAACATCAGATGAAACAATAGCAACAGTTGATTTTAATGGTTGTATAACTGCTATTAAGACAGGTATCTGTTATGTATATGCCACATCTACAGATGGAAATAAGATAGAAGGAAGAGTAAAGGTTACTGTAAAGCCTAATATTCCTGCTACAGCAGTAGTACTTAATACATCTACAATGGTATTGCTTCCAGGACAAACTGAGGCTGCAAATGCAAGACTTAAGCCTTCACGTTCTACAGATGGTGTAATATGGATAACAGGAGATCCATGTGTAGCCACAGTAGATAAGAACGGTGTGGTAACAGCTAAGGGACAGGGACAGACAGAGATTTACTGTGTGGCAGATTCTGGAGTAGAGTCATCATTTACAGTTATAGTACCGGCACTCAATTCATCAAAGATTACGCTAGAGCAGTATGATTCTTATGTACTTGATGTATTTGGTGCAACAGAAAAGATAAAATGGTATACAAATAATAGACGAATAGCGACAGTAGATGCTAATGGTAATGTAATAGCTAGAGGTGTTGGAACAACAACCATTACAGCAAAGGTACACGGCAAGATTTTATATTGTCGAGTAACAGTTACCAAATTAAAGAGATAGTTATTATTATCATCGGGGGAAAGAATTTTCCTATATGAAAAAAAAGGTTGCTATTAGGTGGCATTATGAGATAGAATAGTCTAAGGCCAATAGGTCTTAGACTATTATGATATAGTAAGGAAGGAAGTTTATTATGAAATGTAGTAAATGTGGTGCACAGTGCAATGACAATTTGGCATTTTGCTTAGAATGTGGTAATCCACTTCAGCTTATGGCTGACTTTAATCTTATCGAGAAAGAACTAGCTAATAGTATTGGCGAATTCATGGATGAGATGGAAGAAGAAAAAGAACAGGATATTGACTTTGATGGAGACAATATGAAGACAATAGATGTTCCACTTGATGAGATAAATATGGGCTTGAAGGTTGTAGATATTAATAGAAATATGCCTAAGTCAGATATAGATATTGACGATGATTTTCTCTTTGATGAGGATGATGAAGAGGAAGATATTCAGACAGTATATGTTCCAAAAAAGAATAGAAATAACAAGAGAAATTCTAAGAAGAATAACAAGAAAAAGTATATTATTATCGCAAGTATTGCAGCAGTTTTAGTATCAATAATTGCTATTGTGTTAGTTTTTGTCTTTGGTGGTGACAAAAATAAGGTATCAGCCGTAAAGGATTTTGCGTACTATTATGAGACTGCAGATGAAGATATGAAGGATAATAAAACAGACAGTGCCTTAGATAATGCGTTGCTTGCACTTGAGAAAGCAAGTGACAATGAAGAAATAGTTAAGGCCAGACTTCTTATAAAGAGCATATATGAGGAGCAGAAGTATACAGGCGAGTATTATATCGAAAACCTTGAGGAATTATTTAAGCTTGGCGAGAATAGCAAGGAAAATGCAACTATTCTTTTAAGCTATTATGCAAAGAAGAATAATATAGCGGGCTTAATAAATCTTTTTGATATAGTATCTGAAGAGGAAGCAAAAAATATCCTTGGAGAGCAGTTTGTAGAAAAGCCAGAGATTAATCTTCCTGCGGGAGAATATAAGAATGTAATTAATATAGAGATTAGCGCAGTTAAGGATGCTACTATATATTATGCTGTGGCAAAGGAAAATGAGGAGCTTAAGTACGAAGAGTATAAGCGCCCTGTAGAGATAAGAGATTTAGGTAGTGTGACATTAGTGACATATGCCGTTACAGCAGAGGGTAATGTAAGCTATAAAGCAAGCTGTACTTACAACATAGTAGAAGGTCAGAATGAGGGACCAGCAGTAACACCTGAGGCAGGAACATATAAGGAGCCTACAAAGATTACAGTGTCAGTTCCTGATGGTGTAAAGGCTTACTACACATATGATGGTAGCAAGCCAGATAAGAATTCTACAGAATATACAGAACCTGTAGATATGTTAAAGGGTGTACACACATTTAAGGTTGTTGTTATAGATAAATATGGCAATTCTTCAGAGGTTACATCTGTACAGTACAACTTAAAACTTTCAAGAAATGAGACTGTAGCAACTGCTAAGGAAAAAATATGGAATCAGTATCTTGCTAATGGCTTTATAAATGCAGAAGGCGTTACAGCAGATGGCTCAGTTATAGAGATATCTTACTACAATGCTTTAGATATAAATAATGGCGAATATTATGTATATCAGATGGTTGCAAAATCTGAGGATGGAACAACTACAACAGCAGTGACATATTGCGGTGTAAATACTTATGATGGTACTGTAGTAATAGGACTTATAGAAGACGGAGAATCATTTTTGATACCAGAATCAGAATAATTTAATAAAATAAAAGAATACCCAGAACTTATTCGAAAAGTTCTGGGTATATTTCTTCTATAAGAGAATTAACATATTTTTCATCTTCTATGCTATGGGCTTCTGCGATAAGCCTATTTAAGGCTTCTACACGTAATAAGTATTTTTCTTCTTCGACACATTCTTCAATACCTTCGATACCATTATCGATTTCTTCAGCGGAGAGAGTGTTCTTAGCCCAAGCTAGTATTTTATCTGTAGTATTTTCTTCGTCATTAATACTAGCCTTTACTTTTTTTGCATTATTTAAGGTTACAATTCCCATAATTATAAAAATAGAAAATAAAGAACCCATTACAATATAGAACATAAAGTTGCCATTGTCGTTAAAGCTAAAAGGCAATACCTTAAGATAATCTAATATAACATAGATAATACCTAATATACCAACAAATAGTAGACATATATACGAAGAGTGTAAATCATCATATTTTTCTTTTGCAGTTTTAAATGTACTCATAAAATTACCATCCTTTTTTATTTCATAATGGAATTATATATTATTTAGTTCTAATACACAAGTTCATAGTGATATTTTTATAGGAATGATGTATAATATTTATATGATTTTGTGCGTATGAAGGGAGATTTTTTATGGAAAAAAGAGTTATTTGGATTATTTTAGATAGTGTAGGAATTGGTGAATTGCCTGATGCTAAAGAATATGGTGATGTAGGAGCTAATACATTGGGGAATATCGCAAAGAGTCAGGGTGGTTTAAATATTCCTAATTTGGTATCTTTGGGTATAGGTAATATAGAAGGGGCTAAGAATTTGGAAAAGACAGATGAACCTAAGGGTGCTTTTGGAAAAGCAAAGGAGATATCTTGTGGAAAGGATACGACTACAGGTCATTGGGAGATGGCAGGAATATGGTCAAAGAAGCCATTTCCAACATATAGCGAAGGATTTCCTAAGGATATAATAGATAGTTTTATAGAAAAGACAGGTGTTCCAGGTGTGTTAGGAAATAAGCCGGCATCGGGTACTGCTATATTAGAGGAGCTGGGAGAGGAGCATATTAAAACTAGAATGCCAATTGTGTACACTTCCGCTGATAGTGTATTTCAGATAGCGTGTCATGAAGAGGTTTATTCGGTAGAAGAATTATATAAAATGTGTCAGATTGCAAGAGAAATATTGCAAGGTGAACACGGTGTTGCAAGAGTTATAGCAAGACCGTTTATTGCTAATGAAGAGAATTCTAATGTAAAGTTTAAAAGAACAAGTAATAGAAGAGATTTTTCACTTAAGCCATCGGAGCCTAATCTACTTACAAATATCAAGGATAAAGGCGAAAACGTAGTAGCAGTAGGTAAAATAGAAGATATATTTAGTGGAAGTGGTATTACTGAGGCTGTTCATACAAAGGACAATATGGACGGAGTAGATAAAACCTTAGAATATATGAGAAATGTGGAATCAGGATTGATATTTACAAATTTAGTTGAATTTGATTCCGTATGGGGACATAGAAATGATGCAAAGGGTTATAAAGAAGGATTGGAGCAGTTTGATGAAAGATTACCAGAGATAATTCGTGCATTAAGAGATGAAGATGTGCTTATTATCAATGCAGACCATGGATGTGACCCTACAACAGAGGGTACTGACCATACAAGAGAATATATTCCAGTACTTGTATATGGTAAAAATATCAAAGGAAATGTAGATTTAGGAGTACTTGACTCCTTTGCGGATATAGGACAGACAATTGCTGATATTTTGGAATGTAACGATTTGGAAGTGGGAAATTCATTTTTAGATAAAGTAAGGAGGGGATAATTATGACAATGTATGATTTGATAGAAAAGAAAAAGAGGGGAATGGAATTATCAAAGGAAGAGATAGAATATATTGTCTATGGCTATACAGATGGTTCTATACCTGATTATCAGATGTCGTCATTCCTTATGGCTGTATGGTTTAATGGAATGAATAAAGAAGAAACTTATCATCTTACAATGTCTATGATGAATAGTGGTGAGATTCTTGATTTATCACAGATTAATGGAGTTAAGGTAGATAAACACAGCACTGGTGGTGTAGGTGATAAAACTACATTGATTCTAGGTCCTATAGTAGCGTCTCTTGGAATACCTGTTGCTAAGCTTTCAGGAAGAGGCTTAGGACATACAGGTGGAACTATCGATAAGCTTGAAAGTATTCCGGGATTTAATATAGCTGTGGAAACAGAAGATTTTATAGGTCAAGTTAACGATATAAATATAGCAGTGGCAGGTCAAACGTCAAATTTAGCTCCAGCAGATAAAAAAATATATGCATTAAGAGATGTAACAGCCACAGTTGATAATATTTCTTTGATTGCGTCAAGTATTATGAGCAAAAAACTTGCATCTGGTGCTGAGGCAATAGTACTTGATGTTAAGTGTGGTAGTGGTGCATTTATGAAGAATGAAGAAGATGCCATAGCACTTGCTACAGAAATGGTAGATATAGGGAAATCTGCAGGGAAAAAGATGGTGGCATTGGTTACTGATATGGATGAGCCATTGGGCAGATATGTTGGCAATAGTTTAGAAGTATATGAGGCAGTATTGTCTTTAATGGGACAAGGCGATAAGAAACTTATGGATATTTCTAAGGCTTTGGCAGCGCATATGGTCGTTTCGGCAAATGAAAACTTATCTTATGACGAAGCATATTTGCAGGTTGAAAAAACTTTGGAAAGTGGTGCAGCCTTAAAGAAAATGGTAGAATTTGTGGCTCGTCAGGGTGGAGATGTAGGTTATATACTTAATCCTGAGTTGCTTCCAAAAGGCGAGATAGTAATGGAATATAAAGCAAAAGCAGATGGATATGTAAAAGCTATTCAGGCGGAAGAAGTTGGAAAGGCATGTCTTTCCCTTGGTGGTGGAAGAAGAACTAAAGAGGATGTAATAAATAGCGCTGTTGGTTTGTTTCTTAATAAAAAGAAGGGAGAAAAGGTTAAAGCGGGTGAGACAGTTGTAACTATTTATGCAGATAGTGAAGAAAAAGCAAAGGAAGCTTTGAATATATTAGAAAGCGCCTATGAGTTTGCCACAGATGATATCGTAGATAGTGGTGACATTATAAAATATGTTATATAGAAAAAGTGTTGTATAGAAAAATATACTTGAATGAAAAAACTAATCGTTATATAATCGTAGATGTTTATGATAGGAGATTAGTATGGAATTGTATATTGTAAGACATGGAGAAACTCTTTGGAATAAAGAGAAAAGATGTCAAGGAACTATAGATATTAGCTTAAATGAAAATGGAAGAGAGCTTGCTAGGATAACTGGTGAGGCTTTGAAGGATGTACATTTTGATAAGATTTACTCAAGTCCATTGTCTAGAGCATATGAGACAGCTTGTCTTATCAAAGGTGATAGAGATATACCTGTGATTAAGGACGACAGACTTAAAGAAGTGTGCTTCGGAAATATGGAAGGAATGTGCATGGATGATATGTTAAAGGATCCGGACAGTCATTTTCAGCATTTTTTTGATGCGCCACATCTATATGTGCCAGATGAGAAGGGTGAAAGTCTTGAAGCATTATGCGAGAGAACTAAGGGATTTTTAGTAAATGAGCTTATGCCGGAGGCAGATAGCTTAGAGAGAGTTATGATAGTAGGACATGGTGCTATGAATAAGAGCATAATGTGCTATATAAAGGACCATGGAATTGATAAATTCTGGTCAGGGGGCCTACAAAAGAATTGTAATGTTATAATCGTTTCTTATGAGAATGGTAAATTTACAGTAGTAGATGAAGAGAAAATATTTTATTAGAAAGAATAGGGCGTAAAAATGAAGGGTAAATTAAAGAATTATTTTTTGGATATAATTGAAACACGAAGCAAAAAGATGACAGCTGTTGCGCTATTTTTGTCAGCATTTTTTTGCAATGTAATTGTTGAAATATTCAATTCTAGATCAGTAGTAAAAGGAGCTATATATTTATTTAGAGATCCGTTTTCATTTCTGATAAATTTCGCGATTATATTATTTACATTATCTTTTGGTCTTTTGATTAAGAGACGATTGGCGTACATATTAACTATAAGTACAGTGTGGTTGGGATTAGGTGTGACGAATTTTGTAATTACATCTAAGAGAGTAACCCCATTTTCTGCTACAGATTTGAAGCTTTTAGATTCTATAGATGATATTATAGGAAAGTACTTAAATTCTTTTGAGCTTGTACTTATTGTTATATCAGTGGTGGCTGTAGCGGCTATAGTTGTTATTATATGGGCTAAGTTCCCTAAATATGCAGAGAAAATTAAGATAGGTAGAAATCTAATACTTGTAACAGTTACAGGTATTATTATGGCTATAATTATTAAAATAGGCTTTGCTTGTGGTGCTGTTTCACAGAAGTTCCCAAATATGACAATTGCCTATGATGATTATGGTTTTCCATATTGCTTTGTATGTAGTTTGCTTTACAAGGGTGTGGAGGAGCCATCTGAGTATTCTGAGGAAGCAGTAGATGAGGTTATGTCATATTTAGATAATATGTCAACAGTTAACGAGAATAAGTTAAAAACACCTAATATTATCTTCTTGCAATTAGAGTCATTCTTTGATGTGAGTAAGATGAAGAACTTAGAATTATCATCAGATGCTACACCGATATTCAATCAGTTAAAAGAAAAATATCCTTCAGGATATCTTACTGTAAACAATGTGGGATATGGAACAGCTAACACAGAGTTTGAGATAATGACAGGACTTAACCTTGATAATTTTGGTCCAGGAGAATTCCCATATAAGACTATTCTTAAGACTAAAACTTGTGAGTCTGCAGCTTATATATTAAAAGAATATGGATATTCAACTCATGCAATTCACAATAATACAGCTACTTTCTATGGAAGAAGAAATGTATTTACAAGATTAGGCTATGATTCATTTACATCAGTTGAATATATGAATCCTAAGTCATATACTGTTACAGATTGGGTTAAGGATGATGTGCTTACAGAGGAGATTATGAAGGTTCTTACTTCTACAGAAGAACAGGATTATGTATATACAATCTCTGTTCAGGGACACGGTGATTATCCAAAGGAAAGTGTTCTTGAGAATCCAGTAATAACTGTTACAGGCGGTTATGATTCCACAGAAGAAATGTATATGTGGGAATATTATGTGAATATGATTTACGAGATGGATATTTTTGTCGGAGACCTTATAAAAGAACTTGAAAAGTTTGACGAGGAAACAGTACTTGTCATGTACGGAGACCATTTACCAAGTCTTAACATTAAGGAAAGTAACCTTGAGAATGGTAATTTGTATGAGACAGAATATATTGTATGGAGCAATTTTGAGTTAGATATGCCAGATAAGGATATAGAGACATATCAGTTAAGCTCTAGAGTATTGCAGTACCTTAATATTGATGGTGGTTTAATTAACAAGTATCATCAGGCATATAAGAGCAAGGATGATTACTTAAGCAAGCTTCATTTATTGACATATGACATTTTATACGGAAATATGTATGCATATGACGGAGTTAATCCACACGTAGAAATTGACATGAAGCTTGGAACTTATGATGTACTTGTAAATAATGTAAGACCTGCCACATTGCCAGAATTATTAACTATAAAAACTGATTTACAGGAAAACGATAAAGATGTTGAAAATAATGGAACAGAAGATATTTTGGCAGAGGAATTAAAGAAGTGGTATGCCATAGAGGGTAAATACTTTACAGAGTGTAGTCATGTGTTTGTAAATGGCAGTGAGTATGAGACATATTTTGTTGATGAAAATACTTTGCTTGTAAAAGCTGGTGAGTTAGAATCATTGTCTGTTATAACAGTGTCACAGAAGAGTAATTCTACAATACTTACTACTTCGGAGCCGTTCACATATTTTGCTGTAGATGATATTTCTGCCGAACCAGTGGTAGAATAAAGCATAAAATGAAAAAAGAACCATATAATTTATAAAAGATAAGAATGAGGCTTTTATGAATTATATAAGGTTCTTTTTTTGTGGCATAAGAAAAAATGTAATAGGTGTACTTCTTGTAGTTACTATGATGTTTACAAATATGTATGGATTTAGCGCCAAAGCGAATGCAGAAGAAAATGATAAAGAAGCCATAGTCAGAGAAGTGAATGGTACGGAAATGCAGTTGTCCTGCAAAAGCTGTGTGCTTATGGAAGCATCAACAGGAACGGTTATATATGATAAAATCAAAGATGAAAGGTTAAGTCCAGCAAGTATAACAAAGATTATGACCCTTCTTCTTATATTTGATGAAATAGAGAATGGCAATATAAATATGGATGAGGAAGTGGTCACATCCGCATATGCAAAATCTATGGGAGGTTCTCAGGTATTTTTGGAGGAGGGCGAAAAGCAAAGTGTTGAAACATTAATTAAATGTATAGTGGTAGCCTCTGGAAATGATGCCTGTGTAACGATGGCAGAACATATATCTGGCAGTGAGGAAGAGTTTGTAGCTAGGATGAATCAAAAAGCTAAAGAGCTTGGGATGTTGAATACTAATTTTGAAGATTGTTGTGGTTTAAGTGATTCGGATAACCATTATACATCTGCATATGATGTGGCTCTTATGGCTAGAGAGCTTATAACTAAATATCCAGAAATACATAATTATTCAACTATTTGGATGGAAAATATCACACATGTGACAAATAAAGGTGAAAGTGAATTTGGCTTAGCCAATACGAATAAGTTATTGAAACAATATCCATATGCTAATGGATTAAAGACAGGTTCTACAAGCAAAGCAAAGTATTGCGTGGCAGCAACAGCTAAAAAGGATAATATAGACTTGATAGCAGTAGTTATGGCGGCTCCAGATTATAAAGTTAGATTTAAAGAGGCAGAAACACTTCTTAAATACGGATATAGTATATGTAAGCTTTATAAGGATGAAAATAGTGATTTGACAAAATATATAAAAGTAAAGGGTGGTATCAGTGAGAAGGTCAGGGTTATGCCAAAGGAAGTCTTTAATTATGTGTCAACTACTGAGGAGAATTTTGATAATGTTAAAAAGAACATTGTATTTAATAAAAAAATGGTGGCGCCATTGAAGAAAGGCGACACCGTAGGTAAGATAGAATATTATATAGGCGATAAACATATGGGAGATATTGAGATAATAACCTGTGAAAGTATTAAAAAAGCAAGCTATTTAAATACTTTAAAAAAGGTATTTATGAAATATCTTTTATAGGTCAAGTGTATCAATATAAAGATAATCAAGATACATTTTGCCATCATATAAGTAGGTTATAAAAAAATCTATATCGCTATCGGTTGTTTCTTGGCTGTATTCATCCTTATATGTTATAGTAAAGTTAGAAGTAACTAAAAAAGCATACTCAGGAATGATATCTACACCTACATTTTCACTATAAAACTCAGAGAAATCTATTAATTGCTCATCAGTTAGTGGTTCACATTGAAGAAATTCATTATTCATAGTAAAATTTTCACCATATATCTGTGTATATAGTTCATAAAGCATAGTGGCATAATCAGATGAGGTTTCTTTGTTTGCAGATTTAATGCAAAATGTAAGGACCTCGTCTGGATAAACATTATTGAAAGATTCTGAATTTCCTGTAGAACATATATCATCATAATGTTTTACAGGGGCTAATAGCTGTTCTTTAGATATAACGGTACCATCATCAAAGGTATAGGCTATAGTTGAATCAGTAGAAGTAGTATTATCAGCCATTGTAGATGATGAAGCCTGATTAGTTGCGGTAGTTTCTTCAGTGTCTTTTGAGCATGAACAAAGAGTGCATAGAGAAACTAAAACTAATAGGGATATTAACATTTTATATTTACTTAAAATCATGATTATTGTCCTTTCGGTTTGAATTTGATAACCATTAGCTCAGGTTTGTTAAATAATCTAAATTTAATAGTGTGAGCACCTAAACCACGTGATAAAAGCATAGTGGAAATATTTTCCTTATCCTTATATATGCCAGCTGAATATTTTGGGAATAATCTAAAATTGGAGCCTATAAGACCGCCGATAACTGGTAATCTCACAAAACCACCATGATTATGTCCGGATAAAACATATTCAGCGCCCCATTTCGCACATGCTGGGAATGAGTCTGGGTTATGGGATATAACTATAGGAATAGAATGCTTGTGTTCTGGTGATTCGCCTAATTTCTCTCTAACATAATCGACATCTATTGTCTTTAGTTTCTTCTTTGAGTAATATTCTGGTTCAATTTCTAATCCATATATACAAAAACGAGTTCCCTTTATAGTTACATATTCGTGCTTATTTGCTAATATATGCAAATTTTTATTTTCAATACTATATATATAATTTTTATATTCAATTTTTATATCATCATATAATCTTGATTTTGTCTCGTGATTGCCCATACCGTAGTATACAGTATATTTTTCACATAACTTATTTAACAAAAATTCTGCATTAACACGTGCAGCACTATCGATTTTCATATGCTTATATTTATCGACAATCATATCGCCGCCAATAATTATGGCGTCGGGATTGATTTGTTCAATAGTGCGAAGCAATTTTTCATTATCTTTGCCAAAGGAAACACCATGTAAATCCGAAAAGAATAGAAGTACTGGCTGGGAATTGCTGGCAAGATTATGCAAAACATTGATTTTTGTTATATCAATTACCTTTCGTTCATACATTGAACGAAAGAAACATACGTATAAAAGTAAAATAACAATTGCTATAAAATATATCATAAGTCCTCCGTAACAAATATCATATGTAACATAAGTTTAACAGATTGAAGAATGAATAACAAGATAAATGTGATACTTTACAAAATACGATTTTTTTTGTAAAATACTTGTCGTTGAGAAATTTAAATCGTAGTTGTAAAGCAACTGCGATTATAGTAAAAACGTAGGAGAATTTCATGGGTATTCCAGTAAAACTCCAGGTGTTTGAAGGACCATTAGACCTTTTATTACATCTGATAGATAAGAATAAAGTTAATATATATGATATTCCAATCGCTATGATTACAGATCAGTATCTTGAGTATGTAAATGCAATGGATAGACAGGATTTAAATATCGTAAGTGAATTTCTTGTTATGGCAGCAACTCTTATAGATATTAAATCTAAGATGCTATTGCCAAAGCAGGTTAATGAAGATGGTGAGGAAGAGGACCCAAGAGATGAACTTGTAAAACAGCTTCTTGAGTACAAGATGTACAAGTATATGTCTCTTGAACTTAGAGATAGAGAATTGGATGCTGGTAGAGCGATGTATAAAAAGCCTACTGTGCCAGAGGAAGTGCTTCAATATGAAGCTCCAGTTGATTTGGATAAACTCTTAGAGGATGTCACTTTAAGTAAGCTTAATGATATATTTAAGCAGGTTATGCAGAGAGTGGAAGATAAGGTTGACCCTATCAGGAGTAAATTTGGAAAAATCGAGAAAGAAGAAGTAAATCTTCCAGAAAAAATGGAGTATGTAAAAGAGTATGCAAGAAATCATAAGCATTTTAGCTTTAAGGATTTATTGTTGCAGCAGACTGGAAAGATGCAGGTTATAGTTACATTTTTAGCTATACTTGAGCTTATGAAGATTGGATTTATCAATATTATTCAGGAAGAAATCTTTGATGATATACTCATAGATTTAGCTGAATAAAGAAAGGTTGTTTGTAAAGGACGGTATGAACGAAGTGGAAATAAAGAAATATGAAGCCATAGTGGAGGCTATCTTATTTACAATGGGAGATGCTGTAGAGGTCGATAAGATTGCTTATGCTATAGGTCATGATGTAGAGACAACAAAAAAGCTTATTGCAAATCTTATAGATAAATATGCAGCTGAGGATAGAGGTGTGAATATAATTGCACTTGAAGATTCTTATCAGATGTGTACAAAGACTGATATGTATGAGTATCTTATAAAGGTTGCAAGTCAGCCTAAGAAGCATGTGCTTACAGATGTATTATTGGAAACACTTTCAATAATTGCTTATAAGCAGCCTATTACTCGTATAGAGATAGAAAAGATAAGAGGCGTTAAATGTGACCACGCTGTAAATAAGCTTATTGAATACAACCTTGTAACAGAAGTAGGAAGATTAGATGCTCCAGGTAGACCATTGCTTTTTGGTACTACAGAGGATTTCTTGAGAAAATTTGGTGTAAAATCCATAGAAGAGCTTCCTGAAATTAATAGCGACAAGGTGGCTGAATTTGAGAGCGAAGCTGAAAAGGAAGTACAGCTTAAGTTAGATGTATAATAAAAAACACATTCTCATAGTATGATATGAGGATGTGTTTTTTGTTATAGGGGAAGTATGAGGAAAAGAAAAGCGTTAGTGATTATTTGTCTATGTGTGGTTTATTTATTAAACTGCGCTCAAGTATATGGAGAAAATGATTTTGGAAAACAATTAT
The DNA here is from genome assembly GCA_045125245.1 of Lachnospiraceae bacterium. Taxonomy (GTDB): domain Bacteria; phylum Bacillota; class Clostridia; order Lachnospirales; family Lachnospiraceae; genus SVEL01. The sequence continues at coordinate 55,640 of JBGVNF010000131.1, forward strand.
ATGCCCAGGCGGCAGTTCTTATGGATGGAAGTACAGGTAAGGTCTTGTTTGAAAAAAATGGTGATGAGATAAAAGCTATGGCAAGTACAACGAAGATAATGACTTGCATTATTGCATTGGAGAATGGTGATTTAGACAGCATAGTTAAAGTGAGTAAATATGCTGCATCTATGCCAGATGTACAGCTTAATATAAAAGAAGGTGAAATGTATAAATTGAAGGATTTGCTTTATTCACTTATGTTGGAATCTCATAACGATTCGGCTGTTGCAATAGCGGAGCATGTGGCAGGAAGTGTCGATAAGTTCTGCGAACTTATGAATAAAAAAGCTATAGAATTGGGTTGCGAGAATACATATTTTATAACACCAAACGGTCTTGACGGAGAAAAAGAGGTGGATGGTGTATTAAAAAAGCATAGTACCACTGCAAAGGATTTAGCTGTTATCATGAAATATTGTATTACGAACAGTCAATTTTTAGAGATTACCAGGACTCCAAATTATAGCTTTAAAAATATTATTCAAAATAAAAATGGAGAGTATGTTAGTGGAAATATTACAAGAAATGCAATAAATAGGAATACGCTCCTTAAGAGTATGGAGGGATTAATAAGCGGTAAGACAGGTTTTACCAATGATGCTGGGTACTGCTATGTATGTGCTTATGAGAATGAAGGAAGAGTGTACATTATTACTTTGCTTGGTTGCGGATGGCCGAATAACAAAAACTATAAATGGTCTGATACAAAGGAATTGATTAAATATGGGAAAGAAACATTTGTGTTAAAAGATTTTTTTGATAAAAATATACAGTTGCCAAAGATTAAAGTGAAGGGTGGTATAACCTCCAAATATTATGATTTTGGTAAATATGGATTGGGAAATGAAGAGAATATATATGTAAAAACATATATGGATATGGGGGATGTTAAGTGCTTAAGCAAAGATGGAGAGCAAATAAGTCCAACCATAAACGTAATGAATGAATTGGAAGCGCCTGTAAAGAAGGGGCAGGTGGTGGGAAGCGTGATTTATAAAATTGATGAAGGTATAGAGAAACAATTTGATATATATGCAGGTGATACTATTGACAAAAAGGATTATCAGTGGGCTTTTGGAGTCGTGTTTAGTAGATTTATATTGCATTAGTCATTGGTATGAAATGTCAAAATTAACTTGAAAATTTATCAAGAAAGAAGTACAATTATAATTGGATAAGATTAGTTTTGTGAAAATGTTAGCTGTTTTTCTATTGAATCAAACTAAGAAAAATATATTAGGAGGTTATGCGATGAGTGATGTGGCAGAGAAAAAAGCTCTTAAGAGAATCGAAGCATTATTAGATGATAATAGCTTTGTGCAAATCGGAGGTCTTGTGAATGCCCGTAATACAGATTTTAATCTAAACACTAAAGATACACCGGGAGATGGCGTTATAACAGGATACGGTGTTATAGATGGAAAGCTTGTGTACGTGTATAGTCAGGATGCAACTGTTTTAGGTGGAGCAATCGGAGAGATGCATGCAGGTAAGATAGTTAGATTATATGAGATGGCTATGAAGATGGGAGCGCCGGTTATTGGATTAATCGATAGTGCAGGTGTGCGCCTTCAGGAAGCTATGGATGCGATGAATGCATTTGGCGAAATATACAATATTATGGCCAATGCATCTGGTGTGATACCACAGCTAGTTGGTGTGTTTGGAAATTGTGGAGGCGGATTGGGTATTCTTTCTGAAATGGCAGATTTTACTGTTATGTCTAAGGAAGGTAAGCTTTTTGTTAATTCTTCCAATGCGTTAGATGGTAATTATTCAGAAAAGTTAGATACTACAACCTGGACATATCACAGTGAAGTGACAGGACTTGCTGATATGGTAGGAAATGAAGATGAATCAATAGAAATGTTAAGAACTTTTGTATCGATTCTTCCTTCTAACAATGAGGAGGATGGAGTATATGACGATTGCGTGGATGATTTAAATCGAGTATGCGAGGGTATAGAAGGGTGTTTTGAAGATACACTAAAAGCACTTCAGCTTGTGTCTGACAATAACTTTGTCTTAGAAATAAAAAATGGATTTGCCCTAGATATGGTAACAGCATTTATAAAGCTTAATGGAATGACAGTTGGAGCAGTTGCTAACAGAGTTAAGTCATATAATGATGCTGGTGAATGTGAAGAATTAAAGGGAGATAAGCTGACTACAGATGGTTGCTATAAGGCTGCCAGCTTTGTGAATTTCTGTAATGCATTTAATATACCTATTATCACATTTACAAATGTTAACGGATATAAAGCAACCTTAGATGAAGAAAAAACTATAGCTAGAGCAGTAGCTAAGCTTTCATATGCTTTTGCCAATAGTACAGTGCCAAAGGTTAATGTTATAGTTGGCTCGTCTTATGGCAATGCCTTTACGACTATGAATTCCAAGGCATTGGGCTGTGATATGGTATTTGCTTGGACAAATGCAAATGTAGGTACTATGCCAGCAAAGGATGCGGTTAGAATCATTTATGATGAAGAAATAAAAAATGCAGAAGATAAGAATAGTTATATTGATGAAAAAGCTTCGGAGTATGATTTGCTACAAAATAGTATTTTATCTGCTGCAAAGAGAGGATACATAGACACTATTATAGAACCATGTGATACCAGAAAATATGTAATAGGTGCATTGGAGATGCTTTATACAAAGCGAGAGGAAAGACCAGTTAAGAAGCATGGCACGATTTAAGGTGGTGAATAAAATGAAGAAAATATTTAAAAGCATATTGTTATTGCTTATTTGTTCATTTGTATTCACAGTAAATGTAAGTGCAGCTACAGATTATAAATATGATGAAAAGATGGTGAAAACATCTGTGGTGGAACTGGTGAAAAATCTTGTGAATATGGATAAGGATGAACTTGAATATTATGCAAATAACTCAGTAGGCTGGACAAAGGATGCCAGTGAAGTGTTGTTGGGTTATATTAATAACGATACCTTAGGTGGGTTTAAAAGTCTAAGTGATGCAACACTTAAAGAAGATGGACAGCTTTTAAAGATTGTGGTTACAGCAAGATATGAAAAGGCTAATCTTGAAATTTTAACAACTATGTCGAATATTGCTGGTGAAATCGTACCGGTGAGTATTGATTTTGATTTAGTTGACATTGAGAATAAAACTCTTGGCGAGAAGATGCTAAATGCATTGTTTAATTCTATTATAGGCTTATGCTCTGTATTTGTAGTTCTATCGCTTATATCATTTATAATTTATCTTTTTAAATTTATTCCAAAGTTTAAGGAAATATTTACGAAGAAGGATAAAGGTTCTGTGTCAGTAGCGTTGGAAAATGCTATTGCACAAATTGAAGGAAATGAAGAGTTGATAGATGATATGGAACTGGTCGCAGTAATTACTGCTGCAATATGTGCAAGTACAGGTGCTAGTAGTGATTCCTTTGTGGTTCGTTCTATAAAGAAGGCAGATAGAAAAAAGAAGCATATATAAGAAAGAAGAGGAAAATCGTATGAAAAATTATAGAATTACAGTAAATGGAAATGTATATGATGTATCTGTAGAAGAATTGAATGGAAATGTGGCTACTGCTCCAGTAATGCAGACAAGTACGCCAGTGGCAACACCTAAGGTGACTAAGCCTGTTGCTGCAAGTGCGCCAGCAGGAGCTGTGACTATTACAAGTCCTATGCCAGGAAAAATTATAAGTGTAAAAGTGAGTGTGGGTGCGGCTGTTAAGAACGGTGACATTTTAATGATTCTTGAAGCTATGAAGATGGAGAATGAAATTGTTGCAAATCAGGATGGAATAGTAGCAAGTATCAATGTAAACGAAGGTGCAGCAGTAGAGGCAGGTACAGTGTTAGCTTCCTTAAATTAGTAAGGAAGGAGGTTTAATATGGACTATATATTCGAGACCTTTGGTAATTTAATTAAGCAATCAGCCTTTTTTAATATTACCGTTGGCAATCTTATAATGATTGCAGTAGCCTGTGTATTTTTATATTTGGCTATAAAGAAAGGATATGAGCCGTTATTGTTGGTTCCTATTTCTTTTGGTATGTTACTTGTTAATATGTTTCCTGCTATTATGGCAAGTCCTGAAGAAACAACTAATGGAGTAGGTGGATTACTGCATTATTTCTTCCTTCTCGATGAATGGAGTATTTTACCATCACTTATTTTCTTAGGTGTTGGTGCAATGACAGATTTTGGTCCGCTTATAGCTAATCCAAAGAGTTTTTTGCTTGGTGCAGCAGCACAGCTTGGAATTTATTCGGCATATTTTTTAGCTATTTTATTAGGCTTTGGAGACAAAGCAGCGGCGGCGATTTCTATTATAGGTGGTGCTGATGGGCCTACGTCTATTTTCCTTGCAGGAAAGCTCGGACAAACTGATTTGATGGGTCCAATAGCTGTGGCGGCATATTCATATATGGCACTTGTACCGATTATACAGCCACCTATTATGAAACTTCTCACAACAGAGGAAGAACGCAAGATAAAGATGGAACAGTTAAGACCGGTATCTAAGCTTGAGAGAATATTATTCCCGATAATAGTTACTATCGTGGTTGTTTTGATTTTACCAGATACAGCACCACTTGTAGGTATGCTTATGTTAGGTAATCTCTTTAGAGAGTCAGGTGTAGTGAAGCAGTTGACAGATACTGCATCCAATGCATTGATGTATATAGTTGTTATTCTGCTTGGAATAAGTGTTGGAGCAACAACTAGTGCAGAAGCATTTTTGAATATAGATACAATCAAAATAGTTTTATTAGGTCTTACAGCTTTTGCTTTTGGAACAGCAGGTGGTGTGATTTTTGGTAAAATAATGTGCAAGCTTACTGGTGGAAAGATTAATCCTCTTATCGGTTCGGCAGGTGTATCTGCAGTGCCTATGGCGGCAAGAGTTTCACAAAAGGTTGGCGCAGAAGCAGATTCAACAAATTTCTTGCTTATGCATGCAATGGGACCAAATGTTGCAGGTGTTATAGGAACAGCAGTTGCAGCAGGAACATTTATGGCGATATTTTTATAATAAATAATATACAGAAAGGAAGGGGACAAAATGGCTGAAAATAGACCGGTTAAAATATGTGAAACAGTTCTTAGAGATGCTCATCAGTCACTTATAGCTACACGTATGACAACTGAGCAGATGTTGCCTATTATAGAACAGATGGATAGTGTGGGATATCACGCAGTAGAATGCTGGGGTGGAGCAACTTTTGATGCTTGTCTTAGATTTTTAAAAGAAGACCCTTGGGATAGACTTAGAAAATTAAGAGATGGATTTAAGAATTCAAAGCTTCAAATGCTTTTTAGAGGACAGAATATTTTAGGATATAATCATTATGCAGATGATGTAGTAGAGTATTTTGTACAGAAATCTATAGCTAATGGTATAGATATAATACGTATCTTTGACTGCTTTAATGATTTAAGAAACTTATCAACGGCAGTTAGTGCAACTAAGAAAGAAAAGGGACATGCACAGATAGCATTATCATACACTTTGGGAGATGCATATACTCTTGATTATTGGAAGGATATGGCGAAACGTATCGAGGAAATGGGTGCAGATTCTATATGTATAAAGGATATGGCAGGATTGTTGCTTCCATATACTGCTTACGAATTAGTCAGCGCTTTAAAGGAGGAAACAAAGCTTCCTATTGAGTTACATGCCCACTACACATCAGGTGTGGCATCTATGACTTACCTTAAGGCAGTAGAAGCTGGCGTGGATATCATCGACACAGCGATGTCACCATTTGCATTGGGAACAAGCCAGCCAGCTACAGAAGTAATGGTTGAAACCTTTAAGGGGACAGAATACGATACAGGACTTGACCAGCAAAAGCTTGCAAAGATAGCAGATTACTTTAGACCACACAGAGAAGCTGCATTAAAGAGTGGACTTATGAACACCAAGGTTTTAGGTGTTAATATAAAAACACTTCTTTATCAGGTTCCAGGCGGTATGTTATCTAATCTCGTATCGCAGCTTAAAGAAGCCCATGCTGAGGATAAGTACGAAGCAGTTCTTGAAGAAATCCCAAGAGTACGAAAGGATTTTGGTGAACCACCTCTTGTAACACCTTCTTCACAGATTGTGGGAACACAGGCAGTATTAAATGTTCTTCAAGGAGAAAGATATAAGATTCTTACAAAAGAATCTAAGAAGGTTTTATCTGGAGAATTTGGTATGACAGTAAAACCATTCAACGAAGAAGTTCAGAAAAAGGCTATAGATGACAAAGAGCCTATTATATGTCGTCCGGCAGATTTAATAGAGCCACAGCTTGAAAAGTACGAAAAAGAATGTGCGCAATGGAAGCAGCAGGATGAAGATGTGCTTACATATGCATTATTCCCTAAGGTAGCAACAGAATACTTCGAATACAGAAAGGCGCAAGCCGACAAAATAGACATGAAGGTAGCAGACACGTCCAGTGGTGCTTACCCAATATAGCATTTTATGACCACCCTTACGGGTGGTCATAATTCTTCAAGCCCCAAACCATATATACATAATTCTCACTATCAGAACCTCTTAGATATTCATGACGATTTTCTGCTTACATATAATGATATACTGCTACGAATATCCATCTACTTTTCACCGCTGTTTTGATGAACCCGTGATTTGCTAAATGCCCCCTTGATACAAGTTTATTACTGTGTGATATTCTCAATAAAATACATCATAGCTAGGTGATGTTCGTGTGGATGAAAGACATCATCGGAAGATTTTCATTGAATTTCTTATTTTT
>JBGVNF010000132.1:0-1672 GCA_045125245.1 Lachnospiraceae bacterium
ATAGACAAGCTGTTTGTGCTTGATGGATGCCATGACGGCCCAGTAAATACCATAACAAGAGAAGCTAGAAAATGTGACACAATTATAAATTATGTGTCTAAGGAAAGACTTGATGCCATGTCAAAGACTGGAAAGCATCAGGGAGTTATGGCTTATGCAGCAGCATACACATATGCTGAGGTAAGTGATATTTTAGATGCGGCTAGAGAAAAGAATGAGCCACCTTTTATATTTATTCTCGATGGAATCGAGGACCCACATAATTTGGGTGCTATTATAAGAACTGCAAATCTTGCAGGTGCTCACGGCGTTATTATTCCAAAGCGTCACGCAGTAGGTCTTACTGCTACAGTAGCAAGAACTTCAGCAGGAGCGCTTAACTATACACCAGTTGCGAAGGTTACAAATATATCTGCAACTATTGAAGAACTTAAAAAGGAAGGCTTATGGTTTGTATGTGCCGATATGGGAGGCGAGACAATGTACAACCTTGATTTAAAGGGTGCGATAGGCCTTGTTATTGGAAATGAAGGAGATGGAGTAAGTCGTCTTGTAAAGGAGAAATGTGATTTTATCGCATCTATTCCTATGAAGGGAGATATAGATTCTCTCAATGCCTCAGTGGCAGCAGGCGTACTTGCGTATGAAATAGTTAGACAGAGATTGATGTAATACTCAGAAAGGAAAGTTTAAGACTTTATTTGGTGAAGATTATGAAGATTGGTTTTGATAATGACAAATATTTAAAAATGCAATCAGAATACATACGTAAGAGAATAGATAAATTTGGAGACAAGCTTTATCTTGAATTTGGTGGAAAGTTGTTTGATGATTTCCATGCATCAAGAGTATTGCCAGGATTTAAGCCTGACAGTAAGCTTGGAATGCTTCTTCAGATGTCAGAGCAGGCAGAGGTTGTAATCGTTATCGGTGCCGATGCCATCGACAAGAATAAGAAGCGCGAGGACCTTGGAATTACTTACGATAAGGATGTATTAAGACTTATCGAGGAGTATAGAAATTGTGGTCTCTATGTGGGAAGCGTAGTAGTTACAAAGTATGCAGGACAGTCTTCTGCAGATGATTTTAAGGAAAAGCTTGAAAAGAAGAATATCAAGGTGTACAAGCATTATGTTATCGAGGGCTATCCTACAAATGTAGGTCACATTGTAAGTGATGAAGGCTTCGGAAAGAATGATTATATAGAAACTACAAGACCACTTGTAGTAGTTACAGCGCCAGGTCCTGGAAGCGGAAAGATGGCTACATGTTTATCTCAGCTTTACCACGAGCATAAGAGAGGTGTAAAAGCTGGATATGCTAAGTTTGAGACATTCCCAATATGGAATCTTCCTCTTAAGCATCCAGTAAATCTTGCTTACGAGGCAGCCACAGCAGATTTAGATGATATGAATATGATTGACCCATTCCATTTGGAGGCATATGGAGAGACAACGGTTAATTACAATAGAGATATAGAGATATTCCCAGTTCTTAATGCTGTGTTTGAGCAGATATATGATGAAAATCCATATAAGTCACCTACAGATATGGGCGTAAATATGGTAGGAAACTGTATTATCGATGATGAAGCTACAAGGCAAGCTTCATATATGGAGATAATTAGAAGATACTATAAGACTCTTCTTCAGATGGCTCAGGGTGAAAATGT
>JBGVNF010000133.1:0-48919 GCA_045125245.1 Lachnospiraceae bacterium
GGATATAGATTTTCCTAAAGATACGGGAATCATTATAGAGACACCATCATTTATACCATATTATTCAGGTAGAAAGAATCTTTTGGAATTGGCATCTCTTAATAAAACGATAGGTAAGAAAGAGATAGATAAGGTTCTTGAAAAGGTTGGCTTATACGAAGCTAGAAATAAAATGGTTAGAAAATATAGCTTAGGTATGAGACAACGATTGGGTATCGCACAGGCATTAATGGAAGAGCCAGAAACCTTGATACTGGATGAACCTATGAACGGACTAGACAATGATTGTGTGGAAATGATAAGGAAGATTTTAGGACAACTTAAGGAAGAGGGAAAGACTATATTACTTGTCAGTCACAATAAAGAGGATATAAGAATTTTGTGTGATGAGATATATGAGATGGATAAGGGGAAGATAGTGGGATAGAACGGCAAAAGAGCTGCAATGGCAGCTCTTTTGTATATGTATTAATTGTAGTTGCATTTTAATAGGGAGTAGATTTAGTCATCCGTAGAAATATCATCATATACTATAGTTTCAGATTCATAGGTAATAGTCTTGTTTTTATTATAATACCATATAGAAAATAAAGATAGTACTACGGTTGAAAATACTATTACTATAATTATTATAGCGATAAAAATATAAGTTCTCTTTTTTAAATGAGATTTACAAAGCAACTCATTAGGTGGGATAAGAGATATTATTGAATTTACATATGATTCTGGAGAACCAAACTCATTACATAAAAATTCATATGTAGAATCTGGATATTCGTTAAAAAATATATTTAATTCATTGCGCAAATCCTTTAAGATATTCTTCTTATTTTGAAAACCAGGTGGTAAGGAATGCTTTACGTTTTTAATATATCGTTTTGATATTTTTTTGTAATTGTTTGGCATTAGTAGGTACCTCTGTTGTATTAAATTAATAATGAGTTATATGTAAATGTTAAAACAAAAATTAGTATACATTTCCGTGAGCATCACATGAAATGGTAATAGTGTGGCTTACTGACTCCATTTCAATACCTAGAACATAACGCTTTGCTGTGTATGAGCCGTTTGCTGAAATTCCGGATTTTGTAGCACTAGTAGATGTGAATTTCCACTGGTCATCGTAAATAGTAGTAGTACACGATACATTGGTACATCTTGAAGTGCTATGGTCATATATAAAAGTTCCTGTTAATACAAAAGACGTAAGAACTTCGTCGTTACTGTTTTTAATATTTGATACTTTTGATCTCGTTACTGTTGTAGTTGATTTAGATGTGTTGTTTTCGCATTCTATAATAAATGTTTCGATATAGATATCCTCGCTAATGTATTCAATATCGTATGATACTATAGTGGGAGATTGAGCATAAGCAATATTTGTATTTTGACAAAAAAGTAAACTAGTAAAAACTAAAATTGATAAAAATTTTCTCATATATTTATTTCTCCTTTAAACTGTATATTTTACTCTGTTTGTATAATAATTTTTTATTCGATAATAAAACTGTCGTCGACAATAAAACCGTCACTTATATTGGAAGCAGAATGTTCAGCGATATCGCGTTGAATATATATTGCACCACATATAAACGCTATAATGATAATTAAAATGATTAATCCAATAATGATATATTTTCTCTTTTTCATCTGTACACTTTTGTGTAATTCATCGGGCGAATAAAGTGACATCCTATCATCTATATAAGAATCAGGAGTGCCAAAATGTATACATAAATCATCATATGATACATCTGGGTGGTCGTTGAAGAATGTTTTTAAATTGTATTTTAATTCCTTTAAAAGTTTTCTCTTGTTTGGATATCCCCATGGGAAAATTTTTTTTACATTCTTTATATATCGTGATATATGTTTAGCTTGTTGCATCGTAGTTACTCCTTATTAATAACAGATTCTATAATTTTTACATATTCATTAAAAGTAGTAAGCATTTCATCTAAATGTTTTAGTCCTGTATCTGTTATATGGTAATATACGCGGGTCATTTTCTTTCCGACTATTTCACTGCGAAAAGAAACATCGCCGTTCTCTTTCAAACGGTTAAGAATTGTATACATAGAACCTTCGAGAATAGATAGCTTATCGTTGGTTCTTCGTTTTATTTCTCCAGCAAGCTGATAACCATACATATCTTCCTCTTTTAGAATAGATAGCAGAATAAGCTCAATGGAGGCGCGTTTTAAATTTGTTATTATTGGATCCATACATTTACCTCGCATATTACTTTAGATAAAGATAATATATAATGTATTTTGTGTCAATATATTTCGTCAAAATATAGTTTGACAAAATATAATTGCAGAAGTATAATGAAATTGTAAGTAAGCTGCAGTGAATTAATTAAGAATTATGATGGATTAATTAAAGGAGGGATGCGTGCTAGAAAAAGTAACTTGTAAACAGAATGCAAAAGTAATTTGAAAACGCGAAAGTAACGCGTGATAGTGTCAAGTGACCTATGAAAAAATGAGTCAAAAGAAAAAGGCTCATAAGAACCTTGAAAATCTGTAAATATTTTAGATTGTGGCTACGGACGCCACCCTTGACAGCACAACAAGAACTGCTGTAGGTCGATTACCGACAGCGAAGAACTCAAGAACAGTTAGAGTTATTTCCGTCGCTCACAGCAGTATAGCAGTTCTTTTATGAGCCATCAAGGGCATGTCGCTTAAGCGGTGGCTGTTTATATTACCTCAGGCTCAGAATCTAAGAACAGTTAGAGCCTTCGGCCTGACTAAGTTGTTTGATAGTCTGTTGGCCTAGATAGATTAGAAGTTGCCATTTGCCAGGCATGTTAGAGGCATTGTTCAACATTTCTACATTGTTTAGAACCTTGTATTTATTATGCCTGTGCGGCCTTAAAAAGTTGTAGTATGCAACCCAAAGGGCAAGGTCATAGTTGGCACCGTCGATGTTATGGAATTCATTAGTTGGTCTGTAAGAAGCTTTGTATGTACGATTTAATCGTTCAATCATCTGCTTGTAAGGACGAAATTCTTTGGATACTTCATCGTCGTTGGTAAGTCCAATAACCTGTGTGATATCAAACTTTATTTTACCTTTGGATTGGATAAAGAACTGTTGGGCTGCAAGAGGATATGCACTGTATCCGTCAGCAATAAACTTAAACTTTTCAGGTAGTTCTTTGAGATGTTTAAATGCCATACGCATTGACATTATGCAGGGACCGACACCACGATTGTCGGAGAGTTGGTAACCGATGATGGAGCGACTGACAGCGTCCATAATGAACCAGATATACCCTTTAATGCCACGGATTTTAATATAAGTTTCGTCAGCAGTAAAGACATTGCCAATATCATAGTTGTAGTTATCAATAAAGGGTTTTATGCAAACAGCTGCAGTTTTAAGGTAGTTGGCTACTTGTTGATGAGATATTTTTATTCCGTGTATATCATTAAGTGCTTGAGCAGTCTTGCGAAGTGACAGTCCGAGGTTAATCTTGTAAGAAAGACATAAACCTAAGATGTTTTGGTCGAACTTACTGAATTTAAGCGATGATGCGTTTTTAGGTAAACTGTTTAAATCCATCTTAAAGAAATCTATCTGGAATTCCCGATAGATGTAGTGAAGCTTGTATTTATGTTTGTTTTCGGCAAGGTCCTTCTTATCAACCTTTTTAAGGTTATGTATGTAGTAAGGGCAGTTATTATTCTTGCATTTATGAATGACGAAATGTTTTCTGTCTTTTATAGGTTCAAGTATGTGAGAACAATGAGGGCAACGAAGTTTGTTGGATTTGGAAAATCTATTATCTTCTGAAGGAGAATGAAGATTGAGACAAACCTTACAACGTATTTGATGTTTCTTTTTACCATCGTTCCAAGAAAGATATGGTTTTGGAGCATTGCAGGTAGGGCATGTGCAATCATCAGGGATATCACATTCAGTTCTACGAAACATTGGCTTTATAGTTTTGCTATAGCGTTTTTTGTAGTAAGGAATGAGGTCGTTCCATTTCCAATCTTGTTCATATGAAATGATACGAGGAAGTTCATCAATCTTGAATTTTTGATACTTTGGGGAATGAGAATCATCAAAAGCCCACTGCTTGAGTGGGATGTATTTACAGATAAAGTTTAAAAGTTGACCAATTATTTTATATTGGTATTGAATTAATTGAATCAAATACATTATAATGTCCATAGGTGACTACCTTTCTATACGGATAATTGTTTTGTCGCAGATTCAATTATACTGGTTGTTTAGGGGGAGTCACTTTTTATTTTAAAAAGTTGTGGAAACCCTTGAAAAATAAAGATTAATAAATAAAAAAATGGAGTGTCATTTGACACTACCCATAATTAGAAAGGAAGAAGAATTATGAAAAAAACAAATTTATTAAAGTCGGTGGTATGTGCGGCACTTTTGTCAATGATGGTAGCAACAACAGCTATGGCTACGACAAAGGATATAGATATTAAGGTAAGAGGTCAATTAACTTATACAGAACCTTTTTTGGGAACATATGGACAGTTTGCTGCTACCAGTGATGGTGTTTATTCTAGAACAACTGTAACAAATACTTCAGGATTAAGTAGATTTTATAATTGTTCTGTAGCGAGATTTAATCATGAATCACAATCGTATGATTTAACAAAAGATACTTCATGTGTTTTGAGTAATGGTTCGACTACGGTGGCAAAAATAGGTAGAAATGTGAACTCTGATATATATGATTACAAGCATTATGCTGTATCATATGTATCAACTACGAGTTCATCTTACGCGATAGTTGATACATTTACTATTGAGGCATTACAGTATTATAGATAGAGCGTAAAACATATATTTCAGTGGAGAATGTAAATGGTTATAAAGTTAGCATTGAAAAATATTAAAAATTCAATAGTGGAATTTTCTAGAGAATATAGCCTGTTAATAGTGTCTCAGTTAGTCGCTGTTATAAGTATATTTTTTGCCTACGGAATCTTTGGCAGTTATTCTGCTAAAATGCAGGAAATAGATATAGATAGTTATAACTTTAGGGCTACTGTGGAAGTCGGTAAAGTTGGACAACTTCGAGAGAGCTTACCTGAAATGCTAGAAGGTATGCAGGATAGACTAGATTATGTGTTTATAGGCGGATTTCTGGATGATATGAGAGTGAGTATGTATTTTGAATATGACAATGGAGAATATAAAAGTGCAGATACCACAAATAAAAATGCACCTGTGGATGAAGGAAGAAATATATCTGATAGGGATTTGAGAGATGGTAGTAATGTGGTATGCATTAGTGGCGATATAGAAGGAATGATAGGTTACACTGTTGATATTGGAGATACTGGCTTTCAGGTTATAGGAAGAAGAAATATTGGTGCTAACTATTTAGAGATACCATTTACAGCTGAAAGTGACGATTTAGAATTATTTGTAATATCTTTAATTTTTGAACAGTTGCCAAAACAGTCCGATTACATAATGTTTAGGGACACTATAGAGGGGCTGTTTGGCGATGAAGTTATTGTCGATGAATTTAAGTTAAAGGATGCTGATGAGATTATTTCTATGAAGAGTATAATTGTTATTTCAGTTGCTATTGGTATCGTATCTGCATTAAATACGTGTTTGATATATGGCTATATTATTAGTAGACGTAAGAAACAGATGGCGGTTTACGGTATTATAGGAGCGGCAAAGGGAATACGACTTCTCATTAACGAAGTGGAGATTATGTTGGTTAGTGCATCTATAGTGGTTATAGGTTTTATTGTATATAGATTTGGTATAGAAAAAAAGATTGTAGAAGTGTATGCGAGTAGTGTTTCTGTGTATGGATTTAAATCATATTTTATTATGATAATGCTGTATATGATATGTATATTTGTTGCGACATATATAATGCTGAATTTAGTTACTAGTCGTAGATTAACGGATATGTTAAGACGGGCGAAGAGATAAGGAGGCTTGGAGTATATGTTTAGATTTGCATTAAGTGAATACATTAGAAACTTTTGGTTTAATCTATGTACCATCCTTTTGATAATAGTGATTATGGTTTTGTCAACTATATTTATATCTAATATAGAGCAGGATACAAGGGAATATAGATTAGCAGAGCAGTATATAGATAAAGATAGTATATTTGTTATCTGGAGTTTTTATGATTTGAAACAGATGATTGAAGATAAGTTAGGAAAAGAAGATAAGCTGCTTTATTCGCAGAGTATTGCAGGTGGTATAGAAGGTAATAAAGATGCAAATATAAGTTCATTGGTATATCCTCAGCAGGTTATGGAGAAATTAGAACCTAGGATGGATGAGACGGTCAATATATTAGATGCGAAAAAAAATAAGGATATCATAATTGCATATATTTCTCACAATCCATATGGTATTGAGGCGGGGGATGTTTTTAGCTATGAAATATTGACTTTGGAAGGGGAAGATGACGGTATATGCGTGGATGTTTATGTGGCGGGAATTATAGGTGAAGGACAACGCCTGTATAGTTCTGTAGGTGAAGTTTTTAGCGATATGGTATATAAAGATTTCTTTAACCTATATAGTTACGAACAGACGGGGAAGGTAAAAATGATTATACCTGAACAAGAGTTGTGTAAGATAAAAGAGATAGATAGGATAAATAAGACGTCTATATATGAAAATATTATAATTAATCCTAGTGATAATATGAGCGAGGATGAGAGGATTGCGTTGGCAGAAGCTATATCAGAGTATGAGAAAAATATACGACCAATTACATCAGAGATGGTTTATCCTGATGCAAAAGATATAGTATATAGAAGCAATGTATTACATAAAAGTGAGCTTTATAAATATATTCCGTTAACAATTATTGTTATGGTGCTGTTTATTGTGTGTGTAACGGGCATAGTGACTATTAAGACGATAATTAGTAGTAGATTTTATGGAATTATGTATATGTGTGGTATGCATTATACAATAGCCCAGCGTATGACTGCAGTAGAGATGACATTGAACTCAGTTATAGCTACGGTGTTTGCTATAAGCATATTGACTTTGCAAAATAAATTGAAATTAGTTGGTGAGATAAATTGCAATCTTGACATACTGCAGTATGGATTTATGTTTGCAATATGTACAGTGATTATTCTTTGGTCGACTATGACAGCGAAGAGAGTGTTAAAGGATAATCCGCCAATACAGATAACAAAAAATATGGATTAGGTATAGGGATAGAATTTATGATAGAGATAAAGAATATTCAGAAGACATACAATTATGGGAAATCTAATGCATTCCAAGCATTGAATGATGTTTCACTTACAATTAATGATGGAGAGATGGTGGCTATTATAGGGAAGTCTGGAGCGGGAAAGTCTACGCTTATGCATATATTAGGTTGTATTGATGAGTTCGAGTCTGGAAAGTATTATTTGAATGGTGAGGATGTTTCTTCTTTAAACGAGAAGAAAAGAGCGCAAATTAGAAATTCTAAGATAGGCATAGTGTTACAGGATTTTGCATTAGTAGAGAGCTATTCGGTTATAGAAAATGTTATGCTTCCTTTATATTTTTCAAAAGGTATAAAAGGGAAAAAGGAAAAGATGGCTAAGGCAATAGATGTGTTAAAGCAGATGGAGATGTATGAGTTTGTCGACAAAAAGGTTAATAAGTTATCAGGAGGGCAGAAACAGCGTGTTGCCATTGCTAGAGCTATGATAAATAATCCTAAAATTTTATTGGCTGATGAACCTACGGGTGCGTTGGATGTAAAGATGTCTGCCGAAATAATGAGTATATTTGAAAAATTAAATGAGCAGGGAACGACAGTTATTATCATAACTCATGATATGGAAATAGCAAAAAAATGCGGTAGAATTATAGAGATAAGTGATGGAAGAATAATATAAAAAAGAAGGGAGAAGACATACATGAAGGGAAAGAAAAAAATTGTTATAGCAATTATAAGTGTTATCGCTTTGATAGCGATAGGTTTGGTTGTATTTTTTTTAGTTAGAAAAAAATCAGTAACAGATATAGTGATGAAAGAAAATGAGGTTATATTTAATGTAGATAGACAGTTTTATTTATATGATAAAGACCCTTCGGATAAGAAAAATGGAAAGGTGAAACCTATAAGAGAAATAAAGGTCATATTTAATGGAACAGGCAATATTAAAACTCATGAATATGATGGACAGGTTATAGTAGAGGACTTTGAATTAGGTGGTAATTTTAAATCATATTATTTTGAAAAAGATAAGAAAGAGTGCCATCTGACATGTGAAGGAGTGAATCTAAATGATCGTGAGGCTGTAGAAGGCGAACGATATGCATATTCTATTTCTATTAGTCCTGATTTTAGAGATATTAAGATATGGATATATGAGCTAGATGAAGGTGATGGCGGAGAATATTATTGGGTATTAAATAATGGTTATTAAGTCTGCATTTTAAAATAGGTAAGTAGCAATGTGAATTTAACATCAGCAAAAGAAGAGACTAGTTTTGAGGTACATTTTTTATCGCTGAGAGATAGAGATAAAAGGTAAGGTGAAAGAACTCAGTATGGGGACAGAAGATAAAGATAATAGAATAATTTTACTAAAGTTAAGTCTATATTGTATATCATTGTGGATACTTATGTTTATGTTAATTGTGTTGAAGATAGATGTATCGATGGTTAGCAGAAAAATTGAATGGAATATGTTGAAAGAATTCATTTGTACAAATGTCTTTTCGTTAGTTTGCATATGCATTATTCTTATAGGATTAATGGGGTATGCATATTTTAAGGATTATCTGAAAAATGCAAAAAGACTTCCAGTTGAGATTGAAAAGTGCGAGAGCGTCAACTATGAGAATTTATCGTTTTTAGCAACATATGTGATACCGTTAGTGTGCTTTCCTATGGAAACGGATAGAGAAATAATTGTACTATTTGCTGTAATAGTTATCATTGGTTGCATATTTGTTAAAACAAACCTGTATTATACTAATCCATCTCTAGTGTTAATGGGATTCAATGTATATTCTGTAAAGTGCAAAAATGATGGAGCGTTTAAAAGTGGGATAGTGATTGTTAAGGGAAAACTGAACGCAAATGATATTATAAAATATATGAGCTTGAGTGATAATGTTTATTTTGTGAGGAGGATGAAATAATGTACATAGCAGAAGTAAAAGGAAAAGTAGAACAAATTCTACAACAGCAAAATGGCATTGAAGTTTATTTTGTATTAAAAAAGAGTGAATCGAGAATTGTAAAGTCTGTTAACATAGCGGATGAATTGGATAGAAGTGATACAACTACTGAAGAAATGTTAAATGGATTTGCTACGGTAGTTGGCAATATCTTTAATACTTATAACGATTCAGATGAAGTGTTAAAGCTTTCGTCTGCTGATGAAAGAAAAAATGCACTATACTATTATGATTTGGATGAATTGCCAGAAGAAATGGAGATGATGAAAAAGATTTTTTTAGATAGTAACGAATTGGACGTATTCAGTTTTACGGAAGATTCATTAGATGAAATAGTGGCACTAATTGCAGTTGTAGGAAATGTTGAGCAAAGAATTATTTTATATAAACAACAGTATCCTATTTCGCTTTTGAAAAGGGACAAATATATGCTTACACCTATACCACATCAAAATAGATTAAAAAAGGTGGAGTCAGATATTCTAAGAGTGGATTTTAATTTTCAGTTTTGTCTTTTAGATAATATTATCTATGTTTCGGATATAGACAAAATGGAAAAGATATGTTCGTTTCATACATTAATTGTTAATGAAGCAAGGAAGAGTATAGAAAAAATATCCTTGGTGGACATCTTAGAGAATGTGGAAGTATTAGAAGATGAATTAGATAATGTTACTTTTGCAAGAAAGTTGACAAGAGTATATAAAGATTCAAAAGTGCTGGGAATAGTTCCAAATAAAACTATTGTTGAATTTACAAAAAAACACAGTTATTTTCAGAAGAACCCAATAAAGTCGAATGGAGAAAAGTTTGTTTTAGATACAAAGAAATCTAAAGATGCTTTTATAAAATTAATGAATGATGATTTTTTGAAATCTGAACTAACAAATTATGAGTATGAATCATTAGCCAAAAATGATACACAAGTTAGTGCGTAAATTTGAATACATTCGAGCCATTTCCTAAGAATCATGCAACTTCAAAGGCATTTAGAGAAAATATTCTTGTGGATGAGTTGGGTTTCGGTATGCGAAATACTAATAAATTTATCAAGTTGTATTCTGGTGGAATTCTGCAGTTTGTAGAAGGGGAATTATACATTTTGGCCAAGAAAACATTTTTACAAAAGTAAATTTGTGATAAGGAGGATAAGCTAATGAGCAATTTTAATAATAACGTATATCAAAGTTTAGTTACGGATTTAATCGGAGATACATTTTATAAAGATACTTCCGTTAGTGGAAGAATATCTTTTGTTAGAAAATATGCGGAGGTTGTTATTCGAAAAATATTAGATATTGATTCAAATAAGGCAGTAACTTTAGGAGCGAAGAATATTCAAAATAGAATAAAAAATTTACCTAATCATGAATTTCTTGAAGCTGCTGTAGAAACTGTTCGCAGCAAAGGAAATCAGTCAACACATACGCAATTAAGTGGAGGTAGTAATATGGCAAAAAAGAATGTATTTATCGGTCATCGATGGGATTACAAAGAAGATTATGAAAGAATTAGTGGGGTATTGGATAGGTCCAAATATGATGTATCAGAACGCTCGGTCGAAAGTTCGAATCCACTAGTTGGAACTAAAAAAGAAGTGACTGAGGCAATAAAGGGTAAAATTGATAGTGCAAGTGTAATACTAGCACTTGCACGTCCAGCAGCGGTTACAGTCGGTAGTATGGGGCGTAAAGAGATTAATTATGCAATTAGTAGGGGAAGAAAATAATTGCAGTTGATACTGGAACTACAGATAGTGTTGCTTCTTTTTGGACAGAACATAATATACCTGTTGTTGCTTGTAGAAAAGATAGCATAGAAAATGCAATTGGGTAAATTAAGTATTAGCATATATCAAGTAGCTGTAAAGTGCTTATAGCTACTTGATAAAATGCAAGGTACATAGTAAAAAAATTAGAGGTAAATATTGTTGCTTAATAATCTGTAAGTAAGCCTTATTTATATCATTATTTGAGGTATTACTCATCATCATACCTTCTTGGTACAGCAATTCAAAAAAAGTACAACTAAATTTGAGTTACAAGAAAAGGGGGACAATGAAGGTTTATTCGGTATTTGTTTATCAATTAAAATTTCAAATAAGAAATAGTTTACCTTATTTATGAAGTATAATTATGGGGATGTTCATATAAGAACAACACTACAACGAGATTGATACAATTCAACGGATAGAAAGGTTTGAGATAAGGTTTTATCGTGCTTGCATAGGTGAAATTAACTCTATTTAATTCGAGAAAACGCCACACAGGACAAAATGCATTGCTTAATCAAACAAGAGCATTGATAAAATGCCATTTTGGAAGCAATATAGAGACTTTGTAGAACGATTTTGTGATGAAAATCGAAATGAGAATGAAACAGTAATTGGAAAGATATTTGATTTGGTGGATGACATTGGACAAAGAATGGCAGTGGCGCTTGCTAATTTAGCGCGAATAGTATTTTTGTATCAAGAAATTACAAAACCTATTAAATTTTCGAATGATTATAGTTTGTATTGTGGTATCCAGGATCTTTCTTGGAGGCTGGTTACTGGGAATCAATCTTATTTGCTTCAGTTGCCAGAAAGTATTATGAAACAATACTTATGTAATGCAGAAAGCATTTGATGTAAGGAAACAATGTTATCTAATATGGTAGTGTATTATATGAAAGATGAAAGATCATATATAAAAATGATATTTATTAGTAAAGGAAAATTAGATGAAGCAAAAATACCGTTAAAGGAATATAAGAATGAGTAAGTGAATTAATTAACGGCATTGAAATGCAGTATCTTTAATTAAAGTGATATTAAATGCCATATTGATTCTAATTAGTATAATATATATAAATGTTAATATAAAAAGTGGATTTTTTAATAGAAATATATATACTTACTATGATTATTTGCATAAATACGGTAAAATTAATAAATGATAGATAATTTTTAGTTATCTGTCAGTTACAGAAAGTCATTAGAGGTATAAACGCAATGAAAAAACAAGATGATA
The DNA here is from genome assembly GCA_045125245.1 of Lachnospiraceae bacterium. Classification (GTDB taxonomy): domain Bacteria; phylum Bacillota; class Clostridia; order Lachnospirales; family Lachnospiraceae; genus SVEL01. The sequence continues at coordinate 12,192 of JBGVNF010000133.1, forward strand.
TGTCAGAAATTACATATATAAATTATTCAAATTCAACGCCTTGGCCAGATAAAGATATTTGGCATGCTCATACATACAAAGCAATCGTGTCTATAGTTGAACTATGGTTACAAAAATATACGAACTCTGAGATGGTTCTTCTTAATGCAGGATCTGGTGGTACAGAGTATAAAACGACTGCTAAAGTAATACATTTAGATATTGTTGAAAAATATATTTCTAAATTTGATAACTATCTTGTAGGATCTGTAGAAAAGATTTAACTACCAGATCAATCAATAGATGGGATTATATGTGTTGGAAGTGTAATTAATTATGCTGATGTCCAAAGAACCATTGCAGAATTCTCTAGAGTGCTTAAACCAAACGGTTTCTTAATATTAGAATTTGAACGTTCTAACAGTGCAGAATTTCTTTGGACATCACAACATAATAAATACATTTTTCAAAAGGAATATAATTATAATAATCAAAAACATTTACTTTGGATGTATAGTGAAAGACATATATATCAGCTTCTTAAACAATATAATATAAACCTTCAAATTATCAAACGATTGCATGTGCTTTCCTCATTTTTATATAGAATTGGAGTTACAGAAGAAAAGGCCGCACCATTTTCAAAATACGATTCATTATGTAAATTCATATCCTATCCTTTTGCTCATAATACAATACTTTTAGGAAGGAAATAAATCTTTCTTTGCAGTTATAATTGAAATTATACCAGCTATTATTGTTAAAAATGAACAAGCTATTGCTGTATATTCTGATAAACACGGAATAATACAAGCAATAAAGGTTAATGAACTAAAAAGTATCCATACAGAGGATGTTACTATTTTTCTGCGTCTTTTTTTCTTTAGACGGGGCAAAGTAATGTTGTCAACGGATATTTTAGGACATTGACCTTCTTCGTACAATTTACACTGAACTAAAGCAAGTTCACTTCCTTTTCCATCTCCAGATATTTCATTTGAAATTTTTGAATATATTTTATCTAATACAGCACTATATTCTTCACGATTACAATAGTTTTGAAACCAATCTAAATAATGCGAATAGTACAACTCCTTTAAAATTTGTAAATATTTATCCTTCTTAAAATATATAGTATCTGCTGAATTATTAGAATTCAAAGAAATTGCCAAAGAAAACTCTTGCACATCTTCTATATTATCAGCCAATGGTGGCTGATAATAAGGGAAAGGCAATTTTATATAGTTTTCATTGCTTAGCATATGGCGAAAAAAATTACTATCATAATCGATCAATTTCCCATCAACTTGATTTAATGACAACTCTGTAACATAGTATTTAACATATTGTCCACTTTTTTTTAGCGTTTCTTCAATTTCTTGTTTTGCCATATGGTAAAAACAATAAAATTGCACATTACTCCTATTAATAGTACTAATATAATCAATGACCAATACACTATTCTGCGGTAAATATGCAAATTCTGCAAAGCCTTCTACGTCTCCATTTATATTATACAAAATATAAAAGAACATTTTTCGAGATTCATTCTTATGATTCTGAGGGTTATATATATAATCTGAAATTTGATTTGTATTAGTTAAGGAACCTTCATCCACGTTTTTTATATATATATCTAAGGCTTTTGTAACATCTCCTTTAGGGCTTCTTTTATCAGCTCGTATTGCTCTATATTCTAACTTCAATATTATCCCTCCAAGCATAAAATCTGACTGATAACTAAAAATTATCTATCATAAATTTAATTTGTAACAGTTCTTTTACAAAATTATTAAATGTTAAAATTATTCCGAGGATGTTTAGCAATAAGAATATCACGTTGTTTCGAAGTAGAAACATGCGTATATATTTCTGTAATGTGAATAGAACTGTGCCCCAGCATTTCTTGGATATATCTAATATCTACGTCAGCTTCAAGTAAGCTGGTTGCAAAGGTGTGACGAAACATATGCGGAGTAATATGTAATTCTATAGCGGCAAGAGATGTATATTTATTAATCATCCTTCTAACAGACTGATCCGATATGACACTCCCATTTTGATTTACAAAAAAGTAATAATAGTCTTTTGAATTATTGTGAAAACTATTTTTGTATTCTTGCAATAGATGAATTACAGAAATATTTCCTAATTGAATTACTCTTTCTTTGTGACCTTTTCCGTATATTAATATAGAACCATCATATAGATTTACATCAATCGTTCGTAAGAAACAAAGTTCGGATATTCGTATCCCTGTAGCGAATAGTAATTCTATTATTGCTGCATCTCTTAGTGCATTTATTTTTTGATAATTTGTTTTAGCATTTGTACGTTGTTTGTAAATGGTTGATAAAAATAATTCGACTATATTTAGAGGAATTGTTTTGGGTAGTTTTGTAGGTTCTCTAAAGCGCACTTGTATCTTAGTGAAGGGATTTTTGTCAAGTATTTCTTTATATTCAAGATAGCGGAAGAATGCTTTTAATGAAGCTATTTTTCTTTTTACTGTTTTGGGTTTATATTGTTGATGAAGTTTGCGAATATATTCTTCTAATATTTCATGTGTAAAGTCTGTAAGTTGGATTGAGGGGGAACACTCATAAAATTGCCGCAAGTCAATTCTGTATGATTTTAATGTTTTTTTATCCAATCGTTTTTGATAAGCGCAATAATTAATATAATTATTGATATGTGTTTGTAAGTTGTTCATAGTAAATCTCCTTTGTTTTTTGTATATCCTACTTGGATTTGTAAAAATTTGAAAGTATAAGAAATTTTTTTTATTGTTTGCAATAAATAAGTTTATGCTTGTAAACGGCTCGAAGTTGGTATAATATTAATGTATAAAGATAGTAAATAATTATATTTCGTAAAGTTTATTCATATAGTTGAAAAATATAGGAACTGTATATTTGTATAAAAATAATGAAATAAAAAGATTTGGAGGTATTATTATGTGCGTAATATCATTTGATTTTCCAGAAGAAATACTGCTTAGTTTACATAAGAATAAGGACGATATAGCTAATTATGCAAAGCAAATGTGTGCTGTTGATTTGTATTCAAAGGGTGAAGTATCCTTAGGACAGGGCGCACAGATAGCAGGAATGACAAAGGAAGATTTTATATATTATTTAAGTATGAATAAGATATCAATATTCAATTTTGAATCAGAGGAAGAATTTTTGGAGGATATAGTTAATGCGTAAGGTTATTGTTAATTCTACACCTTTGATTGCATTAAGTAATGTTGATAAACTTGAAGTGCTGAAAATGATGTATGGCGAGATAACCATACCGAGAGCAGTATATAAAGAAATATCAGCAAAGTCTGATTCAATTAGCAAAAAAATGGTGGAAGAGGCACGAGATTGGATTAAGGTTGAAAATATAGAAAACGAAATGGCAAAGTTAATGTTTAAGTCGCAGCTTCACGAGGGTGAAGTTGAAGTAATGATACTTGCAAAGGAAAAGAATGCTGATTTAGTTATTATTGATGATAATAATGCAAGAAAATATGCTAAGTATTTAGAATTAACATTAACAGGGACGTTAGGTGTTTTGATTAAGGCTAAACAAGAAGGATATATTTCAGAAATAAGACCATTGATAGATGGGTTAGCAAGAAGCGGAATATATTTATCAAAAACTCTTATAGACAAGTGTTTAGAGCAGGCAGGAGAGTTGTAGAGTATATTATTTTATATCATAGGTACCAATAGAGAAGGTTTCACCTTCTCTATTTTGCATTTTCCCCAAAAGATGATATAATAGTAAAATCTACAAACGATAGTGTTACAAATAGGAGACTTATTTCACATGAACCTTTATTATGCACCCTTAGAGGGGATAACTGGATATGTATATAGAAATGCATTTCATAAAATATTTAAACAAAATATAGATAAGTATTTTTCACCTTTTATTTCCCCTGGTGTTAATCAACCTTTAACCCCTAAGGAATTAAGAGATATTCATCCAGAGAATAACAAGGGCTTAAAGCTTATTCCTCAGATTTTGGCTAATAATCCAGATGATTTTTTATTGGCGTCTACATATATTAAAGATTTGGGTTACAGTGAGATTAATTTAAATCTTGGTTGTCCTTCGGGAACTGTGGTTGCTAAGGGTAAGGGTTCGGGGCTTCTTGCAGATACAGATAAGCTTTTGAGAATGCTTGATAAAATATATGAAAAGACTGATATGGAAGTTTCGGTTAAGACTAGAATTGGCAAGGATGATCCGGATGAATTTCCAGAACTTCTGGAGATTTTTAATAGATTTCCTATAAAGGAGCTTATTATTCATCCGCGTATTAGAACTGACTTTTATAAGAATACTCCTAATATGGAGATGTTTGAGTTAGCTTATAATGAAAGTAAGAATCCAATCTGCTATAATGGGGATGTAGTTGATGTAAGTGGATTTAATATGATATCAGAAAAATATCCTAATATGACTGCCATTATGATAGGACGAGGCTTTCTTAAGAATCCTATGCTTGCAAATGAAATATGCGGTGAGCATATGGATGTGGATTTGGTAAAGCGGTTTCATGACGAATTGCTCTTAGGCTATGAAGAGATTATGTCTGGGGAGAAGCCAGTTCTTTTTAAGATGAAGGAAATATGGTGTTATATGATGGATTTATACAAGGATATGGATGCCATAGAGAAAATGGCTAAGAAGATTAGAAAAGCTGAGAAACTTAGTACATATAAGGAAACTGTAGATGAATTGTTTAAGGAGAGGTGTTACGGTGAAGAGAAAGAATATTAGTTATTATGTGGTGTCAGTGTTATTGGCGGCATTTCTTGTTGCTTGTAGTGGGGCGAAAGATACAAAAAATGGTGAGACAATCACCGGTGAGCAGGAAGTATCTGGAGAGATGATACAGAGTGAAAACTCCAGTGAGGGTTTTGGAGAAAATGCAGATACTGAACATAATGCTTCAGATAAGCAGGATTCCATAGGGCAGTCAAGCACTACGGAGGAAACAAAAGAACAGCCTACAGAAGAGAAAACCTTCAGTCAGCCTGAGATTGAGCTTATCATGGTAGGCGATGTACTTCTTCATGACAGATTAGAGGAATGTGCGAAGCAGGAGGATGGCTCTTATAGATATGAGGCTTTATTTGCGCCTATGAAGGATGAAATTCAGACAGCAGATTTAGCTATTGTTAATCAAGAGGTTCTTATAGGTGGCGAGGAATTGGGTATTACAGGTTATCCTTGCTTTAATGCTCCATTTACTCTTGGTGATGCCTTGGTAGATGCTGGATTTGATGTGGTATGTCACGCAACTAATCATACTATGGATAAGCAAAAAAGAGGTCTTTTAAGCTGTATTAATTTTTGGAAGACTAGCTATCCACACATTGCAGTTCTTGGTATGAATGAAACACAGGAAGAAAGAGATGAAATATATATTTACGAGCAGGAAGGAATAAAGGTAGCTATCCTTAATTACACTTATGGTACAAATGGAATTAAGCTTCCTTCAGATATGCCATTTGCAGTAAATTTACTTGATGAAGAAAAGGTTGTGGCTGATATAAAGAAGGCTGAAGAGTTAGCAGACTTTACTATTGTGTGTCCGCATTGGGGAACGGAATATGTGCTTAAGCAGACTAAGGAGCAGGAGCGCTGGGCGAAGATATTCTTTGATAACGGTGTAGACTTAGTTATAGGTACTCATCCCCACGTTATAGAGCCTGTTGAAATGATGTATGATGTAACCACAGGTCATAAGATGCTTGTGTATTATTCATTAGGTAATTTTGTAAATTGGTCAGGGGAGAGTAGAGACGGAGTAGCTAATCGCTTCCTTGGCGGTATGGCGAAGGTGACTATAAGTCTTGATGAAGGTGGTAATCCTATGATTGCAGACTATGGTGTGATAGCTACTGTTACACATGTAGAGAAGAAAACTAATGGAGTATACACAACAAGACTTTCAGAGTACACTCAGGAATTGTCATTGACAAGCGAGGTTATAAAGCAGGATGATGTATTTTCTAAAGAATATCTTGAAGGTGTAGCTGACAAGGTGTGGGGAGACTTGTGGGAGTAAGTTGCGGATTCAAAGTAAAGTATAGAGTGTAATAGGAGAATTAACATGAGATATCCAAAATTTTTAGATAAAAATGGAACTATAGGCTTTGTGTCGCCTTCCTTTGGTTGCGCCATCGAGCCTTATAAGACAGCATTTGCCAGTGCCTTAAAGAAGTTTGAGGATTTAGGATATAAAACCAGTATTGGTCCAAATGCATATAAATGTGATGGTATAGGTATAAGTACAAATCCAGCAGATTGTGGCATGGAATTTATGGATTATTATTTATCTAAGGATAACGATAGTCTTATATCCTGTGGTGGTGGAGAGCTTATGTGTGAAACCATCGATTGCATTGATTTTGACAAAATAAAAGAAGCCGACCCTAAGTGGTTTATGGGATATTCTGACAATACGAATCTTACATTTTTACTTGCGACTCTTTGTGATGTGGCAGCTATATATGGTCCTTGTGCAGCTACCTTTGGTATGGAGCCTTGGCATAGTGCCATAAAGGATGCATTGGATGTTTTGACAGGGGCTACTACCGTGGTTTCTAGCTATGATAAGTGGGAGAGAGAATCTATTAAGGATGAGACAAATCCACTCGTTCCATACAATGTAACAGAAGCTAATGTGATGAGGGTATTCCCAGAAGGTGATGTAAATATACAAGGAAGACTTCTTGGTGGTTGCTTGGATTGCCTTTCTAATCTTGCAGGAACTAAGTACGACAAGGTAGCCGAGTTTAATGAAAAATATAAAGAAGAAGGTGTTATCTGGTTTATAGAATCCTGTGATTTAAGTGTTATGGATATGCGTAGAGTTATGTGGAAGCTTGATAGAGCAGGCTGGTTTAAGTATACAAAAGGCTTTATAATAGGTAGACCACTTAGATATGGTGAAGAATTTATGGGACTTGACCAATATAGCGCTGTCTTAGGTGTTATCGAAAAATATAATGTGGCAATTATAATGGATGCAGATATAGGACATTTGCCACCTATGATGCCACTTGTGACAGGAAGCCTTGCCACAGTAGCTTATGAGAATAATAACCTTCGTATAAATATGGAGTATAAGTAAATGGATAAGAAAATTTTACTTGTAGCAATTAATGCTAAGTATATACATTCCAATCTAGCTGTTCATAGTATCCGTGTAAGCTTAGAGCAAAATGGATATAGTGCAGAGGTTAGGGAGTATACGATTAACAATCAGATAGAAGAGATATTAGATGATATTTATATAAGAAAGCCAGCTCTAATTGGCTTTTCTTGCTATATCTGGAATAGGGAATATGTGGAAAAGCTTATTGTGGAATTGGGTAAGCTTCTGCCTACATGCGCTATTTTCTTAGGTGGTCCAGAGGTTTCATATAATACAGATTATTATTTGGACAAATATTCTAATGTATTAGGCGTGATGGTTGGAGAAGGCGAGGAAACCTTCTTAGAGGTTGCCATGAAGTTTTCTTGTAATAGTCAGGAAAATGTAGAATTAATTGATAAGGTTTATAAAGAGAACGAGATTGATTGTAGTAGCTATGACAATATAGCAGGATTATGTACAAGGGCTAATCGCAAACCGACACTTAGAGAACCACTTGATATGTCTGCTATACCATTTCCGTATAGCAATCTCAAAGAGTTTGAAAATAGAATTATTTATTACGAAAGTAGTAGAGGTTGTCCATTTTCTTGTAGCTACTGCTTATCATCGATAGATAAGAAATTAAGATATAGAGATTTGGAATTAGTTAAGAAGGAGCTTTTATTTTTCTTAGAGAATAAAGTTGCTCAGGTAAAATTTATCGACAGGACATTCAATTGCCAGAAGGAACGCTGCGAAAATATATGGCAGTTTATAAAGGACAACGACAATGGGTATACGAATTTTCATTTTGAAATATCAGCTGATTTAATTACAGATAAGCAGATTGAGATTTTGAATAGTATGCGTCCTGGGGCTGTGCAGCTTGAAATAGGTGTTCAGACCACAAATGAGGATTCTATAAAAGCTATAAGAAGAAAGATGGATATAGATAAGTTAAGAGATGTTGTAAGAAGACTGAGAGCACCTAAAAATATTCATCTACATTTAGACTTGATAGCAGGCCTTCCTTATGAAGATATAGAAAGCTTTAGAAATTCCTTTAATGATGTCTACAATATGAATCCAGATGAATTGCAGTTGGGCTTCTTAAAGCTTTTATACGGCTCGACTATGTATGATGATGCTGAAAGGTATGGAATAGTTTGCAAGAGCTTCCCACCTTACGAAGTACTTTATACTAACTGGCTATCCTTTGATGATGTGTTAAGTCTTAAAAAGACAGAAGAGGTAGTGGAAATATATTATGGTACAGGTCAGTTTGTAAATAGTATTAATTATCTTATAGGATTTTTTGAGACACCTTATGATTTTTATAAAGCGTTGGGAGAGTTTTATAGTGAGAAATCGGATGGTGGCAAAAAGCATTCAAGAATAGATAGGTATAATATTTTATTAGATTTTGCAAGCGGTTTAGTTAAAGGTATTTGTAAGGAGAAAAAACTAGATATAGACGTGGTTAAGTCTCTCTTAACTTATGATATATATGTGAGAGAGAATATAAAGACAAGACCATCATTTGCTATAGACGCTTCTATATATAAGGAAGATATAAAAGCTTTTGCAAAGGATAATAATATAGACAAGAGCTGTCATATTGAAGTGATGGAGAGGAAAGCTGTGGATTATATATTGTGTGAAGTAGATACATTTTCTGAAATTAATATATTAGAAGATGACGATAAAGTGGATGAAAGCATAGAAAGTGCTAAAGTCTTTGTAGTATTCGATTACAATAAAAGAAATCCATTAAACCATAACGTGCATGTGGAAATATATGAATATTAAATAGGAGATAAGTGGAAAATGGCTAAAGGAAAAGAAATTAAAACAAATGCAATGAGAATTCTAGAGAAGAATAAAATAGAATTTGAACATTATACATATGAATGTGATGAGTTTGTTGATGGAGCGCAGACAGCCGATTTATTAGGTCTTGACCATGCTATTGTATATAAGACATTGGTTACAGTATCTCCATCTAAAGAATATTTTGTATTTGTCATCGGTATAGATGATGAACTTGATTTAAAGGCAGCAGCTAAATCTGTAGGACAGAAATCATTAGCGATGATACAGGTTAAAGATATCAATAATGTAACAGGATATATAAGAGGTGGTTGTACCGCAATCGGCATGAAGAAGCAGTACAAGACAACTATATCTATGAAGGCGAAGGAATTACCTCTTATGGTAATAAGTGGTGGTAGAATTGGCTCGCAGATAAAGTTAAAGCCAGAGGATTTCTGTAAGGTTGTGAATGGGCAATTTGCAGAGATAGTTGTGGGGTAAATTTATTTCTGAATTTTATTAAAAATCTGTTGACAATAAGGGTGGTTTGCGATAACATAACTTGAATGTAATTTTTGCAGAAAGGAGAGGCAATATGTTAGCAAATATTAAAGCAAAACTTAATGTATTTGTTAATGATTTTAACCCTTCTATTTCTATTTCCATTTTTAAGAAATTACATTTTGATTTATTGTATTATGTATAAATTTCCGGTTTCAATGAAATGTAAAAGCATTTCATCGAGCCGGTTTTTTTACGATATAGGGCTTGCCCCTATTGCTAGTTGGTATAAAAAAGAAATTAGGAGGAAAAACAATGAGTAAGAGAGAAGACATTAAGAAGATTTTGATCATCGGTTCTGGTCCTATCGTTATTGGACAGGCTGCTGAGTTCGATTATGCTGGTACACAGGCATGTCTCGCATTGAAGGAAGAAGGTTACGAGGTTGTTCTTTGTAACTCAAACCCTGCGACTATCATGACTGATACAATCATTGCTGATAAGGTATATATGGAGCCATTGACATTGGAGTATGTGGCAAAGATTATCCGTCACGAGCGTCCAGATGCTATCATCCCAGGTATCGGTGGACAGACAGGCTTGAATCTTGCTATGCAGTTAGAGAAGAAGGGCATTCTTAAGGAGTGTCGCGTTGAACTTTTAGGAACTTCTAGTGCTTCAATTGAACGTGCAGAAGATAGAGAAATGTTCAAGGAATTATGTGAGTCTATCGGCGAGCCAGTTATTCCTTCTGAAATCACATACTCATTAGAGGAAGCAAAGGCAGCTGCAAATCGCATCGGTTATCCAGTTGTATTACGTCCAGCCTTCACACTTGGTGGTACTGGCGGTGGTTTTGCTTATAATGATGAAGAATTAATGGAAATCGGTGTTAACGCATTTAAGTTGTCACCAGTTCATCAGGTATTAATAGAGAAGTCGGTTAAGGGTTACAAGGAAATCGAGTTCGAGGTTATGCGTGACTCAAATGACCATGCTATTACAATCTGTGGTATGGAAAATATTGACCCTGTAGGTGTTCATACAGGTGACTCTTGCGTAGTTGCTCCTATTATGACACTTAGCAAGGAAGATGAGAAGATGCTTAATGATTCAGCTATCAAGCTCATCAAGGAATTAAAGATTGAAGGTGGATGTAACGTTCAGTTCGCATTAAATCCACATACTTCAGAGTACTACTTAATCGAGGTTAACCCTAGAGTTTCTCGTTCATCAGCATTAGCATCAAAGGCTTCTGGTTACCCAATCGCTAGAGTTACAGCTAAGATTGCTGTAGGTATGGCTTTAGAGGATATTCAGATTGCAAATACAAATGCGGCATTTGAGCCAAAGCTTGATTATGTAATCGCTAAGTTACCACGTTTCCCATTTGACAAGTTTGCATCTGCTACAAACAAGCTTGGTACACAGATGAAGGCAACTGGTGAAATCATGGGTATCGGTTCTAACTTAGAGGAAGCTTTACTTAAGGGCACTCGTTCATTAGAAATCGGTGTAAATCACTTATATATGGCGAAGTTTGACAATATGAGTGAAGAGGAGCTTATTGAGTATATTACAGAGTTCCGTTCAGACAATATCTTTGCTATAGCTGAGTTAATTTCAAGAGGCGTTTCAATTGAAAAGCTTCATGAAGTAACTATGATTACTCCATATTTCCTTGAGGTATTTAAGAATATCATCGATATGGAAAATAAGCTTCGTGAAAATAATGATGCTGAAACACTTTTAGCAGCTAAGAAGATGGGATTCAGTGATAAGTATATCGCTCGTCTTTGGAAGTGTAATGAGTTAGATGTATATAATAAGCGTAAGGAATTAAATATGTTCCCAGCATTTAAGATGGTTGATACTTGCCATACTGGTGCATATATTCCATATTTCTATTCTTCATACACAGGAGAGAATACATCTATATTAACAGATAAGAAGAAGATTATCGTTCTTGGTGCTGGTCCTATCCGTATCGGTCAGGGTGTTGAGTTCGATTACTCTACAGTACACGCAGTAATGACAATTAAGAATGCAGGCTATGAGGCTATTATCATAAATAACAACCCAGAAACTGTATCTACAGATTATACAACAGCAGATAAGCTCTACTTCGAGCCTCTTACTCCAGAAGATGTTATGAACATTATCGAGTTCGAGAAGCCAGAAGGTGTTATCGCATCCTTAGGTGGTCAGACAGCTATTAATTTAGCGAAACCTCTACATGATAGAGGTGTGAAGATTATCGGTACAGATTGTGCTGCTATCGATAGAGCAGAGGATAGAAATGAGTTTGAGAATCTCTTAAATGAATTAGATATTCCACGTGCAAAGGGTAAGGCTGTTACAAATATGGAAGATGGTGTAGCTGCAGCAGCAGAAATCGGTTATCCTGTTTTAGTTCGTCCTTCATTCGTATTAGGTGGACGTGCAATGCAGATAGTTGCTAATGAAGAACAGCTTCGTCATTACTTAAGAACAGCAGTAGAAATCGACGAGGATAAGCCAGTTCTTGTAGATAAATATATTCAGGGTAGAGAAGTAGAAATTGATGCTATCTGCGATGGTCGCGATGTATTTGTTCCTGGTATCATGGAATTAGTTGAGCGTACAGGTGTACACTCAGGTGACTCGATTTCTGTATACCCACCATTCTCTATCTCAAACAAGGTTAAGGGAATTATCTTACAGTATGCTAAGAAGTTAGGTCTTGGCATCGGCATTGTAGGTTTATTCAATATTCAGTTCATCGTAGATGACAATGATAATGTATATATTATCGAGGTTAACCCACGTTCATCTCGTACAGTACCTTTCCTTTCAAAGGCTACAGGCTATTCATTAGCTGATATTGCTACAGAAGTTATTCTTGGAAAGAGCTTAAAGGAGCAGGGCTTCTTTGATATCTACCCAGAAGAGAAGGATAGATGGTATGTTAAGGCTCCAGTATTCTCGTTCAACAAGATTCGTGGATTAGATGCGTACCTTTCACCAGAGATGAAGTCTACAGGTGAGGCTATCGGTTATGACCGTACAATGACACGTGCTGTATATAAGGCACTTCAGGCTTCAGGAATGCATTTACAGAACTACGGTACTGTATTCTGTACAATCGCTGACAAGGATAAGGAAGAGGCATTGCCATTAATCCGTCGTTTCTATCAGCTTGGTTTCAATATCGAAGCTACAGGTGGAACTGCTGCATTCTTAAAGAACAATGGTATCCGTACTCATGCGCTTAAGAAGATTAGTGCAGGAAGTGATGAGATTCCAAATGCATTACGTCAGGGCCATATTGCTTACTTCATCAATACTAAGAATTTAGATTCTAGCACAGAGAGCGATGGAGCAGTATTACGTCAGATTGCAACTGAGTACAATGTCACAATGTTTACTTCATTAGATACAGTTAAGGCATTATTGGATGTTTTAGAGGAGACAACACTTACTATTTCAACAATCGATGCGTAAACGAGACTTTAGATAAGTAAATAGAAAAATGAATAAATAAAAAACAGGAAATACCTTACAAGATAGTGTGGGGTATTTCCTGTTTTTTATTATATAGGAAAGTTCTCTGAACTTCCTATATAATAAATAACGCTCCGCTAAGGATCGCACTGCGGCGGAGAAGAAGATGTTGCTAAAGCAACCCGCCGCAGGCGGAGAATCTCGCAAGCGAGATTCTTTCTTATTTAGATATAAATAAAACTCCAAGGGTGCCGTATCCGCAGTGAGAAGAGATAACACTGCCAGCTCTTGTAACAATAATTTCTTTAAAAATATTAAGTCCTTCTAAATAAGAATAAACACTTTGTATGATTTCTTCGCTGCAGCCTGAGTGTGTGATAAATACACGGTCAGTTTTAGCATTACGTAAATCTTCTTCCATATCCTTTGCATATGAAAGTATTACAGACTCCATTTTTCCTCTGTATTTTTTTGTAGCATTCATTTTGCCGTCTTCAACTACAATCTTTGGATGAAGCTTCAATACACCACCTGCTAATGCAGCTACGGAACTGCAGCGTCCGCCACGGTGAAGATATGTTAATGTATCTACTACGAAGCTGGCGCGTACCTTTGGTTTTAATTCTTCGATTTTTTCTACGATAGCATGAGCTTCCATACCTTCCTTTGCCATGATGGCAGCCTCTAAAACTAAGTGACCTACACCCGTTGAAAGGTTGGCAGAATCTATAACAAATATTCTGTCAGTGGCCTCCAATTCATCTGCTGCAAGGTTTATTACATTTATAGAAGTTGACATTTCCTTTGAAATAGAAAAGTATATGATGGAATCGCCATTATCTATGTAAGGTTTAAACAAATTAAAAGCATCCTCTATGGAAGGTGCAGAAGTCTTAGGTGTGGTTTTGTTCTCGTCCGCCCACGCATATATCTCGTCGGGGGTTATGGTCACACCATCTAATAAGTCCTTATCTCCTAAAATAACGTGGAGTGGAAGGATGGAAATATCGTATTTTTCTAAAATATCTTTAGTTAAGTCACAAGTACTGTCTGAAATGATTTTTATCATAACTTACCTCTTTCCTTTATTATATTTATTAGAAAAATCTAATTATATAAGTATAAAATACTATAATAAATATAAAAGTACTACCAAAATGTGAAAAAAATGTGTATTCTATACAAGTAAATAAAAATAATTAGTATATGAATATAGTAGGAGGTCTTAAAATGAGATTTGTAATACAGAGAGTGACAAAAGCTAGTGTGACTGTAGATGAAAATATTACTGGGGAAATTGATAAAGGATTTTTAGTTCTTATAGGTGTATCAGAAGATGATACAAAAGAGATAGCTGATAAGATGATTAAGAAGCTTATAGGTATGCGTATATTTGAAGATGAGAATGGCAAGACAAATCTTGCTTTGGCAGATGTAGGAGGAAGTCTTCTTCTTGTATCTCAATTTACATTGTATGCAGATTGCAAGAAAGGAAACAGACCTTCTTTTATTAAGGCAGGAAAACCCCAGATGGCAGAGGAAATGTATGAGTACATTATAGCTGAATGCAAAAAAGAAATAGAAAATGTACAGGTTGGAATATTTGGTGCAAATATGAAAGTGCAGCTTCTAAATGACGGTCCTTTTACAATTATTCTAGACTCTGAAGATGTGTGTTAGCTTTTTGCGTGAATTATGGAAATAACTGCGCGAAATGTGTTGCATTTAGTTGTATCTTATGATAATATACCTCCGGGAAGACGGGGCAGACATAATATTAGACTTAAGTATTTTTGCTGTAGCATTCCTATGTTGCAGCTTTTTTTATCATATAGAAAGTCCTCGATGAGAACTTTCTAATTGGGTACTAGGAGGAAGAAAAATGTATAACGTACTAGAGTGGCTTGAAGAAAGCCAGGAAAAGTATTCAGATAAAATAGCAGTCATCGATGAAATGGGTGCAGTTACATATGATGAGTTGGTAAACGTAAGTAAAGCCATAGGTAGTAAGCTTGCTGCGGTTACAGGTATGAGAAAGCCTATAGCTGTGCTTGCTGATAAAGGTATAGATACTTTAAGCACCTTTTTTGGAATAGTATATGCTGGATGTTTTTATGTATCATTTAATCCAGAACTTCCAGAAGTTAGACTTAATCAGGTACAGTCAGTGCTTAATGCTGAATATATCATTACAGATGAAGAACACTTAGATAGAGCGAAAAGTCTTGTATCAGAGGACAAGATATTATTGATAGAAGATTTAAAGCAGGCATCTATAGATGAGAGCTCATTAAAGGATATTAGAAGAAAAGCTATCGATACTGATCCTTTATATGCTAATTTTACTTCTGGTTCAACAGGTGTTCCTAAGGGCGTTGTTGTAAGCCATAGAAGTGTAATCGATTTTATAAGTGTATTTACAGATTTATTTGACTTTAATCATATGGATATAATAGGTAATCAGGCGCCATTTGATTTTGATGTATCTGTAAAGGATATTTATTCATCTATAAGAATGGGATCAACTCTTGTTATTATTCCTAGAAAATATTTTTCTAAGCCGGTGGAATTACTTGACTTCATATGTGAAAAGAAGATTACAACTATGACTTGGGCAGTTTCAGCTCTTTGTCTTATAACTACCTTCCATGGATTGGATTATAAGGTTCCTGAGAGTGTAAATAAGATATTATATAGTGGTGAGGTAATGCCACTTAAGCATTTAAAGGAATGGATGAGTCATTTGCCTAATGCGAAGTTTGTAAATGTTTATGGTCCTACAGAGATTACATGCAACTGTACATATCACATTATTGACAGAAACAGAGATTATGAGGGTGGTGTACCTATCGGAAATGCATTTCCTAATGAGCATGTATTTCTTTTATCTGAGGATAACAAAGAAGTTACAGACGTCGATGTAGCTGGGGAAATATGTGTTAGAGGAACAGCTCTTGCTCTTGGATATTATAAAGCTAAGGAGCAGACAGAGAAGAATTTTGTTCAGAATCCACTTAATGATTCTTATATTGATATGATTTATCGCACAGGCGATTTAGGCAAATATAATGCCAATGGAGAAATTGTTTTCTGTGGAAGGAAGGATTTCCAGATTAAGCATATGGGTCATAGAATTGAGCTTGAAGAGGTTGAAGCTGCTATGGCTAAGATAGAAGGTATCGAGAGAGTATGCTGTGTATTTGATGATGTTAAGAGTAAGCTGTATGGCTTCTATATCGGAGATATGGATAAGAAGGAATTGCATAGAAGAATGTCGGAGAAGCTTCCTGCATTTATGATTCCGAATGCTTTAAGAAAAGTAGAGCAGATGCCACTTACTAAGAATGGAAAGATAGATAGAAAGCAGTTACTTTGTGGAAAGTAGGATAGATATGGAAGAAAAGGAATTTTTAAATACTTATAGTACACCAATGTATGTCTTTGATGCAGGTGTGTTAAAAAGAAGAGTCGAATTTTTAAAGAATTCGCTTCCGGAAAATGTGTCATTATGTTATGCCATAAAGGCAAATACATTTATCGTAAAAGAGTTAGATGATATAATCGACAGATTTGAGGTTTGTTCTCCGGGAGAGCTTAGTGTATGTAGAGAATTAAATATTTCTGGTGAAAAGATTATTTTCTCAGGAGTTTATAAGACACCTTCTGTAGTGGAAGGGCTTATGGAAGAAGATTATCATATGGGTATCTATAGTATTGAATCTATGGTACAGTATAAGCTTCTTATTCAGATGGCAAATAAGTATAATAGACATATTACTGTAATGCCTCGTCTTACAAGCGGCAATCAGTTTGGTATGACAAAGGATGAGGTAAAAACTATTATAAAAGAAGTTATGGATATGCCAAATGTTAGTCTTGCGGGAATTCAGTTCTTTTCAGGAACACAAAAAAATTCTTTGAAAAAGCTAAAAAGAGAGCTTACAAAGCTTGATGAGTTTATAGAGCTATTAAAGGAAGAACTTGAATATGTTCCAGAGGAATTAGAATTTGGACCAGGTTTTCCAGTAACATATTTCGAGGATGAGGAATTTGATGAGGTAGAATTCTTAAAAGGCTTCTCAGAGATAATAAATGAGATGAATTTTAAGTCTAAGATAACATTAGAGCTTGGAAGAAGTATTGCAGCAAGCTGTGGAAACTATTACACAAGCGTTGTAGATATGAAGTCTAATAAGGGTCAAAATTATGCAATAGTTGACGGCGGTATGAATCATATTGTATATTTTGGTCAGTCAATGGCTATGAAGCATCCAAGATGCGAAATTCTACCAGCAAGGGATACTGATGGAGCGCTAGATTGGAATATCTGTGGTTCACTCTGTACAGCCAATGACATATTAGTAAAGCAGTTGCCTATTAAGGATTTACAGCTTTCAGATGTCATTAAATTTGAAAATACTGGAGCATATTGTATGATAGAAGGTATTTCATTATTTTTAAGTAGGGATTTACCATATGTTTTTATTAAAAACGAAGATGGTACATATAAATCTATAAGGGATGCATTACCAACGTATCCTTTAAATACACCAAATTATTAAGATACAAAAGGAGATTAAAAAAATGGAAAGATTAATTGAGATTTTAGAAGACATTCAGCCACAGGCAGATTACGAGACATGTACAACACTTATTGATGATCATATTTTAGACTCTATGTCTATCATAGCTCTTGTTGCAGAGCTTGAGGAGGAATTTGATGTAACAATTCCTACAGTAGAGATTATCCCTGCTAATTTTAATTCTGCTCAGGCTATGTATGATATGATTACAAGACTTCAAGAGGAAGACTAAAAATGACTAGCTTTTTTTCAGTTTTTTATCTGGCAATATTTCTGCCGGTAATGGTTATTTTATATAATGTCTGTCCTAAGAAATATAGACCGATGGTGCTTATAGCTGGAAGTTATTTTTACTTTTACAGTATCAGCGGAAAACTTTTGGTTTATCTTCTTTTTTCCACAATGTCTATTCATCATATTGGTTTATGGCTTACAGACATTCAAAATGAAAGAGACGACATTTTAAAGGAAGCTGTAAAGGAAGAAAAGAAAGCTATAAAGGCAGATTATTTAAAGAAGCAGCGTAGAGTATTACTTTTTGGTGTAATGCTACATCTTGGTATATTACTTATAGTTAAGTATACACCATTCTTTGCTACAAATATCAATACTTTATTTAATGCAATGGGTCTTGATATAACATTGACTATACCAAAGATAATGATGCCTATAGGTATTTCATTCTATACTCTGTCGGCTATATCATACATTTTTGATGTATACAGAGAAACTATAAAAGCAGATAAGAATATTTTAAGATTAGCATTATTTATGAGTTTCTTCCCACATATTATGGAGGGACCAATTTGTAGATATTCTGATACAGCCCATAATCTTTATAAGGGTGAGAGAACAAATTACCAGTGCCTTACATTAGGCTTACAGCGAATTCTTTTTGCTATGGTAAAAAAGATGGTCGTAGCTGACAGACTTAATGATTTTATACAGGAAGTATTCGCTAATTACAGTCAGTATGACGGTGGAGTAATTCTTGTGGGAGCTGTGTGCTACACTATTCAGCTTTATATGGAATTCTCAGGAACTATGGATATTGTCATAGGAACTGCACAGATATTTAATATAAGATTGCCAGAGAACTTTAAGCAGCCGTTTTTCTCAAGAACTATATCTGATTTCTGGTCAAGATGGCATATTACATTAGGTACATTTTTTAAGGATTATATTTTCTATCCCCTTACTATGTCAAAGCCATTAAAGAAGCTTACAACTAAGGCGAGAAAACGACTAGGAAATCACCTAGGACCTATGCTTGCAGGTGCAATTGCATTATTTTGCGTATGGTTATCTAATGGATTGTGGCATGGAGCAGGATGGCAGTATATATTTTTTGGAATGTATCATTTTGCATTGATACTTACAGGAAACATTGTAGAGCCTTATTCTAGAAAGCTTTTATCTAAGCTTCATATTAAGAAGGAAGGCTTACCATATGGTATATTTTCAATGCTTAGAACAACTTGCCTTGTAATTGTAGGTGAATTGTTCTTTAGAGCAGAAGGAATTAGAGCGGGATTTGCTATGTTTAAAAATATGGTGTTCAATTTTTCCCTTGCATCTTTTGGAAATGGACAGATTTTCACATTGGGAATGGACGGGCATGATTTCTTGATTGTGGCAATTTCAGTGGCGATAATTTTTGTAGTTAGTTTACTTAAGGAAAATAATATAAATGTAAGAGGTGAAATCGCTAAGAAACCAATTATTATCAGATGGTTAGTTTATTATGCTATAATTATGTTTATTATTATTTTTGGTGCGTATGGAAGAGGATATACACCTGTAGATCCTATCTATGCTAACTTCTAGGAGGGTGGATAATGAGTATTTTAAAGAAAGTTTTAAAATGTGCATTGTTTATAACAGGACTTGCAGTTATTCTTGTGATTTCAGGTCCGGTGTTTATGCCAAAGAATAATATGAAGGAATCTGGTATTGAAGACTTTCAGACGAATGGTATAAGAAGTGAAAAGAAAAATACTATCGATGTACTTGTGTTAGGTGATAGCTTATCTTATGCAGGTATTTCACCTATTTTACTTTACAAGGACTATGGCATTACTTCTTATGTGTGCGGTTCGTCAGGACAGCAGATGTTTGATACATACAGATATTTAAAGATTGCATTTGAGAATCAGAAGCCAAAGTATGTTATATTAGAAACTGATGCTTTATATAGAAAGTTTGATATGGCAGAGTCAATTGGTTCGGAGGTTCAAGGTATGCTTCCTGTTTTTAGATATCATGACAGATGGAAAAATCTTGAATTAAAGGATTTTAAGGGACAGGCTAAATATACTGCTGTGAATGACCATAAGGGCTATAGATACAATGATACTATCAAAGGTATTCCAAATAAGCAGTATATGATAGAAACAACAGAGATACAGGATATGACAGATTTAAGTAAAAGCTACTTTGATCAGATTGCAAAATTCTGTAAGAAAAATGGAGCAGAGCTTATTCTTGTTAGTATTCCAAGTGTGAAAAACTGCAATTACAAGAAGCATAATGCTATTCAAAAGCTTGCAGATAAATATGATGTGGAATTTATTAATTTAAATCTTATGCCTGAAGAGGTGCCAATTGATTGGGAAGTGGATACAAGAGATAAGGGTGACCATTTAAATCACACAGGTGCTACTAAGGTTACATCATATCTTGGTAAATATCTTTCTGAGAATAAGGATCTTAAGGATCGTCGACTGGAAGAAAAGTATAATCATTGGAACAAGTCATTAGATGAGTATCTCAAGACAATAGAAACAGCAAAAAAGTAATTTAATATTTTTATAAATAGGAGCAATAGACATATAAATAACATGTGTTTGTTGCTTCTTTTTGTTTAATTACAGTTGTAAGCATTTATAAATTTATTTAAATAAAGTTGTAGAGTAACTATGACTTGTGTTATACTTTAATGAGGTAAATAAGAAAATATAGGGAAGGTAGGGCTAAGTAATGAAGAGAACTGATGTACACAAAATTTTGATTATCGGCTCAGGTCCAATTGTTATTGGACAGGCGTGTGAGTTCGATTATTCTGGAACACAGGCATGTAAGGCGTTAAAGAACTTAGGCTATGAAATTGTTCTTGTTAATTCTAATCCGGCGACTATTATGACGGATCCGGAGACAGCAGACAGAACTTATATTGAGCCGCTAAATGTTGAACGTCTTGAACAGATTATAGCAAAAGAAAGACCAGATGCATTACTTCCAAACTTAGGAGGACAGTCAGGATTAAATCTTTGTTCTGAGTTAAATCAGGCAGGTGTTCTTGATAAATATAATGTAAAGGTTATCGGTGTTCAAGTAGATGCTATCGAACGAGGTGAGGATAGAGTAGAGTTTAAAAAGGCAATGGACAGCCTCGGTATTGAGATGGCAAGAAGTGAGGTTGCATATTCAGTTGATGAAGCCTTAGCTATAGCAGATAAGCTTGGGTATCCAGTAGTTCTTCGTCCTGCATACACAATGGGCGGTGAAGGAGGCGGACTTGTTTATAATATAGATGAGTTAAAGACGGTTTGCGCAAGAGGCTTGCAGGCTTCGTTGGTAGGTCAGGTCCTTGTAGAGGAATCAATCCTTGGTTGGGAAGAGCTAGAGGTTGAAGTTGTTCGTGATTCTAAGAATAATATGATTACTGTATGTATGATTGAAAATATTGATCCACTTGGTGTGCATACAGGCGATTCATTCTGTTCGGCACCAATGCTTACTATTTCAGAGGAGACACAGAAGAGGCTTCAGGAGCAGGCTTATAAGATTGTAGAATCTATAGAAGTTATCGGTGGTACAAACGTACAGTTTGCACACGACCCAGTTAGTGACAGAATTATTGTTATAGAGATTAATCCTAGAACATCTCGTTCATCGGCTCTTGCATCTAAGGCAACAGGTTTCCCTATTGCGTTAGTATCGGCAATGCTTGCAGCAGGACTTACACTTGATGAGATTCCATGTGGAAAGTACGGTACATTGGATAAGTATGTTCCAGGTGGAGATTACATTGTTATTAAGTTTGCTAGATGGGCGTTTGAAAAGTTTAAGGGTTCGCAGGACAAGCTTGGTACTCAGATGCGTGCCGTAGGTGAAGTAATGAGTATAGGTAAGACATATAAGGAAGCATTTCAGAAGGCTATCAGAAGCCTTGAAAATGGTCGTTATGGTTTAGGAAATGCAAAGGATTTTGCTAGTAAGTCATTGGAAGAACTACTTATTATGCTAAATACACCAAGCAGTGAACGACACTTCATTATGTATGAAGCCCTTAGAAAAGGCGCTACACCTGATGATATATATAATCGTACAAAGGTTAAGAAGTATTTTATTGAGCAGATGAAAGAGCTTGTAGTGGAAGAGGAAGCATTAAAGGCAAATGCAGGCTCAGTTCCAGCAGTTGATGTTTTGGCTAATGCTAAGAAGAATGGTTTTTCAGATAAGTATTTAAGCCAGATTTTAAATGTATCAGAGCAGGAAATTCGTGATACACGTATAGCTAATGGTATCGTGGAGAAGTGGGAAGGTGTTCATGTAAGCGGTACTGAGGATGCTGCATATTATTATTCTAGCTATAATATGGAGAATGATGTACCGGGAAAAGATAATGGCAAGAAGAAGGTTATGATTCTAGGCGGTGGTCCAAACAGAATCGGACAGGGCATAGAGTTTGACTATTGTTGCGTACATGCTTCAAAGGCACTAAAGGAATTAGGCTTTGAGACTATTATCGTAAACTGTAATCCAGAGACAGTATCAACAGACTATGATACATCGGATAGACTATACTTTGAGCCACTTACACTTGAAGATGTTTTGAGTATACATGATAAGGAGAAGCCAGTTGGTGTTATTGCACAGTTTGGTGGTCAGACGCCACTTAATTTGGCTGCTGACTTAAAGAAGGCAGGAGTTAATATTTTAGGTACAACACCTGAGACAATAGATTTAGCAGAGGATAGAGATTTGTTCCGTGCTATGATGGATAAGCTTGAGATTCCTATGCCAGAGGCTGGAATGGCTGTTAATACAGAGGAGGCATTGGCTATAGCAGAAAGAATTGGATATCCAGTAATGGTTCGTCCTTCATACGTGCTCGGTGGACGTGGCATGGAGGTTGTATATGATAGTGAAGCATTGACATTCTATATGAATGCTGCTGTAGGTGTTACACCAGATAGACCAATTCTTATCGACAGATTCTTAAGTCATGCAACAGAGTGTGAGGCGGATGCTATAAGTGATGGCACAAATGTATATGTTCCTGCTGTGATGGAGCATATTGAGTTGGCAGGTGTTCACTCGGGAGATTCAGCGTGTGTAATTCCGCCAAAGGGTCTCACAGAGAAACAGATTGCGACAATTAAGGATTATACAAAGCGTATTGCTACAGAGATGAATGTAGTTGGTCTTATGAATATGCAGTATGCCATTGAGGGTGATACGGTATATGTTCTTGAAGCTAATCCAAGAGCGTCTAGAACAGTTCCGTTGGTTTCAAAGGTATGCGGTATCAATATGGTTAAGCTTGCTACGGATATTATGACAATGGATATGACAGGAAGAAAGACACCAGTTGCTGACTTAAAGGAAAAGAAGTTTAATCACTATGGTGTAAAAGAAGCTGTGTTCCCATTTAAGATGTTCCAGGAGGTTGACCCAGTTCTTGGACCTGAGATGCGTTCGACAGGTGAAGTTTTAAGTATGTCATCGAACTTTGGGGAGGCATTTTTCAAAGCTCAGGAGGCAACACAGAGCAGACTTCCGCTTGAAGGAACTGTACTTATGAGTATCGGAGATAGAGATAAGCCAGAGCTTTTAGATGTTGCAAAGGGACTTGATGAGTTAGGCTTTAAGATAATTGCTACAGGCGCTACTTGCGATATGATTCGTGGTGCAGGCATTGATGCAGAGAAGGTTGCTAAGATTAACGAAGGTAGACCAAATGTCCTTGATGTAATCAGCAATGGCAAGATTGATATGATTATAAACACACCAGTTGGCAAGAAGGGTGCCACTGATGACAGTTACATCAGAAAGGCTGCTATTAAAAATAGAGTGCCATATATGACAACTATGGCAGCTGCAAAGGCAACTGTAGAAGGAATATGTGCAGTAAAGAATGGGGAAGTACTTCCTGTTAAATCGCTTCAGGAATTTCACGGAGAAATTCAGTAGGTTAAAGGGCGACTAAGGAAAAAATTCTTAGTCGCTTTTTTGAATAAATATATTGAAAAATTTTAGAAAATTGTGTATAATGGTGTCAATATGGGTAATGTTTGTGAAAAAATAGAATATCGTTATCCGACGAAAGGAGATTAATATGGTTGAATACATATTAGGAAATTATCTTGTTGGTTCTGGCAAACTTACTGATGAACAGTTAGAAGTTGTAGTTGAACAGCTTGATAAAATAAGAGTTAAGCTTGGTTTAATAGCTGTTGCAGAGGGTATGATGACTCTCGCGCAGGCAGAGGAAGTTAATAGATTGCAGTCAGTTATGGACAAGCGTTTTGGTGATATTGCTGTGGAGAAGGGATATCTTACAGATGATCAGATAGGTAATCTGTTAAAGGCACAGGGAAATACATATATGTCGTTTGTGCAGTCATTGGTTAATGAAGGCTTCGTGAAGATGGAAGAGATAGATACTTTATTTGAAGGATATCGAGTAGAGAATGGTTTTACTAAGTCTGATATGGAGACACTTAAGAGTGACGATCCAGAGAGAATTGTGCCATTATTCTTGTCGGCTGATACTATGAAGTATAAGGATATTATAGGTGTGGCTGTTAGAACACTTATCAGATGTGTTGACAGACATATGTATATTGGTAAGGCATGTTTAAAGGATGGTATCGAGTTAAAGGATGCAGCTGTGCAGGAGGTTGAAGGTGAAGGCGGTTATGTAGCTGGCTTTATGGAACAGTATGGCGGTCTCCTTAAGACAGCTAGTATATTTGGACAAGAAGACTTCAAGAAGGTAGATATAGATGCATTGGATGCAGCAGGTGAGTTCCTTAACTGTGTTAATGGCTTACATGCATCAGCTCTTAGCAAGAATGGTCTTATATTAGAATTATTACCTCCAAATCTTGTTACAGATAAGACAGAATTATCAGGCAACGTATGTGTCATGCCATTGTATATAAAGGGTATGAGCATGGCATTTATAGTAAAAGAGTAGTTGTACGTAGGAGGAATAGGATATGGCAAGGATATTAGTAGTAGATGATTCGAGAACATCAAGAAGAATTCTTAAGGGAATATTAGAGGAATTTGGCCATGAAGTAATCGATGAGGCTGAGAATGGAGAGATTGGTTATATTAAGTATAACGAGCTTAAGCCAGATTTAGTTACAATGGATATTACAATGCCTAAGATGGATGGTTTAGAGTGCCTTAAGGTAATCAAGCACAAGAATGCAGATGCGAAGGTTGTTATGATTACAGCAGCAGGTCAGAAGGATAAGATGATGGAAGCTATTAAGAATGGTGCTTCTGAATTTGTAACTAAGCCATTTGATAAGGAAGAGATAGGCAAGGTAATTACAAGAGTTTTAAGTGAATAGTTTATCAGGTGGTGTCATGCACCTGAGATAATCCATAAGAAAGAGGAAGAAATGTTTAGGATTTCTTTCTCTTTTTTGTTCATATATCTTGACATTCAGGGGTGAGGGTGTAAAATGTACTATTATCGGAAAGGAAAAGGAGTATTAAGATGAAGTTAAAAGATACAGGATTGACAAAGGAACAGTTAATTGAAAAAGCAAATAAATATCTTATAGATACAGCAGCACGATTTGATTTTATAGAAGAAAGAGCAAAGGGAATGTATGTTTACGATACAGATGGCAATGAATATTTAGATTTCTTTGCTGGAATTGCCGTAAATAATATGGGTAACTGTAATGAAAAGGTTGTTGCAGCTATTAAGGAGCAGTGTGAGGATGTTATGCATACTTCGGTTTATCCTTATACGATTCCACAGGCACTTCTTGCTGAAAAGGTATGTGAAACTATAGGGATGGATAAGATATTCTTCCAGAACTCTGGTGCTGAAGCTAATGAAGCTATGATTAAAATGGCTAGAAAATATGGCGTGGAGAATTACGGTCCAAGAAAATTTGGTATTATAACAGCTAGACAGTCCTTCCACGGAAGAACATTTGGTTCTATGGCGGCTACAGGCCAGCCTGACAATGGTTGTCAGATAGGCTTTGGTGACATGACACCTGGCTTTAAATATGCTAAGTTTAATGATTTAGAAAGCTTTAAAGAAGCTATAGATGAAAATACTATTGCTATTATGGTAGAGCCTGTTCAGGGTGAAGGTGGTGTATATCCAGGAACTGAAGAGTTTATAGTAGGTCTTAGAAAACTTTGTGATGAAAAGGGACTTCTTCTTTTGTTTGATGAGGTACAGACTGGTTTTGGTAGAACTGGAGAAATCATGGGTTATATGAATTATGGTGTTAAGCCGGATATTGTATCAATGGCTAAAGCACTCGGTGGTGGACTTCCAATTGGTGCAATTTGTGCTACAGCTGAGGTTGCTAAGGCGTTTACACCAGGTTCTCACGGATGTACATTTAGTGGAAATCCAGTTGTTTGTGCGGCTGCTATGGCGCAGATTGACGAACTTATAGACAATAATCTTTCAGAAAATGCCAAGGAGATGGGCAATTACTTTATGGACAAGCTCGCAACACTTCCAAATGTTAAGGAGGTTCGTGGCAAGGGCCTTTTAGTAGGCGTTGAATTTAATGAGCCATTATCTAGTGCGGACATAAAGCATGGTTGCGTGGATAGAGGATTGCTAGTAACAGCTGTAGGTAAGAGCATTATTCGTATGTTACCACCACTTATTGTGACAAAAGAAGAGTGCGATAAGGCTTATAGCATATTGAAGGAAGCAGTAGAAGCTTTAATGTAAATATAAAGAAATGGAAGAGGTTGATATTATGTCAGATTCATTTAATTTATGCTCAAGAATGGATGATGCAGAAGGTAAATGTTTAAGCTGCGGAGCTCCGCTTCCAGTAGGAAGAGAAGGTCAGCGAAAGTTTACGGGCGGACAGATGGGAATACTAGTTTTGAGTGATGGAACACAGGTATCAAAAGACTTGTATATTAATGCTGTGGAAGCGGTCAAGAGTGTTGGAAAAGAAATACGCTGTGAAGAAATTTTAGATAATGAGATTATAGAGTCTTTCCATATACGAAAGTATCCAGCACTAGTCATCAATGGCAGTATAGTTTCTCAAGGTATAGTATCTAGCGTAGAAGATATTATAGGTGAAATAGAATATATGTATTAAAATAAATCTCCCAAGTTCCCTTGGGAGATTTGTTGTTGTTTAATATTGTTGATTTATATCCAGCCACCATCCATAGTAATTATTTGACCGGTCATATAATTAGGTGATGATAGTATAGATAAAATCATTTGTCCAGCATCGTCTGTAGTGCCCATAGTACCAGCTGGTATCTCGTCTATTAAGTCTTGTTTATCTTCTATACTTAAGTGGTTATTCATTTCTGTATCCATAAGACCGAAGGCGATAGCATTAACCTGTATATTGCTAGGAGCTAATTCTTTGGCTAAGGCCTTTGTAAATGAATTTACACCGCCTTTGGTCGCGGAGTATGCCACCTCGCAGGATGCGCCCACATTACCCCATACAGAAGATATATTTATGATTTTACCATATCCGAGCTTTAACATGTTTGGAATACATTGCTTGCAAGTATAAAATATGGATGAAAGATTTGTGCTTACACAAGTATTCCATTCTTCGTAAGTCATATCCTGAAGCAAACCAACATAAGATATACCAGCATTATTTATAAGTACATCTATGGATAAATTATTGTGGTTTACATAGGAAAAAAGTTCTTCGCATATATTAGGCTGTCCCAAATCCCCAGTGAAAGTGTGAACGATTACATTGTACTTGCTAGCTTCATTTGCTACCTTGGTTAAATCGCCGGTATTTTGACGACATGTTAATATAAGATTATATCCAGCTTTTGCAAGAGAGAGGGCGATACCTTTGCCTATTCCTCTTGAAGCACCAGTAACAAGCGCATAATTCATATAGTGTAATACTCCTTTGTTTGATAATTCTAATTATGAAATAAATCGTCAGACAACGTATTTTTTTAGTCTGACATTAAGAATTTCTCCTAGTATAACACAGATTGATGATAAAAGCACGTAAAATAAAGCTTTTGATAAAAAGTGAAAATTTAGGAGTAAATATGTTGACAAAAGTTAATATGTACATAATTAACAAGGATGATATTTTTTATGTAATATGAGGCTATGTGAAAATGTAAAAAAATACGTGTATAACCCTAAATTTATCCACAATGATAATAACGAAAATACAAGAAAAACGATTAATCCACCAAGTTATCCACATTGTCCACAGAAAAAAAGGTCGAATTTTGCAAGAATAATAAAAGAAAATAAGAACATAAGTTTTGGTTAAAATGACGAAAAAAGGAAAAAAGTACTATTTTTTTATTAAAATCTATTGACAATATATAATTTGCAGGAAAATAGAATGTTATCTGACAAATTGAGATAAATATCATAAATTACTTGAAAAAAAGTATCAATAGTGATATAATACAAATATCTAAAAAGTGGTGATGAGAAGGTAACATTTTTATCACTGGTCGTGAAAGGAGACGGACATCATGCGTTACATAATTAAAGGTAGAAATGTAGAAGTTACAGAGGGTTTGAAATCAGCAGTTACAGATAAGATAGGTAAGCTGGATAAGTATTTTACGGAGGAGACAGAAGCTTACGTTACATTAAGTGTAGAGAAGGAGAGACAAAAGGTAGAAGTTACTATCCCTATGAAGGGTAATACTCTTAGAGCAGAAGAAACTAACAGTGATATGTATGTATCTATCGATTTAGTTCAGGAAACATTGGAGAGACAGCTTAAGAGATATAAGAACAAGATTGTGGACAGAAAGCATTCAGGTGAAGTGTTCACACCAGATTTTATCGATAAGGATTACGAAGAGGATGATGCAATCAGAATTGAGAAGTCAAAGAGATTTGCAGTTAAGCCTATGGATCCAGAAGAAGCTTGCTTACAGATGGAATTATTAGGACACAATTTCTATGTATTTAGAAATTCTGAGACAGATGAAATTAACGTTGTATATAAGAGAAAGGGTAATACTTACGGTATTATTGAACCAGAGTATTAAAACGAATCGGAGTCACATAGTGACGATGGTTGAACCCGAAGTGAGAAGAGCTTGAAAGAGCTCTTCTTTTTTTGGTGTATTTACTTGAATAAATTTCCTAGGTGGTGTATACTAATTTGGATTAGGTTTATCTATAAGAAAGAACCATTAGGAGGCAATTATGGGAATAGTAACTAAGATTTTCGGTACTCATAGCGAAAGAGAAATTAAGAGAATAACACCAATCGTTAATAAGATTGAATCATATAGAGACGATATGATGGCATTAAGTGATAGCGAGCTTAGAGGCAAGACAGATGAATTTAAAAAGCGTCTTGCTGAAGGTGAGACACTTGATGATATTATGCCAGAGGCATATGCTGTAGTTAGAGAGGCTACAAGAAGAGTTATCAATCAGGAGCATTATAGAGTGCAGCTTATGGGTGGTATCATTCTTCATCAGGGTCGTATCGCAGAGATGAGAACAGGTGAAGGTAAGACACAGACATGTCTTCTTCCAGCATATCTTAACGCTCTTACAGGTAAGGGTGTTCATGTCGTAACAGTTAATGATTACCTTGCACACAGAGATGCTACTTGGATGGGACAGATTCATGAATTCTTAGGCCTTACAGTAGGCTGCGTACTCAATAGCTTAGAGAAGGAAGAAAGACAGAAGGCATATCAGTGTGATATTACATATGTTACAAACAATGAATTAGGCTTTGATTATCTTCGTGATAACATGGTTGTATATAAGAATCAGTTGGTTCAGAGAGAGCTTAACTTTGCTATCATCGATGAGGTTGACTCTATTCTTATCGATGAAGCCAGAACTCCACTTATTATTTCAGGACAGAGTGGAAAATCCACAAAGCTTTATGAGGCGTGCGATATATTAGCTCGTCAGCTTCATAAGGGTACAGCTAAGGAACTTACAAAGATGGATATCATCATGAAGGAAGAGTATAAGGAAGATGGTGATTTCGTCGTAAATGAAAAGGAAAAGGTAGTTAACCTTACTGCACAGGGCGTAAGCAAGGTTGAGTCATTCTTCCATATTGAGAATCTTGCAGATCCAGAAAATCTTGAGATTCAGCACAATGTTATCCTTGCTCTTAGAGCGCATTATCTTATGTTCAGAGACCAGGATTATGTAGTTAAGGATGACCAGGTATTAATTGTAGATGAATTTACAGGTCGTATTATGCCGGGACGTCGTTTCTCAGATGGTCTTCATCAGGCTATTGAAGCTAAAGAACGCGTTAAGATTAAGAGAGAAAGTAAAACTCTTGCCAATATTACATTCCAGAACTTCTTTAATAAGTATACAAAGAAGTGTGGTATGACAGGTACAGCCCTTACAGAGGAGCAGGAATTTAGAGATATTTACGGAATGGACGTTGTAGAGGTACCTACAAACAAGCCAGTTGCCCGTATAGATAAAGAAGATGCGGTATATAAGACAAAGAATGGTAAGTATTTAGCTGTTCTTAATGAGATTATAGAGAGTCAGCAGAAGGGACAGCCTGTTCTTGTTGGTACTATTACAATCGAAGCATCAGAAGAGCTTAGCAGAATTCTTTCTAAGAATGGTGTTAAGCATAGAGTACTTAATGCTAAGTTCCATGAGCAGGAAGCAGAGATTGTAGCCGAAGCAGGTATTTCGGGAAATGTAACTATCGCTACTAACATGGCAGGACGTGGTACTGATATTAAGCTTGATGATGCAGCTAAGGCAGCAGGTGGTCTTAAGATAATTGGTACAGAAAGACACGAATCAAGACGAATTGATAATCAGCTTCGTGGACGTTCTGGACGTCAGGGAGATCCAGGTGAATCACGTTTCTTTATTTCATTGGAAGATGACTTAATGAGACTTTTCGGTTCGCAGACTATGATGGCTATGTTTGAGAGAATGGGTATCGGTGAAACTGATGTTATTCAGCATAAGCTTTTATCAAAGGCTATCGAGACAGCACAGAAGAAGATAGAAGGAAATAACTATGGCATAAGAAAGAATCTCTTAGAGTATGACCAGGTTATGAATGATCAGAGAGAGATAATCTACAATGAAAGAAGAAAGGTTCTCGATGGAGAGAATATGAGAGATACTATTATTAGTATGATAAAGGCAGTTGTAGATAAGTTTGTGTCTCTTTGTATATCAGACGAGCAGCCATGCTCTGAGTGGGATATAAATGAGTTAAATCAGATATTATTGCCAGTAGTTCCACTTAAGAAGATTGAACTTACAGATGAGGAGCTTTCAAAGCGTATTAAGAAGGATAATCTTTTAGAGAGACTTCAGAAGGAAGCTATAGAGCTTTATGAAGCAAAGGAAAAAGAGTTCCCAGAGGAAGAGCAGATTAGAGAGCTTGAGCGAGTTGTATTACTTAAGGTTATCGATAGAAAATGGATGGATCATATCGATGATATGGATCAGTTACGTCAGGGTATTGGTTTACAGGCGTATGGTAATAAGGATCCAAAGGTAGAGTACAGAATCAGCGGTTTTGATATGTTTGATGAGATGACAGCATCTATCCAGGAAGATACAGTTAAGATGCTTCTTCATGTTCAGGTTCAGCAGAAGGTTGAAAGAGAGCAGGTAGCTAAGGTTACTGGAACAAATAAGGATGATTCTTTAGCTAAGGCACCAGTTAAAAGAGAGGATAAGAAGGTTTATCCAAATGATCCATGCCCATGTGGTTCTGGAAAGAAATTTAAACAGTGTTGCCAAAAGAAGATATAAAATGGTATAATAGATTATAGATTAAAGAAGGTGAGTTTTTTGGTAGAATTAGATCAGTACAAGTATAATTTATCCAACCTAAAGAAGCCACTAAATGAATTGAGGGATTCACTTTGACTTAGCTAGTAAAAAGCTTAGAGTCGAAGAGTTGGAAAAAACTATGGAGGATCAGCACTTTTGGGATGATGCTAAGGAATCGGCCAAAGTGATAAAAGAAGTAAAAGGACTTAAAGATACTATAGAAACCTTTAGTAAATTAGAAGGTCTTTACGAAGATGTAGAAACCTTGATTGAAATGGGTTACGAAGAGGAAGACGAAGCTATAGTTGCAGAGGTAAAGGAAAGCTTTGAGCAGCTTGAAAAGCAACTTGATGATATGACTGTAAGTACGCTTTTATCAGATGAATATGATAAGGACAATGCGATACTCACGATTCATGCGGGTGCTGGTGGAACAGAATCCTGTGACTGGGCTAGTATGTTATATAGAATGTATTGTCGATATGCTGATTCTAAGGGATTTTCCTATGAAGTATTAGATTTTCTTGATGGAGATGAAGCTGGTTACAAGTCAGTGACTATACAGATTAGTGGCGAGAATGCTTACGGTTATCTTAAGTCAGAGCGAGGTGTTCATAGACTTGTGCGTATTTCGCCATTTAACGCAGCTGGAAAGAGACAGACATCATTTGTATCCTGTGATGTTATGCCAGATATAGATGATGATATAGATATTGAGATAAATGATGATGATTTGAAAATCGACACATATCGTGCAGGAGGTGCCGGAGGACAGCATGTCAATAAGACATCATCAGCTGTTAGAATCACACATATTCCAACAGGTATAGTAGTACAGTGTCAGAATGAGCGCTCTCAGTTCCAAAATAAGGACAGATGTATGAAGATGCTCAAATCGCAATTATATGTAAAAGCACAGCAGGAAAATGCTGAAAAGATATCCGGTATACGTGGTGAGGTATCGGATAATGGGTGGGGTAGTCAGATTCGTTCATATGTAATGCAGCCATACACGATGGTTAAGGACCATAGAACGAATGAAGAAGTAGGTAACATTCAGAGTGTTCTGGATGGTAACATAGATCCATTTATAAATGCTTATTTAAAATGGATTAAGCTTAAAAATGATTAAGCAATTTGTAACTGTTAAAATCCAATACGAAGTATTTACGAGATTGGTTCTGAATAGTTACAGCAATTTAATATAACGAGGAGGTATTTTTATGGTAGAATTTAAGCCAGTAGTATTTAAGCTTGACAAGGAACTATATGGTCTTGACATTAATCGCGTTCGTGGAATTGAAAAAGAGCAGGAAGTAGTAAGAGTGCCAAACACAGCATCTTACATAAAGGGAATTATGAATCTTCGTGGAGACGTAATACCAGTATATAGTCTTCGTAAGAAGTTTGGAATGCCAGAGGCTGCAACTGATGATATTCAGTATATTATCGTATATACTAATGGAACATTGCTTGCACTTGAAGTAGACAACGTAGACGAGATACACAATATAGAAGATAATGATATCCACATAGTGCCATCAATCGTAACAAATGCGGATACAAGATATTTTGACAAAGTTCTAAAGACAAGCAGAGGCCTCATCATTACAATTGATATCGATAAACTCTTATCAGATGATGAAATGAGCCAAATTGAGCAGATGAAGGGATTGGCATAATCTTTTATGTCTGCGAGATGAAGAAATTGACTGTTGGATATAAATTTTTTTATTCTGTTGTTACAGATATTGATTTTCTAGATGTTTTGTATTAAAAAAGTGAAAACGTACGCAACCGTTCCATATTCGCCATCCATGGCTCAGATGGAACTCGCCCTGACATCGTGTCAGGGCGTTGCTATTTTACAGAACAAAACATAAGAAAATCTAATATCTTCCACAGGGAATAAAAAATTTTAGTTTATCCAGTGAATTTCTTGCATCAATTACTTGCTAAGAAATTACAGAAAGGGCTTGCGCTTCATCCAGATATGTGGTAGTATCTTTCTGGTAAACACAAGTGTATTTCCT
The DNA here is from genome assembly GCA_045125245.1 of Lachnospiraceae bacterium. GTDB lineage: Bacteria > Bacillota > Clostridia > Lachnospirales > Lachnospiraceae > SVEL01. The sequence goes on from JBGVNF010000133.1 coordinate 45,744, forward strand.
ATGCGTACAAGGAGAGGGAGATAAGATGAGTGAAAGTAACAAGTATTATTTGATTAAGCAAAGGGCTGTGCCGGAGGTGCTTCGTAAAGTTTTAGATGCAAAGAGATTGCTTGAATCTGGTGCTGTGGCGACTATTCAAGAAGCTACAGAGAAGGTTGGACTTAGCAGAAGCTCTTTCTATAAATACAAGGATGACATATTCCCATTTCATGAGAATGTGAAGGGACAGACAGTTACCTTCGTATTGCAGATGGATGACAGACCTGGTAAGCTATCTAATCTGCTTAAATTCATAGCAGGCTATGATGCAAATATTTTGACTATTCATCAGACAATCCCTATTAATGGAGTGGCATCGCTTACATTGAGTGTGCAGATGCCGGCGGAAGGTGATATATCAGAGATGATTAATGAATTGCACGCCACAGATGGTGTACACTATGCAAAGATATTATCAAGAGAATAATTTGGAGGAAAGATATGATTAATGTTGCAGTTTTAGGATATGGTACAGTAGGTTCAGGAGTTTATGAGGTTCTTGTAAAGAATAAGGAAAGCATCGCAAAGAGAGCAGGCGATGAGATAAATGTAAAGTATGTACTTGATTTGAGAGATTTCCCAGGTGATCCTGTTGAGAATGTTCTTGTACATGATTTTGATACAATTGTAAATGACCCAGAGGTAGATATCGTAGCAGAGGCTATGGGTGGTTTGGAGCCAGCTTATACATTTGCTAAGAAGACACTTGAGAGTGGAAAGAATTACTGTACTTCTAACAAGGAGCTTGTAGCTAAGTATGGTCCAGAGTTATTAGAAATTGCAAAAGCTAATGGTAAGAACTTCTTATTCGAGGCTAGTGTTGGTGGTGGTATTCCAATTATCAGACCACTTAATCAGTCTCTTACAGCAGATGAGCTTACAGAGATTACAGGTATTTTAAATGGTACAACAAACTTCATCTTATCTAAGATGGCTAAAGAAGGTTCATCATTTGATGCTGTATTAAAGGAGGCTCAGAACTTGGGTTATGCTGAGAGAAATCCTGCTGCTGACGTAGAGGGATATGATGCATGTCGTAAGATTGCTATTCTTTCTTCCCTTGCATATGGTTGCCATGTTGATTTCGAAGATATTTATACAGAGGGTATTACAAAGATTACAGATGTAGATTTTAAGTATGCTAAGAAACTGGGTCTTTCTATCAAGTTATTTGGTAAGAGCAAGAAGGTTGATGATAAGTGTTACGCAATGGTTGCGCCATTTATGATTAATAGCGATAATCCACTTTACAGTGTAAATGGAGTTCTTAACGGAATTCTTGTAAAGGGTGATGTAATCGGTGATGTAATGTTCTACGGAGCAGGTGCAGGTAAGTTACCAACAGCTAGTGCAGTAGTTGCTGATATCGTAGATGAAGCAAAGCACCTTCATACAAATATTATGACAATTTGGAGTAATAAGAAGCTTGCATTAGAGAATCTTTCAACACTTAAGAATAAGTTCTTCGTAAGATTTGATGGTTCAGTAGATTCTAAGATGTCAGAAGTTACAAAGGCATTTGGTGATGTTAAGGTTGTAACTGTTGATGGATTAGATAATGAATTTGCTATCATTACAGAAGTGATGACAGAGGCAGATTTTGAAGCAGCAGCGGCAAAGGTTGACGGCGTTAAGTCAAGAATCAGAGTGGAGGCATAATACAATGAAGTATGTTATTGTACTCGGCGATGGAATGGCGGATGAGCCAATCGCAGAATTAGGTAATAAAACCCCCCTTGAATATGCAGATACACCTACTATGGATAAGATATCAAAGATGTCAGAGATAGGACTTGTTCATACAATTCCAGAAGGTATGAGTCCAGGAAGTGATACAGCAAATCTTTCTGTGTTAGGATATGATCCAAAGATATATTATACAGGTCGTTCACCACTTGAAGCACTTAGTATCGGCGTGCCTATGAAGGATACAGATATTGCTATTAGATGTAATATCGTTACAGTATCGGTTGATGATTTGCCATATGAGGAAAAAACAATCATTGACCATAGTTCAAGTGAGATAAGTACAGAGGATGCGGCTGTTCTTTTAGAGGCAGTAAGAGAAGGTCTTGAGAATGACATTTACAAGTATTATTTGGGAACAAGCTACAGACATCTCACAATATGGGATAAGGGAAGTGTGGTTCCTTTGACACCACCTCATGATATATTAGGTAAGGTTATAGGTGAATATCTTCCTAAGGAAGAAGCTTTAAAGGAAATGATGAAGAAGAGCTATGATATATTAGCAAATCATCCATTGAATATAGAGAGAATGAAAAAGGGACTTAACCCTGCTAATTCTATTTGGTTCTGGGGAGCTGGTACAAAGCCATGTCTTTCATCATTTGAAGAAAAGTATGGTAAGAAGGGTGTTATGATTTCAGCTGTTGACCTTCTTAAAGGTATAGGTGTTGGCGCATCTATGACAAATATTATCGTAGAAGGTGCAGATGGAACACTTCATACAAATTATGAGGGTAAGGCGGATGCTGCTATTAAAGCTCTTACAGAAGATGGCTTTGATTTTGCTTATGTTCATGTGGAGGCTCCAGATGAAATGGGACATCAGGGAAGCTTCGAGCGTAAGATACAGGCGATTCAGTTCCTTGATGAGAAGGTAATAAAGAGAATTGCAGATGCATTGGATTCTAAGAATGTTGATTACAGAATGCTTGTATTGCCAGATCATCCTACACCAATTTGTGTTCGTACACATACATCTGACCCAGTACCATATATGCTTTTTGATTCAACAGATAAGAAAGCAGAGAGCTATGATTATAATGAGAAGGATGCGAAAGCGACTGGAACATTTATAGCTAATGGTCACGAGGCGATACTTCATTTATTTGAAAAATAATTGTATAAAGCTATATAAGATATACATAAGGAGGTACCTGAAGGGTACCTCTTTTTGTCATATAGAAAAGTTCTCATTGAGAACTTTCTATATGATAAAAAACCACTCCGTTAAGGAGCGCATTAATCATAACGGAGTAAAGATTTTGTTGGTTAAATAAAAAAATAAAAGATGAGAGTGAATATCCTCAGTGATATAATGGTTTCGCTAAAAACAAACACCAAGAAGGAGTCACTCTCATGAATATTATAGCACTATTAGAAACTTTAGT
>JBGVNF010000134.1:0-6106 GCA_045125245.1 Lachnospiraceae bacterium
ATACTTGATGGACGACCACCCTCGAAGTACTTGTTGCGGTCTTCGTTATCCTTACCACAAGCAAATGCTACTATCTGAGCTACTACGTTAGCGCAAAGCTTCTGCTGGCTTGTGCTATCCTGGATAACAACATCTCTGCCCATCTGATTGTTCTTAAAACCAACAAACTGAAGTGGCACGATAGATGTTCCCTGGTGAAGTAACTGATAGAATGAGTGCTGTCCGTTTGTACCTGGCTCACCGAAGATAACTGGGCCTGTCTGATAGTTAACTGGATCACCGAAACGGTTAACTGACTTACCATTTGACTCCATATCAAGCTGCTGTAAATGAGCAGGGAAGCGGCTAAGAGCCTGTGAATATGGAAGTACTGCTGTATTCATATATCCGAGAACGTTACGCTCGTAAACACCGATTAAAGCGTCAAGCATTGAAGGGTTCTCAAGTAAGTTTTCATTCTTAGAAAGAACGTCCATAGCTGCAGCACCTTCAAGGAACTGAGCAAATACTTCTGGACCAAATGCAAGTGATAATACTGCACCACCAACTGCTGATGTTGAAGAGAAACGACCTCCGATATAATCATCCATAAAGAATGCTGCGAGGTAATCATCACTCTTAGCAAGCGGAGATGTCTCACTTGTTACAGCTATCATATGCTTAGAAGGGTCAAGACCTGCATTCTTTAAAGCATCCTTAACAAATGACTCATTTGTAAGAGTCTCAAGTGTTGTACCTGACTTAGATACAAGAACAAAAATAGAATGCTCTACATCTATTGTATTAAGAACTGCTGCTGCATCATCTGGATCTACGTTGCTGATGAACTTAGCTTCCATCTTAAATGTATTGTTAACCTTTGCCCAATTCTCAAGAGCAAGATACATAGCACGTGGGCCTAAATCACTACCACCAATACCAATCTGAACTACAGTTGTGAACTTCTCACCAGCTGCATTTGTAATATCTCCAGTATGAACCTTATTAGCAAAATCTGCAATTTTATTCTGCTGCTCTACGTAGAATGTACGCTTGTCACAACCATCAGCTGTAACTGCATCGCCTAACTGTCCACGTGTCATATGGTGAAGAACAAGTCTCTTCTCACCCGTATTAACTACTTCTCCATTATATAAAGCTGCAAACTTCTCTACTAACTGTGTCTCCTTAGCAAGCTTTGCAAGGGCTTCTAAAACTGAATCATCTACTTGCTTTGCAGCATAGTTAAATGTAAGACCCTCTGCCATAGGAGCGTTGTACTTCTTAACTCGGTCTGCTCCCTGCTCACCTGACATAACCTCAGGAAGATTTACCTTCTTAACATCGATAAGTTCCTTAAATGAACCAACTGTATCCAAATTATTCCAATTAACCATCTTGTTAGTGCCTCCTAATTTTTTTCTAAACGAATATAGTATAAATGTTTCTTAATAATTCGTCAATGACGAATTCTAAACCATATACAAATATTAACGATACACCTCATTTATTTTCTGTTCTATTTACCTAATTTCAGCTTAAATATCTCTCCACAAATTTCTCCGCTCTGCCTCTTACTCCGTCATCTATGCATTCCAAAGCAATATCACTATACTGTTTCATCTGTTTTGCCATCTTTTTCACTCCATAAAGACTAGCTAGGGACAATGATATAGAGCATCTAGTGGTTGCATCATCTATCTGATTTTCATCGATAGCCTCTTTTAACTTTTCTATAGCCTTATTCACGCAATAGCCCCTGAATTTATCATCGCCTGCGTCTCTTGCCAACCAGTACAGATACAGCCAAAGAGTTCCTAAAAGAGCACTGTCAGAGCCGTTTATCACTTCATTTATATGAATCGCTTGCAAATAACTGAATACTACCTCATCAAATTTTGTCTTCTTAATCAACGAATCTTTAACTACTGGTGCATGCTGTAGCTTAAGTAATTTCCTTAGCTTTTCCACTTCTATTTCATTGATATTAAAGAAATTGATACCGTAGTTACTATAAAAGCAATGTGGACATGTCATAATCTCGTACCACAACGGATCACTCATCATATAATTAATCCTGCCATCCAAATCCACGTTTTTAACTTCCATTAGATGTCTTTTAATGTTAGTAAGTGTAATTATCCTTCCGCATACAGGACACTTTTGCTTATACTCTGAATAATACTTTGGATTCTGGTACGGTTCCTTAACCACATGACTAAATCCATATTCATCTGGAATAGCAAAAGGTTCTACCTTCTTTACCTTCACCTGACGGCTATTCTTGTATAAATCATTGTTAAGCTTTCTGATTCTTGTGCTCATATTCTTAAGTATCTGTTCCGCCATATCTGGACACTGACACAAGAAATCCAAAAGATTATCTTTATTGATAGCCACGCATATGGTGTCCTCAAGAGCGATACATGTAGCACTTCGTGGAAGCTTGTCAAATATAGCCATCTCGCCAAAGAAATCGCCTACATTAATCTGTGATACTTCAACTAGCGCACCCATAGCATTAGTCACATACACACCTACCAATCCTTTTAGGATTATATACATCTCATTGCCTGGTTCACCTTCGTAGCATATATATTCATCCTTTGTAAATACTATAGGCTTTGCTATTTTTTGTAATTGTCTAACTGTTTCCGGTTTCATCTAATTTATCCTCCTGTTTCTCAGTTACCTATCTGTATAGAAAATGTCGCTGTCACACCATTACCACAGTCATACAAATAATTTATTTTATTTCCAGTAATATTTGTAAATGTTTCTGTTGTCGCATCAAAATCTGCACCTGTTACATGCGTTATCTTCGATGCATTTAAACCTAATATATTTCTTACTGCTATCGATGTCACATTAGTTCCATTATATTTATATATATTATCTGCTGTTTGGAAACCACTCACATCAATCGGTGTATCCTCAAGATTTATACATGCCAACGGACAATTTCTTACATTCAATGATATAAGTTTTCCACACCATCCCAAATCTAAATATGTTATCTGTGTATCAGCGCATGATAATTCTTTTAGGGTGTCTCTTTGCCACATCAAATCAAGGCCCATTATCTGAGTTCCATCAATATATAACCTTTCCAGCTTATCACAGCTCGATAAATCAAGCTGATAAATATCTGTTCTACTTAAGTTTATCAAAGCAAGATTTCTATTAGGATTCAAATCCAAATATGATATACGTGTTCCTGATAAATTAAGCTCCATTAAATCAACACAATTATATAATTCAATATTTGAAATAGGTGCATTAGTTAAGTCCAACTTCTGAAGATTTGTTAATGTTCTCATTTCTATCTTAGTCGCTGTGATATCTCCATAACACTGAAGAATTTCTAATCCTGTCAAATACTGCACACCTTCAAAGCTTGATACAGCATTATACATAATAAGCTGTGTAGCATTTTCTATTTCTGTATCTGATAAATATCCATTATAATCTGAGTCAAAATTATTATTTATATATGTACGTATATTGGCATCTGGGAAGGTCTTTTCATTGATAACCAAATCTTCCGCTGACTTCCAAATATAAAACTTACCATCCACATTTACATCTGTTTTCCCTACGCTAACATATGAAATATCACCATTCTTTAATGGATACTTAAGCTGATAATCTAATGGATATGCATTGTAAACGAAGCATTCAAGCTTTGTGCTTCCGTTGTAGGCTGTTCCACTCATTGTATCATTAACTAACTTTACAGAACCACCGAGGATATATAGAGAACCTGCATTAACATCTGCTGTACCACCCTCGAATGTTAGGTTTCCACCTGATATACAAGCATTTTCATAATTCTTCAAGCCGTATGATGTAGATTTGGCTGTAATATTTCCACTGCATATATCAAGACTGGCTGAATTATTTATGGCTGCCACGCCATTTTCCGATGTAATATAATTCGCCTTAGTCGTTCCATATAAAGATACATCTGCTTCCGCTGACACATCAAAGCAACCGGTAATATTTATTCCATCTAATGTAACATCATGCTCTCCACCTTCAATGTATATAGAACATGAAACTCTACTGCTAGACTTCTGAGATATCACATAATCTCCTGTATATGGAACATGTGTCATATCTGATGATGTATAATATCCGCTGCTTGTTATAAATATATCTCCTTCATCAGTATATATTGCTGGCAATTTGCTGATAGACTTAGTTTCCAACACTGTCTTACATACCGAGCACGACTTCTTATATGAACCTGCTGCCGCAAATGTAGCTTCAATACTCTCTTCCACCTCTGTATGCTTTAATTTAGGAATCGATTCATTTCCAGTCACCTGACCACATACTGTACATTTTATCTCTTTAGTTCCTTCTTTTGAACAAGTAGCTGCGCTCACTACCTTTTCATCTTTTTTACCGTGGCCTAATGCAGGTATCTCTGTTTTAGAAAACTGCTCCAAGCATACTGAACACCTAGTAACTTTAGAACCTGCCTTCGTACAAGTAGCCGCTACCTCCACTGTTTCCTCTGTGTGAGTATGATTTATAGGAATCTCTACTTCATTGATAACATCGCCACATACGCTACAAGAAACTGTAGTTTTTCCAGGCGTATCTTCTGTCGGCTGTACTATAACAGTCTCCTCTGTGTGTCCAATTGCCTCTATAACACTTTCAAGTAAAATCTGCTTACAAACTTCACACTCTACTCTTGTATATCCTTCCTCCGTACAAGTGGCCTCTTTAGAAGTTTCCACTTCCTTATGCCCCATAGCTTCTTTTACCGTATCTTCAAGGACGTCACCACATACAACACATACTGTCTTCTTATGACCATTTTTTGTACATGTAGCTTCTGTCTCTGTTGTTTTCTCATTATGAGTATGATTTATATCCTTATCGTAAACAGGAATCTTGCTTTCATCTCTATTAGATGTATAATCATTCACATCGATTCCTCTTGTCTCAATGCTGTACCAAATATCTTCAGTTCCAACGAACATCTCATGTCCATTGACAGATGCCACATACATATCTACGATATCTGCTTCTGGAATCTCTGCCAATGTAATAGGCTCCACATTCTCCTTGCCTTCCTCGATACTCTCTGTAAGATAAATAGTCTCTGATGTATCCATGCTGATTGTAGCCTTGTAACCACCCTCAACTAACACATTTTCCTCTACCACTTCACCTGTCGGTGTAACTCTCTTACTAGCTACAGTTCCGCCATACGCATACACATCTGTCAGTATCTCTCCCGATTCATTTTCAGCTACCTCCACACGGAAGAAGGTTCCTCTGACAGCAAACACTGCATTTGGTGTATGTATCATATATTCATCATCTTCCGACAAGGGCTCTGTAATCTCATTAGTTATAGCTCCATACTGAAGATTAATAGTTGTGTAACCTGTCTTATCCTTGCCAAGCTTTTCAAAGGTTGCCTTACTGTTTTCTTCCAGTTTAATATACTTATCATTATCTAATACAAGTCTTGCAAAGCTATCACTTTCTGTTCTAAGTGCATACCCCTCATACAACTTCATATCTTCATAAGCCTTATATTCACTGCCATTATTCTCTGCCATAACTGTGCCAGACAGCGCCGATACACTTATGGTTCGATAAGCCTCCTTATCTTCCTTCTTTAATAACAGCAATACAATAGCCACGATAATAACTACTAAAATTGCCGCAGAAGCTGCGATAATAATCTTTCCTTTTTTCGATTTAATAAACTCTTTTGCCTTATTCATAAATTCACGCTCCACAATGTATTTTATTAAGTTTTATCAACGCACATAACTCTAGATTATTATATCACATCTTCTACCTACACACAACGAAAAACATTTTCATTCTTCAATTCGCAAAGTATATATCTACATAATTCTCATTATCAGAACCTGATACCCTATGCCAGACGATTTCCTGCTTATAAGTATTGATATACTGCTACGAATATCCATCTACTTTTCACCGCTGTTTCGATGAACCCGTGATTTGCTAAATGCCCCCTTGATACAAGTTTATTACTGTGTGATATTCTCAATAAAATACATCATAGCTAGGTGATGTTCGTGTGGATGAAAGACATCATCGGAAGATTTTCATTGAATTTCTTATTTTT
>JBGVNF010000135.1:0-1569 GCA_045125245.1 Lachnospiraceae bacterium
CAATGTCATTAAGTTAAAGCAACTTTAAACATAATTGATTATATATTTTGTTCTTGATATTATATTTGTGCACCACAAATAGACAGATTTGCATCTGCCGATTTGTGGTGTATAATGTTAATGTATTTACGTTCGGTACAGGAGATTTACGCCATAATCTCGCTTATAAGCACGATGAAAACTGCGATTGGGACGCAGCGGCAATAGTGATTGTGCCAGAATGTTTTCTACATTTACAGGAGTTTTGAGTTTAAGAAATTCCGTGCAAAGTATTTGTGTTAAAGTTTGATTCACTTTATATGTATGTTTTTTGCATACTTTCTCAAGTTTCATATGTGAGATGACTTCTTGAGAAAAGTTATACATTAAAAGCTTTGCGTAGATTTCTTGAATGATAAACTCCTCTTTTTTTGAATGAAAGTATAAAAGCTTTGTTGCATATTTCAACTCTCTGAATGAAGTTTCAATTCCCCATCTCATACTATACAACTCTTTTATATCTTCAATGGTAAAATCAGAAGCAGGAAGATTTGTCGCTATACATTCATAAGTATCTTTCGATATTTTGAAACGGAGAATGCGAAAAGTCATTTGAAACATATCATGTTCAGGTGTAAAGAAATCCAGATTATACTTATGTCTGACCGAGACATAGGTATCATTCTTTTTCAAATATTCTCTTTTCTTTTTCCTAGTGAAAAGTCTAGTGTACGTTTGATCAAATTCCTCTCCCGGTCGAGGAAAATTCTGAGCAAACCCTCCCGCATGAAAGTCTTTTATTCGCATAACAAAATACTGGTCTGCATCATATATATGTGCCATGATATTGTAGGATTCGTATCCTCTATCTACGATATATATACTTTTTTCTGTAGTTTTTTGACGGTGTAACATTGTAATTAATGCTTCTTTTTCGTTATGAGTACGTTCCGGTTCAATAATGACATCTTCATAACAATGGTTGCATAAATCATATAATGCATTCATATGAAGATAGGCATGTTTATTATATTCTGTATGATCACCCTGAACACAATATTTAACATCATTATTGGGCATAGGAGTTCGAATAACAGATCCATCACATGCCAAAAGTCGAAAACCTCTATGTCTTACATTTTTGCGAATGAGCTTATTGAAAGAATGAAATAAATCTTCAAATGCCAAAGTTCGAATTTTTGATCGCTGTTGACAAAATGCAGAAGTAGAAATGAATTTCTTATAATTGTAATAGGAAAGTAACTCTTTACGAGTGCTACCGGAACCAGAAGAAAGAATTATTTTAATCATAGTTTCATAATCCAGTTCTCTTTTTCTTGTGAAATCTTTAGCAGGATTTGCAACATATTTATTGCGATTGCGAGATTGTGTTTTGATTAACCTGTAAAGTTTTCTCTTTAAGGTGACAGAATAGTTCATGAATGTATCCTCCTTGTAATTAGAATGAAATATCACTTAATTACAAGGGCCGCATTCGCTATTTTTATAACGAATGCGGCCGCACATTTTGACTGTTTTGTCAACTGTTTTTTGATTTTTCTTTGCTTTTATCTTAACTTAATGACATTG
>JBGVNF010000136.1:0-85693 GCA_045125245.1 Lachnospiraceae bacterium
GCCGAGAATTTTAATTGTTGATGATGAAAAAGATGTTGTTGAGCTTCTTTGTAATTACTTTGATTTATGCGGTTATGATGTACTATCCGCTTATGATGGGAAGAAAGCACTTGAAAAAATAAGTCAGAAGCCCGATATAATACTTCTCGACGTTAATATGCCGAAACTAAACGGACTTGAAGTGTGTAAAAAGATTCGGGAGTTTGTTTCTTGTCCGATTTTGTTTTTGACGGCAAACGTTGATGACGTTGACAAAATAAACGGTTTTTCTGCGGGCGGGGACGACTATATTACAAAGCCCTTTTCGCTTGACGAATTGGGTGCCCGTGTTTCTGCTCACTTGCGCCGTGATATGAGATTGCAGAAAAAATCCGATTTGAAATTCAGCGACGATTTGGTTATAGACTATTCCTTAAAAGCTGTCTATTTCAAGAACAAACCGATTTCTTTCTCAAAAACTGAATTTGATATTATAGAATTGCTTTCCACAAATGTGGGTATGGTTTTTGATAAAGAACGTATATATGAACGCTTATGGGGCTTTGATAGCGACGGGTGCTCTATGACAGTAGTTGAACATATCCGAAAAATACGAGCTAAATTTACAGAGGCAGGCTGCAAATCTTATATTGCAACAGTATGGGGGTGTGGTTATAAATGGGAAAACTAAAGAAATTTATTTTAAGAATACCGCTAATGCCCTCGCTGATAATCGTTATGTCATTTTTTATCATATTAGCGGTAATCCTTTCAAAAATGACTACGAGCTACGCAAATGAAAAATTACAACTCATTGGGGCGAAATATATTGCGGTTGAAGAGAAAAACGAAGAAGTGGGTGAATCAGAATATCGTGTTACGCATTATATAGGACATTTTCCATTTTCCGAAGAAGATGAACAAGTGTATAATTTCTACACATTGATTTATGAGTATGCCTCTTTTTTCTGGTGTATTATCAGTATTATAATCGGTGGCGTTCTCTTTTATTTTGGCAAATTGAAGAAACCAATAAAACTTTTAATAAATGCTTCCGAAAACATTTCCGATGATAACCTTGACTTCATTATAGATTACAGTGGAAAGGATGAATTGGGACAGTTATGTTCTTCTTTTGAAAAAATGCGTCTGTCGGTTCAAGATAATAATCGAACAATGTGGCGAATGATTGAAGAAAAACGCCGATTGAATAACTCTTTTTCTCACGAACTCAGAACACCACTTACTGTTATGAGGGGCAATGTCGAGCTTCTTCAAAAAGTCTATACAAGGTCAGATGTTCCGGAGGATAAGAAAGTAACACTATTAAAAACTGTATCAAAGAACATTGAACGCATTGAAAACTATGTTTACAGTATGGGTATGATGAGTAAATTAGAGGATCAACCAATACAACCAAAGTGTACTGACATAGGTGAACTCTCGGCTCAATTAGAAAAATCATTAGAAATACTCTGTCAAGAAAACGGACTTGTATCTAACTTTGAAGCGGAAACTGAATCAGGAGATATAAATGTTGATGTGAATATTATTATGCAGGTATTTGAGAATATCGTTTCAAATGCTGTTCGGTACGCCGTAAAGTCAATAGATGTATTTTACCGTGTATCAGCAGATTATTTAACTATATCTGTATCAGACGATGGAACGGGATTCTCGGAAGAAGAACTTAAGACAGCGACTGCGCCCTATTATACGGGAAATCAAAATGATAACGAACTTCATTTTGGACTTGGTTTATATCTATGCAAAATACTATGTGAAAAGCATAAAGGAGCATTGACTCTTACAAATAATTCCACTACCGGAGCGTGTGTGATTGCTTCATTTTTCTGCAAATAATATTTAATTTATGATATTTTCTTGATATTTGAATTGTAAAATGATCTTGCTATTAACAATAGTAAGGTTATTTTTTTCTAATTCAAGGAGTGAAAATTATGGATAGAATACTAAATGTAAAAAACATATCCAAAAGTTACAAAATTGGAAGCACAAAAGTTCAGGCTCTTAAAAGTACGACTTTAGAAATTAAGAAGGGCGAAATTGTCGTTGTTATCGGAAAAAGTGGTTCGGGCAAAAGTACCCTTTTGAATATTCTCGGCGGTCTTATAGTTCCGGATTCAGGCGAAGTGATGTTAGATGGCAAAAATCTGTATGGGCTGAGTGAAAAGGAACGAGCAAAAATCCGAAATCAAAAATGCGGTTTTATTTATCAGAATTTCAATCTGATCAATGAACTGTCCGTTATAAATAATATTAGACTGCCTTTTGATATAGCAGGCAAACCGTATAACATCAAAAGGGAAAAGGAACTGCTTGATATTTTGGATTTAGATAAAAGACGCAATTTTTACCCGACACAGTTATCTGGTGGTGAAAGACAACGTACTGCTGTTGCACGAGCTTTGCTAATGGAACCTTCTATTATTCTTGCGGATGAGCCAACTGGTAATCTTGATTTTGAATCAGGAAACAAGGTGATGGCATTTGTGAAGCGTACCAATAGAGAACAAGGGCAAACCTATGTCATTGTAACCCACGATCTTGAATGGCTGAAAATTGCTCATACAGTTTACAGAATGAGTGACGGAAGGTTAGAGCAGGAGGTGCAGAAATGAAACATACATTAGGTTTGATTAAAATATCTGCAAAAAGTTTGTTGCACAAAAACAGTGGAAACAAGCTATTGCTCATAGCAATATGTATTCTAACGCTTGTTCCTATGTTTTTGTATAACACAACAAACAGTATTATTGCAACCGTCAAAGAACAAAGAACAGCCGTTTACGGAATCTTTGATGAAATTTATTATCGTGAGCAAGTGTCGGAATTATCAACATTCACCGACGAAACATTAGAGGGACTACTGCCCCATTACAGATACGAAAGTTATGGTGTATTCTATACGGCTAAAACCTTACCTTTGGAGGGAAACAAAAGTCTAAACTTAGGCTTTGCAGACTCCGAAGCAATACGGATCGGTTGTATAAGCATAAAAGAAGGTCGCCTGCCGGAAACCGACAATGAAATTGCGTTGACTGAAGGTATCGCACAAGAATTGGGCGATTATAGTGTCGGGCAGGAAATTACCATTGAAAATCAAACGTATTCTCTGTGTGGAATCGTAAATGACTTCGGAAGATTATGGCCTCGTGGTGAGTTGCAGATAAAGGACAACATTACGCCCGTCAATGCATTTATCACGCAAAAACGTCTTGAACAAGTTTTTGAAGAAACCCACAGCATAACACAACAAATTGTTATCATTAAAGAAGCAGAAATCGTCAATTCCAACGATGATACATCAAGGCTATTTTCAAGCAACAAATCCTTTGATGTGAGTGAAAATTTCTCCATCCCTCGAAGCTTTATGGTCTTGATGTATGTAATATCGTTGTTGATTGTAACTACGATTCTGATTATGAACAAGACAAAGCTCCTTGCGAGAATCCGCAATTACCTCTTGCTCGGTATGAATAAGGGCAGTATTTTCTTTATTCTTATGTTCGAAATGATTTGCATTTTGGTCATTGGTGTTGCGGTGGGAAGTGTGCTGAGTTTCTTTGTATCAAAAGCTTGTGTGCATCTTCTTCTGAATAACGAATACAGTTATCCGGTGTTTGATTTTGATATGCAGTTAAACAAGGCGCTGATACTGTCCCTTTGTGTAGGGTTCATTATCGCCTTTACAATCTATGCAGCATACATCGTAAAGCAGACTGCACTTGACAGTGAGGTAAGCGGAAAACATTATAAAAACACGAAGGCAAGAATCAGCATATTCAAATTGGATATGTTCAAAAATCGCAAAGCCATTATAGCGATTGTACTGCTGATTTCATTATCGTGTACGTTATTGTCCTACGGAGTCGCATATAAAAATTATTTCACCGAGGATGTAACAGAAACTAATTCAAACTATGTAGAAAATGATTATGACTTTCAGTTTGCCTCAAAACTGATCAACGCACCCCCTCTTACCGATAAAGTCACGGGAGCACAGTTAACCCCCTTGCTTTTTACAAACAATTATGAAAAGAACGGGGCTGACCAAGACTTTATTGATTCCGTTGCATCTATTCCGGGAGTGTCGAAGATTTTATCATACAGAGAGAATCAAAAAATGAATCTCCTTGTAAAAGCCGGCAACATTGACACGTATTTTGATGGTTCCGACTCGATGCCCGATGGCAGATATAGTATGGAAACATTTATGCAAATCAACAATTATAATCTCATTTGGACACATTCCAATATGCAGATGACGATGTGTTGATATGTAGCGAGATCGTCGGATACAGCCGGCAAAGTTTGGAAGAGTTAAAGGCATCTGTTATTGAGGGTGAAATTAACATAGACAAGCTAATGTCGGGAGAAGAAGTCATTCTCCGTGTTCCAGCATACAAAATAACGGAGCAAGATTTCGGTGGAATGATACTAAGAGGAATTATCCCTGCAGAGTATGACGATCCGGATGTAATCAATATGACACAGTTTAAGGTCGGTGATGAAATCATACTTTCGGGATTGCTTACGGACGAGCCGTTAAACGGCGGCGTCGCAGAATCGGATATATCTTTGTTTTACCGAAAGGACGTAACGGTAAAAATCGGAGCTATTATCCGAAGCACCGATGGAAAACTCATTTCAAGCAGAGCCGGAGCAGCTTGTTCGGTTCTGACTGCAAATGAAGCATTGGACGAGTTGGGAATCCCCGCCGCTTACAGTGTGGTTAGCATTTATACTGATGTTGACGCAAACAATACACTAATTGCGAAAGAACTGCAAGTATTGGGTCTTGATTATCCCAATATGACATTTGAAAATTGGTCAAGTGATGTTAGGACGTATAAGGTCTACAACCTGCTTGTGGCTATTTTCGCTGTAACATTTATGGTCATACTAACAGTAGTAACCTTTACGATGCTTCTGATTCAGCTTGTTATCAAGACAAGATTAAGCCTTTCGACATATGCGCTTTATCGAATCAACGGCTTGAGTTTCCGAAAACTGGTAGCATCATTGCTCCTACAGTTAGTAGTGGCTTTCTCCATCGGAGCTACATTATCCGTGCCAATGACATGGTTGGTAATTAAAAAGGGCTTCAATATTTTAGGTACAATAACACATTATTTTACGCAAAGCGATTATCTGTTTGTTGTCCTAAGTGTGTTTGTGCTGATGGTTGTTTCGTTTATTCCAAGTTTAGTAATACTGTATAAGCGGAAAAATAATATTCTTTTGGACTAAATTATTAAGGAGCAGCTGATGATACAATACATGTGGAGACGGTATGTTTATTGACAAAATTCCATGAGGCAGCCATAGTGTCTAGAGAATAAGGCAAAGGCTATTAGGGATGTACTAAACTGTAAAAAACGATAGGCTCAGGTTCAGATTGAAGGAATCTGAGCTTTTGTTTATGTGCCTATCAGCATATCAGGGGCTGCTGTCAATATATAGAAATATATGAGAATTAGCAAACTTCAAAGAAAAAGCATAAAATGGGTTGACTATTCAAATATATGGTGCTAGATTGTACGTAGGTACGAGCGGATTGAAAAGGTGCAGTGTTCGTATATACGTTTTTTGGATGGAGTGATAGTATGCTTATAAGTGAAAGAATATTTAAGATTTTAAAAGATAAAAATATGTCGCAGAGTGCTTTTGCAAAGCAGGTAGGTTTAGCAGGAAGTACTGTGAGTGATTGGAAGAGGAAGAAGACTAATCCATCGGCAGATAAGATTATGGATATCTGTATGGTGTTGGAAGTAACACCTGAGCAGTTGCTTACGGGAAAAGATATTGATGAAGACTATGTAGAGTTTAAACCTAAGAGGGCGAAAGCTGATGTGGGAATTTCAAAAGCCGATAGTCGTATACTTGCAGATATTTATGGATTGAAACAGGAACAGCGTAGAAGACTCATGAAATATATGGAGGCTTTGAAGTGTGTAGAAGCGTTGGAAGATATGAAGTGATTCAAGGTGTAAAAAGTTGCACATTGAATCCAGAGACTTGGTATCAAAAATTTTGACATCAAGATAAGGACAAAAGATTGGAGGTATATTATGTCAGAAGGTACAGAGAAAGATATTATTTCAGAAGAAAATATATATGAGAAAATCTATATTATTCGTGGTCAGAAAGTAATGTTAGATTTTGAACTTGCGGAAATCTACGGATATACTACAAAAGCGTTTAACCAGCAAGTGAAGAATAATAAAGAGCGTTTTGATGAGGATTTTCGTTTTAAGCTTACTAGAGAAGAAGTTAAAAACTTGAGGTCAAAAAATTTGACCTCAAGTTGGGGTGGTTCTAGATATTTGCCATATGTGTTTACCGAACAAGGTATCTATATGTTAATGACTGTTTTGAAAGGTGATTTAGCTATCAGACAAAGTAAAGCCCTAATTCGAACCTTTAAACGTATGAAAGATTATATTATCGAAAATCAGGGATTGATTGGGGAAAGGGAATATCTACAGTTATCGATGCAGGTAACACAAAATGTTTTAGATACTTTAGAGATTAGGCATGAATTGAATGAAGTGGAAGAACAAATGGCAGATGTAGTGGATAAATTAAGTACGGTGGTGTATAAGTCAGATTTATCGGATATTATGACAGAGTTTGGTGAACCACAGATAAAGCGTGGATATCTTATTTTCAATGGAGAACCATTTAAAGCGGATTTGGCATATAACGAAATATATCAGCAGGCAAAAAATACCATTTTTATTATTGATAATTATATCGGAATCAAGACATTAGAACATTTGATTAATTGTAACAATGGTATAAATATAACTATATTTAGTGATAACTTACATAACGGTCTTTGTGCAAATATATTTGCAGATTTTTGCAAAGAATATCCAGGACATCATATTTCGCTAAAAAGATCTGGAGGGATATTTCATGATAGATATATTGTACTTGATTATGGAACAGATGAGTGCAGAGTATTCCTATGCGGAGCGTCATCAAAGGATGCTGGGACAAGAATTACTAGTATAAATGAAATTTATACAGTACATATGTATGATGCTATGATTGGTAGTTTGTTAAATAATCCAGATTTATTATTAAAATAAAGCATTAGTAGTTATGTAATATGCAATTCGATTGATTAGAGATATTACATGAGACTAAGGTGATTAAATTTTAAGAAAATTCCCTTATTGACAAAGTAAATGTACAGTGTTAGAATAACCCCATCTTAAGGAGAGAGGTGAGAAGATGAGAAAATAATTTACTTTTGATTACATGAATGTTTATACAATATGAGCGTCATCGCCCATATTAGTTTTCGTGTTGCCAAAAGTGGATTATGTTCTCATAACCTCTCTTTTTGTGTGCGTAGAATTTATTACAATGTTAGGTGTATTTCCTTCTTTAGGTGAAATATATGAGGTTATAGTATGTAATGGAACTGTTTGGCGACCAACAGTTCTTTTTGTTTAAAAGAACCATGAGAGGAGGAATGTGTATGTCACAGATTAGTGTAAGTAATCTCACCTTCGGATATGAAGGAAGTTTTGATAATGTTTTTGAAAATGTATCATTCTCTATTGATACAAATTGGAAGCTTGGTTTTATAGGCAGAAATGGTAAGGGAAAGACTACATTTTTGAATTTGTTATTGGGTAAATATTCATTTGTTGGTTCTATATCAGCATCTACAAAGTTTGATTATTTTCCATATGAAATTACAGACTATCAGAAGGAAATGCCAGTAGTTGATTTTATGGAGGATTTGAAACCGGGCTGTGAAATGTGGAGAGTGGTTTGTGAACTGGAAGAGTTGTCAGAGAACGCTGAAATTTTGTATAGGCCTTTCAATACATTAAGTCCTGGAGAACGTACCAAAGCATTGCTTGCGATTTTGTTTTCCGAGGAAAATGAGTTTTTGTTAATTGATGAACCTACAAATCATCTTGATAAAGATGCGAGAGAGTGTGTGAAGTCGTATTTGGCTTCTAAGAAAGGCTTTATATTAGTTTCTCACGATAGAGATTTGCTAGATGCATGTACAGATCATTGTTTGGTATTGAATCGTAGCAGTATCGAAGTGCAAAATGGTAATTTTTCCATATGGTGGGAGAGTAAGCAACGAAAAGATAAGTTTGCCTTATCAGAAAATGAGAAACATAAGAAGGAAATTCAGAAATTAAACAGAGCAGCGGAACAGGTTTCTAAATGGGCGGATAAAAGTGAACGTTCAAAAATAGGATTTGATCCAATAAAAGAGCATGACAGATGTTTAAGTACAAGAAGCTATATCGGAGCAAAAACGAAAAAGATGCAGAGTCGTGTAAAACAGATGGAAAAGCGTATAGAAAGGGAGATCGAGGAAAAAGAAGGTCTTCTTCAAGATATAGAAACGCCAAAGGATTTAAAGCTGTTTAATCTAACTCATCATAAAAAAACTCTTGTTAATGTAAAAGAGTATAGTTTGAGGTATAAAGATTCAGACGAACCAGTATTTGAAGGTGTATCTTTTGTGATTGAAGGTGGAGAAAGGGTTTCTTTATCTGGAAAAAATGGAAGCGGAAAGACCACGATTATTAGGAAAATCTTGCAAAAATGTAATGGAGATGCTAAAACAAGTGAAATCGTCGAAGATGGGATATGTGAAGTGGTAAACGGTCTTGTTATTTCGTATGTTGGACAGGAAACGGTTGGGCTAAAGGGCAGTATTTCTAATTATTGTAAAGACCACAATCTGGACAAGAGTTTATTTTGTTCTATACTTAGACAATTAGATTTTGAAAGAGATCAGCTTTTGAAAAATATAGAAAATTATTCAGAAGGTCAGAAGAAGAAGGTACTGTTGGCAACCAGCTTACTTACACCTGCTCACATTTACATTTGGGATGAACCGTTAAATTACATTGATATTTTTTCACGTATGCAGCTAGAAAAATTAATTTTAGAATATCAGCCAACCATGATATTTGTAGAACATGATACAAGTTTTTGTAAGAAAATAGCTACTAAAGTAATTGAATTATAATCTGCACATATTTTAAGACCTCCACCAGGTTTGGTGGAGGTCTTGTTAATTTTAATTATTCAAATTTGATAAGTCTATTTCCTTTATAAGTTAACATACCTTTCTCATTAACTTGGTATCCGTTATAAGAAAACTGAGATACTTGAAAACGTTTTGTCTTGCCGTCTACAGAAAATGCAATCATATATTTTTCTCTTACGCCATTGCCAGCATATTTTGAAAAAGCTTGTACCACGTATTTTTTTTCTACAACAGCAGTTACAGTTTTTGTGGAACTCAGTGCTCCCATAATCATTCGTATAAGAGGTGCCAGTAGCAAAAATGCTATGAATGCTGAAAAAAGAATGCAAAAAATATATCCTATAGTTTCTAATACCATAATAAAAACCCTCCTTTTAAAACGTTACGTTTGAAAGAAATTATATCAATTTGATAAAAGTTATTCAATAGTGCAATAGTCATAAAAAAAGTTTTTTCATTTATTAAAAATTATTTATAAAAAATTTTTTATATAAAATAATTATGTAGATGAGGTAGATGATTCGTTGACATATGAATATCAATATATTTTAAAGGCACCGGTGGAAATAGATAATGCTCAGGCAGAGCAGATTTTAACACACAGTTTAAAGACATGGTTTAAATTAGGTAAAATAGATATGAGTGTTTCATTTATGGGAGTGGAAGATGATACAACTTACTTTAGTGAAATTCCTATTCCTAAAAATGAAAATGAAATAACTATAACAAAACCACTTGCTGAAAAGCTCAATATTAAAGTTGGAGATAAAATAGTATTTAAAGATGATTACTATGATAAAGAATATAAGCTGAAGGTAGCAAATATTTGTGATTATAAGGGAAGTCTTACAGCGTTTGTGGGACAGGATGAGTTAAATCGAATTCTTGGCAATCTGGAAGGAACATATAATGCTTATGTTTCTAATGAAAAATTAGAAATTGGAGAAGAGTATTTGGCTAAATCTATTACTAGAGATGATATGGTAGGAACAGCTAAAGAATTGATGAAAACATTCGAAAGTGTAATGGGAATAATAAATATTTTCGCTGTAGTAGTATATATGATAATTATGTACATTCTTACAAAAACTGTGATAGAAAAAAATACTATACCGATTGAAGTGTTAAGCTTTAAATATATTTTGGTACTTATTCTTAGTAAGGTAGAGGGATATATCCCATTTTATTTACCATTATGGCTCTATATTTCCATTATAGTAATTGGTATTGTGTCATACTTTGTTATAAATACATTACATGTAAGAAAAATAAAAAGAATAAGTATGACAGAGGCTTTGAAGAACAGAGAGTAAAAATGCATTTATAAATGATATTTATCTTATAAATGTGCTATTGACATAAGAATTTTCCTATAGTAAATCAATTATATCGGTAAAATGTATTTTGTAGAAGAGAAGGTATAGGAAAATGTCATTGAAAGAAAAAATTTTAAAAAACAAAAAACTTGCAGTTATAATTGGGGCTACAGCACTGGTATGCGTTGTAGCCCTAGTGGTTATTTTATTGGTATGCTGTGATGGCAAGGATGAATCCACAAATGATAGCGCAGAAGTTAATTCTGCAGAGGATAATTCTACAGAGGACAAATCTTCAGAGGACAAATCTTCAGAGGAAAATGCTAAAGAAGAAACTACGAAGGATTCGTCAAATAATGATTCATCAAATAACAGTGGAACAGGGGATAATTCCTCAAGTGAAATAGATAGAGATGAATTAAGTATAAATGACGGAGCAATCCTTCATTGTTGGAATTGGTCTTACAATAATATTAAGCTACATATGCAGGAAATTGCCAAGGCTGGTTACATAGCTATCCAGACTTCCCCTGTGCAGCAGCCTAAGGACTATACATATGAGGGAACAGTATATAATAGTGTGGGAACTCCTAATGGTACAGGAGGAAGTGACGGACAATGGTGGAAGCTTTATCAGCCAGTGACATTTAATATATGCGACAATGGTCAGACATGGCTTGGTACAAAGAAAGAATTTACTGAGATGTGTGCAGAAGCTGAAAAGTATGGGGTAAGTGTAATTGTAGATGTGGTGGCAAATCACCTTGGTAATATCACAGGCTGGAAGAATTCTATGTCAGATATTACACCTCAGGTTAGAACATATTGGAAGGAAGATATGTTAACTGATAAAACATATTGGCATATTAATGATTATCAGTGTTGGATGAGTGATGGAAGACTTCATCTTGTTCTAGGAACTATAGGTATGCCTGATTTAAATACTTCAGACAAGCGAGTACAGAATATGGTCCTTGATTTCTTGAAGGAATGTGTGGATTGTGGCGCGGATGGATTTAGATTTGATGCAGCTAAGCATATAGAGACACCTGATGATTCAGCAGATATTGCTAGTGATTTCTGGCCAACAGTTATAGATGGTATAAGAAATTATGCTGACCATGAGTTATTTATATATGGTGAAATTTTAAATACACCAGGAGATAATTTCAGTATCTCAAATTATACAAAGTTTATGTCGGTTACAGATAGCGCGACAGGTGATAATAGAAGAAATGACGTAAGATATGATAATGCATCAAGTGCGGCTAATGGTGGATATTCCTATGATGTTAGCAAAGTAGTTGTATGGAATGAATCCCACGATACATACGTGGGAGCGGGTTCGTCTTATCTTGCAGATGATGTGATGGCTAAGCAGACTTGGGCTATAGTTGCGTCAAGAAAAGAAGCAGTACCTCTCTATTTTGCTAGACCATATTATTCAAGTCAGATTTTAAATAGTAATGGTGAAAAGAAAAGCACTCATAATTTAGTTCAGACAAATATGGGTGATGTAGGAACTATGACTTGGAGTGATCCTTCGGTGGCAGCAGTTAATAACTTTAAGTTGACATTTGCAGGAGAACGTGAGAGTATATCTAATAAGGATTCGGTTGTGTATATTGAACGTGGTCAAAACGGAGTTGTTATTGTCAATTTAAAGGGTAAAGGTTCGGTTTCTCTTCCTGCTAAACAGATGAAGAATGGAACCTATATTGATAGAGTGACAGGCAATGAATTTACTGTATCAGGTGGTGTTATTAAAGGCAATGTGTCAAGTGATGATGGTATAGCTGTTGTGTATAACACAGACACTGTTCCATATGCGTCAGTTTCAAAGCAGGGCGGAACTATGACAGAGGAAACAGTAAATATTACTATCGAACTTAAAAACGCTGTAAAAGGTATCTACAAAATAGATGGTGGAAAAGAAGTAGAATTCACTGGAAAGACAACTGTTGAGGTAGGTAAAAATATTCCTTATGGAGCGTCCACAAAGCTTGAAATAACAGCGACAGATGGTGATAAAACTAACACTTATATTCACGTTTACAACAAGAATATACACGAAGATGATTCGGTTAAATATGACGAAAATTCTGGAAAATATGTTATCTATATGAAGAATACAGCTGGTTGGGAAGATGTATATTGTTATATGTGGATAGACGATAAAAATAATAATAAAGGATGGCCAGGTATAAAGATGACAAAGCTTTCAGACGATATATACGTATATGCTACTGATACGGAGTATCCGAATATTATTTTTAATAATGGTTCGGGGACTCAGACTAAAGATATGTTATGGCCAGGGAATGGACATATATACGAAAATGGAGAAGATAATTGGCGTGAAAAGTAAACGTGAGAGGTGATACAAATGAGTAATGTAGGTGTTGTGAAAAATTTATTGGACTCTTATATAATGCTTCGCAATAAGAGGGCGATATTTGTAAAGCAGGATAAGCTTGAAGGTGTGGCTCTTAAGGATATTCTTGAAAGTGAAGAGGACAGAAATTATGTGAATATGTATTATCATGAATATAAATCACATGAGATGAGAACTGCCTATGAACCATTTTTAGGATGGATTAAAGATACTTATTATGAGAAATACGCTGACGATTATTCGGTGGAAGAATTTGTGAAAAATTGCGGTATATATAGCTTACAGCAAGATACTATTGCCGCGTATATAAAAGATGGCAAAGCTAGAAGAATGTTAGATGTTATGGTGGAAGAATATGACTATGAATGCGATAGAATGACACAGTCTTTTTGCTCTGCAATGGAGTATATCGCGGAGCAAAAACCAATAGTTCTTGCTATAGACAAGGTGTTTATGGCACCATTTAGTGTGTTGCGTCTTATTAATTATATGATAAAACGTGTGAGAAATATTTATTTTATATTTACTTACGACGAAAATTATCTTGTAAAGGAATACTGTCGTTCGCAATGGGATGTTCTTATGAATATGGCAAACGAGAACAATATGATGTTCGAATTGTCTGGTAATGAAAAGCAAAATGGTATGAGATATCCAGATGAATTTGTGTGTAAGGAAGAATTATTAGATAACTACATTGTAAATCTTTTTGATATGATACATACATTTTGTAGTAGAGACGCTATGTATTATGCTAAAATTATAAGTGAATTTATTGCCAGAGATAATAAAAATATAACATCATTGCAGAAATTTTATGTATATATGGCAATAGCTAATGCTGAATTGGCTCTAAGCAATTATAAAAATGTATTGTATGCCTGCGAAAAGATGGTGCCATTATTGAATGACATAAAGGATTTGAAGGCGGATTATGTTCATAATTACATTATGGCGAAGGCCCAGCTGTTGCTTTCGGATTCAGATTTGACATATAGATTTTGTAAGCAGTGTAGAAATATTGCAAATAAGCTTGGAAATGAGAAGCTTCTTATGAACGTGGACGTAATAGAGACTGTAGCTCATTACGGAACTATGAAGGAAATGTTTAAGTGCGACTATACATATAAAGTTTCGCCGGATATTATAGAACGCTTAAAGAAATACAATCATGAGAATTTTCTTGCATATGTATATGCATTCTCCTTTGAAAATGACGAAGAAGCTGTTATAAGTATAAGTAATGGAGAGAGAGAATCGGTATATTTCAGTAAGGCTATCGAAATAGGAGAAAGATTGAATAATAAGAATTTTCTTCTAATGGCTTATATGAAAAATGTTATCTTGTATTCTGAATATGGACGTTATGATTGCGTTACCATTATGTATGAGAAGCGTCTTAAGAATCTTGATAAAGATAAGCCGGTTCGTATAGCTCATGCATACAGTGGTTTGGCATATAATTGTGTAGTATTAGAGGAATATTCAAAAGCTGATGCCTACTTAAAGCAGGGAATGAGAATTCTTATGGATGAAAAGTGTGCAGAGGATTTGGCAGAGACCTTATATAATATGCTTGTAAATTATTATGTGGCAGGTTGCAATCAAAAAACTGTAGAGTGCGGAACACTTTTATTTAAAATACTAGAACTCATAGGCATACACAGTATACAGATTTGTAATACATCAAAGCTTTATGGTTTTGTAGTATTGGCATATTACAAATTGGGACAGATATATGATTGCTATTATTATCTGAATAAGATGGAAGTGACTATGTCATATATCTTGGGCAGTGAAAAGGAAGCCGACAGAAAATTATGGTACAGTGATTTATTCGTATATTATTTATGCAAAGCTAATATGGCTATGTACGAGGAGCAATATAGTGAAGCTGAGGAGTACTTTGCTTTGTCAAAAACATATATGATGAAGGTAGAGGGTGACAGATATTACTCTGATATGGAGTATGCTAGATTTATATCTTTGTTATATGACAAGCAAAATCGTTTAGAGGAAAAACAGAAGGTTTTTGAAGAAACATATGATTATTATATCAGCAAAAACTATCAACACCGTGCACAATTCGTAAAGGCTATGATGGAAGGAAGAGAGTACAAAATCGCAAATGATTTTGCTAATGATCCACTTCCAGCGAAGGCTATCTTAGAGATGAGTGAATTGTACGGCGCAAAGAAGATGATAGAGGATAGAGAAAAGGATGTAAATTTCTTAGCCCTTTGTCATGAAACTATGGGAATGGAACAGGATAATGTTTTAGGTATGGTAGAAAATGCTGTAAATATTATTCAAAATAGTTTTAATCTAGATAGACTTGTTTTGCTTGAAAAGAAAAATGATAAATATACGACGACATATTCTAATGGTGCAATAAAGTTGAATGTGAAGGATATTAAAGATTTATTTGACTTTTTTGAGAGCTATAGAATGGAATTTATATCAAGTAGAATAGATAATAGTTTTACTATGTATAATGAAATATTAGATAAGTTCAATGCGGGTATAATAGCTACGATTGTGGGTATTCCGATATTTAAAGAAGGTGAGCTTAGCCGTGTGTTTATCGGAATTGTAGATGTGCATAGAGGCTTTACCGCAAACAAGAAGTTTTTGAACACACATAATCTTACGATTATGAAATATGCTGTAAATCAGTTAAGCGATTCTATAAAACGAATTATGAACAACTGTATGATCAATGCTATGAATTTAGAATTGTCTAAATCAGCAGTAACGGATCAGCTTACAGGTATATATAATAGAATGGGCCTTGATAAGTTAGTTAAGGATGGCTTAAGTGAAAAAGGTTCGCTTTTATATCTGGATTTGGATTATTTCAAAAAATATAATGATACATATGGCCACGATACAGGAGATTTAATATTAAAATGCTTTGCCAATATATTGGCTGATAATGTAAAGAACATAGGTTATGCTATAAGATACGGCGGAGATGAATTTGTGGCGATTATTCCAGAAAAGGATGAAGCGTTTGCAAAGAAGTTGGCTACGAATATCAATGAAGAATTTAAAGAAAATTACGAAGTAAAGATGGCTATAGAAGGACAGATGATTTCTGCTTCTATAGGTGTAGCGGAATATGATGACTCGTCAAAAGAAGGAATTGAGCAGGGATTAAAGGCGGCGGATTTGGCACTTTATGAAGTTAAGAACCTTGGAAGAGGAAGAGTTATCGGATGGTCCGAATTAGAGTAATGTGTGCATAATACACAATAAAAGTAAAAAATAATGGGTGTAAAAAGACTGATTTATCAAAAATCAGTCTTTTTACTTATTGTAATAACGTCTAATTTGGGTAAAAAATACACAAAAATATCTATATTGATAAGGGTTTTTATAAAAAATGTACAAAAAAGTATTGCTTTTTTGACTTAAAAGTATTATTATATGAGATAGCAAAACAATACGTTATAGGTTGCTACACGTAAACGTTTCAAAAAATGTAGGAACGTAACAAAAATATTTTTTCAGGAGGAGTTCACTATGAAGAAAAGATTATTATCACTCGCTCTCGTGAGTGTACTTGCTCTTTCATCTATCGTAGGATGTTCAGGCAAGAAAGAAGAGAAGAAAGGTTCAGTTTACTACCTTAGCTTCAAGCCAGAGCAGGATGAGCAGTGGAAAGCTTTAGCAAAGGCTTACACAGAGAAGACAGGCGTTGATGTTACAGTTGTAACAGCTGCATCTGGTACATACGAGACAACATTAGCTTCAGAAATCCAGAAAGATGAAGCTCCAACATTATTCCAGGTTAACGGACCTGTAGGTCTTGCAACATGGAAAGATTACTGCTACGATATGTCAGGTTCAGACTTCTACAAGGAGTTAACATCTGATGCATACGCATTAAAGGATGGCAATGCTGTTCTTGGTGTTGCATACGTTATCGAGTCATACGGTATCATTACAAACAAGAAGTTACTTGAGCAGGCTGGTTACAAGGTTGAAGATATCACATCTTTTGCTAAGTTAAAGGAAGTTGCAGAAGACATCACAGCTCGTTCATCAGAGCTTGGTTTCTCAGCATTCTCTTCAGCAGGTATGGATTCATCTTCAGACTGGAGATTTAAGACACATCTTGCAAACCTTCCAATCTACTTCGAGTATCAGGCAGATGGAATCGGAACAACAACAGCTATTAAGGGTACATACCTTGACAACTATCGTCAGATTTATGACCTTTATATCAACAACAGCACATGTGCTCCAAATGAGTTAGCAGCTAAGACAGGTGATGACTCTAGAAACGAGTTCCTTCAGGGTAAGGCAGTATTCTTCCAGAATGGTTCTTGGGAGTACGGTAACCTTGTAGGCGAAGGCAAGTTTGCAGATGGAGATATCACAATGCTTCCTATTTATGTAGGTGCTGGTGATGAGGCTAAGCAGGGACTTTGTACAGGTACAGAGAACTATTGGTGTGTAAACAAGGATGCTAGCAAGGAAGATATCGAAGCTACATTAGACTTCATGAAGTGGTGTGTATCTGCTGACGGTGGTGCTAAGGATATGGCTGAGAAGCTTGGTTTCGTTATCCCATTCAAGGGTGCTTCTGAGACTGCAAACGTATTCGTAAAGCAGGATATGGAGAACACAGCAGCTGGTAAGACACCAGTTTCTTGGAACTTCCCAACAATGCCATCAGAGGCTTGGAAGAACGCACTTGGTACAGCATTAACAGCTTATGCAGCTGATCAGACAGATGCTAACTGGGATGCAGTAGTTAAGGCTTTTGTTGATGGATGGAAGTCAGAGTACGAATTATTAGGAAAGTAATTCTGGATAATACATTCTAAGATAATTTTATAGGGACAGGCAGGTGACCTGCCTGTCCGTTTTATATTCTAAAATTTTAAGGAGGTTTGGAATGGAAGAAAAGGTAATAAAAAGATATTGGCCCATATTCGTAATTCCAACATTAGCGGCCTTTGCTATCGGCTTTATATGGCCATTTATACAAGGTATATATCTTTCGTTTTGTAGTTTCACTACAATAGACAAGAGCAAGTGGGTAGGCTTTGATAACTACTTACGTGCATTGGGATTAGATAAGAATTTTAAAGATCCATCTCCACTTACAGATTCGTTATGGTTTACAGTTGCATTTGCAGTTGTATCCATTGTATTAATTAATGTTATTGCGTTTATATTTGCGTTAGTATTAACTAGAGGCTTAAAGGGAACAAATATTTTTAGAACAATATTCTTTATGCCTAACCTTATCGGTGGTGTAGTACTTGGTTATATTTGGAAAGTACTTATTAACTGTGTGCTCTTATTAGTAAAAGAGCCACTTTTGGCGTTGAACTCAACTGCGGGCTTCTGGGGACTTATTATCCTTATGGTGTGGCAGCAGGTCGGATATATGATGATTATTTACATTGCAGGTTTACAGTCTATTCCAGAATCGCTTATTGAGGCGGCTCAGATTGACGGAGCAACTTCTATGCAGACATTATTCAAGATTAAGCTTCCAATGGTAATGTCATCGATTACAATTTGTGTATTCCTTACACTTACTAATTCATTCAAGCTCTTTGATCAGAATATGGCACTTACAAATGGTGATCCAGCTAATAGTACAACTATGTTGGCTCTTAACATTTACAAGACATTCTATGACAGAATTGGTGCTAGCTGGAAGGGACTTGGTCAGGCGAAGGCTGTTGTATTTAGTATTCTCGTTATAGGAATATCACTTATTCAGCTTAAAGCGACTAGAAGTAAGGAGGTACAGCAATAATGAAAAAGAAGAGAAAGATTTCGGATATTATTGTTACGCTTGTAATGACAGTTATGGCGTTGACCTTCGTTTATCCAATATTTATGGTTTTAATTAACTCATTTAAGGATAATACTGCTATTTCTACAGATAGTGTATTTCAGTTGCCAGATGAAGCTAGCTTTGTAGGTTTAAAGAACTATATTTACGCTCTTGAAGCTAAGGGATTCTTTGACAGTTTTATATATAGCTTATTTATAACTGTATCTTCAGTTTTGGCTATTTGTATCTGTTGTTCAATGTGTGCATGGTTTATTACACGTGTTAAGGGTGTATTATCAAGTGCATTGTACTACTTATTTGTTTTCTCGATGGTAGTACCATTCCAGATGGTTATGTTTACATTGTCAAAGACAGCAGATAAGCTTGACTTTAACACACCATGGAATATTTGGATTATTTACTTGGGATTTGGTGCAGGCTTGGCGGTATTTATGTTTACAGGTTTCATGAAGACTATTCCGCTTGAAATCGAAGAGGCGGCGATGATTGATGGTTGTAATCCGCTTCAGACATATTTCAAGATAGTTATGCCTATGCTTAAACCAACTATGGTATCAGTGGCTATTCTTGAGGCTATGTGGGTATGGAATGACTACTTACTTCCAACACTTGTACTTGATATTAAGGAATATCAGACAATACCTATGCTTATCCAGACATCATTCAAGGGTGGTTATGGTAGAGTAGAGATGGGTGCGATGATGGCATGTATTATGCTTACAGTTATCCCAATCGTAATTGTTTATCTCTTAGGTCAGAAGCACATTATCAAGGGTGTTGCTGCAGGTGCTGTAAAGGGTTAAAAATTCTAAATTTAGATAATGGGAGTGATTATTATCAGAGCAAGTGGTATTTTAATGCATTTGTCTTCGCTTCCTGCACCGTATGGCATAGGAACAATGGGACAATGTGCAAAAGATTTCGTAGATTTTTTAAAGAAAGCAGGACAGAAATACTGGCAGATTTTGCCAGTATGTCCTACTAGTTATGGTGATTCACCATATCAGTCTTTCTCTACATTTGCGGGGAATCCATATTTTATAGATTTGGATATGCTTAAAGAGGAAGGATTCTTAGAGCTTTCAGAATATAAAGATATTGACTGGGAGTGTGCACCATATAAGATAAATTATGGAGCACTTTATGAGAAGCGATATCCGCTTTTGAAGGTTGCATTTAAGCGTTTCGTGGATAAGCTTAACGATGCAGAAGATTTAAGAGAAGCCTATAAAGCGTTTTGCGATGAAAATAGTTTTTGGCTTGAAGATTATGCATTGTTTATGACTGTTAAGGGCTTAAATGATGGCGTGGCTTGGATAGAGTGGCCAGAGAATTTGAAAAAGAGAGAAGCTGCTTCTTTGGAGAAGGTAGTAGCGGAAAATAAAGAAGAGATAGAATTCTGGAAGTTCTTACAGTATTTCTTCTTCAAACAATGGAAAGAACTTCGTGCATATGCCAATGAAAATGGCGTATCCATTATAGGAGATTTGCCGATATACGTAGCACTTGATAGTGCAGATGTATGGGCTAATCCACAGATGTTCCAGTTGGATGAAAATTTGGAGCCGACATTTGTGGCAGGCTGTCCACCAGATGGATTTTCAGCTACAGGTCAGTTGTGGGGAAATCCGTTATTCCGTTGGGATAAGATGGAAGAAGAGAACTTTGCATGGTGGATTAAGAGAATCGGATACGCATGCAAAATATATAATGTATTAAGACTCGATCATTTTAGAGGTTTTGAAGCATATTATGCTATTCCATATGGAGATAAAGATGCATCTGGTGGTCACTGGGAACAGGGACCTGGCATAAAATTATTTGAAGCTTTGGAAAAGAGCGAAGGAAAGCTTAATATTATAGCAGAAGACTTAGGCTTTTTGACAGAACCAGTAAAGGAACTTCTTGCAAAAAGTGGTTTCCCAGGCATGAAGGTATTTGAACTTGGTTTTGATAGCAGAGACGATAACAGTATAGAATATGTTCCTCATAGCTTTAAGAAGCATTGTGTAGCTTATGTAGGAACTCATGATAATGATACTATACAGGGTTGGTTTACTTCTGCAGCTCCAGAGGATGTAAGATATGCACAGGAATATCTTAGTATGCCTACACTTACAGAAGGTCATTGGCATATGATGAAAGCATTATGGTCTACTGTGGCAGACTTAACTATCGTTCAGGCACAGGATTTATTTGGCTTAGGTTCGGAGAGTCGAATGAATATTCCTTCGACACTTGGTACAAACTGGTGTTGGAGAGCGGTAGAGGGCAGCTTTAGCGATAGCTTAGCTATGAGACTAAAGCATTTTATGGAACTCTACAAGCGAGATGACCAATAAATATTAAACAAATTCTATATCCCCCACCATTTATGGTGGGGGATTTTGCGCCCAATTCCCTTCCAGTCGTAGATTGCATAATTCTCATTATCAGACCCACTAGGTTACTTGAAGATGATTTTCTAGCAAAAACTGTTATAGCTGCGTACGAAGTATCCATCTATTTTTTAGCGCATATGAGGGCTCCGATGATTTGCTTATATGCCCCTCTTGATACTAAGGCTGTGTGTATTTTCACTAAAAACACAACTAGCGAAGTGGTGTTCACAGGACAAGGACAACTGATTCGATTTTCTATTTTCTAACACCCCACACCTCAAAACGCTTATTATCCGCCTGCCTACATAACTCATCGGCTTGGCTTATTATCTCTCGCGCAGCGAGAGGGCCAAGCCTCTTCAAACAAATTTCGGCAGGCGGGCGATTATTTTCGTTGTGGGGTGAAGAAAATATACGAAAATCTGCATATGTTGTCCTTTGCCCTGCGAACATCACTTAGCTATGTTGTGTTTTATTGAAAATATCACACAGTAATAAACTTGTATCAAGGGGGGCATTTAGCAAATCACGGGTTCTGACATCTAGCGCTAAAAAGTAGATGGATATTCGTAGCAGCAATTCACGAACTTGCATAGAAAATCATCTCTAAAAACATTTATGGTTCTGATAATGAGAATTATGTAAGGAATTTTGACGTGAAGGGAATTGGGCGCAAAATCCACTTGATTTTATGGTGCAGATGGGGTTTAATGGTATATAGAGAAATATAGAAAGGCTGTGAACTAATGAGTAGTAGTATGAGAGGTATTGATACACCTGTAAGACAGAGAAGAAGAAGAATATTTAAGGAAGTAGCGAATCTTGCATATACATCCACAAATCTTAAGGATGATATGGAAGCGTTGCCTTATAAGATAGTAGATTATGATGAGTCTATATATTGGGAGAGTGTATATAGAGAGCGTTCGATTACAAGAGAACGTATTCGTCTTGCTATGGGTATGAGCCTTAGACCAGAAAATAGAGAGAAGCCAGGTCACCTTACACAGGGCTTAGAAGGAAGCGATATTGATGAGAAATATTACGAGCCACCATTGATGCAGGTTATTCCTTCGGCATGTAATGCGTGTCCGGAAAATGAGTATGAGGTAACAGATTCTTGTATGGGTTGTCTTGCACATCCTTGTCAGAGTGTGTGTCCGGTTGGCGCTATTACTATGGTTAAGGGTAAGTCTGTTATAGATAAAGAAAAGTGTATTAAGTGTGGAAAATGTAAATCAGTATGTCCATACGACGCTATATGCCATAAGGAGCGTCCATGTAAAGCAGCCTGCGGTGTAAATGCGATTAAGCTTGATAGAGTGGGAAGAGCGGTTATAGACAATGATATGTGCGTGTCATGTGGTCAGTGTATGGTAAGCTGTCCATTTGGTGCTATAGCAGATAAGTCGCAGATATTCCAGCTTATTAGAGCGATGCAGTCAGGAAGAAAGATTATAGCTCAGGTAGCACCAGCTTTCGTAGGACAGTTTGGCCCAAAGGTAACCCCTGATATGTTTAAGACAGCATTGAAGGAGCTTGGATTTGCAGATGTATATGAGACAGCTATCGGAGCTGATATGGGATGTATAGCAGAAGCAGAGCATTATGTAAAAGAGGTTGCTAGTGGAAAACAATCCTTTGCTCTTACATCGTGTTGTCCATCTTGGTCAGTAATGGCGAAGAATTTATTCCCAGAGACCATTGATAAGATTAGTAATGCGCTTACTCCAATGGTTGCTACAGCCCGTGTTATAAAGAAGGAGCATCCAGATGCATCAGTAGTATTTATAGGACCATGTGCGTCTAAGAAGCTTGAGGCAAGTAGAAGAACAGTTCGTTCAGATGTAGATTTTGTAATAACCTTTGAGGAACTTACCGGAATGTTTGAAGCCAAGGGAATTTTACTTGAAGAGATAAAGGCTATGGATGAAATGCAGGATGCTACAGCTGCAGGTAGAGGATACGGTGTAGCAGGTGGTGTAGCCAATGCTATCAAGGATTGTATCGAGAAATATTATCCTGGAACAGAGGTAAAGATAGAGCATGCAGAGAGTCTTGCTGAGTGTAAGAAGGTGCTTCTTAAGGCGAAGGCAGGAAAGATGAATGGATGTCTTATCGAAGGAATGGCTTGCCCTGGCGGATGTATCGCGGGAGCTGGAACAAATATTGCCATACCACAGGCTGTAAAGGAAGTAGATAAATTCAAAGCATCGGCTGAGAAGAAGCTTCCAGAGGGACAGTAAATATTATGAACTTATTAACTATAAAACAATTTTCAAAAGCGATTACAGATAAGGTATTATTTAAGGAGGCAGATTTCTCTCTTAATGAAGGAGAGAAAATCGGAGTCATCGGTGTGAATGGTACGGGAAAGTCTACGCTTTTAAAGATAATAGCAGGTGAAATGGAAACTGATGCGGGAGAGGTTATTAAGGCAAATAAGGTGAAGATAAAATATTTGCCACAGAATCCAGAATTTCCTGCGGGTATAACTATATATGATTATGTCATATCATTAAATAAAAATGAGCACAATCAATGGAATGTAGAAGGTGAAGCTAAAAATATATTAAATATTTTAGGTTTTACAGATTATGAGCTAATAGTAGATGATTTGTCTGGAGGACAAAGAAAGAGGGTAGCTTTGGCGGCGACATTATTAAGTGATTGTGATATTCTTATATTAGATGAGCCGACTAACCATTTAGATAGTTATATGTCGGCGTGGCTTGAAGATTACCTTAAGAAGTCAAAAGCATCATTGATTATGGTTACACATGATAGATATTTTTTAGATCGGGTGTGTAATGGAATTGTAGAGATAGATGATGGGAAAATATATAGATATACAGGCGGTTACGAGAAATTCTTGGAAGAGAAGACCCTGAGAGAGGAAATATCCATTGCCTCAGAGAGAAAACGTCAAAGTATACTTAGAGTTGAACTTGAATGGATTAGAAGAGGCGCAAGGGCTAGAAGCACAAAGCAAAAAGCCCATATACAAAGATATGAGGCTTTAAGAGATATGGAGGGCCTAAAAGAAACAGAAAAGCTGCAGATGAGCTCTTTATCTAGTAGATTAGGCAACAAAACTATAGAATTGACCAATATTTCAAAAAGGTACGATAATAAACAATTGATTAAAGATTTTAGTTATATATTCTTAGCTAATGATAGAGTTGGAATAGTCGGAGAAAACGGATGCGGAAAATCTACTCTTATGAAAATCATTATGGGAGAGGTATTGCCAGATGAAGGAACAATAGAAATTGGTCAGACTGTGAAGATTGGATATTTTTCACAGGAAAATGAATATCTTCCTGAAGATATGAAGGTTATTGATTATATAAGAGATACGGCAGAATTTGTGCAGACAGAGGATGGAACAGTGTCTGCCACAAAGATGCTTGAGAGATTTTTATTTAACAGCACACTTCAGTATCAGTTTATAAGTAAGCTTTCAGGTGGTGAAAAAAGAAGACTTTATTTGCTTAAGATTCTTATGGAAGCACCAAATGTGCTTATATTAGATGAGCCGACAAATGATTTAGATATTTCTACAATGATGATACTTGAGGATTATTTAGATTCCTTTAATGGAATAGTGATATCTGTATCTCATGATAGATATTTTTTAAATAGAATGGCTAATAGGATATTTGCATATGAAGAAGATGAGGCTACAGGTGAGGTTAATATAAAACAATACGAAGGAAATTATGATGATTATTTAGAAAAGAGTGGAATTAATCCTTATAATATTAACCTTAAGAAAGCAACTATAAAGGTGGATATAGAAAAGCCTAAGGAAAATGCTAAGCCAAAAAGTACAAAGCTTAAGATGTCTTATAATGAAATGCGCGAGTTTGAAAAGATAGATGAAGAAATAGCAACTCTTGAGATGAAGCTAGTAGAATTAGAGGATGAAATATCAAAGAATGCAAGAGATTTCGTTAAGCTAAATCAATTAACCCGAGAAAAGGAAGAGACGGAAGAAAAGCTTTCGGAAAAGATGGAGCGCTGGGTATATCTAAATGACTTAAATGATAGAATAAACGCATCAAATGGAACGTAATAAGTTAATAATAAATATGCATTAGGTGCAGAAAGGTAGTGTTATATGGAATATTCGGCTATTACACATTATATGGAAAAGAGATATTGCTACGCCATAGAGAAGGGAAAGTTTGTTATTCGTATTGAGGTGAAGAAGGGAGATATGGAGCGAGTTGTGCTTCATTGTAGGGACAAGTATATTCCACTTCAATTTCTTGATACTTCAGCATCATACGAGATGACAAAGGTGGCAAGTGGCAGATTTCATGATTATTATGAAGTGGTTATAGATATTGATTGTATATGTCTTAGATATCAGTTTGAACTTGTGGATAAGCAAGGTGTAACGACTTATTATGGTAATTATGATTTTTATGATGAGAAAATTGATAACATAGATAGAATGTTTGATTTGCCACAGAATCTTAGAGAAGAAGAGATGTACAAGGTTCCAGAGTGGGCTAAAAACAAGGTTGTATATCAGATATTTCCTTCTAGATATGCTACTACAGAGAAGATAAGTGAGAAGGAGTGGTACAAGACTCCTATGGGACCGAGAGATAATCTAAAGGGTAATCTTCGTGGAGTTATCAACACTCTAGAACGACTTAAGAGCATGGGAATTGACGTTTTGTATATGACGCCTATTTTTAAATCGAATTCGTCACATAAGTATGACACTATAGATTATTATAAAATAGATGAAAGCTTTGGATGTGAAGAGGACCTAAAGGAATTGGTTGAAAAAGCTCATAATATGGGGATGAAGGTTATTTTAGATGGAGTGTTTAATCATACATCGCCTGAGTTTTTTGCATTTAAGGATATAGTGGAAAATAAGGAGAATTCAAGATATAAGGATTGGTATTATATAGACAGCTATCCTGTAAAGCAGCCAACTAGAATGACTCGACCTAATTACAAAACATTTGCGTATTTTGGTGGAATGCCAAAGCTTAATCTTAATAATGAGGAGACAGCCGAGTACTTTATCAATGTAGGAAAATATTGGATAGAAAAATGTAATATAGATGGATGGCGTCTGGATGTTGGCGATGAGGTTGTTCATGAATTTTGGAAAAAATTCCGAAAAGCTATAAAGAGTGTTAAGGAAGATGCTTTTATTCTTGGAGAAATATGGCATTATGCAGGAGATTTCTTGGAAGGTGATGAGTGGGATTCTATTATGAATTACTCATTTTATTATAGTATGCAGGATTTCCTTTGTCATGAAACTATAACAGCTAGCAGATTTGTGGAAAATCTTGATTTTATGAGAGGAAGACTATATAGAGATATCAATTCTGTACTTCTTAATCTTATCGATAGTCACGATACTGCCAGATTCCTTCACGTGGCGTCTGAAAATAAAGCTAAGCTTAAATTAGCCGCAGCATTACAGCTTCTCTTGCCGGGAATGCCGATGATATATTATGGAGATGAGTACGGTATGACTGGAGGAAATGATCCGGATTGTAGAAGAGGTATGGTGTGGGATGAAAAATATCAGGACCATGACGTGTATAAGTGGTATTGCAATCTTATAAAGGCAAGAAAAGAAAATTTGGCTCTGACAGAAGGAGAGCTAGTAAGCTGTAAGACTGACGATGAAAATGGATTAATAGAGATGGTAAGAACTCTTGATGGTAAAGAGGTTGTGGCTGTCTTTAATGGAAGAAACAAGTCAGTGTCGCTTAGTGAATATAGTGGAATGAAAGATTTGATTACAGGGGAAATATTTAGTGGCGAACTTGGTTCCTATGGAGCAGCTCTTTTTTTTACTAACTAGGTTATTTGGGATTTTTGATAAAGACGTTACCTTAGGGTAATGTCTTTATTTTATATTGACTTTTTGACTGTAAAGTGATACTTTAATAGTTAATAGATTTAAAGCGGTAAAGCGAATGAATCAAATAATAGAATGTATTGGAAGGAAATAATAGTTATGCCAGTAATGGAATATTTAGAAAGAAATGCAAAACTCTACCCAGATGAGGTGGCTTTAGTAGAGCTTAACCCTGATGAACAGGACAATAGAAGAACTACTTGGAAGGAATATGAACTTATTGAGTCGGATAGATTTACACCTTATCGTAGAGAAATAACATGGAGCGTATTTAACGAAAAGGCAAATAGATTTGCGAATATGCTTATGGGAAGAGGAATAAAGAAAGGTGATAAGGTAGCTATTTTAATGTACAACTGTTTGGAATGGCTTCCTATTTATTTTGGTGTATTAAAAGCAGGTGCTATAGCAGTACCTTTTAACTTCCGTTATGATGCAGAGGAGATACTCTACTGTGTGGAATTGGCAGAAGTAGATATGGTAGTATTTGGACCAGCATTTATTGGACGTATAGAGGCTAATGCTGAAAAGCTTAGCAAGGGAAGACTTCTTATATATGTAGGTGATAATTGCCCAAGCTTTGCAGAGAGCTATCATGAATTGGTTGCGGATTGTTCAAGTAAAAATCCAGAGCTTGATATTACAGAAGAGGATTTTGGTGCTATATATTTTTCTTCGGGAACAACAGGATTCCCTAAGGCGATTTTACATAAGCATTTAAGCCTTACTCAGGCTGCGGAAATGGAGCAAAAACATCACGAAACAGGAAGAGAAGATACATTCCTTTGTATACCTCCACTTTATCATACTGGTGCGAAATTCCATTGGATGGGAAGCCTCGTAGCAGGAAGTAAGGCGGTTCTTCTTAAAGGTACAAGACCAGAAACAATTATTGAAACTGTATCAAAGGAAAAATGTACAATCGTATGGTTACTTGTGCCATGGGCTCAGGATATATTGGATGCATTGGACAGAGGAGATATGAAGCTTGAAGATTATGAACTGGCTCAGTGGAGACTTATGCATATTGGTGCACAGCCAGTTCCACCTTCGCTTATTAAGCGTTGGAAGGCATATTTCCCAGACCATGACTATGATACAAACTACGGTTTATCAGAGTCTACAGGTCCAGGCTGTGTTCATCTTGGTATGGGCAATATACATAAGGTTGGTGCTATCGGTGTACCGGGCTACAGATGGAAGTGTAAGATTGTAGACGAGGCAGGTGTTGAAGTGCCAGATGGTGAAGTGGGAGAACTCTGTGTATTCGGACCTGGTGTTATGACATGTTATTATAACAATCCTGAAGCTACAGCGGAGACTATCAAGGATGGCTGGCTGTTTACAGGTGATATGGCTCGTCTTGATGAGGATGGATTTATCTTCCTTGTAGATAGAAAGAAGGATGTAATCGTAAGTGGTGGTGAAAATATTTATCCAGTACAGATAGAAGATTTCATCCGCAAATTTGATAAGGTAAAGGATGTAGCTGTTATCGGTCTTTCGGATAGAAGACTTGGTGAGAAAACAGCTGCTATCATAGAGATAAAGGACGGCATGGAATGTAGCGAGCAGGAGATAGAAGAATTCTGTCTTGAACTTCCAAGATATAAGCGTCCAAAGGAGATCATCTTTGCTGAAATTCCTAGAAATGCAACAGGAAAGATTGAAAAGCCTAGACTTAGAAAAATGTATGGCGCAGATAATCTTGTTGCTAAGGAAAATATGGCTTAAAATACTATTAAAGAGGAAATTAGGAGTTTTATGAAAACAAAAGGATTGCTTGATAAATTAATCTCAGAAAAGGTTATGGAGATATACATAATAGCTGCGATAGTGGGGATTCCGTCATTTGCATTGATGACGGAGACCTTTGGCAGACCGTTTATAACTCAGCCGTATGTGGTGAGTGCGCTGGGATATGTGGGAATTATTCTTGGTATATGTTCTATTTATAAGCGCAAGGATAATTTGTATGTAACAGATTATCTTTATATTGCTTTGTTTTGCCTTGCGTCCTTGTCGTTGGCTTTTTCTAAGGATTTATCGGAAACTCTAGGGGGATTTGCGTATGAGGAGTTTTATTCGCATTTTTTAGCATATTTTAGCTTGATGTTTGCTGCTACAACAATTAACGATGAAAATAGAAGAAAACGAATTCTTATTTCGTTTTTTGCAGTGGTTGTGGGGCATTCTCTTGTAGCTGTTTTTCAAACTATGGATATATGCATTAGTCCATGCTATCTTAAATTAGATATATATAAGGTTGGAGAAGATATCTGTTGGGGTCTTACGCAGCATCCTAATTGGTATGGTGGACTTAGCACATTGTTTTGTGCTTGTAGTGCAGGACTCTTTCTGTTTACAGAGAATAAAAGATGGAGAAATATGTTTTTTTGCATAAATATGGTGAGTTTCTATACGCTTCTGTCGGCAGAAGCACGCTTGGCGTGGGTTGGAACGATATCGTATCTTGTGTTTTATGCAATATCTATAGGGATTACAAAAGAAAAAAGATTATGGAAGCGTTATTTTGTCATGATTGCAGGCATGATCGTGGTTATTTTGTTTACGATGCTTGTGTGTGGTCGAATTGTAGAGAGATTGTTTAAGACTTCTGCTGAATTGAAATCTACTAATGTAGAAGGCTTAGGATCTGGAAGAGTATATATATGGAGATTTGCTTTGGAATCAGTTCCAGATAACTGGATGTTTGGTGTTGGACTTGATAATTTAAAATATGCATTTACTTCTAATCCAAGATTTGTTGATGGAATGTGGCTTAACGAGAAGGCACACAATGAGTATATTCATTATCTTGCTACTCAGGGCGTATTCCAATTTATAACATATATGACTCTTCTCGTTTATGCGGTGGTAAGAGGTGTAAAGACGGTATTACACACAGAAGATAAGAGTAATAAATATATGACTTGGATTTTTCTTGGAATGTTTGCGGCGTATTCTACACAGGCGATGTTTAATAGTAGTGTTATAAATATTGCGCCTTATTTTTGGATTACCATAGGTATGTGTGTTCCATATAAAAATCAAAAGTTGAAAATAAAAACTAATACAAATTAGTTTCGAAAAATAGTTTTCTTTTATTGCTAAAAAAATGAAAATATGTTATCATAGATATAAGTTGTATACGTATTGTGAAAAATTAACATATAAAGGAGACCGTGTATGAATTTAAGAGAGAAACTAAAGAATTTAAAGGTTGGGGAAAAACTAAAAAAGTCTTATAATACTATAATCGTAGCGGTTATAGTTATGGGTGTGACTGCTCTTATCGGTATGATTCTTATTAATTTAAGAGTTAAGTCTTTTAAAGATGAAGCATTTACTAATATGCAGATTCAGTTAGAGATTAAAGCTGAGATTCAAGAAATAGCTAAAGATGTATTGTGGTGTACAGCTACAGAAGATAAGGCAACTGTAACAGAAAAGATAGCTGAAACTGACGAGATTATGAAGCGTATTACAGATGGTGCTGAAAAGCTTGCGGAAAGTTTTGATGACGAAGCACTCACTAAAAAGCTTAATTATGCCATCAAGGATATGAAGATAGCTCAGTTGGAGGTAGTTGCCAAGGCTAGAGCTGGTCATAATAGAGAAGCCTTTGAATATCTTGAGAAAAATTATGCAAAGGCGAATCAGGAAGCTATAAATGTGCTTAATACTATCGGGGAGCTTGCAGAGGAACAGGCAAATTCAGCATATTTATTTACTATGATTCTTGGAATTGTAACTACAGTTATAGTTCTTGTGGTAGGATTAGGTACAGTATATATTTCACTTCAGTATTCTAAGGTTATCACAGATATGATAGTTACACCTATCGAAGAGATTCGTAAGGCGGCGCGTAAACTTAGAAAGGGACGCTTGGATGCCATCATAGAATATTCTAGTGAAGATGAATTGGGAGCATTGGCTGATGACTTTAGAGAAGCTTGTGTTCAGATGAGAGATGTAGTAGAAGATGCTGGTTACATGCTTAAAGAGATGGCAGCAGGTAACTTTAATGTAGATACACAGGCAGAAGAGAGCTATGTGGGTGAATTTAAGCTTATATTAAAGAGTGTAAGAAAGCTTAACTGTGAATTGGATATGACACTTCGTCAGATTAATGAGGCTGCTGCACAGGTTACTATGGGTGCGGAACAGTTATCACATAGCGCACAGGCTCTCGCAGATGGTGCGACAGATCAGGCTGGAGCAGTTGAAGAGCTAACAGCTACTATAGAGAATGTTTCGAATATTGCAGATGAAAGTGCTGATAATGCAGTAGAAGCTGCAGGCAGCAGTAAAGAATCAGCAGAGGGAGCTGTTAAGAGTCGTCATGATATGGATGAACTTATCGCTGCTATGAGCAGAATTACAGCTACATCAAAAGAAATTGAAAAGATTATAGGGACTATTGAAGAGATTGCATCTCAGACAAACCTTCTTTCTCTTAATGCGTCAATTGAGGCAGCTAGAGCGGGTGAGGCAGGACGAGGCTTCGCAGTAGTAGCACAGCAGGTAGGTAAGCTTGCTATGGATAGTGCAGAATCGGCTGTACTTACAAGAAATCTTGTAAGTAAATCTCTTGAAGAAATCTCTAATGGTAATGATATAGCTCAGAGAACTATGGAAGCTATAGCAGATGTACTTGAGAGTATGGGACAGTTTGCTATGATGGCTGCAAGCTCAGCAGATGCATCTAAGACTCAGGCATATATGCTTGGTGAAGTACATACAGGTATTGAACAGATTTCTGTGGTAGTAGAGAATAACTCGGCTTCGGCTGAGGAGACATCAGCTATCAGTGAAGAGCTTTCAGCACAGGCTGAATCGCTTAAGGGTATGGTTGAAGCATTTGAATTAAGAAAAGTGCCTGTAGATTACGAAGAGTATGGATACAGTGAAGATGATTCAGATTTGTATGAGCCGGATGACGAAGATGATGAAGATTTGGATGATGTAGAAGCAACAGAGGATTCGGATGAAAAGTCTGATAAAGAGTCAGATGAGGACACTGATGAGGAATTGGATGAGGTTTCTGAAGAAGATTCAGAAGAAGACTTTGAAGATGAGACTCAAACAGCCGATATGGATGATGAAACAGCTAGTGATGCTGAAATCGATGAAGAAA
The DNA here is from genome assembly GCA_045125245.1 of Lachnospiraceae bacterium. Lineage (GTDB taxonomy): Bacteria > Bacillota > Clostridia > Lachnospirales > Lachnospiraceae > SVEL01. Next base: position 32,005 of record JBGVNF010000136.1, read on the forward strand.
AAGAGACTGACATAGAGTATGATCAGGAAGTGCTCCCAGAAGAATCAGAGAATTCTTTTGAAGATGATGTGGAACCTGAGTTATCTATAGGTTCAGAAGATAATGATTTTGACATTTGGTCAAATAGCGATTCTACCGATGAAGAAGAAAAATAATATACAATAATCAGTATGAAATAAGCAAAGAGATTGTGCACCTTCGATAAAATCGAAGGTGCTTTTTTGTGAATAATATTTAGTGACATCTTGTTAAAGTGGTGGTAAGATTATACGCGTTGAAAAAGGATAAAAGGAGAATGGCAATGTATGATTATTTAGTAGTTGGCGCGGGGCTTTATGGTGCCGTGTTTGCTCGACAGGCGAAAGATAGTGGAAAATCTGTGCTGGTTATTGAGAAACGTTCTCATATAGCAGGAAATATTTATACAGAAGAGATAGAAGGTATAAATGTTCATAAGTACGGTGCGCATATTTTTCATACTAACAATAAAGAAGTGTGGGATTACGTAAATAGATTTGCTACATTTAATCGATATACAAATTCTCCGGTTGCAAATTATAAGGGTGAGATATATTCACTTCCTTTTAATATGTATACCTTTAATAAGATGTGGGGAGTCGTGACCCCGAAGGAAGCAGCTCTAAAAATTGAAGAACAGGTGAAGGCTGCAGGGATAAAAGAACCTAGGAATCTAGAAGAACAAGCTATAAGCTTAGTGGGAACTGATATATATGAGAAATTGATAAAAGGATATACCCAGAAGCAATGGGGCAGAGCATGTGATGAGTTACCTTCATTTATCATAAAGAGACTTCCAGTGAGATTGACTTATGATAATAATTATTTTACTGCGTTATATCAGGGTATTCCTATTGGCGGATATACGAAGCTTGTGGAAAATATGTTAGAGGGTATCAAAGTGAGACTTGATACAGATTATCTTGCAAATAGGGAAGAATATGAAAAGATAGCAAGAAAAGTTGTGTATACAGGACCGATAGATGCCTATTATGATTACGTATATGGAAATCTTGAGTATAGATCTGTTAAATTTGAGACAGAGGTGTTAGATGAGAGTAATTATCAGGGAAATGCTGTAGTGAATTATACAGACAGTGAGACACCGTATACTAGAGTTATAGAACATAAATGGTTCGAATTTGGAAATCAGGAAAAGACTGTAATAAGTAGGGAATACAGTGCTGAATGGAAGCTGGGGGATGAACCATATTACCCAGTTAATGATGAAAAGAATGGAAACCTTTATGAAAGATATAGGGAGCTTTCAATGAAGGAAGAAAAGGTGATATTTGGCGGAAGATTGGGCGAGTACAAGTATTACGATATGGACGCAGTGATAGAAAAAGCGTTGAAGATGACAAATAAATGGATTAAAATGTGAAAATTCCTTGAATTCGTGTTAATAAAGTGGTAGAATTAAAGGAAATAGTAAGAGCAGTAGAAGCTTTATGTTAGTAGATTAGTAAAATCGCATATGGAAGATAGGAGTTAGGAAGATGGCAGGATTTAGACAGAGAGTCAGAATTGGTGACATGCTTGTTCAGGCAGGACTTATCACAGAAGAACAGCTTAGTTTAGCATTGGAGGAACAGAAGAAGAAACCGAAGGGAACACGTATAGGTCAGACTATCGTAGATATGGGATATATATCAGAGCTTGATATGACCCTTGAGTTACAGAAGCATATAGATGTAGACTTTATAGATTTAAGAAAAGTAGAAATTGATGAGAGTGCCCTTCATGTATTGACAGAGGCAGATTGTAGAAAATACAACCTTATACCATTTGCATTTAAGGATGTTATGACTTTAAGTGTAGCTATGGAGGATCCACAGGATTTCGATATAATTGATGATATATCTATCATTACAGGTTTGCAGATAGAACCATATATCGCTATGGCGTCACAGATTAATGAGAATCTTGATAAGATATATGGAAAGCAGCAGGCGGATGCTATCGCGGAGCAGTTCTTAAAAGAGCAGGAAGATGCTTTGGGCGTTGCTGGTGATAGTGATGATGATGCGAGAAAAGATGATGTAGAGAATTCGCCTATCGTAATACTTGTTAGAAACATTATCGAGCAGGCAGTTAGACAGAGAGCCAGTGATATACATATCGAGCCATTTGAGACGAATGTAAGGGTTAGATACCGTATAGATGGTGTACTTAGAGAGATAAATACATATGACAAGGCCTTATTCCAGGCCATTATAGCCAGAATTAAGATTATATCTGGCATGGATATTTCAGAGAAAAGAAAACCACAGGATGGTCGTATCACTATAGATGTAGATTATAAAGAATACGATATCCGTGTATCTAATCTTCCTACAGTATATGGCGAGAAGGTCGTTATGAGACTTGCATCTAAGGAAGGGTTCAATAGAGCGAAGAGCGAGCTTGGACTTAGACCAGAAGATTTAGAGAAGTTTGATTCGATTCTTAAGAATCCTAACGGAATTATCCTTGTTACTGGACCTACAGGTAGTGGTAAATCTACTACACTTTACACAGCGTTATCAGAGCTTAGTACAGAAGAAGTTAACGTTATCACAGTAGAAGATCCAGTAGAAGCAAATGTAAATGGTGTAAACCAGGTACAGGTTAATAATAAGGCGGATATGACATTTGCCAATGCCCTTCGTTCAATTCTTCGTCAGGACCCTGATATTATCATGATCGGAGAAATTCGAGATGGTGAGACTGCGGAAATTGCAGTTAGAGCATCTATCACAGGTCACCTTGTAGTAAGTACACTTCATACAAATAGTACAGCAGCTACCGTTGGACGTCTTATAGATATGGGTATAGAGCCATATATGCTCGGTGATTCTTTGGTAGGTATTATCGCGCAGCGTCTCGTTAGAAGACTTTGCGAGTGTAAGAAAGCAAGACCAGCTACTGCGGATGAGAAGAGAGTTCTTGGTCTTCCAGCTACTGCAGAGCAGACAGTATATGATCCAGTGGGATGTCAGGTATGTAATAACCTTGGATACAAGGGACGTATCGGTATATATGAAATAATGACGATTAATCAAAAGATTAGAAACCTTATAGCGGAGCGAGCTACTGCTGATAGGATAAAAGCAGCAGCAGAAGAGGACGGAATGAGCTCCCTTAGAGCATCAGCGGCTAAATATGTATGTGAGGGTGTCACATCAGTAGCAGAACTTATGAAGGTTACATATAGTGCAGATGAATCGTAGACAGGAGAAGAGTTATGATTACAATGGAAGAGCTTTTAACAGCGGCAAAAGAGTATGACGCATCTGACGTACATATTTCAGTAGGTGTACCACCTAAGATGCGTGTGAATGGTGTATTGATGGATATGAATTATCCGAAACTTTTTCCAGAGGATACCAGTGCAATAATTACTCCTACATTATCGGAGGCACAGGCTGAAGTACTTAATAGAAAGGGTGAGGTAGACTACTCTTATTCTATATCGAAAGAAGGTAGATACCGTGTGAATGCTTATAAGCAGAGAGGTACTATGTCGGCGGCTATTCGTCTCGTAGGAACAGTTATACCTAAGCCAAACGAGCTTGGTATACCTAAGTCAGTGGTTGATCTTACAAATAGACAGAGAGGTCTTGTACTTGTAACAGGACCTACAGGTAGTGGTAAGTCTACTACACTTGCATCTATTCTTGATCAGGTAAATGAGACGAGCCAGAAACATATTATCACACTTGAAGATCCTATCGAGTACCTTCACTCACATAAGAAATCTATGGTTAACCAGAGAGAAATCGGTACAGATAGTAATTCTTATGCGACAGCGCTTAGAGCAGCGCTTCGTGAGGATCCAGATGTAATTCTCGTAGGAGAGATGAGAGACCTAGAGACAATTTCTATAGCTATCACAGCAGCAGAGACAGGTCACTTAGTATTCTCTACATTACATACAACAGGTGCAGCTAGTACAATCGACAGAGTTATCGACGTATTCCCACCACATCAGCAGCAGCAGATAAGGGTACAGCTTGCTATGGTGCTTGAATGTGTAGTATCTCAGCAACTTATTGCAAAAGATAGACAGAAGGGAAGAGTCGCAGCCTTTGAGGTAATGCACAATACAGTAGCTATAAAGAATCTCATAAGAGAGAATAAGACATACCAGATTAATTCTATGATGCAGACAAGTAAGAAGATAGGTATGCAGACTATGGATGATGCCTTATATGATTTATTTATGGCAGGACAGATTAGTGCAGAATCAGCACTTAATTATGCGCAGGATCCACAGGTTATGACACGTAGATTATCTAATGGAATCTAAGGAAGGGGTATCTGATGGCACAGTATTCATATAAAATAATAGATAAAGCAGGAAAGACTAAAAAAGGTACTATAGAAGCCGAGAATATAGATAAGGCAAGGACTTCCCTGAAAGCAGAAGGTAGCATATTGAGCTTGGAAGAAGCATCAGCATTAAATAAGGATATTAATATCAGCTTTGGCAGGAAGAAAAAGGTTAAAGTAAGAGATATGGGTGTCTTCTGTAAGCAGTTTAAGAGTATTCTTCAGGCTGGTATCGGTATGGTAGATGCCTTGGATATGTTGGCTCAGCAGACTAACAGTAAGGTTCTTAAGGAAGCTTTAAAGAATGTTAAGGACAATGTACAAAAGGGTGATACACTTAACATGGCTATGAGAAAGGAAGGAACAGTATTTCCAAGTCTTCTTCTTAACATGGTAGAGGCCGGTGAGGCTTCAGGTAGCTTGGAAGTAGCACTTGATAGAATGAGTACACATTTTGATAAGGATGCAAGACTTAAAGGTATGGTTAAGAAGGCTATGATGTATCCTATAGTACTTATCATAGTTACAATTGTTATCGCGGCGATTATGCTTATTAAGGTACTCCCAAGCTTTGCGTCAACCTTTGCGAGTATGGGTTCAGACCTACCAGGATATACAAAATTTATAATGGGACTTAGTGATTCTCTTATAGATACTTGGTATATATGGATAATAGCTATCGTAGGCATTATGTTTGCATACAAGGCATATGCAAAAACTGAGAAAGGTTCGAGAGTAATAGGAAACATAAAGCTTAAGATGCCTATATTAGGAGACTTGTTTACTAAGACGGAGTGTGCCAGATTTTCAAGAACATTATCAACACTTCTTGCAGCTGGTATGCCACTTATCGAAGCAATAGAGACAACAGGTAAAACTTTAGATAATGTAATATTTAAGGATGCTTTGGCTGACGCAGTAGTTCAGGTTCAGAGAGGTGCACCATTGTCAGCACCTATCAAGGCATCAGGAATATTCCCTAACATGGTAGTACATATGTTATCAATCGGTGAAGAGTCAGGTAACGTAGAAGAGATGCTTGTTAATGTAGCAGAGTATTACGACGAAGAGGTAACACTTGCTACAGATTCAGCAACAGCTATGATGGAACCACTTATTATCGTAGTAATGGCGGTAGTAGTAATCGGTATTATCGCAGCCATCTACGCACCAATCTTAAGCATGTACACCTTAGCAGAAGGTTAATTCTTAATAAACAACAAGTTGTTTATTAAGAATAGTTCCCGTATCATTTATCCAGTTATTAACCCACGGTGTACCCGACACCAGGGTTAATGGGTGAAAACCCGTATATATAAACAAAAAGAAATAGGAAATTGGAGGTATTCAATTATGAAGAAGTTCAAAGAAAACAACAAAGGTTTCTCTCTCGTAGAGTTAATCGTAGTAATCGCAATCATGGTTGTACTTATCGCAGTACTCGGTTCAACAATCTTAGGATATGTTGATAAGTCTAAGTACTCTAAGGACATCTCAGCACTTGATTCAATCAACACAGCAGTTAAGACATTCGTAGCAGATCCAAGCGTAGATCCAAGCTTTGCAGATGGAACATATACTCTTGACTCATTAATTACTTACGACAAGGGAAATGTTATTATGCCAATTTTAGCTGAAGTATTTACACTTGATAAGGATGAACCAGCTAACTCTGAATTTAACAACGCATCTAAGTCTTTTGAGGGTGTAAAATTTACTGATGTTAATGTAGATATTACAAGTGGTGCAGTATCTGTTTATGTAGAAGTTAAAGCAGGTGATTATGCACCATATGTAGCTGGTACAAAGTGGAACGATCAGGGTACAACAATCAGATAAGTTATAAAGTATAAGGAAGTAATAATATGCTAAGTGAGTTAATTCTGTTTACAATATTGTTCTACATAATCATATGTTTATTTGGTATCACAATCGGGAGCTTTTTAAATGTATGTATATACAGAATACCAAAAAAAGAGAATATTGCGACAATACGCTCACATTGCATGGAGTGTAATACACAGCTGAAGTGGTACGATTTAGTACCACTCTTCAGCTGGCTATTCCTTCGTGGTAAGTGTAGATACTGTAAGGCTAAGATATCTGTACAGTATCCATTGGTAGAACTTGCTAATGGAATCGGGTATGTATGGATTTTCTTTGTAAACGGTATTAACTTCATAAGCATATTGTATTGCTTGTGTTTTTCTGCAATGTTGGCATTAAGCGTTATAGACCTTCGCACATTTGAGATTCCAGTAGGTTTTAATATATTTATACTGGGACTTGGAGTGGTAAGGGCTATTTATGATTTTAATCATATATGGACCTATATTATAGGTATGGTATGTGTAAGTGGTTTTTTATTTATTCTCTATTTACTTACAGCAGGTAGAGGTATAGGCGGTGGAGACATTAAGCTTATGGCTGCGGCTGGACTGTTAGTGGGATGGCAGAATATAATCGTGGCACTATGCGTAGGATGTGTCTTAGGTTCTATAATCCATGTTACACTTATGTTTGTTTTAAAGAAGGAAAGAATGTTAGCCTTTGGCCCATATTTATCATTGGGTATATTTTTGGCTATGTTATATGGGAAGCCACTGTTTGACTGGTATGTAAGTTTGATAGTGGGTTAGATTTGTATTATGAAGATGGGTTTGTGATGTTTGCTTAGTGTAGAAACTAGCTTACTATACTAACCAAACAACACAAATCATAAGAAATTAAGTAAAAATGCAGCTGCATTGTAGTTGCGGTTAGATAAAGGAGGAGAAATAGATGGCAAATATTATTACAGCCACTATAGGCACAACTAAACTTAAGATGTGTGAGCTTGACTGTACAAAGACACAGCCTTATATTGAGAAGGCGGTGACAGTTGACTTGCCACAGGGTTATGCCAGCGATGGAAGACTCTTGGATATTGATGGGTTAACAGCGTTAATTAAAGATGTTCTCATAAGAGAGAATATGGAAGCTAAGGAGATTACCTTTGTACTTAAGTGTAGCAAGGTAGTATATAAGGAGGTATATACACCTGTACTTAAAGGAAAGAAACTTAAGGAATTTATCGCAGCCAATGCTTCTGATTATTTTCCAATGGATATAAACGATTATATAATCGCAGATAAAATCATATCTACTGTAGAAGCTGAGGACCAAAAACAGTTAAGAGTGGGTCTTTATGCAGCTGCTAAGGAGACAGTAGAAGCATACTATAAGCTAGCTGAAAAGTTAGGACTTACTATAAAGAATATAGAAAGTTATAACAATGCGACAGTATCATTCTTAGGTAGACAGGTAGAAGCAGAGACATCTGTAGTTATCTACGTACATGATGACTCTACTACAGTAAATATTTATAAGAATAATATCTTGGAGCTTCAGAGAAACGTTCCATATGGTAGAGATTTAGTAGTTAAATCAGTAATGGAAAATATGGAAATTAGCGAGGAAGAGGCAGGAAACTTACTTAGAACAAAGGGTCTTATCCATAGTACTTTTGATGGTCATACTATTACAGAATCTTTAAGATATTTTGTAAATGGTATCATCAGAGTAGTAGATTATTATACATCTAGAAGTGCTGATAATACTATAGAGAAGGTATACCTTACAGGTGAAGCTATGAACATCTTAGGTTTAGAGAGCTTACTTGTAAATGAGTTCTTCCATAACACAGAACAGATTAAGAAGTTTAGATATATCGGTGTGGCTTCAAACTTTAGATTCGAAGCTAGCATGATTGCTAAATATATTTCTTGTGTAGGCGGTATCTATGACCCAGTACATTTCCAATCAGACATAGAATTACAAAAGAAAAAGAATGACAGAAGTAATGCATATCTTTTAATAGGTCTTATAGCATCACTTGTAGTTGGTATTGTTATGATAGGTTTTCCGTTCTTAGAAAGACTTACATATAAGAATGACATAGATACTAAGAAGACACAGATAGAAGGTTTAAAGAGTGTAGAGATAATAGTTGACGATTATTATAATTCAGCAGATAAGGTAAAGGATGTCACAAATTTTGTTAACATGACAGCAAGCCCTAATGATTATATTTTAGAGCTGATTAAGTCCTTAGAGAAGGGAATGCCTTCTCATATTTCTATTAAATCATTATCTATCAATAATGGACAGGTAAGTATTGCTGCAACTACTAGCACAAAACAGACGGTGGCTAAGTTTATTACACAGTTAAAGGCTATGCCAGGTATACAGAATCCTGCAGTGCCAAGTTGTGCAGAGTCAAAGGATGGATATGGTGTTATAACAACTACTTTTAGTGTGTCATTTACATTTAATGCAGATATCGTTAAATATTTAGAAGATAAGCCTATAGAAGGTGAAGAAAACAGTGAAGCTACAGAAGAGGAGGTAGAGTAATATGTCAGATAGAGATAAGAAATTACTTATTGGATTACTTATAATTGTCATCCTCGGTGGTTCATGGTGGTTATCAGGTAAGATTAAGACAGAAAATGAAACGTATAAGACAGAGCTTAGTGAATTAAAGGTCAGATACAATGATTTAGAGGCTAAGAATGCTTACAGAGCTACATATCAGAAGGATACAGAGACTAATACTACATTATTTAATAAGGTAATGTCAGATTTTAATACATCTCTTAGCCAGGAGCAGACATTGCTATTCTTTACAGCAGTAGAAAAGAATACAGGTGTATGGCTTAGCCAGACAAGTCTTGGTACAGTATCACAGGTATATTCATTTGGAAAGCTTGGTTCAAGTAATCCAAGTAAGAGAGGACAGAAGGTATATGATACGGATAATGTAGGTATAACTACAACCTCTAACGTATCATACCAGTGTACATATGAACAGCTTAAGAATGTTCTTACATATTTAAGAGAACAGGGCAAGAAGGTTACTATTAACAGTATGTCATATTCCTATGCAGCAACTACAGATATGGTATCTGGAACAATGGCGCTTACATTCTATGCTATTCAAGGTAGTGACAGACCACCTATGAATACAGATATTAAGGATGTATTTGTAGGAACTGATAATATCTTTAATTCGAGCACATTTGTACCAGGTGGTGCAGAGTCATCTTACAAGGATATGATATTAACAAATTATGATTTATATCTTATCGTAAATAGAACAGGTGCAGATAAGGATTCAGTAATCTGTGGACAGTCAGGTGATATAACAAACCAGACAGTTGCTAGTTCAAATTCTGGTGGTATTGAGAATGTCACAATTAAGATAACTGGTACAGAAGGAAACTACAAGGTAAGTTATCAGGTAGGTAATAGTCAGTACCCAGTAGAAAATTATGCAGAAGGTGCTCCATTTATATGTGGCAATGCTATTGATTTATTAATTATTAGTAGCGAAAGAGGAATTGAAAACGATACATCGGAGATTAACTTATTTATTAAGAATGAATCGGATTTAGCAGTAAATGCAGCTATTGTCAATGACGATGTAGAAAATCCAAGAATTAATATTAATAACGTAGAAGGTGCAGTGACTTTCTATCAGTAAATAAAAGAAATATAAAAATAGGTGGTGACGTAGCTATGGTAAAAAACTTTAGAGGAAAAAAACTGAATAATAAAGGTATGTCGTTAATCGAGGTAATGGTTACCATAGCTATGATTATCATTATGGCAGGTCCACTTATAAACGGATTTTTAAATGCCATGGGAGTAAATAGCCATGCTAGAGAGATACAGAATGGAACTACTGTAGGTCAGGATATGGTAGAAAAATTTAAAGCCTTAACTATCAAAGAGCTTACAGATGAGACTTCACCATATTATTCGTATCTTAAAGAAAGTGGCGGAACTGATGGAATATATAAATTTGAAAATATTCCAGTAACAGGAGCAAATAAAGAGAAGTTTAAGATTGATATCACTTTAGATCCTAATGCATATATACCAGACGGTGAAGCAGGTGGAAAAGTAGAAGTAAATAATGTAAATATTCCAGGTATGTCAAGCCTTTATGGCTCAAATAGTGTAATGTTATATAAGCAGTATGTAGCATTTGATGATAAATTAAAGGAACTATTTGCAGGTAAATTAGATGAAGATATTGTTAACAATATATATCAGCCAGCATATAGAAAATATGTTTCAAAAAGAACTGATATAGATATAAATCGTACATTTAATACGGCTTTAAATAAATTTGAATATGATATTACTATGACGATGAAATATACATATTTTGATGTGACTAATGTAGCGGAAGCTGCTGAGACAAGATATATAGAGGATATAACATTTTCAGCGACGGAAGCCCATAATATGTTTTTGATTTGTCCAGTATTTGATTTATATACATATGACCCACAATTATACGGAAATTCATATTGTACTGATCTTATAGATATAGAATATGTATTTAGTGATGATTATGTTAATGTAGTTAATTTTTATATTGCAGAGCAGAATTCTAAGAATCAGAGAGCAGAATATGCAAGCTATAATCAGAAAATAGATCCTATGAATGTGCGGGTAAATACTTGTGCACTTAGTACATTTAGAGTAAATAATACACAGGATCCAGTTCTTAAGCTTTACACAAATGTAGGTGTGCTTACAGATTCGATAACAGATTCGACAGATTTAACATATATTGCGGAAAATACAGGAAATGAATTATATACAATGACAGTAAAGGTAAAGCTAGATGATAAGGTTGTCGCTGATTTTACTTCGGCGAAGGCTAATTAGCAGGTTAATAGATAGGAGATTGATTATGGGAAAATTTAAAGCGAAAAAACTTAATAATCAGGGTTCGACATTTATATTAGCCCTTCTAGTTATTACGCTTCTTACTACATTAGCACTCGCGCTTGCAAATGCTTCTCTAGGCAATATGACTATGAAGAGCATAGACAGAGGAGCAAAGAGAACATTTTATACAGCAGAGACATTGCTTGATGAGATAAGAGCTGGTATAGGATATGCTAGTGTAGATGATTTGGCTCTTGCTTATGAGGCTGTTGTGACTGATTTGATAGACTATAATGGTATGGGTACACCAACAGTAGTTGACAATACAGCGGCAAATACACAACTTAGAGAGAAATATATTGATAATGTGCTTAATACCGTTGTAGGAAATGAGCTTACATTTGGTGCAGCTGATAACGTGACATCAGCAGGACATCACAATGTAGCTAATATAAATGAAAAGGCGAAGGAATATATACAAAGCTTTATCGCATATGAAGATATGGCTGAGGTTAAGACAGTTGGAACAGTAAGAGCGTGTAAGAATGGTACATCAGGATATATGGTAGTTATAGAGGATGTATCAGTGGGATACAAGCAGGAAAAGGCGGGAGAGATATACTTTGCCGACATTACTGCTGATTTGGAAATTGAATTTCCTAACATGATGGTAGATTTTACAACGACTAATAAGCTTAACGATTTTATAAATTACAGTGTAATAGCTGATAACAGTTTAACCATAGCCGGTCAGACTGTAAATGTGAATGCATCAGCATATGCAGGTAATATGATAGACATTGCACCTTCGGATTTAGCAGGTGCAGATGTAGTGTTTGAGCCAGAAGCAGGTACATCGACAAATATTAATGTTATCTGCGGTGGAGACCCACATTCTTTAAGTGGTACTATAAGAGTGGGTGGCAATGCAGCAGTTAAGTCAAAGGCAAGATTTGCTGGGGCAAATATATGGTGTACAAATATAGCTACCAGAAGAACCTTTGGTGAAGGCGATAGAGATGAAGCTACAGCAGGTGCTATTATAGAAATAGCAGATAATTGTTATACATATGTGAAGGATGATTTTTCAGTAGATGCTAGAAACAGTAGTGTAACTCTTGGTGGAGAATACTACGGATATATGTATGATGGTAGAGATGCAGCAGGACATTTAGCTAGTAGTGCTATTATAGTAAATGGTAAGAATTCAAACGTTTCTATCACAGCTAAGAAGCTTTTTATAGGTGGTAGAGCGTATGTAGATGTAACTGGTGCAGAATCGTATATGACAGGAGAGGCTCTTGGACTGAAGGGTGATCAGGAGATTTATCTTGTACCATCTACGTTTTTAGGAGGAAATCCGAACCCAATGTCAGCAGATATGTGGGAGGATTTTTCAGGTGAGGTAATGGAAGAAACGACGGAACCTGAGACAGAGACAGAAGAACCAACAACAGAAGAGCCAACAACGGAAGAACCGACAACGGAGGAACCAACGACAGAGGAACCAACGACAGAACGAGAAACTGAGTGGTGGGAAAATTGGCCATTTTTTCCATTCCCTGGTGGTGGGCATGGTCATCATAGTGTAAATGGTGGAATAGGCATAAATAATTACGCATATTCTCGTATATCACCACGAATGATAAAGAGATTTGATGCATCAGCAGTGGTTATTCCAGAGGATTACTTTGCTAAGTCGTATTTAAATCCATCTGTTCCATATGTTACACGTAGGGTTGGTGATTTAGTATATGTATACTGGAACTTTAAGGATAAAGCATCTTCTGCAAAGTATGTGAGAGATGTTTTAAATGGAAAAGACATAGAATTAAAGAATAAGTTAAATCAGTACACAAAGAATTTATTCAGTGATTCAAGCTCATTTGTAAAGATAGATACAGAAGCATCTAATATATATGCGACAGGTGTATTTATGGAGGCTACAGGTGGTGTGACAGGCGATGCTACTAGCCATACAGATGCGGCAGGTGTTATGCCAGAAGTATTGTTTACACAGAATTCTTTAGATTACAGAAATCGTTATGAGATATTTACACATCTTTTAGTTTCAATTCCTTGGGAACATGAAAGTGCAAGATATTATGTAATGAATTCAGCTACAGCGCTTGAGCAGCTTAGAGATTTTGTCACAGATGGAAGTGAACTCACACAGACAAGTATTATCAATAATATTGTTGATAGAATACTGATGGAAGGTGATGAGTACAATGAAAATGCTGAATATTATGTATATCAGCCAAGTGGAGCTGAGGGAAGAAATTTAATCAAGATGATTAAAAATAATATTGGTACATATACTGTTCCAGAGGATGTCGATGGTGGTATTATCATTTGCGCAGGTAATATAGAATTAGATCATGATTTTGATGGTTTATTGTTAGCTGGTGGTGATATCAAAATTACAGGTAATGCAAGACTTACTACGGACCCAGTTATGATTGAAGATTTGATACTTGGCTATGAAGAATTTGTGGATCATGATGATAATAGAGTGTCATATGAAGAGTCTACACCGTTTAAACAGTATTTCTATGCGTATAAGCTTGGTGCGATTATAGAGGATAGTCGTGAAAGTATAAAGATTGAAGATTTAAATTACAAGGATTTAGTATGCTTTAATAATTGGAGAAAGTATGAAGATTAAAAAATCAGAACGAAAACTGAATAATAAGGGTTTTTCACTGATAGAGCTCATAGTGACTATGGCTATTATGATTATAATGGTTGTAGCAGCTACAGTTACAGTTTCTATGCTAGATAGCTCATATGCAGAGGATGCAGAACGCGGTATAAAGGATTATATCGCTATGGGCAGAACCAAAAGTATGAGCGTATCGGCTAAGGATTGGTATGTCACAGTGGCTAAGGAAGACTCAGTTTACTATGTTTATCTATACAAGTGTGTAGAAGAGAAGGTTACTGTAGATGGTGTAGAAACTACTGAAGATAAGGTATATTTAATCGAGAAAGAAGAGCTTGGAAAAAAAGTCGACATAGAGTTTGGTACATCTTCAGATAGCACAAATGATATTACATCTACAAATAAATTGGAATTACATTTTGATGCGGCTACAGGAAAGATAAAACAAGCAACATTAGGTCCTAGTAATCTATCGGTAACAGGTGGTATAGGATATTTTAAAATAGCTAGAAATAATTACGTGATTAACTTAAAGGTATTTTTCAATACTGGCAAGTGTGAAAGAGAGTAGCTTATGAGGAATAAAGGTTTTTCTTTAATTGAATTAGTTGTAGCTATAGGTGTAGGTTCTATAGTTCTTCTTATGGTATCTGTTATGCTCGTTCGAGGAACAAGCTTATTTAGATCAGAGAATAATGAAGTGAATATGAGAAATGACTATCAGGTAATTCGTAATCAGCTAGATCAGACTTTGATGGAAGCCAAGACAGTGATTATAGAAAAGCAAGAGGTTGCAGAACAAGCAGATGATGATATAGTAATTTATACTGGTAATATTGATTTGGAAAGTGAGAATAGAAGCTTTGTATTATCAGGAGCTCAAACTACTGAAAAGGTTATTTTTTATGATGTAAGTGAGAATAGCTTATATATAGCAAATTCTTATGATGCTCTTTACAACTCGGCATTGGATGATGGAAAATTATCAGAAGGATATAAAATAAGTGATATAGTAACTGATTTCAAGATTGAATTTATATCAGATAATACAACACAAAGAACCGAGATAGATAGAGACGGAAGCAGGAAAACATATTATGTTAATCCTGTAAGAGTTAATATTACACTTACATTAGAAAATGGTGAAAAAAATGATGTGGCATCGACTTTTACAGTAAATCTTAGAAATAAGTTAAGTCATATTGCTATATATCAAAATGCTGGTGGCATTAAGGCAAAGTTATCGTCACAAACTGTTACTGAATACAGGGTAAAGTAGAGGTGTATCATGGGAGAATTGAGAAGATATTTAAAAAGTAATAATGTATTAATGAGATGCGTCAGCTTGATTTTATCAATGGCGCTATTTGCGTCTGCCTTGATATATTTAGGTGGTGAAAATGTAGAGACAGTAGCAGCCAGCGAAGGAACAACTAAGCCATATATGGAATATATAGTAAGACGTCTTATCGATGGTGTACAGGAGCAATTTAATGTTCTTGAAATTGTAGCTTATAAGGGACAGGGTGAATTTCGTTATTATGCCAGTGATGATGAGGTAGAGGAAGGCTTAGAAGCTAATCAGGAATATTTGGCAGGATTGTATAGTAGTTTAGGATATACGAAGGATGCAGAAGGAAAATGGAATGTACAGGATACATGGGATGATATAGATATTTTAAACAATCCATTTTATAATTTTAAGTATAAGATTAAATTTGATTCAAGAACTAATAGGTTTGATGTGAAGGGACCAGATGTTCTTGCAAAATATGTGCTTCCACAGTATGAGGATTTGATTGCAGAGAAATTAAACGTAAACACAGTAGAAGCAAATGATTTGACAACTGCCGACATAGTTAATGCGGATTTAATCATTATAAATACAGGTACTCATGATAACAATACTATAAAAGCATATAGAAAATTTTCAGGAGATACTGAGGATTTAGTGTTTACAAAAGGGGGTACGAAGATCCCAGATGAGGGTCTAATAACATATAACTCCTATGAAAAGGTGGATTCTACATATGTACCACCGATTGATCCAGATGATCCAATCGGCACAAAGGGTAATATATATATAAAGAATACAGCTAATTGGAGTAGTGTATATGCATATTATTATAGTGAAGATGGAACAGAGCTTGGAGCTGCATATCCAGGTAATAAGATGACTGCTGTAGAGGGCGGAAAGAATATTTACTGTTTGGAGATTCCATCAGAAACTGTATATATTATGTTTAATAATGGTAGTGCTATTGCACCACAGTCTTTCCAGACAAAGTTTGCTGGATTTGAGAAAATTTATTATGGCGGTGAGTGGTTAGATTATCCACTTCCAGAAGAAGAATCAACAGAGGAAGAATCATCTACAGAGGCTAGCTCAGGTTCAGAAGAAGCTACTACAGTAGGTGAATCAGGATCGGAAGAAACTAGTACAGAAGAAATTAGCACAGAAGAAACTAGTACAGAAGAAACTACTACAGCAGGTTCGGGCGAAGGTGGCACAGGTGAAGGTGGCACAGGCGAAGGTGGCACAGGTGGTGAGACACCTGACGATGGATATGCATATATTTCTAGAGATATGTCTTGGAATATGTGTGTGAAGTTGCTTGATTATGTGATGGGTGGCAAAGTTCTAGATGTACCAGGTGGAGACCCTGTGTTTGTAAAGACACCTGTAGTTATTGATAATGCGGGTATTACAGGATTATCAGAAGACACAAATATGTATAAGATGCTTCTTGCATACAGAATGTGTAGTGTAAATGGCGCAAATCAGCCAATTAGATGGGAAGTTCTAAAAGAGAATATCAGTATAACGGATGCAAGTGGTAAGTATTATAATAACGCAAGTGGAATCCCGACACCTGCAATAGATTTAACAGGAGCCGGTTATACTGCAGATGCAGTAACATCATGGAAAGTTGGTTCAGATAATACGATTAAGAAATTGTTTGATAGAGTATGCCCAAGTGGAGTGACTGCTGAGGGTGAAACATTACCAGCATATAACGAAAACGATCCATTTATGTCGGATTATCTTACAGATGATTATTGGGTATATTCTGGTAATAAGTGGAACATACCAGCTACTTCAGATGGTAACATAGTTGCAAGCGGAAGTTATTTTACGTCTAGAATAGGTGATAGAGCTAATCCTAAATCTAAAGATGTATTAAGATATCTTCTTGGTGCTAAGACAGTACAGACTTATAGCTTTAAAGATAAGATAAGAGTTCTTGAAATACAGCCATGTAATTGTTTTGAATATGATACATTGGAAGAGATAAAAGAGCTTGGTAGAAAGCTTCTCAGATATAACTATGAAAATTGGGAGAGTAAGAGTGGTACTATTGCCCCTGATGATATTACGGATTATAGAAATTATATTACTATAGATCATGTTACTCCAAATGCATTAAATAGTATGACTGTTGATATAGCATCTGAGTATGACTTGGTTATTATAGGTGATAATATCGGTTCTTCAACAGATGTTAATAGACTTACACAAGATGCTAATGGAACCATATATAATGATAGAAACCTTAATGGATATGTTTATTTAGCCTTTGGTGATTTACTTAAGGTATCAACATATGCAATGGGATATCTTCCAGATGAGTATATAGAATTAAAAACAACAGATACCGTACCTTCTGGTGTGAAAAAAGTTGAATCAACATACAAGCATGTGTGGACACCTTATCTGTATAAAGAATTAGGAAAGTCTACAGGTAGTAAGAATTATGTAGTGAAGGATTTGAGAGATTATTACATTACCAAGGAAAGTGTAAAGGAAGATAGTACAGATTCAGATGCTATCGACAATGCAAGCTTTTATCTTGACCATTATCTTGGTAATACTAGAGTAAGTGATAATGATATTACAGATATCACAAAAGAGAAGCTTCAAGAATTTGTAAATACAGGAAACCCAATAGTAGTAGCAGATAGCGTATATTATGCAGATTCTAAAAAGTTATATCCTACTTCTGATATGTATGATTTAGCAAAGAATACATTAGGTGCAACAGATGCTAGTGGTAGAAGAACAAATCGCAATGTTCAAAGAAAAGAAACAATAGGTACATGTGTGGCATATCTTGGTACAAAGGCACCTAGAATCGACTTTGTAGAGGGAACAGTTAACTATGTTGAGCGTACAGTAAAGGCGGATGGTACAAATCAATATACAGCAAAGACAGCTACATTACCTATGAAGCCTGTTGAACCAAAGTATTTAGATGGAATCATAAGTACATTTAATGATAGAGGTTTACGTTATAAGTTTAATATCACAGGTCAGGTAGGAAAGAAGTACTTAGTAAAATTAATAATAGATAAGAATAACGATGGTGTATATAATGATGTTGATCATGGTATAGCAGATGATAGAAATGAGATATACTATTCGGCAGAGTTAAAACTAAATCAAAGAACAGTTACATATGAAATTAATTCTACATTAGCAGATAACTTTATCGGTATGCTTGCATGGAAGCTTGAAATAGTAGAGTTGGATGATGCAGGTCAGGAAACTGATTGGAGAGTATCTGAAAAAGGATATTCAGCTATACGAAATACGGGTAATCAGCCGCTTAAGGTATTGCAGATTGCACCACATACTGTAGGTGGAGGTTCGAATAATCTTGAATTAAATAATACTACTTTCACAGACTTAATGGATAAGGTAGAGGGTGTAGTTGGTTATGATATGTCTGTAGATGTAATTAGGGTTAACGATTTTGTAGATAAATATAATCCAAACTGGACTGACCCATCTGATTCAACTAAGAAAGGTGTTTCGTATACTAAAGGTCAATTGGGTACAGCTAATGATAAGTTAAATGGATATGCTATGGTTGTAATTGGATTTGCCGATTCATACGGTAGTAAAGATATTAATAATGACTATGGTGCGTTAGATAATCTTCTTGATTATATGGATGCAGGAAAAGCCGTATTGTTTACACATGATACAGTAAGCTGGCGTTCTACACCTAACTATAAGTCTGGTTATAGAGATAGTAGTGATGTTTTTCAATATATATCTTCAGGTAGTATTTATGATACATTGCCTAGCGGTGATAAACCTTATGGTGATGGATATGAACAGACTCATTATGGAGACACTTGCTTTAACTTAACTATTAATTTCAGAGACAGAGTTGGAATGGATAGGTATGGTGTAACTATTTTACCTTCGATTTATGATACAGATAAAACAAAAGATGCTGATGTATATAGATATGATAAAGAGATTCCAAAATACGGTATAGGATGTCGTATTCCTAGTTATATGGCAAATGATACTAATTCTGAGAAGATAACAGATGCATCTGGAAACGTATTATATTATGTAGCTAAAGAAGAGATAGAAGTAAGAGAGCTTCAAGGCTTTAATAACTGGAATTGCTATAGAATGAATTTCTGCTATAGAGCTAGATCTTCTTATGAAATCGAAGAAAAAGGATATCAGTCGTTAAGACCGTATGCAGATGGAACTTACTATAATGGCGGAAATGGATATAAGTCTGTTTTGTATACAACAGATAAGATTGTACAGCTTAATGAAGGACCTATAACAAAGTATCCATATGATGTAGGTACGACAGTTGATATTGCCACAACTCATGGACAGTATTTTGAGTTAGATATGGAAGATGAGGACATCGTAGTATGGTATTCTCTTGATGGTAGTTCAGGAAATCCTTCTAAATACTATAATAGGACATACAAGGATGGAGGCAATAACTTCTATATCTATTCAAAAAATAATATTACATATTCAGGTGCCGGTCACCGTACTATCGATAAGGATGGTGAACTTAAGCTTTTCGTAAATACTATCATTAAAGCTATCGCTGGTGGTAACAGTGCGCCAGTAGTAGGTGTTACTAATGGAGGAACTGTAGCGTCAGGTGGATGTGTAGTATATGTTAATTCAGCAGATACTGCAAGCGAGTATGAGATTGACTTTATAGCAGAGGATAGAGATTTACTTTCTCTTGAAACTGTTAGTGGTAATATGGATTTAGTTGGTGAATTCACAGAAGCTAAGATCATTTGGAAGAAGAGTGCATCAGAAGAAAAGGTAATTAAAGAGTTTAAGCCTTCTTCTGGAAATGCCCTTAAAAATGGTATTCTTAATCAGTTTAAGCTTGGTAGCAGTAATTTGACAGAAGACGAACTAGATGCAATAGAACGTGCGGTAGAGACAAGTAGAGTAGGTGCAGATTTTGAAATTATAGTTTCAGATTCTACTGGTATGACAGCATCTGTAGCAGTACAGCTTCAGGTTCGAGACCTATTCGAAATGGACTAAACCATTAATACATTAATTTTTAATAAATACGGGCGGATATATATCCGCCCTATTTATGTATAATTATAATTATTTTATAATTTTTAACTTTTTTGGAGGGATTAAATGTCTTACTTAACAGAAGAGATGAAAAACAAAAGAGATAGAAAGCGTAAATCATCGGTGCTTATTATAGACAGCGATTTTGGAAATATGGGCTTATATAAGTCTATATTATCTATGGAATATGATTTAGAGATTGCATTTGAATTGGAAGGCGCTATAAAGAAGCTTGAGGATAATGAGTATGATGTGATAATCCTTGATGATGCCTTTGAGAATGAAAAATTACTGGATTTTATTAAGAGTGTAAAAAAGAATAAGAGAGAACAGTTAATATGTATTTTGGCAGAAAAAACTGATAACGACTTAGTTATTAGATGTATGTGTAACGGTGTTAACAGAGTTATAGAAAAGCCTTTTACTAGAGATAGCTTGTCTAATGGTATTTATGAAGAACTAAAAGCGGTGAGAGATGAATATATAAAGAAGCATATACTTATCGTGGATGAGGATTTGACAAATCTTAAAAAAATGAAAGAGATACTTATGGATAGCTATGATGTAACTATCATGAATTGCACAGAGTCAGGGCTTAAGTTTATAAGAGAGTATCATCCAAATCTTGTTATAGCAGATGCTGCGACAGCAGAAAAATCAGGCATTATGGCATCAGAAGATTTGGAAAAGAAGAAAGAAAGCATAGGTTTATCATTACTGTTTATGACTTCTGAACCTAGTGGAGAAAGTATATTAAAATGTGCAAAGTATAAACCGGATGGACTTTTGGTTAAGCCTATTGATATGGACAATTTACTTGGATGTATAGAGCGTATATTTTTGGTAGATGCGTATGGCGTAAGAAAATAGAAAGGAGGAATACTGATGAGTTTATATGAATGTTTTTGCTTGATAAGTACCTTAGGTATTCTTTCTGGAATTTTTATTTTGTACTTTGTGGTAAGGTACAAGCCTTCGCAAAACCAGAAAAATATATCACTTATATGTTGCGCGGCGTTAGTTATAAATTTTGGTAATTATTTTAGCTTGTTTTCAGATGATTACTACGGATTACTTCATGCTAGTCAGCTGCAGGACGTGGGACATATATTTCTTCTTACAGCGTTTATACTTTTTATGGCTGGATATTGCGAGATAGTTATTACATATTATCTTAGAACGGGATTGTATCTTCTTAATTTTGCCAGTGTTATATTCTGCTTAACTGCTAGACTTAACACCTTATTTTACAAAAATATAGAGTATGTAAAGGATGCTACTCATCCATATCTAGAGATTGAGCCAGGTGTTGTATTTATAGTGTTTAGAATAGTAAATGCGTTATTTGTGCTGGTTTTGGCGGTCTACATTGCATATGTAGGTAAGAAAAAGAAAAAGGATTCAAGAAAGAATTCCCTTGTTATATTAAGTTGTATCGTGGCAGCTATCAGTGATTTTATATCTATGTTTGACATAGTTCCAGGATATGGCTTTGTAGCCATAGGTATAACAATTAGCCTAATTATTCTCTTTGTGGCTATCTATAAATATGGAATCTTAGATGTAATGCAGGTGGCAAAGGATAAGATTATTGAAAAGGCTTCAGAGGGTGTTATTGTCGTAGATGAGGATAAGAAATTTTTGTATGCCAATGAAAAGGCTAAGGAGATATTGCCATATTTAGCAGGTGATGATATAGATGCTATAAATGAAAACATTAGTAGCATATTTGAAGGCGAAAAGCTTATGATTACCTCCAATCATGGTCATTATGAGGCAAAGATATCGGAGCTTCAGGAGAATGGCTATGTAAAGGGTTATATGGCGTGGCTATTTGACCTTACATTTATCAATAAATATACAGAGGAAATAGTAGCATTAAAGGAATATGCTGAGGCTGCTAATCAGTCGAAGTCTTCCTTTCTTGCTAATATGTCTCATGAAATAAGAACTCCGATGAACGCGATTTTAGGATTTAATGAGCTTATTCTTCAGAAATCGTCTGATCCAGAGATTATAGGATATGCTACGGATATTAAGATTGCTTCAGCAAATCTTCTTACGCTTATCAATGAGATTTTAGATTTGTCTAAGATTGAGATGGGTAAGATTGAGACAAATGAAAAAAATTATATTCTTAAAAACCTCATAGATGAGACGGTTATTAATATAATTCCCCAGGCTAATAAGAAAGGGCTTGAATTTATTATGGACCTTGATGATAATTTGCCTTATGAGCTATATGGAGATGTGGACCATATTAGAAATGTACTTATAAACATTTTAAATAACGCTGTTAAATATACTCAAAAGGGATTTATAAAGTTTATCGTAAGGCTTGAGAATGAAGCGGACAATGTGGCTAATATCCGATTTGCCGTGGCTGATAGCGGAATCGGAATCAAGGAAGAAGATATGCCTAAGCTTTTCAATAAATTTGAGAAGTTTGATATAAGAAAGAATAGCAATGTAGAAGGAACAGGCCTTGGCCTTACTATCGTTAAAGGATATGTGGAGATGATGGGCGGAACCATAGAAGTGGATAGTGTCTATGAGATGGGTAGCACATTCTCAGTGCTGTTAGACCAGAAGGTAATAAGCTTTGAAAAGAAGGCAGAGGATGAAGCCAGCGATAATAAAACGTCAGCCACAAATGTAAATCGAAAGAGATTTAAAGCGCCAAATGCAAGAATTCTTGTTACAGATGATAATGATATTAACCTAAAGGTTATTGCCAGTCTTCTTAGAGCTTACGACATAAGAGTGGAGACAGCTAGTAGTGGCAAGAAGGCTGTGGAATTATGCAAGAGTAATCCTTATGATATCATTCTCATGGATCATATGATGCCGGAAATGGACGGCGTGGAAGCTATGCAGCGTATACGTAATCTTGTAGATGATGATAATTATAGAAGTGTAATTTTAGCTGTAACTGCCAATGCCATAGCTGGTGTTAAAGAGATGCTTATAGAGGAAGGATTTGACGATTATCTTTCTAAACCAATCGATATTATTCTTCTTGAAGATATGTTGCTTAAGTATCTTCCTAAGAATTTGATTATCGCTGATGATACAGGTATGAGTCCAGAGCTCGCATCTATGCAGGAAGAGATTGCCAGAGAACAGTGTAAGAGATTTTTAAATAATGAACCGGCTATAAGTGTGGATACAGAAAAGGTTAGTGACTCTGATAATGGCTTGAAATTAATAGATATGGAACAGGGTATTGCTTGCTGTGGCATGGACAGAGAAGCATATATGGAGGTTTTAAATATTTATTATGAAAGCGTAGATAGTCGTATAGATGATTTCCGACGTTTCCTCGAAGCTAAGGATTATAAGAATTATATTATAGCTGTTCATGGGCTTAAATCCAGCTCAGCAAGCATCGGTGCTAAGGAGTTTTCTGAACTGGCAAAGGCTCACGAATTTGCTGGTAAGGAAGGTAGATATGACTTTATTCACGAGGGCATAGATAAGCTTATAGCAGATTATAGAGTAGTTAAAGAAGAGGTTCATAATATATTGGCTAAGGAAGGCTTGGTACAGGATACGGATACTAAGCTTACGGTGACGAAGGAGCTAGAAGAAGAGATATTGGAAAGTATCTATCAGATGGTTAATGATTTAGATTTAGCCGGCATAAGACGTATGGTTAATTATACTAAAAATCTTGATTTATCTTCCGACACTGTGTCACGTATAGAAGAGCTTGCAAATGCTATAGATGCAGGCAATATAAAAGTGGCTAACCAATTGGCTAACCACTCTAGAACATAAAATAATATGTTGGTAAAAATAAGTTTTGTAAGTATTTCATAGGTGGGATTATATTTGCAAGATTAAAGAAAATCGGGCAACATATAATCGAGCCTAATATAAATACTGGTATAAGGCCACAATAGATATGTTCGTTTGTTACAGATGATAATGCATAAGTAACGATTATACATAGTATACCGTAGGCTAACATTGTAAATAGTTCATATAAGTAATTGTTGCATATTCCCGCAACTAAGAGACTTAAGCTTCCAGCAACCATTGCTATAATGGTTGGTATGGATATTATAAGTAGCTTGAGAAATGGTCTTTTGGTTAGCGGGATATTTGCATATGTATTACTATTTTTATCCTTAAACCAAGATAAGCCTCCGGTTAAAGCTATTATAAATACGAATATGGCCACTATTCCCCTGACAGGTGTTACAAGGTATTCAAATATATTTATGGTAGCCTTGCTTCCTGTATAATCCTCATATAAGGCATTGTAATCAAAGGAGAAGGTGGATGAATTCGTCGAATATTTTTCATAATATTCTCTAAGCTTAATTATGTCATCCTTATCTACATTTACAAAGAAATCTTGATTTAGTACATCATCAACCAAGAGGTTGCAGGCACTTATATCCATGATAGTTCCTATCATAACAAGGTTCGATAATAAGGATACGATATTCTCCGGAGTTTCTATAAGCTCTATTATTCTTTTGTTTTCACCCTTTACCAATGAGTCATATAAATCATCCTTTAGCACATATCCACATTGCACATCGCTAGAAGTAACTGCTGATAGAAGTTTATCCTTTGTATCATACTTTTCAAAATGAAGAAGCCCCTCGTGTTTAAGGAGTGTTTCTTCTATGGATTTGTCTGTGGTGACAAACCCTACAGATATACTTGCTGTCACGTCCTTTGACAATATTCTCATAGTGATAGCTAATACTACCATACATAGCAATACTGCTATTAGGGATGGTCGTTTTAGCTGACGCTTTGTCAGTATACGACACCATGTTATAGTTTTTTTCATATTAGCACAGCTCCTTTCTTCTCTTTTGATGACTTACCAGGAGTCCTAGTAAGAAGAGAATAATAGCGAAGCTTAAACAGATAAGAAGACTTACGCCGTCAAAGGAGCCTGATAAGAAGCTACTGCTATAGTTTATCATATAATAGGCTGGCATAAAGTTACTAACTATTTTAAGTATATCTGGCAGCATGGCTGTAGGTATAAAACATCCAGATATAAAGCACATTACGATAGTTGCAAAAAATGTTATCATAATCTGTCCTGTTACATGTTCGGTAATAGATGCGATTAGATACACAAAGGAACTACTTATTAATATAAAAATTGGGATTGTAAGTATCAAGCCCATTATGGCAGGTCCTTCTAATTTTAATTTAAACATTTTCATTATAAATGCTGCAGGTGTAGCAACTATTGCGATAGCTGTCAATTGTCCCAGTGCTGTAGCGATATATGAGCTTAGCCCCTGAGCTATAAGTGGTGTACCACGTAAGGACAAGCTTTTTGAACTATAAGATGACAGGTTTAATCGACAGTTGAAGCAATTTATACCAAATAGAAGTATAAACAATACAAGAGCACCACATATATAATATGTCATAAGCGGTACAGAGCCGGAAGCAGTAACTACGGTTTTATCAAACATTCCATTGCCTGTTGCGGCGATATTTATATACTTTAAATTCATTCTAAGTAATGCAGCATCTATCTGGTCTGCAGCCTCATTTTCATCATAAAAATCATATATACTATATATACCTGCTTGAGCTGAGCTAAGCATATTTGTGACTGAGTCTGCAAGCTCTTTTATAATGATTGCTTCAAAGCCAGAATCCTCTGGAAATATAATTGTCATAGGAGTGTTGGCTCCTGTCATGATGCCATGGGCGGTATCCTTTGGAATATGAATGGCTGCAATTATTTCGCCAGCTTTAAGCATTTCTATGGCAGTCTCTTTTTCTGTAAAATTTATATCTAGATTTTCATTAACTGCTTTCATATTTAGTAGCGCATCAGCTACAGTTTTTGCAATCTTTGAGTCATCTTCCATTATGACACCTACTGGAAATTTGTTTTCTGTAGAAATTTCGGATAGAGCGCCATACAAGAATTTATTGCCACAAAAAGCAACTGCACTTACTAAGAAAATAAGTGCAGTTGCTCCAAAAATCAACTGAGGTAGAGCTCTAAAAGTTCTCTTTATATTTAATTGTAAAAGAGTTTTAAAGCGTGCCATAATATATACCTATTAGTCTTCAAAATCAAAGTCGAAGTCATCATTAAAATATAAGTCCTCGTCTGTGATGATATAGTCATCTGAGAAATCTAAACTGCTTTCTGAGAAACCGAGTTCTTCAAGCTTTTCACCGATATTAGTGATTAAATCCATTAAATCGCTTTCATCCATTTCCCATAAATCGTATACAGGTGTCTCAGATGGTTTTGTTACAGCATCGATTGGCTTAAAGCTGATTGTAAAACCAAAGTCTGCGATTGTTTCGTTACCTTCGATAAGCTTAATCGAATCAACTACTAAGCTAAAGAAATCTCCGTCCTTTACGTAGTTTCCGTTTAATGTTAAAGCGTATGATTCAGCAGCATCACTAAAATTAAATGATATCTCGAAGTCGCCGTTAGCCTCGTGCTTTGCTACGTATTCTATTGAACCTAATGATTCATTTTCTTCAAATATCTCTACGTTAATATCTGTATAGTCACCGATGTTTTTGCCACCTGTATAATCAGCCTTGAAAACTACTGCGCCGTCAGCTACTGAAGCGTCTGAGCTGTTATAAGTAAGCTTGTCATTGATAACATATGCGTCAAATTCAAATCCTGCGATTTCCACTGTTTCTGTAAGGTAGATTGTAAACTGGATATTCTCACCAAGTACTGCCTCAATCTCTGAAACTAATGGTCCCCAGTACATATCTACAAGTGAAGTGAGATCACCTAACATACTTCCATTGAATTCATTCTCTGGAACGAGATCCTCACCCATTGTCTCTTCTGCATAAGCGATAACATCATCTACTAAGTTCTGTATATCTTTGCTATTTAGAATATACTTGATAGAATCTCTGAAGATATATGATAACTTTGCTACAGAAACCTTAGCTTCGTAACCCTGGTATGAACCACCATTGAGCTTAATCATGCCTAAATCTTTTGTGTCCATTTCAGCCATTGCCTCATCGAAAGCATCGCTGATTACGTCCTCAAGTCCGTCCATAAACTTATCTGAGTCAAAATCAAAGTCAGGAGCCTTTGTTGCGAGCTCGCTTGTAAATGTATTGTAAAGTTCCTTCAATTCATCAACATCTATATCAGCAGTTGCTAAAAGTGAGCTTCCAATATATGAGTTCTCTAAATCTTCTAAGAGATTATCAAGACCTACTGAGATTATTCCGTCGAAAAGGAATGGTACAGAAGCGATGATTTCGCTCTTATCTACATATAATGTGCTATTGAAAAATCCTAACTCTCCAAGCTTTGCGTTAAGTAAGAGGGCAGCAGCTTCAGCTTCTGAATCTAACTGTAATTCTAATTCGCCGCCTATACCAGATACTTCTTCAACGCCTTTGATAGAGTTGATAGTAAAACCTAAATTAGCAGCTGTTTTTGTGCTTGTTAATACATCGATAAATTCTGTTATGCTTTCAGAACCGTTTGAAGCTGAGCTAAATACATTGGAAATTCCTGTAGCTACAGCGTCGTTGGCGCTGAGAGAGTGTATTGTCTGTAATCCTGATGGACCAGCTATCGAAAGTGTAAGTGCTGTAGTCGCAACTGTAACAGCGCTTGTGACAGCACATATTGTTGCAAATAATTTTGTCTTAAACATCTTAATTCCTCCTTATATCCATGGCTTTTAATAATTCGTCACCTCTTAGGGTGGTTGGGACATTATGTAATACGCCGTCTACTAAAACATAGAGCACATTACATATAGACAATTCTTCTTCGTCATGTGTGGCAAGAATCACAGTGCCACCTCTTGTTACATAGCTTTTAAGATAATCTCTTATAAGAAGCTTTGTAGGTAAATCTAGTGCTGCACTTGGTTCATCTAATATTATCACTGGCGGGTCGTTTGATACTGCCATAGCAATACTCAATCGCTTGCGCATTCCGCCTGATAATGTCTTTACCTTCTGACTTAGTATAGGTGTCAAACCTAACATCTCGATGACACCACCTGATACTGCCTGCTCATAAGTTACCTTTGAGTCTGAGTACCATAGCATTAAATTGTCTTTTACCGATAAATCTGGAAATACAGGGTTTTCCTGGGGAATGTATCCAATGTATTCTGTTGCATGTCTAGGCTTCTTTGAAATGTCCTTTCCGCATATTTCAATAGTTCCGCCATCTGCCTTCCTTATTCCTGCTATTATGGAAAGAAGAGTAGACTTTCCGGAGCCGTTAGTGCCTACAATGCCGATACACTGTCCTGCGTTACCTTGAAGAGATATTCCCTTCAAAACCTTGTTCCCTCCAAATGACTTTCGGATGTCATTAATTTTAACCATACACTTTATTTTATACACATAGAAGTAATTTGTCAATTATACATAGAAGAAAACTTCAATTTACAAAGTATATATGCACATATTCTCGTTAAAACACAACAAGCTAGTGGTGTTCACAGGACACGTGCAACGATTCGATTTTCTATTTTCAGCATCTCGCGCCAAAGAATGCTGAAAACTTAACGAAAATCTGCATATGTTGTCCGTTGCCCTGCGAACATCACGTAG
Source organism: Lachnospiraceae bacterium (assembly GCA_045125245.1). Classification (GTDB taxonomy): domain Bacteria; phylum Bacillota; class Clostridia; order Lachnospirales; family Lachnospiraceae; genus SVEL01. Next base: position 60,672 of record JBGVNF010000136.1, read on the forward strand.
CTTTCGTTGTGTTTTGTTGAGAATATCACACAGTAATAAACTTGTATCAAGAGGGGCATTTAGCAAATCACGGGTTCCTTGTTCAGCGTTGAAAAGTAGATGGATATTCGTAGCAATATTTCACTTTCTATGAGCAGAAAATCGTTTCAAAATAATTTCTTGGTTCTGATAATGAGAATATGTGCATACTTTGCGAATTGAAGGTGGAAAAAGTGTTGAAATGTGTGAGATTTTGTGGTATATTAGTGTAAATAACTAGGCAAGGATGCCGAATACAAACGTGAACAATAAACAAAGGTTTCCAAGGAGGGTGCCAATGGATAGAATAATGAGTATGTACAATAAAATTCGAAAGGATAATAAGTTATTGACTTTGACTGTATCAGCGCTGGGAGTTTGTTTGCTTGCAGTGGTGATACTTTTTGTGTGTATGCCGGATATAAAGGCGGCGAATATTGACCAGGTTACATGGACAGAGAAATCGCCTGGTGTGTATGAGATGGCAGATTTGGCAGACGGTAATGGAAGTACGGTGAAGTCTGCAACCATTACTGTCAGTGATGGTGCAACTGTTACGATTAATGGAGCAGGTGTAAGTAAGTCAAATGTGAATATTGTATTTAATTATACAGGTACAACAGGTACAGATGCAGCACCAGCTAAGGTGTATGTAAATCTTAATGATGTGAATATAGCGCAGACTCTTGATTGTGCGGCTATAAGATTTGCGACAAATGGAAGTCCAGTAGATTATATTGTAACTGTTGATGGAACTAATCTAATTACAAGCTCATGTACAGGAGCGAAGAATCCACTTATAGCAGTGGAGGCTACTACATATAAGCTTCACAAGCTTAAGAATAATCTTACAGCAACCAGTGCCGCTGACTATGTAGATACAGTGGATATGTCTAAGCACGTTGGCCTCATTCTTTGTGGAGAGAGTGCTGATGACAGCTTGAGATTATCAAATGGAGCGGGTAGCTACGGTGCACTTTTAGGTTCAGGTGAAGTGGCAACATTTGCTGCAGAGTCTAAGCAGGAGTTAGACCAGTATATCAATAAATTAAATAATGACGCTATGGGCGATCAGATTCTTATTAGCAATAAAAATATCAGAGATGAGTTGTACGCAAAGTACGGATATGAAGAATTATCGGCTGGTACATATTATCCAGAGTACAAGCTTGTATCTACAGAGGGTACATCATCTGGTAAGATTACTATAGGTGGTAATAGTGATACAGGAAGTAAGCCACTTACACTTATTCTTAATAACGCTGGTATCGGTGCTGCTGTGGGTGGAGGCGGAAATGCCGGAACCCAGCCAGATAAGTTAAAGGGTGCTAATGTAGGAAAAATAACTATCAATGCCGGTACTATTACATTTAAGGCGATGGGTACTGCGGCTCCAGTGTTTGGTTCTGGATATCTTGCAGGTGCTCAGGATATTGCTAGTAGTTATGGTGTGCACGGTGGTATTGAGATAAATGGTGGTTCTCTTTACTTTAATAACTACCAGAATAAATTTGGAAATCAGTATCCTGTAAATAAGGAAGGCAAGAGATTATATGAGATAATGGCTTCAAATAGTGACTTGCAGGATTTGACACTTAAGAATGACAATGATCCGTTGAAGCTTAAGTATACATATGACCCAAGTCTTTCACTTGGAGTTGATTTGGATACATATACAGATAGTAAGGTTAAGGATGTAGCTACTGTTAAGATGGCAGATGTTAAGATTACATTGTCACCGACAGTATCATATCTGTACGAAGGTAAAGGTCATGGTGGAGATACATTGTATTTCTATCTTCCGGCTATACAGACTACTACACTTACTATTACAGATGAGTTTGGCTTAGGCCATACGAATTTTATAGTTCAAGATGAAGGTGGCAATGAAGTTGCTCCAATTTCTTCAGATAAGACTTCTTATGATAACAGAAAATATCTTCTTATGAGAGATAAGACATATTTTATATATGCTACAGAGATTCCAGCGGGTCTTAGCATTAAGAGTGTGAATTTAAGCACTGGAGGTCAGGCTGCATTTAATCCAGCGAAGGGTTATCAGATAGATGCCAATGCAGCAAAGATTGAAGCTAATGTAACTTATAGCGGTACTATTGATATAGTATATAATGATGGTCTTTTAGCAGGAGATAGAGATAATCATACGGTGGATATGCCATCCAAGGATTACGAATATGGTATGGATAGCTTCCCACTTAATGGGCTTGGGACTACATATAAGAATTGTCCTGTAGGCGGCAAGGTAGAAGATTTAATCTTTGACATGTGGGTATATACAGATAAAGATGGTAAGGAACTTGGTAATATTACTCATATTGTAAAGAGTCAGAGTGTGGATGGTAATCAGAGAAAGTATTCTGATATCGTGCAAAGTGATGGAAAGATTTACCTTAAAGCTAAGTGGAAGATTAAGGTTGATTTTGTAATAGGAAATGATGCTACATATGCAGGAAATATGCCAGTTATCAATGTTGAATATGCATATGGAGATGACGATAAGGTAAGTGTAACATTGCCAAATGGTGTACCTGTTAAGGATTCATTTGCATTCGTTGGATGGACTCTTGATGATGGCGAAGAGATGTACAACTTTGGTACAGGTCTTGGAGCAATCAATGAGATAAAGGTTTCATCACTTACAAGCCATAAGTTTTATGCAAACTATGAGAGAACAGATTTCTGTGTATATATTGATGCATCAGCATTAGATGAGCAGTATGCTACACTTACATGTCTTGACCACAGAGGTATGGATATGCTTGTTAAGAATTCAGATGGTTCTCTTGCTACAGTAGTTGTAGATGGTAAGAGCTACTATTACACAACAGGTGTAATTAAGAATACTAATGTGCGTGTTATTATCAAAACTAAGCATGGCTATAAGATGGAAAATACATCTATGAAGATTACAGGTAGCGCATCAAGTGATGTATCTACTAATAGTCAGACTGGTGAGTGTACAGCGGACATTTTGATTGAGACACAGGATGTGTATGTAACAACAAATGCGATATTTAATCCTGTAAAATATGAGATATTATTCAAGGATGGCAAGGTGCCAAATGAGGTACTTTGGGGCGGTACAAAGTTTACATTTGATATAGAAGATATTGCAAGTAATAAGACTATTGGTGATATCATAAGAGAAGGTCTTGGCGATAAGTCTATGTCGGATGCAGCTATTGCAGCATATATCAATACAATTGATAAGAATAATAGATTTACAGATTTCTATGGATTTACATTGCCATTATATGCAGAAGTATTGGGTATGGATAAAACTATTGCTTCTATATATGCTGAGAATCCTTCGCTAGTATATGGTGATATGGTATTTACAGCTGATTGGAAGGAATATGATAAGTATACTATCAATATGAATCTTTTAGAGAGAGTATTTAATGGTGATGGTACTTATATGGATGTGACTTCAGATGAATTGGTAGCTGTCCTTTATTACTATGCAGATGGTGTGAAGAAAGCGCCAGTTTATACAGAAGAAGTTATAGATCCTGTGACAGGTGAGGAACATATAGTTGCTTATGCTAAGGCAGGCGATAAAATTGAGATTGCTCTTCATAGAGCAAATAGTAAGGGAAAACCTATAGGTGAGCCGATAGCTTCTGGTATAAAGTTTGAAGAATTATATTACCAGTATGAAAGCAAGCTAAACGAGTCAGTTAGAGCAGATATTAAGGATGATTCCAAGTCATTTGTAGTAAAGGATGATGTAAAGAATCAGACAACTATAGAAGTGTATATGACATTCTCGTTGGAGAAATTCAACATTATATATTGGGATTTAAGAGGTTTTGACAATAGTCTCAATCCTACAACTTACACAATATTTGATGAAATTGAATTTGCACCAATTACAGACGGAGTAGATTGGTTACTTGTTTGTCCAGATACTGATGATAGCAATAATGATGATGTAACAACAGAGGTTATATATAAGATTAAGAAGGACGGAAAGCTTGTGACAGACGGGGATGCAAGCAAGAGAGATTATATTTCTAATCTTATATTGAAGCCTGACTGGTCACAGTACGCAGAAGAGAGCTATACTATCACTATTAAGCTTGGTGATGACTCTTACGGTACTGTTAAGATTATGTATCCTGTAAACTCTAGCGAATTCTATGCTAATGATATGGTACTTCTCTCAGTTGTGCCAAATAAGGGATATAAGCTTGTTAAGAATTCTTTGATATACAAGAAGAATGTACCAGCTACATTTAGCGGTATTAGAAATAACCTTCTTAATAGAAGAGAGCTTAATGAGGTATTGATTCCAGTTATAGATGAAGCTAATGGAACATATATGATTGCAATGCCAAGTAGTGATATTGAAATAAGCGCATTATTTGAACTTTGTCAGTACGAAATTATCTATTCTGATATGCCAGATGGAGTAGTGAATAATAATCCTGATTCGTATAATGTAAATAGCGATATTGAATTATCAGAGCCAGTGAGAGAAGGATACACATTCCTTGGCTGGTACGATATGGCAGGTAATCGTGTAACAAAGATTATCGATAGAACTGGTGACTTAGTATTGATTCCTAAATTTGAAATTATAGAAGAATCGGTTACACCAGATGAACCAGAGAAACCTGGAGATTCACAAAAGCCAGATGATACTAATAAGCCTGGTGCATCAGAAGATGAATCAGATAATCCAAATAATCCAAATAATCCAGACTCAGGAAATAAGCCTGGTGTAGATAATAAACCAAGTGATGATAATGGAAATGCTGATAAAGACGATGATGACAAAGATAATAATAACGGTTCTACAGATAATGGAACTATTAATAATAACGTGACCATTACAGGCAGACCTTCTAATGTAGTTAGCAGACCACTTGAGGGTACTTCGGGAACTATTATTAAGCCTGGAACAGGTAATCAGAATATTAACCAGAACGTGGGTATAGGCAATGGCCAAATCCAAACTGGTGATGAGACAAATGTTCCTAAGCTTGCACTTATATGTGTGGGCGCAGTGCTTGTATTACTTATACTTGCGCTTAAGAAACCAAGTGATAAAAATGATGAAGAATAAAGTATAAGAGAAGAACCTCCAAATGGAGGTTCTTTTCTTTATCCATACAGGAAAAAGTTTCTAGCATGGCTTATCGAAAGATGGATTGATAGCGTAGAAGTTGCGGCTGTCGAGGTCATCCTGCACCATGCGTAGTCCTTCGCCGAAGCGCTGGAAGTGGACGATTTCACGTTCACGGAGGAATTTAATGACATCGCAAACATCAGGGTCCTTTACCATTCTAAGGATGTTATCATATGTTGTACGAGCTTTTTGTTCTGCGGCCATATCCTCAAATAAATCGGTTATAGGGTCGCCTTTGCTCTGGTAAGTGCAAGCATTCTGTGGTACACCGCCAGCAGATTGAGGCCAGATACCGAGGGTATGGTCTACGTAGTATTGCTCAAAACCAGCAGCTTTTATTTCTTCAGGTGAGAGCCCATCAGTCAACTGCTGTACGAGAGCTCCTACGATTTCTAAGTGCGCTAACTCTTCTGTACCAATATCGTTTAAAAGTCCAGCGACACGCTTATTTGACATAGTGTATTTTTGGGAGAGGTAACGTAGGGAAGCACCTATTTCGCCATCTGGTCCACCATACTGACTCATAATAATCTGAGCTATTTTAGGATCTCTTGTCTTTATATCTACAGGATATTGAAGACGTTTTTCATAACTCCACATAATTAACACCTGCCTTTCTTAGCAGACCATGGATATTCTCCACAGTTCCAGTTCCAATTGTCACAGTCACCCATATTGTAGCTATAGATTGTGCCAAAGCGTTCTGTGTATTCTTTTATCAATTCATGACGAATGAATTGAAGTTTTTTAAAGTATTCCATAGCTTCCATACAATCTGGATGGGTGTCAAGGAATAATCTTGTATCGTCCATAGCGAAGGATACTTTGGTTATAGCTATATCTAGTTCGTGACGAGTTTTCTGAACAACACAACTGCGATTATTTATACAACGATTTTCCATACTCATTTGCACGCACACCTCCCCATAAATGGTTTGTCAAGGCAAGGGAACAAAGTTCCAACATGCAGGGCTTTATCTAATTCGTAAGTTTTATTCCATGTCTGCCAAGGAACATATGCCATAGCTAACACCCAGTCTGCAGAAACAGAATCTCTGCAATCTGAATTGTTATAAGGCATAGGTTGCATTGGACAGTTGCAATTTACCTGATTCATATATACTCCTAATTATTATTTTATATTTATAAACTATGCAGTAATTTAAGATATGCGACAATATAAATCTAAAATCGCTTGTTTTTATATATTTTACGTGGTATGATACAGAAAGGAATGAAATCCTATAAATGTAAATTACAATGGAGGTATAAATTTATGTTAGTTTCAGCAGAAGAAATGTTAAAGAAGGCTAAAGCTGGTAAGTACGCTGTAGGTCAGTTCAATATCAACAACCTTGAGTGGACAAAGGCAATTTTATTAACAGCACAGGAATTAAACTCACCTGTTATCTTAGGTGTATCTGAGGGTGCTGGAAAATATATGGCAGGCTACAAGACAGTTGTAGGTATGGTTAATGGTATGTTAGAGGAGCTTAACATCACAGTTCCTGTTGCATTACATTTAGATCATGGTAGCTATGATGGATGTATGAAGTGTATCGAGGCTGGTTTCTCATCAGTTATGTTCGATGGTTCACACTATCCAATCGAAGAGAACATTGCTAAGACAACAGAGCTTATCAACATCACAAGAGAGAAGGGTATGTCTCTTGAAGCAGAAGTTGGTTCTATCGGTGGTGAAGAAGACGGTGTTGTAGGTAAGGGTGAGTGCGCTGATCCTAACGAGTGTAAGTCAATCGCTGACTTAGGCGTTACAATGCTTGCTGCTGGTATCGGTAACATTCATGGTAAGTATCCAGCTAACTGGGAAGGCTTAAGCTTTGAGACATTAGATGCTATTCAGCAGCTTACAGGTGAGATGCCACTCGTTCTTCACGGTGGTACAGGTATCCCAGAGGATATGATTAAGAAGGCTATTAGCCTTGGTGTAGCTAAGATTAACGTTAACACAGAGTGTCAGCTTGCATTTGCTGCAGCTACTCGTGGATATGTAGAGGCTGGTAAGGACTTAGAAGGTAAGGGATTCGATCCTAGAAAGCTTTTAGCTCCAGGCTTCGAGGCTATTAAGGCAACAGTTAAAGAGAAGATGGAATTATTTGGTTCAGTAGGCAAGGCTTGCTAATATCAAATTATTTTTGAATATTGAAACTGTTTTTTAAATAGTGTATAATACAAGGGACTATGCGTTTTGACGCAGAGTCCCTTAAATTTTTATTATATATTTTTATAATGCGACTGCGAGGTGCATGAGTTTGAGTAAAGTGAATGATAAAAATAAAATAGATGAAATCGACAAGATGATAGAAGAGGAAATTCAACTTGGGATTAAAAAACTAGCATCTGAAGAGATGGAAGCTAGAAAAAATGCTACTAAGGAAGAAGCTAAGACAGAAGTAAAAGAAGAAGTTAAGGAAGATACTAAGATAGAACAAGCAGCAATTACAGAGGAAGAAAACCTTGATATCGAATGGATTGATTGCGAAGATCCTAGGAAAAAGAGAAAGAAAAAAATTCAAAAGTTTACATATAGTCTTACTAGATATGCGGTTATGCTTTTTGCATTATTTATCTTTGGATATGCTGCTTATGAGCTTACAGTTATCTATGTGGAGAGCAAGGAAGCAACGGAGAATACTTCTGGTACAAAGGAGATGTTTTTAGTTGATTTTGATTCTCTTGGAAGCCATTTTGAGATGCCGACTAATGCGGAGGGTGAAACCATTGAGCTGGTAAATAAGGGAGATGGCAAGCTTTTTGTATTTGATTTTGATAAAATGCTTGAATATAATTCTGATTCTAAGGGATACATTAGACAGGATAATGGAGAGTATATTGATAATCCTATACTTCAGGGCAAGGATAATGATTATTATTTAACACATTTGGCGGATCACAAGAAAAGTTCTGTAGGAGCTATATTTATTGACTATAGAATAGCAGATGGACTTAAAGCGAAAAACTGTATTATCTACGGTCACAATATGGGAACAAGAGTTGATCACGCTATGTTTGGTAGTTTGAACTGGTATTATTATAAAACTGGTTATTATAAGGAGCACACAACCTTTGATATCTGGATTGAGAATATAAGATACAGATATTATGTATATGCGGTGTTTAAGACTCCTGCTGCAGGAAGTGATGTGTTTACATATGAATTTGAAAATGATGAAGCTTTTATGGCTTATGTAGATAATTGTAAGAAGCAGTCAAAGTATCATTTTAAAGAGGCGCCAGAGATTACTAAAGACAGTAATATCATTACTTTGGTGACTTGTACTCACGAGGAGGAGAAGCGACTTATAGTTCAGCTTGTGCGTGGTGAGGAATTGGATGTGTATGGAAATCCTGTTGGGGAAGTACCTGATGATAGTGCAGATAAAGAGTCTAAGAAGTAGGGTTTAACCATATTATTTAAATAGAAGTTTGGAACAATAGGAAAGGAATAATAAAGATGAGTGAAGTATTAAATGTAGAAGCCATATTTGGAGAAAATGTATTTTCATTGGGAAAGATGCGTGAGCGTCTGCCTAAGAAGGTATATAGTGAGCTTACTAAGGTTATGGCAGAAGGTGGAGATTTGTCCTTGGAGACTGCGGATGTAGTAGCTAAGGCTATGAAAGACTGGGCAGTAGAGAAGGGTGCAACACACTATACACATTGGTTCCAACCACTTACAGGAATTACAGCTGAAAAGCATGACGCTTTCGTAACTAATCCAGATGAGAGTGGACATATGCTTATGGAATTCTCTGGCAAGGAGCTTATAAAGGGTGAGTCAGACGCATCCTCATTCCCTTCAGGTGGACTTCGTTCTACATTTGAGGCGAGAGGATATACAGCTTGGGATCTTACTTCACCAGCTTTTATCAAGGAATCAGCTATCGGTGCAGTTCTTTGTATACCTACAGTTTTCTGTGCATACACTGGTGAAGCCTTAGACCAGAAGACACCACTTCTTCGTTCTATGGAGGCTGTAAGTGAGCAGGCATTGAGAATCGTTAGATTATTTGGAAATACAGAAGCTACTAAGGTTACACCTTCGGTAGGTGCAGAGCAGGAATATTTCCTTGTAGATAGAAGTAAGTACCTTCAGAGAAAGGACTTAATATATGCTGGTAGAACTCTTTTTGGTGCACCAGCGCCAAAGGGTCAGGAGATGGATGACCATTATTATGGAACTATCAGAGAGCGTGTAGGCGCGTATATGAGAGACTTAAATATCGAGCTCTGGAAGCTTGGTGTGTCTGCTAAGACTCAGCACAATGAAGTAGCTCCAGCTCAGCACGAGTTGGCTCCTATCTATTCTACAGCTAATATTGAGGTAGACCACAATCAGATTATTATGGAGACTATGAAGAGAGTAGCTATTCGTCATGATATGAATTGTCTTCTTCATGAGAAGCCATTTGCTGGTATAAATGGTTCTGGTAAGCATAATAACTGGTCGCTTGTTACTGATAATGGCGTGAATTTACTTGAGCCAGGTGAGACTCCTAACCAGAACATTCAGTTCTTGCTTGTGCTTGCTTGTGTGCTTAAGGCTGTTGATAGACATGCTGATTTGCTTAAGCAGTCGGCTTCAAATGTTGGTAATGACCAGAGACTTGGTGCTCACGAGGCGCCACCTACTATTATGTCGGTGTTCCTTGGTGAACAGCTTGAGGACGTGGTAGATCAGCTTATCGAGACAGGTGAGGCTAAGAGTTGTCTTCACGGCAATAAACTTATGACAGGTGTAAGCACACTTCCAGATTTAGAAATGGATGCTACAGATAGAAATAGAACATCACCATTTGCATTTACTGGTAATAAGTTTGAGTTTAGAACAGTTGGTTCTTCAGACTCTATCGCTAGTGCAAATATTACATTAAATACAATTGTGGCTGAAGCATTTTGTGAGGCGGCAGATGTTCTTGAAAAGGCAGAAGATTTCGATATGGAATGTCATGACCTAATCAAGAAGTATATGACAGAGCACCAGAGAATTATCTTCAATGGCAATGGATATTCTAAGGAATGGGCAAAGGAAGCTGAGAGAAGAGGTCTTCCAAATATCAAGTCTATGGTGGAGGCTGTAGAGGCGCTTACTACAGAGAAGGCTATTAATTTATTTGGTAAGTTTCATATATTCACAGAGGCAGAGCTTTCTTCTCGTGCAGAGATTTTATATGAGACATATGCTAAGACTACAAATATCGAGGCACTTACCATGATAGATATGGCTTCTAAGCATATTATTCCTGCGGTTAATAAGTATGTTAAATTCCTTGCAGATACAGTTATCGCTGTAAGAGAGGCAGGAGCTGATGCATCAGTTCAGTTAGATGCTTTAAATGAAGTAACAGCTTATCTTAAGGAAACTAAGGAAGCTTTAGGCGAGCTTGTTAAGGCACAGGCAGAGGCAGTGACTATGCGTCGTGGTAAGAATCAGGCATTTACATATAGAAATAGTGTAATGGTAGCTATGGAAGCTTTGAGAAAGCCAGTAGATAAATTGGAAATGATAGTTGATAAAGAAATGTGGCCAATGCCATCCTATGGAGATTTAATCTTCGAGGTGTAAGATAAAAGGGGGAAAAGAAGTTGACTAATATATACAAATGTCCTTCTTGTGGAGCGCCAATTGAGTTTGATTCCAAAGAAGGTAAGATGTCATGTAATTACTGTGGAAGCTCCTTTGACGTATCTCAAATCGATGAACAGTATAAAAAATACGAAGATACTATAGTTGATGAAACAGAGATAGATAAGGAATATTGTGAGTTTGACGGTTATAGATGTGGCAACTGTGGTGCAGAGGTGGCAACGGACGAGACGACTACAGCTACATTTTGTAGCTTCTGTGGAAGCCCAACTCTTATAAGAAATAGACTTGGTGGATCATTAAAGCCACATTATGTTATTCCTTTTAAGATTGAGAAGAAGGAAGCGGTGGAGGCTTATAAGAAGTGGACTGGTAAGGGTATTATTACTCCGTCATGCTTTAGAAAGAAGAGTACTATCGAGAAAATTACAGGTCTCTATGTACCATTTTGGGTTTATGACTATGACGTAGATGCATATGTGAGAGCTGTGGGTACAAGAAAAAGTAGAGATAGAAGAGGAGATACTATCTATGAGCATACAGCTCATTATAGCATCGGAAGAAATGTTAGTGCGAGCTATGAGATGGTTCCAGCAGATGCTTCTGAAAAAATGGATGATAAAACCATGGATTTACTTGAACCATTTGATTACAGTGAGATGAAGCCTTTTGAGATGCCTTATTTATCAGGATATTTTGCGGATAAATATTCTTATAGCATGGAAGAAATGAAGAATCGTGTGGAAACTCGTGTAAGAAATTATATATTTGAGGAAGCTAGAAAAACTATAGTTGGTTATTCCACAGTTCAGATGCTAGGTTCAAATATGAATTTGAAAAGAAAGAAAGCATACTACACACTTATGCCTGTGTGGGTATTGAACTATGAATATAAGGGAAAGAAATATTCCTTTAATATGAATGGTCAGACAGGTAGAATAGTAGGTAAGCCGCCGAAATCATTTGCGAAGATAGCCGCATTGTTTTGTGGCGTGACAGCTGCAAGCGCTGGTATATTTGCGTTGTTAGGAGGGCTGTTTGGATAATGAGAAGATTTAGTATAAAACTAAGATTACTTATAGGCATTATGCTTATGGCATTTATTTTTCCAGGATATTCTTATGAATATGATAAAGATTTTGGTTTTGGGGAAATAGATAAAGAACAATATGTATATGATTATGCTGGTGTATATGATGAGGATGAAGAGGAAGAATTGCAAGAGATTTGCGAGAAGATAGGAAAGAAGCTTGATTTGGATATCATCATCTTAACCAGTAGCGATTTGGGCTTTGGCGACGATTATGCTAGCGATAGCGTAATAGATAGCTATGAAAGACAGTATGCTGAAACCTTTTATCTATCAGGTGGATACGATGATGGTATTTTATATCTTCTTGATTTAGATTATGATGGAATCTATGTTACAAGAAGCGGTATGGCGGAAGTGTACATTGATGATGATGATAATGAGGAAATTCTCGATGAAATATGGGATGATTTCCTTGATTATGATTATTATTATGCGGCAGAGGATTTTGTAGATGCGGTAAATGATATTGTAGGAAAGAGACTTAAGGATGATGAGTTTGTTGAACTTAAGGAAGCTTGGGATGAAGGCGATTACGTATTCTACGATGAATTTTTAGCTGATTATCATGATGAGATAGTAAAAGCTCATAAAGAGAATTTATTTACTGGATTAAAGAATCCTTTTACTTGTATTTTGATAGGTACCGTGATAGGCATTATCGTAGTTATTGTAGCGTTAGTAAGCTCTGGTACTCATATGAAGGCAGGAAGCCGTACTTATATGAAAAACGGTAGTTTTAGGATACTTCAAAGATTTGATAGATATACACATACAACCACTCGTAGCTATAAGGTGGAGAGCTCATCTGGCGGTGGTTCGGGCGGAATTTCGTCAAGTCATAGAAGTAGCTTTGGTGGCAGCAGTCGAAGCTTTAGCGGCGGCGGTAGACGCAGATAATAGCAAAGGATTGTTTGTTATAATGAATTAATATATTTTAGGAGGAAGAAAAAATGGCAAACCCAATAGTGACAATTACAATGGAAAATGGAGATGTGATTAAGGCGGAGCTTTATCCAGAGATAGCTCCAAACACAGTAAACAATTTTATCAGTCTTATTAAGAAGGGCTACTATGATGGACTTATTTTTCACAGAGTAATCTATGGATTTATGATTCAGGGTGGATGTCCAAACGGAAATGGTATGGGCGGTCCTGGTTATGATATTAAGGGAGAGTTCTCTTCAAATGGTTTTAAGAATGACTTAAAGCACACTGAGGGTGTTCTTTCAATGGCTCGTTCTATGATGCCTGATTCAGCTGGTTCTCAGTTCTTTATCATGCATAAGAACTCACCACACCTTGATGGACAGTATGCTGCTTTCGGTAAGGTTATCGAGGGTATGGAAAATGTAAATAAAATCGCTGAGTGTGATACAGATTACTCGGATAGACCTTTAGAGGTGCAGAGAATGCAGTCAGTAACTGTAGATACTTTTGGTGTGGAATATGATGAGCCGGAGAAGTGCTAATGCTTAAGGCAGTTATATTTGATATGGATGGGGTTCTCGTTGACAGTGAACCCCTTCATTATGAGATAAATAAATTAACGGCGGCAAGACACTGTGGAATAAATCTCGACTATGAGTATTATAAGCAATACATTGGTTCTACAGTGTTTTTTATGTGGGATAAAATAAAAAGAGATTTTAATTTTGATAAATATTCTGCACAGGAGTTGTTTGATTTATCTGAAGTGATAAAGGAAGAGCTTGTTTCGACTAAGGGATATCCTGAGGTGAAGGGTGCGGTTAATTTTGTTAAGAGTCTAGCTGGGAAATTTAAACTTGCAGTAGCTTCGTCATCTTGTTTGTCAAATATTGAGAATAATATGAAGAAGCTGGGGTTGATGAATTATTCAGAAGACTTCGTTGATTTGAATACTTTAGAGAATATTAGTAAGATAGGAAACGAGAATTTCTTCGACAAACTTGTTTCAGGAATCACAGTAAAAAATCCAAAGCCTGCTCCTGATGTATTCTTAAAAGCGGCAGCAGAGCTTGGTGTAGAGCCTTGTGAATGTATAGTTATCGAGGATTCTTCCAATGGTGCAAGGGCTGCTAAGGCAGCAGGGATGGCGTGTATAGGATTTCTAAACCCTAGCTCAGGTGAGCAGGATTTGTCTATGGCAGATTATCTCTTTGAAGATTTTGACAGTATAGACGGTGCATTTCTAGAAATGGTACATGCACACTGCTTTGGAGAGCCTTGGAAGGTGTTGGAAACGGAGAGACTTATTATACGAGAAATGTGCCCAAGAGATGTAGATGCAATTTATAAAATATATGAGGGAAATGATTTAAGATATACCGAAAAGCTTTTTGATGATATGGAAAAAGAAAAAGAGTATATTAAAGATTATCAGAAATATATTTATAATTTCTATGATTTTGGTATCTGGCTTTTTGAAGAGAAGGAAACTGGTGATATCATAGGTCGCGGTGGTGTAGAACTAAAGGTATACGAGGATGGCACAGAAGCTATCGAGCTTGGATATATTATACGAAAAGATAAGCAAAGACAGGGATTTGCTTATGAAGGACTAAAGGCGATTTTGGAATATGTAAAGGAACATTTTGATATTAAGTCGGTAAATGTGTCTGTTCATAAGGATAATGTATCTTCAGTGAAATTGGCAAAGAAATTAGGAGCTGTGTTCGAAGATGCGGGTGGAGATGATATTCCTGCGATTTGTCAGAGGGAAGATAGTGATAAAATCTGTAATGAGGGTTATATAAGAGGTATCATATATTTGTAGAAAGATTAAGATTTTATAATAGTATGCGTAAAAAGGTTGTAGCTAATAAAATTAGTTACAACCTTTTTTATGAATTTGCCATTTGTAATTATGAGGGTACTAAATAATTACGAAGTTTTTTCGTATTCAACTGTATAATTTCGACTGACAGGATTATTTAAATCTTTACTAAAGCTGTCATATACAGTAAAAGTAAATCTGTATTTGCCTATATCCGGTGTGCCACTGTATTTTTTGTTTATTGAACAACTATAACCACTATGACCGTTGTGACAAGCTATGCTAGTATAAAACTTTGATGTAGTATTTTTATCATATACGCTATGTGTTGGAAGTTCCACCCATTTTCCATCGTCATATTTTTCAACAGTAAAATCTTGTCCTATATATAGTCCGTTTATAGGAGTTCCTTTTTGCATAAAAGTTAGATGTAATTCTGTGAGTTGCATACTGTCTATTTGGATATCTAAGTTCCAATTAGCTGGGTCTATAGGTTCTCTGTCGTGTTGAGTTAAATCTAGCATATTATCTAAATATTTTCCTAGGCTTTCACTACTATCTTCTGTTATAGAAAATGAGTAATTTGATATATCGTAGAAGTAGTGATAGTCAGGCCTATAATATAAACCTTCAATAATTGTACCGTCCTTTTTTTTGATAGCCAATTTTACGGAAGTATTCAGTAGGTAAGCAGTTGAAAAATTGCTATTATTTATTTGTGGTACATTTGATTCAGGATTATTGGAAGCATCATTGTATTTACAGTTGTTTAATATATAAAGTATTTGGCTTATATCATTGGGATCATCGATAAGCTTTTTTACATAGTTATCATCAAAGCCATTGAACAAGTATGCATTGGACACTGTGATACATTCGATATCTTCATCAGATTCTAGCCCGTAAAAATCATATAATATCTCAAAATAAGAGGTATCGATAGGTGCCTCGGTTAAATCAGCTCTTTGAAAAATATTTGTTAAATAATAAAGTCTGTATGTATCGTATGATTTTTGGATTATGTATTGAACGCTGTTTAAACCTTTAAGTTTATAATATTGATTGCTAGCATGCTGCATTTCAGGTATTTCTTCGCCTACGCAATCAGCTAGTGGTATGGTATCTTTTAATGAGAGTGAGCTATATATACCAACAAAGTTTTTTGATTCATAGCTTACGGCTCCACTACTGTAATTTTCTGAAATTACACAGTCTAAGATTGCATTTATATTAACTGTTTCCTTACCATTTCTATATATGAATAGGTCCTTGTATGGTAAATAATTATTAGCTTGTTCTTCATTAATTATATCATTATTATCAAAAGGTCTAGGTTTAAAGCCATCTGTAATAAGGTATAAATTTGCTATAACTAAAACCACAAAAAGAACTGCAAATGAAAGGTTTAGCACCTTTTTCCAAGAGATGGAATACCCGGGCTTAGTAGTTTTGTTACTACTTTCTTCATTGTCAGTGTCGATGACATTATTAATGATAGTGGTAAGATAACGGGTATCTATATCGGCAAAGCTCTTTAGCAACGTCCCGGTATTGCAGTTAAGATTTGCTTTTTTTAGCTCGTATTTTAACATCGTATTGATAGATGTAAGAGTCTTTGTGATATTGCTAGTATGACAATGACAAAGGCTGGCAACGTCAGCTGTAGAATAGATAAAGAAATATCTGTATAGATATATACGTTGCTCATTTTTTGATACTTTCTGTAAAATAGAATCTAAGATACTGCTCAATTGAAGAGAAGTTATGGTATTGCCTGAGTCGTCTTGTGTATTTTTACCTATAGAGGTATTGTGCGACTCCATGAGAGAATTAAGTTCTATTAAAACTTCCTTAAGAGTATCTGATGCACCTTCGCCTGTTTCAAAATCAACTCTTTCCAAAGATAAAAATCTAGAAGCTTGGAAAAGTTCTGTAGCGGGCGCGCCACTAGCTTCGATTTGTGAAATCGTTTTTTTACACTGAGCTATTAGCTCAGAATCGCCTAAAATGTTTTGAATAATTATGTTATGTTCCATATTGATTTCCTCCCCTACGCATTATTCATAGTAGAAGTATAGCACGTTAAAATATTAGCAGTAAAGGGTTTGGGACGAATAAAACAAAGTTTAAGAAATTCTTAAGAATTAATTAAGGAATAATTAAGATTTAGGTTAGCTTTTAATATTAAAGACCTATAATCCCGGATGTTTAAAGTAAAATTTAATCATCTGAGATATAGGTCTAGTATGTAGATGTTATATAGTTGTTTAATATTTAGTATGTAGGTGTTGTAGGGTATGTATTTGTATTTATCTTTATATTTGAGTTATCTTCATTAATTATAAATTCAGCACTAAAATCTCGGTGATTTGGATTAGTTAAGTCCTCACTGTTGCTATCATATAATGTGATAATAATACGATATTTACCTGCGGCAAGGCTGCCGTATTTTTCACGATGCTGGAAATACAACATATCTCTCATAGATGTACTTTCTATCTTTCTTTCGAATGGAGTGAAAGGACGTGATACAGTATATGAACCAGTTGGTACACTAACCCATGAGTCGTTCTCCAATTTTTCGATTGTGTATTCTGAACCGATGTATAACCCGTGAAGCTTTTGGGTAGGGTAACCTTGCAAAGATACTGATAAAAAGTGCGGGTCTGCGTCTACACAATTAAGATATATTTTCCATAATTCTGGGTCAATAGGTTCTTCCTTGCGGATGTTAAAACTAAGCATTTCCACAAGATAGTTAGCATAATCACTATCAAGAGGCTCGTAAATTAAATTTGTATCCATATCATAAAAGAAATTACCGTCAGGGTAATAAGTTAATCTGTCGATAATTGTCCCAACTTTAGGCTGGATATAAACTTGTACAGAATTATTACGTATAAAATCGTGACTAAGTTTATTTTCTAAAATGTAATCATCTATAGATTTACCCTTACATACACTTGTGCGTAATATACTATATACTTCTGCTAGGTCATTTTCAGAGTCAATTACTTTCTTTGTGTTGGAATCGGCATATCCAGTGTCCCACGTATAAGTCATTACATATATTTCTTGTATTTCTATAGAACCATTGATTCCGTAAAAATTAGATAATATTTGATGATATTTCATAGCGGATTCAGGGTCATCCAAACCTGCAGCGTTGTGAACAAAAACGCCGCTTAGATAATATAAAGTATACACGTCGTTAAATTTTCTTATTATATATTGTAGGCTATCACTGCCCATAAGTCTGTAGTAAGCTTTATAGTCTTCTGCTAATTCAGGTATTTCTTCACCAATATAGTCGCTCAATAGAATCTCGTCTGCTAGCTTTATAGGTACAAAAGTTCCACTAAAACGGTCCGTGATATATGTGTAAGCTAGTTCTGGGTTGAAAACTGTGGTGTCGATTGTATCGTTAGTAGCAGTTTCTGTCTCTTTTGTATTGTCAGAAGGTTTGTTTTGTGTAAATTGTGCAATATTTAAAACTGCCAAAACTACTATGGTTATGGAAAATAAAACGTTAAGAAATACTGGCCAAGAAAAGAGACGCTTACTTTTCTTAGGCTTTTCATCATTGCTACCTACTGTTTTTGAGTCGTCGCTTGTTACGGCTAAAAGACAGCTGTCGTCTATATCTGTAAAGCTTAATAGTAATGCTTTGCTATTACAGTCTAAATTATTTTTTTTAATTAAATCCTTTAATTTATGGTTGCAAGTAGTCAATGTTTTCTGTATATTGTGAGCTTGCGTTTTACATATGCTTGCAATATTTTCTATCGGATAGGCAAAAAAGTATCTATATAAATAGATTTTTTTGTCTGAAGCTGATAACTGGTTTAAAAAGATATCTAGAGTATTGCTAAGCTGCAAAAGTAAAACAGAATCATCGTCTTGCTCAGTGTCATTGCAAGCAATAGTTGATAGTTCATCTAAAATACAATCCATATTTTGTATAGAATTATTTGCTGCATTGTGGCTGTCATTATCAGGTTCTATGTTTGAATTGTTAATATTTTGGAAAAATGCTTCTAGTGAAATATGTCTAGAAAATCTAATAAGCTCAGTTTTATTTGGGATGTTACTTTGACTAGCTTCGTAGCTATTTACCTTGTCTAAACAACTTTTTCTAAGTGTATCATTGTTAAGAATATTATAAATAATAGTTGAATTCATTTGTGTGTGTGTCACCCCTTTTGTTTGAAATATATTTTTATGTTTTAGCATAATAAAGAGATATGGTAAAGATGTTTTGGTATATTAAAAAGTAGACCATCGATTGTAGTATTACATATCTAATGAAAGTGGATATTTTTTGTACTTTACATCTTATTAAGAATATTGTATCATAAACAAGATAGACAGTTTAGCAAGCTAATATGTTAAATGTTTTATATAAGATTAAATTACGAAAGGAAATGTGGAAATGTATAAGATTCTTAGAAGAAAAGAACTGAATCCAACAGTTACATTGCTGGATATCGAAGCTCCATTAATAGCTAAAAAGGCTGAGCCAGGACAGTTTATTATTTTGCGTGTAGATGATGAGGGAGAAAGAATTCCTTTAACTATCGCTGATTTTGATAGAGAAGCAGGATGGGTTAGAATTATTTTCCAGATCGTTGGTGGAACTACAGAAAAGTTAAATCACGTTATGGAAGGTGAATATATTCATGATTTTGTAGGACCACTTGGTGTGCCTACACATGTAGAAGGACTTAAGAAGGTTGCTGTAGTAGGTGGTGGCGTTGGTTGTGCTATCGCATTCCCTGTTGCAAAGAAGCTTCATGAGTTAGGTGCAGAAGTTCATTCTGTAGTAGGTTTTAGAAATAAGGATCTCGTGATTCTTGAAGATGACTTCAATGCAGTAAGTGATAAGATGATGCTTATGACTGATGATGGAAGTCATGGACAGAAGGGTCTTGTAACTAATGCGTTAAAGGAACTTATCGAGGCTGGAAATCAGTATGACGAAGTAATCGTTATCGGTCCACTTATTATGATGAAGTTCGTATGTGCTCTTACAAAGGAGTATGGAATAAAGACTACTGTTAGTATGAATCCTATTATGATTGATGGTACAGGTATGTGTGGAGGTTGTCGTCTTACAGTTGGTGGTGAGACAAAGTTTGCTTGTGTAGATGGACCAGACTTTGACGGACACCTTGTAGATTTCGATGAGGCTATGGAAAGAGGAAGTATGTACAAGCCATTCGAAAGACATGCACATGAAGAGTCGTGCAACCTATTTAAAAAGGAGGTACAGTAATATGGCAAATATGTCACTTAAGAAGAATGAGATGCCTTCTCAGGATCCAAACGTTAGAAATAAAAACTTTAAAGAAGTTGCTTTAGGTTATACAAAGGAACAGGCTATGGACGAGGCTGCTAGATGTCTTAATTGTAAGAATAAGCCTTGTGTAACTGGTTGTCCTGTTCAGATTGATATTCCTGCATTCGTTCAGGAAGTTGCAGCAGGCAATTTTGAGGCTGCTTATGAGATTATCAGTCGTTCAAGTGCTCTTCCTGCTGTATGTGGTCGTGTATGTCCACAGGAATCACAGTGTGAAGGCAAGTGTGTAAGAGGTATTAAGGGTGAGCCTGTAGCTATCGGTCGTCTTGAAAGATTTGTTGCAGATTACCATAATGAAAATTGTACAGAAAAGCCAGCTAAGCCAGAGAGTAATGGCAAGAAGGTTGCTATCATCGGTTCAGGTCCTTCAGGACTTACATGTGCTGGTGACCTTGCTAAGAAGGGTTACGATGTAACTATCTTTGAGGCTCTTCATTTAGCAGGTGGTGTTCTTGTTTACGGTATTCCAGAGTTCCGTCTTCCAAAGGCTATCGTTCAGAAGGAAATCGACGGACTTAAGGATTTAGGTGTTAAGGTTGAGACAAATATGGTTATCGGTAAGGTTCTCTCAATTGATGAACTTATCGAGGAGTATGGTTTCGAGGCTGTATTTATCGGTTCAGGAGCAGGTCTTCCAAGATTTATGAATATTCCTGGCGAGAACTTAAAGGGTGTATACTCTGCTAACGAGTTCTTAACAAGAGTAAACCTTATGAAGGCTTACAAGGACGATTCAGCTACACCTATTATGAAGGCAAAGAGAGTTGCAGTAGTTGGTGGCGGTAACGTTGCTATGGACGCTGCTAGAAGTGCTAAGAGACTTGGTGCTGAAGAAGTTTACATCGTATATCGTCGTTCAAAGGACGAGCTTCCAGCTAGAGCAGAGGAAGTTGAGCATGCAGAGGAAGAGGGCATTATCTTTAAGCTCCTCACAAACCCTGTTGAAATTCTTGCAAACGAAGATAAGTTTGTTGGCGGAATTCGTTGCTTAGAGATGGAGCTTGGTGAGCCAGATGCTTCAGGCAGAAGAAGACCAGTTGAGAAGGCAGGTTCAGAGTTCGACATTCCAGTTGACTGTGTAATTATGTCTATCGGTACATCTCCAAACCCACTTATCAAGTCTACAACAAAGGGACTTGAGACACAGAAGTGGGGCGGAATCATCGTAGATGAGGCTACAGGTCTTACATCAAGAGAAGGTGTATACGCTGGTGGTGATGCCGTAACAGGCGCAGCTACAGTTATTCTTGCTATGGGTGCAGGAAAGACAGCAGCTACATCAATTGATGAGTATCTTTCAAATAAGTAAATATTGTTGAACCAATAAATAAAAAAACTCTCGTAGGCTTTAAAACTTGCGAGAGTTTTATTATGATATAGGAAAGCTCTGATAAGATGAAATAAGAAAATCCTTGCGATTACAAGATAACTGTATTAAAATGTAGCTAATTTAGAAGAAATGGTTAACTCTTAAGGAGGAATTTAGATATGAATTTACAAGGAAAGACAATTGTATTAGGTGTAACTGGTTCTATAGCAGCATACAAGATGGCAGGTGTAGCTAGCACATTAATTAAAAAGGGCGCTAATGTCCATGTCTTGATGACTAAGAATGCAACTAACTTTATCAATCCAATAACATTTGAGACTCTCACAAATCACAAGTGTTTGGTAGATACCTTCGATAGAAATTTCCAATTTGATGTGGAACATGTGTCTATCGCAAAGCAGGCTGACCTAGTTCTTATCGCTCCAGCTTCAGCAAATGTAATTGGAAAGATTGCAAATGGAATAGCTGATGATATGCTTACAACTACAATTATGGCGTGCACTTGTACAAAGCTTGTTTCTCCGGCTATGAATACAAATATGTACAATAATCCTATCGTTCAGGATAACATCAAGAAGCTTGAGAATTATGGATATGTAATGATAGAGCCAGAGTGTGGTCGTCTTGCTTGTGGTGATGTAGGAGCTGGTAAGCTTCCATCGGAAGAAATTCTTGTAGAAAGTATAGAGAAACATCTTTGCCCAGAGCAGGATATGGCAGGTTTAAATGTATTAGTAACTGCAGGACCTACAGTTGAAGCTATTGACCCAGTAAGATTTATTTCAAATCATTCATCTGGCAAGATGGGTTATGCTATCGCCAATGATGCGGCAAGAAGGGGTGCTAATGTAACTCTTATATCTGGTCCTGTTTCAGTTAAGGCATTGCCACAGGTTAAGGTTATAGATGTAGTAAGTGCTAAGGATATGTTTGAAGCAGTTAAGGATAATTTTAAGACACAGGATATCGTGGTAAAGGCGGCAGCAGTTGCAGATTACACACCAGTAATCGTTGCTGATAATAAGATAAAGAAAAGTGATGAGGATATGTGTATCAAGGTTAAGAGAACAGAAGATATCCTTAAGTATGTTAGCGAAAATAGAACTCCTAATCAGTATATTTGTGGTTTCTCTATGGAGACAGAGAATTTGTTTGAGAATTCTAGAGCGAAGCTTGAGAAGAAGAAGCTTGATATGATAGCGGCAAACAGCTTGAAGGTAGAGGGAGCGGGCTTTGGCGTGGATACTAATGTAATTACACTTATCACAAAAGATGATATGATAAAGCTTCCGCTTATGAGTAAAGCAGATGTGGCTAGTGAAATTTTGAGCCAGATTCTTAGGAATAGAGAAGCAAAGTAGTAAGAGGTAAATGATGATATTAATTGTAGATGCAGGTAATACAACAATTACATTTGCCGCAGTTTCAGAAGAAAATGATTCTATAGTAAAGCGTTTTAAAGTGGAAGAGGATAACTTTCAAGAGGATGCAAAAGTTATAGAATATGCTGTGACTGAAAATCATGAAATTAGTTCAGCTGAAGGAAAAGAACTTTTGGAAAAGTGGTGTAAGGATATTGTAAAAGCTCTTTGTGATAAAGAGCTTATTTGTGATGAGAAAATATTCTCAAAAGCTGTAATATCATCGGTTGTAATGGAGGATGAGAAGGCATTAACTCTTATTGCAAAAAAATTAGCTGGTGAATATACATTTTTAAATAAAGATAATTGTGGATTGGATTTATCAAAATATTCAGCAAATACCTTAGGGGCAGACCGTATGGCGGATATGGTTGCGGCACTTGAAAAATATGGAAACAAGCTTCCACTTATAGTATTTGATTTAGGTACAGCAACTACTTGTAATGTTTTAGATGAAAAGGGTCGCTTTTTGGGTGGAATTATAGCACCAGGGCTTATGACAGCGGCAAATGCGTTATTGTCGAAGGCATCAAAGCTTAAGGAGTATAAGGTGAATGAACCGCTTAGTATTATCGGGAATACTTCTCAAGGGTGTATCGATAGCGGAATTGTATATGGTCATGCTCTAATGATTGAAGGAATTATTAGAAAAGTAAGTGAGAAATTGGGTAAGAAGTGTGTGGCCGTTATGACAGGTGGCAATACAGAGCATATAAGAGATTATATCGATAGTCCGTTTTATTATGAGCCAGATTTGCTGTTGCATGGGTTGATATGTGTATCGAAAAACATATGATGGTGAAGTTTATGTAAAATATAGTAATTAATATAAATAAAAAGACAAGGAGAAACTTACAAATGAAAGAAGATATAGGAAAAAAAACAAATAAGCAATTTATGATTTTATCTGCACTTGCAATTGTTTTTGTTGTGGATGCACATGCATGGAGTCCATTGGCGATTTTTACACAATTTTTTCCGTACAATTCTTTTTTTATGCCAATGTTTGTTTTTATTTCAGGATATTTCTTTAATATAAAATATTTAGATAAGCCATTGGTCTACTGTAAAAAGAAATTTATCAAATTGATAGTGCCATATTGTTTAATAATGACGTTGTTTTTTTATTTGATGCGAATTGTGACGTTGGTTACACCTATAACGTATACATCACAGATAACAATGCCTAGTTGGTTTGTTCCTGCCTTGTTTGGCGTGAATATAAGTTGGTTTTTATTTAGATTTATATTAAAAAAATGGTGGAATGAATATGTAGCAACAATTGTTTTTTGCATAGTAGGT
Source organism: Lachnospiraceae bacterium (assembly GCA_045125245.1). Lineage (GTDB taxonomy): Bacteria > Bacillota > Clostridia > Lachnospirales > Lachnospiraceae > SVEL01. Next base: position 84,713 of record JBGVNF010000136.1, read on the forward strand.
ACAGTATGTGTTTATTTATCTAGGCAAGGATTAAATAAAACAGAGTGGCTTCCAGTGATAAAAGTAGGCTTTTTGTTACAGTTTTATCAAATCGGAGTATTGTACAGAAGTAAGATACAACAATATTTTGAAAAAATCCCAACTGTAATTATAGTGATGTTAACAATTTCAATTAATTCGATTTTACAATATCTAACTATGAATAAGATTTATTTTAATAATATTCATACAATGTCAGGTTTTTTGACGGATATATATGTATTGCCTCTTATTACTTCAATAACAGGTATCTCTTTTTGGCTTGCTATTTCAAAGAAATTGGAATCAGCATTAGGTGAAAATAAGTTAGTAAATTATATTTCAAATCATACATTTACAATTATGATGTTTCATATGAGTTTTTTTGTTATTTACAATTTTGTTATATCAAGAATTCCTTGTATAGCAAAAGATTTTAATTTTGATATGTTCTATGAGACAGTATGGTATCGTTATGAACCGGTGAGTCAATTAAGGGTGTTTTATACATTTATTGGTGTTTTTGGTCCTCTAGGCTTATATTATTGTTATGATAAGATAGCAAAACATGTTAAGTTGATATTAGAAAAACATACTCGAATAAAAAATTATGAAAAAAAATAAAAAAAGTACTTGCATTATTAAAATCTATATAGTATAATGCTCCTTGTCGTCAGACATTGGCCCATCGCCAAATGGTAAGGCACTGGACTCTGACTCCAGCATCTCAAGGTTCGAATCCTTGTGGGCCAGCTAAAAGCTCTTGGAAGATTCCAAGAGCTTTTTTTATGATATATGAAAGTTCTCTGAACTTCCTATATCATAAAAAACGCTCCGCGAGGATGCGCAGGCTTAATCGCAGTTGCAAAGCAACTACGATTATATACGCATATGGTAATTGTCACTTCGTGACATGCGTTTCGCGCTAAAGCGGAGCAAGTCCCTCTAGAAAGAGGGATTTAG
>JBGVNF010000137.1:0-8473 GCA_045125245.1 Lachnospiraceae bacterium
CTCACCTCCACGTGTTCTGTAGTGTGTCAGTCTTATTAAAGAAATCATATCAGAAGGAAATAAGAATAGAAACGCGAAAGTAGCACAACAGGTTTCATGACGCATTGGTGCCTTTCGCAGAAAGGCGGAAAATAGATATGGCAAAAAAAATTGTTGTATATCATGGTTCATCTAAAATTATAGAAAAACCAATTTGGGGCGTAGGTAATCCTAACAACGATTATGGGCCGGGTTTTTATTGTACTGAAAGTATTGAACTTGCAAAAGAGTGGGCTTGTTCTACGGAGACAGATGGTTATGCAAATAAATATGAATTAGACCTTTCTGATTTGTCAGTGATTTCCCTTACTAGTGGGGAATTTAATATATTAAATTGGTTGTTTATATTATTAGAGAATCGCAAGTTTCGTATAAGTGGAGGTATAGCTAAGCAGGCAAAAGAATACATTTTTGATAATTTTTCGGTGGATTATAAGAACTACGATATTATCAAAGGATATCGAGCTGACGATTCGTACTTTTCGTTTGCTACAGCTTTTTTGAATAATACTATATCTATAGCTCAATTGGAGAAGGCTATGGTTTTAGGTAAGTTGGGCGAACAGATTGTAGCGTTGTCAAAAAAGGCATTCGATGCATTGACATTTATTGAGAGTTATCAAGCGCCAAAGGAAATATATTTACCTAAAAAGCTTGCTCGTGATACAGATGCGAGAGAGGAATTTAAAAAAGAAAAGAATCGTGGTTCTGTATTAAATGAAAAGTATGTAATAGATATTATTAGAGAGGGGTGGAAGAATGATGACGACCGCTTACAGCGAATTATACTTGGATGATGCGATGAATAATTTAGGAGATATGGTGGATTTTGCAGTCCATGATTTAGGTTATGAACCAGACGAATTTTTCAATTGGTTCATATCGTCAGGTATTGCTTCAAGATTTGAAAAAGGAAACCCCAAATATGTTGCAGGTATGTCTGGTTATGAGTTAGCAGAGGCAGTACTTAAGGAAACTAACGTATCGTATACAACGAAAGAGCCTTCTTACATTGAATTTAAAGGTCGAGAATATTGGGCGGGGTGGATACTTGCTTATTATCAATGGATTACTAACAAACGGTTTGAGGATATGGTAAAAGATGGTTTAAATCTTTCTACAGTTTTTTCTATGTATGTTCTTCATGAAGCAGATGAAAGCAAATTTGTAGAAAGCGCAAATGAACTAATTGCTCGTAATAAAGAAAATAAAAAATCAAAGTTACACAGTATAAGAAAGGAGAGAGGTTTTACACAGCAGGAGTTAAGTAAAGCATCTGGTGTATCTCTTCGTATGATACAATTATATGAGCAAAAGAAAAATGACATCAGTAAAGCACAGGTGGGTTATGTTATTAATCTTGCAAAAGTTCTTGGCTGTGATGTTGAAGATTTAATGGATTAATTTACTTGTTATAAATTATATAAAATACTTTATATAATTAGTAAAATGTGATAAACTTGTATAATAATTTAAAGGAGGATGTTTTAACTATGAAGAATTTAATTTGTAGTCATTGTGGGAATATTGTTAATATGATTTCAGATTCAGGTGTGCCTGTTATGTGTTGTGGAGCAAAGATGGAAGAGTTAGTTCCAAATACAGTAGAGGCAAGTGTTGAAAAACATATACCACAGGTAGAGATTGTTGGAAATGAAGTAAAGGTGACTGTTGGTTCAGTAGAGCATCCAATGCTCCCAGAACACTATATTCAGTGGATATATCTTGAGACTGAAAAGGGTGGACAGCGTAAGAAATTGAATCCAGGAGAGGCGCCAAGTGTAACATTTACATTGAATGATGATAAGGCGGTGGCTGTTTATGCATATTGTAATCTCCATGGCTTATGGAAGGCAGAGGTAGAGGAAAAGAAGGCTTGTGATGCAAAATCGGTAGCTGCTAATTCTAAGGAAAACTATATCGTATGTAATTGTAAGAATGTAAGTTATTTTGACATTCTTGACGAGGTAAATAAGCACAGCAATATTGAGAATTTGCTTGATGTATTTGAGGATGTTAAGAGTACTACAAACTGCTCTACAGGTTGTGGTGGTTGTTACGATAAGGTAACAGCTATTATTTCAGATGTATTAACAAGTGGAAATTAATGGGGGATTTTATATGCCATTTATAGATTCTAAGATAACTGTATCTGTACCACAGGATAAGAGAGATATTTTAAAAGCGGAGCTTGGTAAAGCAGTGGCTATATTGAATAAGCCAGAAAGCTTTTTGATGTTAGGTTTTGAGGATAATTATGACCTATATATGGGTGGAAAGAAATTAGACAAAGGTGCGTATGTATCAGTTAGTCTTTTTGGAAATGGAAAAAGCTCGGCATATGAGGAGATGACAGCTAGAATTTGCCAGTTATATGAATCAGAGCTTGGCATACCAACGAACAATATTTATGTTACATATCATGGCGTAAATGATTGGGGTTGGAATGGAAAGAATTTCTAGATATAGAGAAAATAATTAATATACAGCCATACTTTTCGTGTGTTACAAAATATGAAAAGTGTGGCTGTTTTACTATTAAATATCATATTAGTATATTTCTTAAAAAAACAAGAAAATTATATCTTGACATTTACACTACCTTGCATTACAATATACTCACTACCTTGCAATGCAAAGTAGTGATAAATCGAAAGGAGCATTTACATGATACCATCCCAAATGTTAAAGGGCTTGCTAGAAGGCTGTATTCTAGAAATTATTAGACAAGAAGAAACGTACGCTTATGTGATTTCTAAAGAGTTGGCAAAATGTGGTTTTGGCGAAATATCAGAAGGTACTATTTATCCTATCATTTTGCGACTACAAAAAAAGGAATTAATAAGTGCAACCACAAAAGAATCTGAATCTGGTCCTGCCAGAAAGTATTATAAATTAACAGAAGAGGGAGAGCGAGAGCTCACCGAATTTAAAGGTAACTGGAGTGAATTAAATACTGCAGTAAATCAGCTATTAAGTATAAGGAGTGAATAGGCTATGGGAATGAATAGAGAGGCAAAGAAGCTTTTAAAGAAGAATAATGAAAGTGAGAAGAAAATTCTTAAGGAGAATGATGGTGTTTATACAGATATGATTGTGTATTTGAGAGGTGCAGATATAACAGAATACCATCAGGAAAAAGTGCGTGAAGATCTTATCGAGATGATTGTTAGTGGTCAGGAACGTGGGGATGATATCCAGAAGGTAATGGGTGAAAATTATAAAGAGATTTGTGATGATATCATAGCAGAGATGCCAAAGAAAACAAAGGCTCAGAAGGTTATGGATATAGTATGTATGACTTTGGAACAGATATGGATATTGGGGATTATATATATTGCAAAATCGCTGATTTCTGTTTTATCAAGTGATAGTAAGGATTGGCATTTTAATATTACTATAGGCGAAGTGATAAGTGGTGTTGTAATAATTGTTGTGGCAAATGTTATTGTTCATTATGTATGCAAGACAGCATTTGACAATAAGGAGAAGAAGAGAGGTAAGTTAGCTTCATTTCTTATTATTTGGTTCGTTGTATTTTTAGTTATTTGTGCTATATTAGTGCCAACATTTGTATTTACAAAGACATTACTTACAGTTCATGCAGGTATAGTGGCATTGGTGGTAGGAATTATTTTTATAATAAGTAGAGTGTTAAGCTTTGTATATTAAAGTGAATTAGCAATCTTTATTATTGCAGTTAATATTTGAAATGTGATATAATACACGTATATTGAGTACGTGTATTATTTTTATAACATAGAAAGTTCTCGATGAGAAATTCTTATAAAAAAATACTAGCTATTATTGTATTTAGATGTATAATACTTTTGTAATCAATTATTTTGATAATAAAAGTATTGTTATTTTGCGTAACTTGTAGGGCTATGTTTATCAGGAAAGGATAAGGCAATTATATTGCTAGGTAAGACAATGACACATGAAAATGTAAAAACTATTGCAGACTTAGTAAGAGTAGCGGGAGAAGAACATGGTGAGAGAGTGTTTCTTCGTTATGAGGACAATGATGTAGTTAAGGATGTAACATTTAGTAAATTTGTAGAGCACTGTAAATCTGTGGCGGCATGGGCAGAGGAGCAGAGTAGCCTATTAGGGCATAAGGTGCGAGTGGGTGCATTTGGTGGAAGTAGCCATGAATACTTAACAGTTTTATTCGGCATTATGGGCAATGGTAATGTGGTTGTTCCTCTTGATTACCAGTTAAATGTAAGCGGTTTAAATGAGGCTATGATTAGCGCTGATCTTGATTATGTTTTCTATGATTGGGATAATTACGAGATAGTAACTGGTGCTATGGATTTAGGTAAGGAGCAGCTTGGTGATGACTATTTACTTAAGGGCGCTATATGCATGCAGAATAGAAAGCATGTGGAGAATATTAAGACTATTTGGAAGACTTATACAGAGTACGAGTTTAAGAAAGATTTAGATGTAAATGAATGTGCTATGCTTCTTTTTACATCTGGTACTACTGGCAAGGGTAAGGGTGTGCTTTTATCTCAGGGCAACCTTATTGACAATGTTTTCTGTACAGAGGATGATGGTCATCCAGAAAATGAAATATATATGAACGTATTGCCAGTTCATCATATTTTCTGTTTAAATGGTGACTTTATGATGGCATTAAGATATGGCAATGTGCTTTGTCTTAATCAGAATATGGCTAAACTTGCTGCACATATTCAGTTATTCCAGCCAACAGTTATTCGTATGGTTCCTATGATGGCGAAGACTTTATACAATAGAATAGCAGTTCTTAGAGAACAGTATAAGGATAAGAGCATAGATGATATAAAGGCTCTTGTATTAGGAAGAGGGCTTCATAAAATTGTAAGTGGTGGTGGATATTTGGCACCAGATTTAGCAAAATGCTACAATGATATAGGTATTCTTATAGCACAGGGATATGGTATGTCAGAGTGCTCACCTAAGATTTCAGCTCCAGACTGGAGTCGTCCAGATAAGGTGGCATCTGTAGGTAAGCTTGTAAAGGGCTGCCAGCTTAGAATTGTGGATGGTGAGATTCAGGTAAAGAGTCCATCAGTAATGATGGGTTATTATAAGAATCCAGAGGAGACAGCTAAGACTATCGTAGATGATGGCTGGCTTAGAACTGGCGACTTGGGATATGTTGATGAGGAAGGTTTCTTGTTCTTTACAGGTAGATGTAAGAATCTTATTATCCTAAGTAATGGTGAGAATGTAGCGCCAGAGCAGCTTGAGAATTTATTTGTAGATGAGACATTGATAGAGGATATTCTTGTATATGGTGAAAATGATATGATTTGCGCCGAGGTTTATCCTAATCTTCAGCTTGCAGAGACTCTTGGCATAGAAGATTTAGAGAGCGCTATATCTGAAATAATTAAGAAACACAATCAGGATTTGCCTACATATAAGAGAATTTTACAGAGCAGTGTACGATATATTCCGTTTGAAAAGACTTCTTCGAGAAAGATTATCAGAGGAAAATATTTTGAGCAGAAGGCTAAGCAGAAGGAAGAGATGGCCAATATGAAGAAGCCAGAAAATGACTTCCAGCAGGACATTTTCAATAGTGTGGCAGAGTGCTTAGGACATAGTAAATTTGGCGTAGATACGGAATTTTATTCTATTGGTTTAGACTCATTAGGAAGCGTATTATTGATAACAAGCTTGTATGAGAAGTTAAATATTTCTATTACATTGCAGGAGCTTAGTGAAAATGCAACAGTAGAAAAAATAGAAGCTTTCGCGAAGGCTCAGAAGGAGAGCAATGTAGATTATACGGTTAGAGAAGTTTATCCATTGACAGGCTTACAGACTTATTTTGCGTACATTTTAAGAGGACACAGCACATCAAATCTTCCATTCTTATTTAAGATTGATGAAAGTGTAGATTTGGAGAAGTTAAGAGCTTCTATTATCGAAGTTTTCAATATTCATCCAGAGCTTAAGGATATTATCGAGCTTCGCGATGGTAAATTTGTAAATGTCAGAAATGATGAGAGAGAAATAGACATTCCTATTGTGAAATTAAGCGATGCTCAGTGGGAGCAGGAAAAAGCAGGTATTATAAAACCGTTTATGTTTACACAGGGTGAGGAATTGTTCCATTCTGCTATATATGTTACTGATAGTGCTAGATATTTCTTCTTTGATTTGGCACACATTATCGGTGACGGTATGAGTATGAATATTATCTTTGAAGATATCAATGCTATCTACAATGGAAAACCTGTACATAAGCAGTCATATACTATGTATGAATATATCTTGGATTATTTGGATAATCAGCAGAATGGTAGTACAGCTAAATACATAAAATATTTTATGGGTCAGACAAATAATCTTAAGATTAGAAAGAGTATTTTGGCTAGAAAGGATTGCCATGATTTAGACCGTGGTATAAATCAGGCTATAAGAAAGAGATTTGATTCCTTAAGCAGAAAGAAGGTTACTGCATACTGTAAGAAGTATGGTGTATCTGAAAATGTTCTTTTCTTAACAGCATTTAACTATTGTGTAAGTGTATTTGCAGATGATGATGATATAATGACCACAAGTATTCATAGTGGAAGAACTGACGGACGTTGGAATCGTATTGTAGGTTCACTCTTTACGACATACTATTATCGTTATACTAGAAAGGCACACGAGACAGTTCCTGAGCTTTTGAAAAAGAGCGGACAACAGATTCTCAAGACAATGGATTGTCGTCTTTCTAATTTACATGCAGACGAGATGTTTATTCAGTATCAGGGTGATATTATGAATGTGGATGAAATCGGTGGAGCACCTGCTACACGTGAGCATTTAAGTTTGGATTCACTTCCATTCCATTTACAGATTATGTCTGATAAGAAAGGATATTTTGCATTACTTCGATACTGGGAAAATAGATATGATACAGAACAGTTAGAGATATTCCTTAGCTGTTACGAAGCGATTATTGATGCGATGCTCGTGGAGTCGTCAGTTCGTAGAGTTAAGAAGTATATTCCAGAAGTGGAGAAGCCAAAGCATTTCTATATCGAGGCAGGTAAGATTAATGATGAAGCTGGTTTTGAGCTTATCAAAAATGTGCCATATGATACAAAGGTTAAAGCTTATGTATTAGATAATAGCTACATAAAGAAGCCGTTTGGTGGCTGGGGTTCATTATACATTATGGATTATGAGACCGAAGGCTACGTAGATATAGTTGAAAATCCATATGGTGACGGTCAGTTGTACTGGACTGGTCATATGGCTAGAATCAACAAGGACGGTACGGTTGATTTCCTTGAGAATGCAGGTAGAACTGTTATGATAGAGGGACTCAAAGGTAGAGATTTCATCGATTTACACAAGGTTGAAGAAGTAACTTGTAGCTACGAAGGCGTGGAGACTGCGGAAGCTTACACTTATTATGAGAGTGATAATGCTATTCATGTGGGTGTGGATATAACTGGTGTCACAGAAGATAAGGTGGAAGATATTAAGAAATATTTGACTGAAAAGTTGAGTCCGGCTTGGGAGCCAGAACGCATTGTATGTAATGAGTGTTTTTTAGATAACTAATTAATGCATGAAAACTGAATATTTTAAATAACAACCCCCTGTCATTTTGGACATATCATTTTATGAACTAATACCAAAAGCGACAGGGGGGTCAACTTTAATCAATAATGCAAAACTATTTAATGTTTTAGAAATTATTGTTCCTCATTATACATAGCTCTAGCGCCACCTATATATTTTGCACGAGTACGTGCTGCCAAAACAGTAGCAGAGCCGATTTTATTATTCTTAAGTCTTACAGGGACAGCCACCTTTTTAAGATGCATGCCGATAAGTGTGAAACCGATGTCAAGTCCGGCATCAGCCTTGATTTCTTCTAAAGCTACAGGCTCTTCAAAGCCAGCGTAAGCTTGAGTGGCAAGAGAACCGCCAGCCTTAGGCTGTGGTACCACATTAACTATTTCAGCAAAAGGTAGGGCAGCACGTTCAGTGATAATAGCACGATTTAAGTGCTCACAACACTGTATAGCTAGATAAATTCCTTTGCTTTTTGCGAAATCATAAAGTCCTTTAAAAATCTCGCCAGCTGTTTCAAAGCTGGAATTTGTACCGATAGTAGAGCCTACCACTTCGCTGGTAGAGCATCCAATTACAACGATGCTTCCTTCTCTTAATTTTGCAATCTCATATAATTCTGAAATGGCAGCATATGACTGCTCGTAAATATTATTATTCATATCCATAAACCTCATAAAAATAAAAGTACTATACGCTTGATAATTTAACACATAAAAATAAGAAATTCAATGAAAATCTTCCGATGATGTCTTTCATCCACACGAACATCACCTAGCTATGATGTATTTTATTGAGAATATCACACAGTAATAAACTTGTATCAAGGGGGCATTTAGCAAATCACGGGTTCATC
>JBGVNF010000138.1:0-5538 GCA_045125245.1 Lachnospiraceae bacterium
CTATATATCTCTTTTGTATAAACTTTTCAACCGATACCTTTCCCTTAGTTCCCAAAATAGTTTTGTAAGCACGATAATACACGCCATTATATAACCGCTCTATTTTTCCTTCATCTGTAAGTCTCTTCATCTCTTGCCTTACTGATTCTCTGGATTTGCCAGGAAGCTCTGCAAGAAAGATTGGTTCATCTTTTTCATAATTGGTAATAATATAATCATATAACATACAGAACTCTCCTTTCACATTTTTGAAATTTTCTTTTTCACTTTTATTATATCCAATTTTACTTCATTGTCAAAGAATTTTTCTTTATTTCATCATAATATTTTGCTTACAACAATCTATATACAACATAAGCCCTCATACTTTCGAGGTCAAAAAAATATCCCACTAGAACCATTACGATTCTAGTAGAATATTCATATTTTACTTAATATCAGTAACCGTTATCTAAACGATAGCTCTACTTATTATTGATAGCTGCCTGGTAGGTCTTAAAAAATTGCTCTGCGATTGTAGGGGAAATCTAACTACGTTCATTATATATTTTCTAATGCTTAATTTCACCAAACTTAGGATAATTCATGCATATTCCGCTCCAACGGGAAGATAATTCCGCTCGAAACGGGATAACTCTTTCCGCCCGTTCGGGAAGTTCTTCCGCTCGAAACGGGAAAACTTTTTAATATATGATATAGTTCTTTTCGTAGTTAAAAATTCATTACGAAAGGAGCTATGATTATGCATGACTACAACACAATCATTGGTGTAATCGGACTGCGAAATAATAAGACGTCATATCCGGTTATACGCAAGCGCTATGGCATTGGTAACAGTGGCATAGACCTTATTATGAACCGGTATAAAGATTCCGGTCTTAGCTGGGATGAGTTTCTGAAACTGGAACCCTCTCAGGTGGAGGAATTGATTTATCCTCCACGAAACATCAGGAGGGATAACATTCCCATGCCCGATTTCGAACGCTATTATGAGCGTATGATGTCAAAGGGAAGCAGGGTAAACATGTTTTACTGCTGGCTCGACTACAAAAGCGAACACCCTAATGGTTATCAGACTTCCCAGTTCTATGAATACTTTTCCAGATTTATAGAAAAGAATTATGGTGGAGATAAGGTCTCCATGCCGGTAGAGCGTATTCCCGGTGAGAAAATGTATATTGACTGGGTTGGTGACCAGCCGGAGCTTCTTGTGAATCCTCACACCGGGGAAATCAGTAAAGTCCATATATTTGCCACTACACTTGGCGTAAGCAGTCTTGTCTATGCAGAATGCTTCCTTGATGAAAAACTTCCAAGCTTTATGCAGGGAACGGTTAATGCAATCACGTTTTATGATGCAGTTCCAAAGTATTTTGTCCCTGACAACTGCAAAACGGCGGTAAAAAAGCATACAAAAGATGAATTGGTTCTTAATACCGCATATCAGGATTTGGAGGAATTTTATAACGTTATAATACTTCCGCCTCCGGCAAGAAAGCCAAAAGGTAAATCAACGGTTGAGAATCATGTAAAGTATCTGGAAACCCACCTTATCGAAAAGCTGAAAGAAAAAATCTTTACTTCTCTGGAAGCAATCAATGATGAGACGCAAAAAATAATAGCGGACATCAACAGACGAGAATTCCAGAAAAAAGTCGGTTCCAGAATGGACGCATACCTTAGGTATGACAAGCCGCAAATGAAACCGCTGCCAGGCGATAAGTATTCCACTTGTGACTATAAATACATTCTAAAAGTTCCTGATAACTATCATCTTGAGTATGATGGCCACTATTATTCTGTATTGTACACATATCGTGGCCAGCCTGCAATCCTAAAGGCTACACCTACAGAGATTCTCATTTGTGACCGCAATAACCGCCTTATCTGCAGACATAAGCGTTCATACAGGGAATTTCCTAAATACATCACAGATGACAGTCATATGAAGCCGGAGCATCTTTATTACAAAGAAGTCAATGCCCGTGACGGAGATTATTACCGCAGGTGGGCATCTGCTTACGGTGAATATACTGCCGAGCTTATAGACCAGATACTCCGGTCTGCAAGGCACGAAGAACAGGCTTACAACAGCTGTGCCGGCATCCTTCATTCATGTAAGGGAATTCCTCATGGAATCGTTGAGGAAGCCTCACGCAGGTGCATTGAGATGCATGCTTGTAAGTATTCATACTTTAAAAGAGTCCTTGGAGCCGTTGCTAACAGTACGGATTCCGGTGGTGGAAAATCACTTCCGTCACATGAAAACATCAGAGGAAAGGACTTTTACAAGTAAAGGTGAATACAATGAAAGATATAAATTTAACTGCTGAAGAGATGGTTATTATTGACCGTCTCAAACAGATGAAAATGTCAGGTATGGCAGAAGCCTTTGAAGAACAGATACGAAATCCTAATTCGGATCTTTCCGGCTTCTATGAAAGATTTTCAAACATCGTAAACTACGAGTGGGAGCTTCGTTTCAACAAAAAGTTCAATCGTTTTCTAAAAAAAGCAACTCTCAGATACCCACAGGCAGTATTTGATGACACCATATATGATCCTGCCAGGATGCTGGATACCGAAACCATTGAACGGCTTGCTACCTGCAGGTGGCTTGATGAAGGAAGAAACCTTCTTATCACGGGTGCAACCGGTGCAGGAAAATCTTATATAGCAAATGCATTGTGTATTGCGGCAATCAGACAGTTTAGAACAGTCAGATATATCCGAGCAAACACCATGATGAGTGAAATGGACCAGGCACGAATTAAAGGCACTTACCTTGATTACGTAAATCACATGGCCAGGCTTGACCTGCTGGTAATTGATGATTTCGGTCTTATGGACCTCGACCTTGATAAATGCCGTGACTTCTTTGAAGTTATCGATAGCAGGGATAATCATAAATCCACAATTATCGTTTCGCAGTTACCTGTAAAATCATGGTACGACCTGTTTGCTGATAATACCTATGCGGATGCATGTCTCGACCGTATTATTCACAAGGCGTTCCGCCTTGAGCTGAATGGAAAGAACATGCGTAATCCAGTTTAATCAACAAAAGCTTCCCGTTTAGAGCGGACTGCCTTTCCGCTATCGCGGACTGGCTGTTCCGTTCAAGCGGAATATGCAATAATTCAGATAACTCTAATTCATCTTTTACATCATTAGGTAATGCATTAATAATTATGCCTTTTGATAAATATGTACACTTATTGTAATATTCTGTATTGTATTGCTTACTGAATATTGCTAAAACCTTACATGTTGGATTCGATAGTTTTCTAATATCTTCGTGATATAACGTAACCGGAAAATCTGCAAACTTTCCTCTTCTAAATCCCACACTTATAACAGCCTTCGTATCACCTACAAAATAATCTGCCCTTATAGTTATACCACTATTTATAAAATCACCCACCATACACTTACCATATAATAATTCGGATAAATATGGCAATACTGCTAACTTCTGTTGAGCCCTTCCTTTGGTATTGACATTTATATCTTTGACAGATAGCTTACCTTCTAAGCACGCGTTATAAAATTGTTGCGCTGACAATTTAGTCGTAATGCCTGTTAAATGCAAAAAATTCATATCTCTAAATCCAACACAACATTTTGTAATTATATTTCTATTTTGATATACAATTAAAAAATGTTTATTGTTCAATTTTTCATTGTACGCTTTTGCGCAACTAAGAATAATCGATAATGCTTGTTTTGCATCATAATTCTTCATACTTCACCTACTTATAAACCATTAATATATCAAAAAAAGATTGCCCCAAAGGACAATCTTTTGATTTCATATAAGCTGATTTTTCTGTTGTCTGCCAACCTGCCATCCATCAAATATGGCTATAATGTGGAGTTTTTCTGTTGCTCCCCAACTTGCTAGCCTACATACTAGCTAATATGTCAGATTATTAAGGTGTCAGCACACCCAGAAGAAATATCTTCTTCTAATATTATTATACAAATTCAAAATTCTTATGTCAATTCATTTTAAGTTTTCTCAACTCATCATAATACGCCTTGTACCTATACGCCGTACGTCTGCTAATCTCACCCTGATTAACAATCTCCATAATGGTCATGCCAGATTCATACTTCACAACAAAATCATTATATGAAGCCATCCATGTCTCATCATGCTTCCTACGTCCGGCTGGTGTAATATTCTTATATCGTTCTAATTCTTCGCGCAATGCCTTGTTCTCTGATTCTAATTCGGCAATACGAACTAGTGCTTGTTCTAGTGTTGTAATCATAACGGCTCCTGTGTCATTTATTTATTGACATAATAGCATAAAGAAAATGATGTGTCAATCTAATTTTTGGCACACCATTTTCTTTAATATACGTCATGACAGTTTAAAGTGTTCGAATTCGAACACTTTAAATATGAAAATCATACCACTAATTCTTATTTACAATAATTTTATACATCTCATATAAAGCATGAGATATAAACAATGCTCTCTATCACAATGAATGTACGGGTGGCAATTTGACTTTACGTTACTCTCCAATATCCAACCTCTTTGTTCCTGTCCGTTTTTACCTATTAGCCATTTTTGTTTTTTTATCTTTTGAGGCTAATACCCTATTTATCCAATAACCCGTACATCATTAATCTATGTATTATCTATCACTAACAATAATTTCATATACTCAATTATTTCAGTTCTATCAATAACCATTTTATTATTATCTATATGATTAAAATAATCATCAAACAATATATAAAAACTTGAAAATTTATTTATGTCGCACCAACCATATATTTCCCTTCCCATATCATAAGTTGAGTTCACATCCATAAGCTCACTAATATATATGCTGGAAATATCCGCCATAATCATAATCTGTTCAAGATTACAATTAATTCGAAGCACTTCAAAATTCTCATTTTCATATGTTGCAAATATCCAACACTTTTTTATATTAGAACATTCAGCTTTTTTTACGCTTTTTTTATATATTCCGTCATTGTATACAAATGTGTTATCTTCTGAACTGTTACTTCTTAATTCAATCAAGTCACTTCCCATACTTATGCCAAAAAAATCTTTTCCTTTGTAGTTAGCTATCATTATAATCTCCTGTTCTGTATTAAATTACCACTTTTATATTATGTAATATTTCTCCGATTGCATTATTTGCATAGACGCATTAAACCAATATATTCTAATGCAAGTTCTTTATCCAAAATTATATCGTTTGCTTCTTTTGTAATGAAATCCCTAGTTCTCTTAAAAAAGCCGGTAAATACATCTATATCACACCACGCATCTATGTCTCGTCCTTCTACACCACCCAAAACATCCTTTATAAACGCTTTACTATATCCAGACGAAAAACCGGTAGTTACAAGAAGTTGATGTCTTTCAGAATCCATCCTAAACACCTCGATTGATTCATCATTATATACCGCAAATATCGATAGATACTTTAAATTCTTGCATTCACTTATATCCACATATTTTATATATAAATCATTTATATTTTTATATTCACCTTTAAAATTTT
>JBGVNF010000139.1:0-57789 GCA_045125245.1 Lachnospiraceae bacterium
TTCAATTTCTTCATAATGATCTTTAAAAATGGATTGTAATATATTCATATAATTATTATCGGCAGAAATTAGAAAAAAACAAACTACCCCTCAAAGATTGAGGGGCAGGGGAGTTGAAGTGTCGAAGACACTTTTTTATGGGTAATGATTGGAAAGGTAAATTTGATTATTTGGAAGAAAAAGGTGTGGAAGTTGTATATCTATCTCGTACTCCGGAAATTAGTACAACTCAGATTAAAAATGATTTAAACAACAAATAAGTAAAGATGATAAAAAATTACTAACAAGTGGGAAAATAGCCCTTTAACTTTAAAAGTATCGGTGTCGTATACTGTTTGTAGTATTTTGCAAAAGCGTTTATCGTTTATTACAGTAACGTTATTTATGCGTATATTGACAAAACCGCAATATGGACTATACACTATATGTAGTTTATGGTCAGGAATTTTTAGCATATTATTAATACAAAATTTGACATATGGCTAATTTTTTATTGCGATGGTGATGTTTGAGAAGAAAAGATTCTGATTTAAGTATAAAAGATTCTTATTTTTAGTATTGTTATATTAATTTAAATCACCAATAGTTACTGTATGTCTTTTGGTTGTAGTAGAAGAGAAGGGCTATGCGATAACGTCAATAGTGATATTTGGTATCATTTTTATTTTAAACTGTATTAGAGGAAAAAGTGTTCTAAAAGAAATTTGGGAACTAAGCAAGTGGAATTGCATTGCTTATGGCTATCTTATTGATAGATGTGATATGGTTTGCGCTAGAAGTTATTGAAATTTTGGATGGAAGAGGATAAAGTGAGGTGAAATGGGTGGTTGCTCAAGTAGCTATTAGTCTGCTATTATTATTTTATTCTCAGTTGTTTATAAATGTAGAGTTTATGAAGAAGAGAAAAGCATTGTTTATGCTTCAATTGAATCAGTAATTGTTAATATTGTACTTAATTATTAATTAATTGTGTATTTTAGCTGTGTTGTTGCATGATTTACAACTTGGATTATCCTTATCATAAGGTTCAAGATTGAATTGGAACTTAACAATACTTGTAAGAACTTCTATACATCTCTGTAAATCAGTAAAACCTGTTGCTAGATATATCTTATTAATATAGGTGGCATTATTTAGCATATATAAATGTCTTTATAAAATTTCTTATAAATCCTGACGATGCATTGTTGTATATGTCTATGCTTGCGCCATCTAATTTATGTGTTGAAATAACAACATTTTTATCTGATATATTCGATGTGGTAGTTTTTATAGTGGTTTTTTATAACTGACTTAAGTTCATATACCTAAGGAACTTCTATAGGTAATTTACCAAATGCTGATTGTTCTGCTTGTAACGATTCTAAACATGCATCTTTAAATTTACGCTGCTAATAGTAGTACTGGTCTTTTGAAGTGTTATTCTGTTTAAGTCATTCAGATACCTGCATACCACTGGACTTATATGATTTAATAATATCTGCCATTCAACAAACTGATATTTGTTTTCTACTGTTAATGAGTTTATGTTGAAAAAATCCTTGTGTGTTGGACAAATTGTTCATTTCGCACGAATTTAATATCGATATTTTGTCATATATCAGTAGTATGAAGCTAGTTACTTGCTATGGAGAATTTACAGTTGTATTGCTTGTAAGTAGAAAACAAAAAAGTATTATTAAAAAGTAGTATTGTATAATATGAATCAAAAGTATATAATGTAAACTGTATGTGTATAGATGAAAAAATATAAATAATGTTTGTTAGAAAGGTAAATGGTGATAAATAGATGAGTAATGTTAAACTATCTGTAATTGTACCAACATATAATCATGAAAAATATATAGAAGAGTGTATAAATAGTATATTAATGCAGAAGATTGATTTTGAGTATGAGGTATTGATAGGTGAAGACTGTTCAACAGATGATACGGCAAATGTATTAAGAAGAATAGAACAAAGATTGCCAAGCAATTATTATGTTTTTTACAGAGAGCAAAATCTTGGTGTAGGTGTAGATGGAAATGTAAGAGAACTTCAATCACGAGCAAGAGGGAAGTATGTTATTACGATAGAAGGCGATGATTATCTTATTTATGAGGATAAGATACAGAAACAAGTGGATTTTTTAGAGAAAAATGATGATGTATATGCAGTGGCGCATTATTGCCAGGTTGTAGATGAAAATTCATTAAGAAATGGCGAGAAGTATCCAAATTGTAAAGAATCGGAATATACGATTAACCATTATCTTGAGAAAATAATGCCAGGACAGTTGGCGACTATTGTGTATCGGAATACATTTTATAATATTGAAACTGAGTTTTATGAAAAGTATAAGATGTATGATTATTATCCAGGAGATAGATTGAATGCTTTTTTAATGTTAACACAAGGAAAATATGTATGTATGCCAGAAGAATGGAGTGCGTATAGACATGTTACATCTAGTGGAACAAGCTATTCAGCAAGGGTTAAATGTGATAAGAAGTTTAAGATGAATGAAATGTTATTTTATAAAAGTATATATAGTTATGCAAAAGATAGTAAAAAGAAGGAACTAGAAATAGTTACAGGAAAACTTTACTTTTTTTCATGTTTTAAAAGAGCTATAGAAAAAGATACAGGGATTTCATTTGGTAAATGGATTAAGGAAATATTTAAAGAAAAATTCACTGGTAGGTATATAGTGTATATTATAAAGCAGACTTTAATAAGCATAGTTGATAAAATAAAAGGCATAGTAAAAGGAGCATAGTATGGCTAGTAATGAAAAGGTAATGATTAATTTAATATGGAAATTTTTAGAAAGAGTAGGGGCCCAAGTGGTGTCGTTTATAGTTTCCATTGTGTTAGCAAGATTATTGATGCCAGATGCATATGGTACGGTTGCACTTATAACTGTGTTTACTACAGTTTTGCAAGTTTTTGTAGATAGTGGATTGGGAAATGCACTTATACAGAAGAAAAATACAGATGATATTGATTTTTCTACTGTATTTTATACAAATATTACCTTTTGTGTTATTTTATATAGCTTGATTTATTTATTAGCTCCGTCTATAGCTATGTTTTATAATAAGGATGAGTTGGTACCGTTGATAAGAGTTGTAAGCATTACTATACTTATTTCGGGTATAAGGAATGTGCAACAGGCATACGTATCTAAAAAAATGATGTTTAAAAAGTTTTTCTTTTCTACGTTAGGTGGTACCATTTCAGCTGCGACCATAGGAATAGTGTTAGCGCTGAATGGTTTTGGTGTATGGGCATTGGTAGCGCAGCAGCTGACAAATTTATTTGTTAGTACTCTGATTTTATGGTTTGTGGTGAAATGGCGCCCAAAACTAGTATTTTCTTTTCAACGTTTAAAGCAATTGTATAAATATGGGTGGAAATTATTGGCGTCAGCTTTATTAGATACAGTGTATAACAATTGTACACAGCTGATTATTGGAAAAATCTATTCTTCTGGGGACCTTGCTTATTATAATAAAGGAAAGCAATTTCCTGAATTGATAGTAGTAAATGTAAATAGCTCTATAGATAGTGTTTTATTGCCAGCAATGTCTGAGGTTCAAGATAAAAAAGAACATATTAAAAATATGACTAGGCGTTCTATAAAAATGAGTATGTATATTATGGCACCTTGTATGATAGGTATGGCAGCTGTTGCCTCTAATATTATAGAAATTTTATTAACTAATAGGTGGGCAGGAAGTGTAATATTTATGCAGATATTTTGTATTGTGTTTATGTTTTACCCTATACATACCGCCAATTTAAATGCTATTAAGGCTATGGGACGAAGCGATTTATTTCTTAAATTAGAGATAATAAAAAAAGCAATAGGAACTGGTTTGTTAATAGCAACGATGTTTGTTAGTGTTAAAGCGATGGCATATAGTTTGCTTGTGAGTTGTTTTACTAGCCAAATTATTAATGTTTGGCCAAATAAAAGACTATTGGATTATGGATATAAGGAACAAATAAAAGATATATATCCAACATTATTATTAGCTGTAATAATGGGAGTAGTGGTTTATTTGTTTAATTTCATTAATTTGTCGGCAATAGTTACATTACTAGTACAAATAATTGTTGCGATTTTTATGTATATAGTGGGTTCTGTTGTTTTTAAAAATGAATCATTTTACTATTTGATTGGTATGTTGAAACAAAAAAGATAGATTTGTTAGATATATTAATACTATAATTTGTGAGAAATCAATAAAGTACGTTGTTGTATGAATTTCTTGACATGTCGTTTTTTTTGGATTATAGTGTGTATGTGAAAATGTAATTATATGAAAATATGTTGATAATAAGGAGGAGCATAGTGATGCCAGAAAATATTATGGTAACAAGGTCATCAATGCCAATATTTGATGAATATGTGGAAGAAATAAGTGATTTGTGGGATTCACGTTGGCTTACTAATATGGGGGAGAAGCATAAGGAATTACAGCGATTATTAAGAACATATTTAGATGTTCAACAAATAGATTTATTTACTAATGGACATATGGCACTAGAGTTGTCATTGCAGGCGTTGAATTTACAGGGTGAAGTAATTACGACGCCGTTTACGTTTGCATCAACAACACATGCGATTGTAAGAAATGGTTTGCAACCAGTGTTTTGTGATATAAATGATTATGATTATACAATAGACGTATCGAAAATAGAAAAATTAATAACTGATAGAACATGCGCAATTGTTCCTGTTCATGTATATGGAAATATATGTAATGTGGAAGAAATAGAATATTTAGCAAATAAATATGGTTTGAAAGTTGTATATGATGCTGCTCATACCTTTGGCGTGAAATATAAAGGTAAAGGAATAGGAAGCTTTGGTGATGCGTCATGTTTTAGTTTTCATGCAACTAAAGTTTTTAATACTATAGAAGGCGGAGCAGTGAGTTTTAAAGATGACGAATTTGGATTAGCACTATCTAGATTGAAAAATTTTGGTATACGTGGAGAGGAAGTAGTAGATAGCGTTGGTGCAAATGCTAAAATGAACGAGTTTTGTGCAGCGATGGGGATTTGCAACTTACGACATATTGATGAAGAAATAAGTAAACGTAAAAAAATAGTGGAACATTATATGGAAAATATAGGAGATATTCCAGGGTTGAAATTTAATCCAGTACAAGAAGGTGTGATTTCAAATTATTCATATTTCCCAGTTGTTTTTGATGAAAAGACGTTTGGCTCTACTAGAAATGAGGTGGCAGATGCTTTGAACAAGGAGGGGATATTTGCAAGAAAATATTTTTATCCATTAACAAATACGTTTGATTGTTTTCATGGTAAATATGATGTTAGTAAAACACCGATTGCATTGGGGATTAGCAAAAGAGTATTGACATTGCCATTGTATGCTGATTTAAATATCGAAGTTGTAGATTGCATATGTGATATAATAAAAAAATGTAAGAAATAATAATTTGATTATTGATGTAGGAGAAAATATGAGTAAGAAAAAAAATTTATTAATATTTCCAGCAGGTACAGAAATTGCATTTGAAATACATAACGCTTTAAAATTTTCTAAGTTTGTTAATCTATTTGGTGGGACTAGTGCTGATGATCACTCCGAGTTTGTATATGAGAGATTAATAAAAGGGTTTCCGTATATTGGTGAAGACAATTTTATAGAGTATCTTAATAAAGTTATTGAAGAATATAAAATTGAGTATATATATCCTGCGCACGATAGTGCTTGTGTATATCTAAGTAAACATTCAAAAAGTATAAATGCAGTAATTGTATGTTCTGAGTATGATACTGTTGCGATATGTCGATCAAAGTCTAAAACATATAGTTTTTTTGAAGGAGAGGAGTTTATACCTATAACTTATAAAACACCAGAGGAAGTACAAGAATTTCCAGTTTTTGTTAAACCTACAGTAGGACAAGGGGCTGTTGGAGCAGAAAAGATAGATAATATGGAGCAATTAAAATTCGCATTAGAAAAAGATGAGTCATTAGTTATATGTGAATATTTGTCTGGTATAGAGTATTCAGTTGATTGTTTTACAGATAAAGATGGAAATCTGAGAGTGGCTAGATTGCGCGATAGAGAAAGAATTAGAGCAGGAATAAGTGTAAGATCAAAAACGCTGGATAGCGATAATAAAATAGTACAAATTGCCAATGCTTTAAACAATAAACTAAAATTTAGAGGAGCATGGTTTTTTCAAGTTAAAAAGAACTATAATGGAGAATATAGGTTGATGGAAGTGTCGCCAAGAATACCTGGAACAATGGGATTGTCACGTAATCTAGGAATTAATTTTCCTTTAATCACGTTGTTTGATATGTGGGGATTTGATGTTGACATAATAGATAATAATTATGATATTATTTTAGACAGAGCATTTTATAGTGCATATAAGATAGACATTAATTATAATAAAATATATGTTGATTATGATGATACGCTAGTGATTAATGATGCTGTTAATATACAGTTGTTAGCGTTTATATATCAGGCATATCAATGTGGTAAAAAAATATATATATTATCAAAACATATAGGTGATATATATGAAGATATGAAAAAGAGATGTATATCGACAGAATTATTTGAAAAAATAATAGTTATTGATGAGAATGATGAAAAATCAAATTATATATCTACGGAAGACAGTATTTTTATAGATGATTCATATGCAGAAAGAATCAAGATAAAAAATCAAATTGGAATTCCTGTTTTTGATGTAGATATGGTTGAATCATTGATTGATTGGAGGAAATAATATGATAAAAGACTTGGATTTTCCAGTGACAGAAAAATATAACAAATCAGATATAAAGAAATTACAAGATGTTCTTTTAAAAATGGCAAAATCAGTTCATTCAGTATTGGAAAAACACAACATTAAATATTGTATATGTTTGGGAACTCTATTAGGTGCAGTAAGGCATGAAGGTTATATTCCTTGGGATGATGATTTTGATATTTATATATTTGATGAAGATTATGATAAAGCAATGGATATTCTTAGAAAAGAATTGCCAAAATGGATGATAGTACATGATGAAAAGGTTGATCCTATCTATTGGCCAGCATGGTCAAGATTAAGGGATATTAATTCGATTGCAGTAGCAGATTTGTTTCCAGATGATAATAGCTATAAATATAGAGGGATTAATTTGGATTTCTATAGGCTAAAAAAGACATCTAGAAGTAATGTTGATATACATATATGGAATGAAAATCTTAGATTTTATCATAAAAAATATAGTGTTGGAATGTTGCAAGAAGAGGTTTATAGAAAAAAAGTAGAAGAATTAGAAAATCTTATAAAATCAGAAAAAGAAAAAAAAGTAACAGTAGATGATGAACAGGTATTTACTTTTTTAGATTTTATGAGAAAAGTAGAAATAAAAGATATGCTACCTTTAAAAAAGTATATGTTTGAAGAATTTGAATTTTGGGGGCCTAATAATGCCGATGCTGTGCTTAGAGAATCATATGGTGATTATATGGAAATTCCAAAGTATGAAGAGAGGCATCCTCATTATTCAAGTGTGACATACATTGATAGTGAGTTTGGTTATGAAATATAGGAGAGGTATATATGAAAGGAATTATTTTAGCAGGTGGTTCAGGTACTCGCCTTTACCCACTCACAATGGTAACTTCAAAGCAGTTACTTCCAATTTACGATAAACCGATGATATATTATCCATTATCTGTACTTATGAATGCAGGTATTAGGGATATACTTATTATATCGACACCACAGGATACACCAAGATTTAAAGAGTTATTGAAGGATGGAAGTCAGTATGGTATTAATTTATCATATGCGGTACAGCCTAGTCCTGACGGATTAGCGCAAGCATTTATCATTGGTGCAGAGTTTATCGGTGATGATACAGTAGCTATGGTACTTGGTGATAACATATTTGCAGGTCATGGTCTTAAGAAGAGACTTAAGGCAGCAGTGGAGAATGCTGAAAATGGTAAGGGTGCTACAGTGTTTGGTTATTATGTAGATGACCCAGAAAGATTTGGTATCGTAGAGTTTGATAAGGCTGGTAAGGCTATATCTATCGAAGAGAAGCCAGAGAAGCCAAAGAGTAACTATTGTGTAACAGGACTTTACTTCTATGATAACAAGGTGGTAGAGTATGCTAAGAATCTTAAGCCAAGTGCTAGAGGAGAATTAGAGATAACAGACCTTAATAGAATATATCTCGAGGATAATAAGTTAAATGTAGAACTTCTTGGACAAGGCTTTACATGGCTTGATACAGGAACACATGAGAGCTTAGTAGATGCAACTAATTTTGTAAAGACAGTAGAGACACATCAGCATCGTAAGATAGCTTGTCTTGAAGAAATAGCGTATCTTAATGGCTGGATAACAAAGGAAGATGTGCTTAAGGTATACGAAGTACTTAAGAAGAATCAGTATGGACAGTATCTTAAGGATGTAATAGATGGAAAGTATCAGGAAAATCTGTACTAGGCGCCAACAATTCTGAGCTGCACATAGATTAAGTAACTATCAATATTAAGTTTACTTAATATTGATAGTTGGTTAATCTGTGTATTGCCGGAATCTACCGACCGATTTAAAATTCGAAGAATTTTAAATCCAGCTCAGAATTGTTGTGATATAAATCAACGAAAAGAGAGGAAAAGAATTATGAATATTATAGTAACAGGTGGAGCAGGATTTATTGGAAGTAACTTTGTATTTCATATGTTAAATAAGTATCCGGACTATCGTATCGTATGTCTTGATTGTTTAACATATGCAGGTAATTTATCTACATTGGCTCCAGTGATGGACAACCCTAACTTTAGATTTGTTAAGGAAAGTATCACAGATAGAGAAGCTGTTTATAAGTTATTTGAGGAAGAGCATCCAGATATGGTTGTAAACTTTGCAGCTGAGTCTCATGTAGACCGTTCAATTGAGAATCCAGAGGTATTCCTTGATACAAATATCAAGGGTACAGCAGTACTTATGGATGCTTGTAGAAAGTATGGAATTAAGAGATATCATCAGGTATCTACTGATGAGGTTTATGGTGATTTACCACTTGATAGACCTGACCTTTTCTTCACAGAGGAGACACCTATCCATACAAGCAGCCCATATAGCTCATCAAAGGCTGGAGCTGATTTATTAGTATTAGCTTATCACAGAACATATGGCTTACCTGTAACTATTAGCCGTTGTTCAAATAATTATGGACCATATCATTTCCCAGAGAAGCTTATTCCTCTTATGATAGCTAATGCTCTCAATGATAAGCCACTCCCTGTATATGGTGAAGGTCTTAACGTTAGAGATTGGTTATATGTAGAGGATCATTGTAAGGCTATTGACCTTATTATTCATAAGGGTAAGGTAGGAGAGGTTTACAATATCGGTGGTCATAACGAAATGAAGAATATCGATATCGTAAAGATTATCTGCAAAGAGCTTGGTAAACCAGAGAGCCTTATCACATATGTTACAGATAGAAAGGGTCACGATATGAGATATGCTATCGACCCAACTAAGATTCACAATGAACTTGGCTGGTTGCCAGAAACAATGTTTGCAGATGGTATAAAGAAGACTATTCAGTGGTATCTTGATAATAAGGAATGGTGGGAGACAATCATTTCTGGAGAGTATCAGAATTACTATGAGAAAATCTATGGTAATAGATAATTAATGAATAGTAGGTGAGTTTGATGAAAGTATTCGTAACAGGTGTATGTGGCCAGTTAGGCTATGATACAGTAAATGAATTAAATAAAAGAGGATTCACAGCAGTAGGCTCAGATATTTTGTCTGAGTCTGCTTGTGCGTGTGAATATATTCAGTTAGATATTACGGACAAGGATGCTGTAGAGAAGGCTTTGACAGAGTGTAAGCCAGATGCAGTGATTCATTGTGCAGCTTGGACGGCAGTAGATGCAGCAGAAGATGAAGAAAATCAAGAGAAGGTTCGTAAGGTTAATGCGGTTGGAACAGAAAATATTGCATTGGCATGTAAGGCGCTTGATATAAAGATGATGTATATATCTACAGATTATGTATTTAATGGACAGGGCGAAGAACCTTGGGAGCCAGATTGTAAGGATTATGCACCTCTTAGTGTGTATGGACAAACTAAGCTAGAAGGTGAATTGGCAGTGGCTGACAATGTGGATAAGCATTTTATAGTAAGAATTGCATGGGTATTTGGTAAAAATGGAAATAATTTCATCAAAACTATGCTTAATGTAGGTAAAAAGTATGATAAGCTTACAGTTGTATGTGACCAGATAGGAACACCGACATATACTTATGATTTAGCTAGACTTCTTGTAGACATGATAGAGACAGATAAATATGGCTACTATCATGCAACTAATGAAGGTGGATACATTAGCTGGTATGAGTTTGCAATAGAAATATTTGCTCAGGCAGTTGAGTGTGGTCATACAGAATATAGTGAAGGAAAACTTGAAGTGAAACCAGTAACTACAGAGGAGTATGGTGTATCAAAGGCGGCTAGACCATTTAATAGTAGACTTGATAAGTCTAAGCTTGTATATAATGGTTTTGTGCCACTCCCAACATGGCAGGATGCACTTGCAAGATATCTTAAAGAAATAGAATTTTAGGAGGAACTTATGGGACAGATAAAGATTACAAAATGCCCTATAGAGGGATTATACGTTATAGAGCCAGCAGTACACGGTGATGCTAGAGGCTATTTTATGGAGACATATAATTTAAAGGATATGCAAGAAGCAGGTCTTAATATGAACTTTGTTCAGGATAACCAGAGCATGTCAGTAAAAGGTGTACTTAGAGGACTTCATTTCCAAAAGGAGTTTCCACAGGGCAAGCTTGTAAGAGTTATAAAGGGAAGAGTATTCGATGTGGCTGTGGATTTAAGAGCTGACAGTGAAACATATGGTAAGTGGTACGGAATAGAGCTTACAGAGGAGAATAAGAAGCAGTTTTATATCTCGGAAGGATTTGCACATGGATTCTTAGTGCTTAGTGAAACCGCAGAATTTTGCTATAAGGTAACAGATTTCTATCACCCAGGTGATGAAGGAGGACTCGCTTGGAATGATCCAGAGATAGGAATAGAGTGGCCAGAGCTTGTAGGTGAGTATGACGGAACAGCAAGTGCTGAAGGATATACTATGACTGATGGTACTAAGCTTAATCTTAGTGAAAAGGATCAAAAGTGGTTTGGCGTAAAGGATACATTTAAGTTTTAAGGAGATATAGAAATGCAACATGTATTTATAATCGGATCAAAGGGAATTCCAGGTGCATATGGTGGATATGAAACATTTGTTGACAAATTGACTGAGTATCATCAAAATTGTAGTGATATAAAGTATCACGTAGCATGTAAGGGAACAGAAAATAAAGTAGAGGAATATCATAATGCCAGATGTTTTACTGTAAAAGTTCCTAATATAGGTCCAGCACAAGCTATCTATTATGACGTTGCAGCGTTAAAAGAATGCTGTAAATATATAAAACAAAAAAAAATCAAGAATCCGATTGTTTATATATTGGCATGTCGTATAGGACCGTTTATGGCACATTATACTAAGAAAATACATAAGCTTGGTGGTGTAGTATATGTAAATCCTGATGGACATGAGTGGAAGCGTGCTAAATGGAGCGCTCCAGTTAGAAAATATTGGAAGATATCTGAAAAAATGATGGTTAAGCATGCGGATTTACTTGTATGTGATAGTAAAAATATTGAAAAATATATAAAAAACGATTATGAAAAATATAATCCTAAAACTACATTTATAGCATATGGTTCAGAAACAAGTAAGTCTTCGTTAGATAATAATGATGAAAAATACATTAGCTGGTTAAACGAGAAGAATTTGACACCAAATAACTATTATTTGGTAGTAGGAAGATTTGTACCAGAAAATAATTATGAAACTATGCTTAAAGAGTTTATGAAATCTAATACTAATAAAAGTTTTGCTTTAATTACAAATGTAAGTGATAATTTCTTGGAAGAACTTAAAAACAAAACAGGATTTCATAAGGACAACAGAATTAAGTTTGTTGGAACAGTATATGATCAAGAATTATTAAAGAAGATAAGAGAAAATGCTTATGGATATTTTCATGGTCATGAAGTTGGTGGAACAAATCCAAGTTTGTTAGAGGCATTAGGAAGTACAAAGTTAAATTTGCTACTTGATGTTGGTTTTAATAAAGAAGTGGCAGAAGATGCAGCTGTATATTGGAGTAAGGAAGACGGAAATTTAGCACGTTTAATTAACATAGCAGACGAAATGGAAAGTGATAAAATTGAAAAACTAGGATTAAAGGCAAAGCAGAGAATAGAAGAAGCGTATAGCTGGCAATTTATCACAGATGAGTATATGAGATTATTTACAAGCAAGTAAATATAGATACCGAAATAAAAGGAGTAGTTAATTTAATGAAATTAAGTGACATATTTAAAAAACAAGGGGGATTAAAATTACTGAAGCAATATTGGAAAGGGGGAGCGCTTTTTACAGCAGTGATCCAGTTTGTAACACTTGGCAAAAGCAGAACTGCTTTAGAGATATTGCGATTATCGACACAGTTAAAAACTAAGCAAAAACTAGAAAAAAAATATAGAAAGAATTTGCATGAGTTTGATGAGAAATATGATTGTAATTTAGAACATAAAAAGAGTGATAAGGTGTGGGTGTGTTGGTTTCAGGGAATAGACAATGCACCAGCTATAGTAAAAAAATGCTATGAATCGCTAAGAGAAAATTTGAACGGAAAAGAAATCATACTAATTACATCTGAAAATATGCACAAATATGTAAATATGCCAGAGTACATCGTAGATAAATGGAAAAAAGGACAAATTACAAATACTCATATGACAGATTTATTACGATTGGAATTACTTATAAATCATGGTGGAATGTGGATTGATGCTACAGTTCTTTGTACAGGAAAAGAAATACCTGATTATTTCTTTGATTCAGATTTATTTTTATATCAAAGCTTAAAACCAGGACGTGATGGTCAAGGTTTATATATTTCTAGCTGGTTAATATGTGCAAAGACACACAATAGAATATTGATGGCTGCTAGAGATCTTTGTTATGAATACTGGAAAAAGAACAAAGAATTAGTTGATTATTTTTTGGTTCATCATTTTATTTCAATAGCATTAGATTTCTATGAGGAGGATTGGCATAACATAATGCCAAGTGATAGCTCAATACCACATATTCTTCTTTTGAGATTATTTGATAAATTTGATGAAGAGAAATGGAAGCATATTACGAGTATGTCGAATTTTCATAAATTGTCATATAAATTTGATGAAAGTCAAACACATATAGAAGATACTTTTTATAAATATATAATGAATGATTAATAAATCATTTTGTTTTGGAGGAAGAAAATGACTAGAGTTGCAGTGTTGATGTCAACTTATAATGGTGAAAAATATTTAAGAGAACAGATAGAAACAATTCTAAATCAAAAGGGAGATTTTGAATTAAAACTATTTGTTAGGGATGATGGTTCTAAAGATAATACTGTTAATATATTAGAAGAATATAAAAATAAGTATGGAATTGAGTGGTATCAAGGCGAAAACTGTGGTTCTGCTAAAAGTTTTATGGATTTAGTACAACGAGTTGAAGGATATGATTATTATGCATTTGCTGACCAGGATGATTTTTGGCTTGATAATAAAATAGCAAGTGGCATTGCAAAAATATCTAAAATTGATCCAGAATTATATTGCGGAAATGGTATGGTTGTGGATGAAAAGTTAGCTTACGCAGGAAATAATGTGTATAAAAAAGAACCTTCTACTGATTTTGATACAGTAACTTGTGCAGGCGGGCTATTAGGTTGCACTATGGTTTTTAATGAAAAGCTATCGCAAATTATTAGAACACACAATATGCCAAATAGTATGGTTATGCATGATTTTTACGTGGCGTTGATATGTACAGGAGTTGGAGGTAAGATATACTATGACGAGATACCTTATATAAAATATAGGCAGCATAGTTCAAATGTCGTAGGGGTTTCTAGAGGTATACTTGGAAAAATAAAAGATAGATTAAATAGTATATTAAAGAAGCAAAAGATTAGTATACAGGAGCAGGCGAAGGATATTATTGATAACTATGAAGATATTATTCTAGAGAGAAATATTAATTTTTTAAGGGTTGTATCAACCTATAAGAAAAATATATGGACAAGATTACGTTTATGTATTTCGAGAAAAACTAAATATGTGAATTGGAATAAAAGTATAACTATAAGATTGGCTATACTGTTTGGTAGAAGATAGAAAGGAGTAAGGATGGACGCAATATTTAAATTGATTGTTATTTCTTTACTGATTATTCCTATCATTTTAAATGCAGTAAAATATGATAAATGGTATATATATATATTGTTTGCATTTTATACCATTTTGCCAGATACATTTGCAATTGAAATTTCTACTTCATTACCATTGATTACAGGAAAGAGAATTTTAATAATAATCGTAAGTGTTATATGGTTTTATAATATGAAATTTAGAAAAAGAAGTCATATTCCAAAGGAACTACTTATTTATACTATTGTTGCATTGGGCATTTCGTTATTTAATTTGCGGATAAATTTTGGAGAATTTAATCGTATTTTTATTATAGTTTTTGAACAGTT
This sequence comes from Lachnospiraceae bacterium, assembly GCA_045125245.1. Lineage (GTDB taxonomy): Bacteria > Bacillota > Clostridia > Lachnospirales > Lachnospiraceae > SVEL01. The sequence continues at coordinate 14,691 of JBGVNF010000139.1, forward strand.
TTTATTGGTTATGACTGTTAAGAGTATAATTAGTGAAGAAGAAGAAGTATATAGATGTTTAGAATTTCTGATATACGGCTCTGGTGTGTTAGCTGTTATTAGTATTTTACAAACTGTATTGAAGATAGATTTAACAACGGTGTTGGCGATATCGGAGGACCGCGTTGTAGAAGTAATAACAGATAGAATGAATACTGTGAGAGCATTTGGTGTAACAAATGCAATTAAAAATGGTTGTTATTGTGCATTTATGTGTTTGATAACTATGTTTATGTATGAAAAGAAGAAACAGATTAGATATATATTTTTCTTAGTTATGAATGCAATCGCTTTGGTTTGTACAATGACTAGAAGTGCAATATTGGCATTGGGAATAACAGTAGTAATAATGATAGTTATTAGAAATAGAGCTTTTTTTAAGATATATTTTAAATATCTTACAGCAGCGGTAGCATTGGTTATTGGAGTATTAATTGTTAAACCTTCTATTTTTGAGGGAATTACAGAGGTAATTAAGTCTATTTTAAATGTATTAGGATTTGATTATGAATTGTCATCCGATTTTGGCTTTAATGCAGATAATGCGAGTTACTCGCGAATGGTTCAGTGGTCGGCAGTATACTACATGATAAAAGAAGGATTTGCAGTATGTGGTTATGGATATAATGCGTTTTTACGCGGGTGTTTGTATTACCACTTTAAGCAATTTGGAAGTTGGACAAGAGCTGATGCGTTAGACACAGGGTTTGTTGGTATTGCAGTTGAAGGTGGATTGCTTGGATTGGTTAATAATATTATGCTGTGGGTAAGTATTTCTTTTTATGCTTTTAGATATAGGGAGAAGAAGACGAGAAAGAGTGATATATATAAGTTAACAATATATATTACAATAATGTATTTTATTATTAATATGGCATCTGCGTTTTCTAATACGGATTTGATATGGCTTTATATGGCTATATTCTTTGCTTATCGTGAAATTAAAGTTAGAGAAAAGACTGAAATATGAAAGGAAGTAAAACATGTATAGTGAAATACGAGGAATTAATATTAAACAATTAATTTGGAAGATTATTTTTGGATGGAAATATATGTTGTTAGTAGCAACATTTTGTGCAGTAGCATTAGTCGGTTTTAAATATACATCTGATAATAAAAATAATGAAGAAACCCAGAACTTAGTAAAGAATTTTACAGATGAACAGATAAAGAATCTAGATAGTATTCTTGCACAGTATGATAGATTAAATTATTATGAAAAGTACTACGAGGATTCGGTTTTGCTGAAAATAGATACTAAACAGTATGATATATTGGAAATTCAGTATTATATAGAGTCTAAATACACTATGAATTTAGAGGGTGATATTGAAAAGGATTATACGCCTGCATTAGTTTCAGCATATGGTACTTTTGTATTAAATAGTGAATATTGCAAAGATTTAATTGATGAATTGAAATTGGATGCTAGTGTACAAAGTGTTGGTGAATTAACACAGGTTTACATGGATAAAGAAGGAGCTATGTTTAAATTAGTAATATCTATGCCTACTGGTTGTACAGCGGCAGATATGGAAAAGGCTGTTGACAAAATTGTAATGGAAAAACAGGACGAGTTTTTAACAATTGGAGAACATACTCTTGTTAAAATAAATAGTTCGGTAAACAGAGTGTTTTCAGATTCATTAGAAAAAAAGATATATGATATCAAAAACAATATATATACAGTTAGAAATACTATTGAAACTATGAAAGATTCATTATCTAGAGAACAGAAATTATATTTGTATAATAATATTTCATACGAAGAATATAAAAATGAATTTGAAAGTGCAAAAATAGTTGCGGCTAGAATAGATATTAAGTTTGCAATAGTAGGGGTAATAATAGGTATATTTATAGTTTGCGCATATTATTTAGTTAAAGAAGTTTTTTCTAGTAAATTACAAAATGAAGATGATATATTTAACTTATATAGAATTGACAAAGTGGGTGTTATTGAAAACATTGGTGATAAAAAGAAAAAGTTTATTATCGATAGAATTTTAATGGCGGTAAAAAATAGAAATAATAAGAATTATACAATTGATGAGAGTATAAAGTATATCGCTACGAAAGTAGAAATAATATGTAAAAAAAATGGTATTGATAATTTAGTGTTTTTAGAAACAGTTTCTAACTCGAATAAAGTAGATATATTAGAAAAAATTTCTATGGAGCTAAAAAGTAAAGGGATAGTCATTGATGTTATATGGAATATATTGCAAGATTGTGATGAATTGGAGAAAACTGTAAATGTAAATAATGTAGTTATTATAGGTGAAATAGATAAAACATACTATAGTAACCTTGAAGAATGCATCACAGTTTTAAGACAGTATAATGTAAATCTGTTAGGAAATATAGTTATAGAATAGCGTTTAACGGGAGGCTTGAACCTCCCGTTAATATTACAGGAAATTGTAGTGGAAAAATATTATGTCATAGTATATAATAATAGGTGTGCGTACTTACGCATAATAAAATATGTAATAAGGTGTTTTAAGGTAGAGATATGGAACGTTCTAAGGACAAGATAAAAAATATACTCTTGTATTTAGCTGATGTAGCATCATTATTTATCAGTTATATTCTTTCTGGTTGGCTATGGCTTGTAATATACAAGGGTTTTACAGATGAATACATTGTAAGTGATAGGCTTGGCATTGAAGTGGGAGCTATGATTATATCGTATGCATTTGTTATTATATTCTTTAATGCTAATCAAAATTTTTTCAAGAGAGATAAGCTTAATGAATTTTTAAATGTGGTTAAAACTAATGCAATGTTTGCATCAGTATTTGTTGTTATTCTGTTTGCAAAGAAGAGTGCAGAAACTTTTTCTAGAGGAGTTTATTTTTTAACTATTATATTGAATATAATAATTATGTTTGCATTGCATGTGATTATTAAGTATTATCTTACAAAGGTTCGTATTAAAAGTAAACGTATCGACCGTATGCTTATTATTACTTATTCTGATAGAGCTGAAGAGATAATAAAACGTGTACGTAAGCGTAGCGAATATAATCGTAATATAGATGGTATAGTTATCCTTGATAAGGATATGACAGGAGAAGCTATTTTAGAATATCCAGTTGTAGCAGGTAGAGAGAGTTTAATTGATTATGTTAAGCTTCAGATTATGGACGAAGTACTTCTTGATATGCCGGCCAATGAATATAAGAGAATGCGTAGGGATATTATTGAACTTGAGAGTATGGGTGTAATCGTTAGCATGAGTATCACTCAGCTTAGAGAGTTTGAGGAATATAAAACTACTATCGATATGATTGGTGATGTTCCAGTTGTTCGTTTTGCAAGTGTATTCCATGATTATAATAAACTTTTAGTTAAGCGTATTATAGATATTGTAGGTGCAATAGTTGGACTTGCTATAACAGCTGTTGTGACTATATTCTTAGCTCCGATATTGCTTATAGAATCACCTGGACCATTATTCTTTAAGCAGAAACGTGTGGGTAGAAATGGTAGATTCTTCTATATGTATAAATTCCGTTCTATGTATAGAGATGCTGAGGAACGAAAGAAAGAACTTATGGACCAGAATGAGATGAGTGGTTTGATGTTTAAGATGACGGATGATCCGCGTATTACTAAGGTAGGTAAATTTATTCGTAAGACGAGCATAGACGAATTACCACAGTTCTTTAATGTTCTTAAGGGTGATATGAGTTTGGTTGGTACTAGACCACCGACGGTAGATGAGTTTAAGCAGTACGAGGGACATCACAAGCGTCGACTTAGTATGAAACCAGGTATAACGGGTCTTTGGCAGGTAAGTGGACGAAGTGATATAGAAGACTTTGAAGAAGTAGTAATGCTTGATTTAAAATATATTGATAATTGGTGTGTATCTGAAGATTTAAAGATATTAGCGAAGACTGTTAAAGTAATAATTTGCGGTAGTGGAGCTAAATAAGATAAAGGCTAAATGTATTTATGCATTTAGCCTTTAAAATTTATAAAAAGTACTTGCAGGTGTTCAAAATAAGTATTATAATATCTAAAAAATGAACAAAGAAAGGCTTAGAAATAATGAAAAAGTATTTAAAGATGTTCACAATAGGAGCTACACTTGCTGCTTGTGTTTTAACAGGTGGATGTGGTAAGAATGATGATGAGAATAGAGTGGTTATTTATTCTAGCGCTGAAGAATATAGAAATGAGCATTTTCAGAAGAGATTGAATGAAGAATTTCCAGAGTATGATATAGTTATCGAATATATGCCAAGCGGTAATCAGGCTGCTAAGATTCAGGCTGAAGGAAAAGACACAGAGGCAGATATTTTATTTGATATAGATTATGGCTATGTGGAATCATTAGAGCCATATTTAGCAAAGCTTGATGGATATGATCAGAGTATTTTTATGGATGATGCTAAGTCGGAGAGTGGAAAATATTTACCAGGATATAGAAATGGTGGGGCTATTATTGTTAACTTAGATGTTATTAAGGACAAGGGATTGGCAGAGCCGACATCATATGATGATTTACTTGGAGATGAGTGGAAGGATCTTATTTCTATGCCTAATCCTAAATCTTCAGGAACTGGTTACATTTTCCTGAAGAGTTTAGTTAATTCATGGGGAGAAGATGAGGCTTTTAAGTATTTTGATAAATTAGAAAATAACATTGTGCAATTTACTTCATCTGGTTCTGGTCCTGTTAATGCATTGATTCAGGGGGAGGTTGCTGTTGGTTTAGGAATGACTGCTCAGGCTACAAAGGCTATTAATGATGGAGCAAATTTAAAGATATTGTTTTTTGAAGAAGGTTCACCATACTCAATGTATGGATATGGAATAATAGATGGCAAAGAGAATAAAAAGAGTGTTAAGGAAGTTTTTGATTTCTTCTATAATACATTAGTTGATGAAGATAAGGAATTATTTGTTCCAGAACAAATTTATAAAGATAAAACATTTACTATAGAGAATTATCCACAGAACATTCCGTATGCAGATATGAAGAATAATACAAATGAAGAAAAAGAAAGATTACTTGAAAAGTGGAAATATTAATTAGCCAGTTATTAGGGAAATTACATTATTGTAATTTCCTTTTTGCAGAAAAAAAGGAGTAAATTATGAGTGAAAAGTTAGTAGTTAAAAATTTAAAAAAGACATTTGGTAAAAGGGAAGTATTAAAGGATGTTAATTTTTCAGTCAAAGAAGGCGAATTTTTATCTATATTAGGTCCTTCAGGATGTGGTAAGACAACTATACTTCGTATCCTTATGGGATTAGAAACACAGACTTCTGGCGAAATATACAAGGATGGAGAGGAAATTTCTAAGCTTGTTCCAGCTGTTAGAGGTATGGGATTTGTATTCCAGAATTACGCATTATTTGAGAATATGACTGTTCTCGGTAATGTTGAGTACGCATTAAAAAAGAGAAAAGAATTAAAGAAGGATGCAAGAGAAATTGCTGAGAAGATGATTGATATAGTTGGTTTAAGTGAGCATAAGAATAGAAAACCATATAAGTTATCTGGTGGTCAGCAGCAAAGAGTTGCTATCGCGCGTACATTAGCATTGAATCCAGATATTATTTTATTTGATGAGCCTATGTCTGCTTTGGATGTGGATACTCGTATGACTCTGAGAACAGAGCTTAAAGAACTTCAGAAGAAGTTTGGAACTACTATGATTTATATTACTCATGACCAGGAAGAAGCGTTTGCTATGTCTGATAGAATTATGGTTATGAATGAAGGGATTATCCATCAGATTGATACACCTAAGAATCTAATTGATAATCCAGCAGATGAATACGTAGAAAATTTTGTAATCAAGAATATTAAGATGAAGATTGATTCATTAATTCAGTTCGTAGATACAAACAGAGAATAAGAGAGGGACAGTTATATGCTAAAAGATCGAAAAATAACAGTATCTAGCTATGTAAAAATAGTATTAGCGATATTTTGGATTTTTGCTATAATTTTGCCTTTATTCAAAATGTTATCTAATATGGGTGACGTAGATGTAGCGAAGATAATTAAATCAGAAAGATTTTTAACTGCATTAAAGCAGTCTATAACAGTTGCTACAGTTTCTACACTTGTTACAGTGGGTATTGCAGGATTGTTATCATGGTGTGTGGCAAGAACTGGTATAAGATTTAAAGGTATTTTTTCAGTACTATTTTCAGTGCCTATGCTTATTCCGTCTATTAGTCATGGTATGGGTTTAATTATATTGTTAGGTTCTAACGGAATATTGAATAAGACATTTGGCTGGAACATTAATATATATGGTTTTTGGGGAATACTTTTAGGCTCAGTGATGTATTCACTTCCTGTGGCATATTTAATGCTTCTTGATGTATTAAAGTTTGAGGATAGTACACCATATGAAGCGGCAGAAGTACTAGGATTATCTAAGATAGATAAGTTTTTTACAATTACGCTTCCATATCTTAGAAAACCATTGATATCTGTGTTCTTTGCAACCTTTACAATGATTATTACAGATTATGGTGTGCCACTTATGATTGGTGGAAAGTATACTACTCTTCCAGTTATGATGTATCAGGATGTAATTGGTATGCTTGACTTTGGAAAGGGAAGTGTAATCGGTATGGTACTTCTTATTCCAGCGTTAATAGCGTGTCTTCTTGATATTATGAATAGAGATAAAGGTAATTCTGCGTTTGTTACAAAGGCATTTAAGATTAAGAAGAATGTATTTAGAGATGTATTTGCATATATAGTATGCGGATTAGTTGCAATATTACTGATCTTCCCTATTGCTACATTTACAAGAGTTGCATTTGTGGAGAAATATCCTATAAATATGTCGTTTACTTTAAAGAATGTTGAAAAAGCTATAAATATGAATTTGACAGATTACTTATCTAATTCTTTGATCATAGCGCTTATTGTATCCATTGTTGGTGTTGTATTGGCTATATTGACAGCATACTATACAGCCAGAATGAAGTCAAAATTCTCTAGAATATTACATATGTTATCTATTACATCTTTAGCAGTGCCAGGTCTTGTATTAGGTTTATCATATGTTATGTTCTTTAAGAAATCATTTATATATGGTACATTTGCAATGTTAATTCTTGTTAATACTATGCATTTCTTCTCGTCACCATATTTGATGATGTACAATACTTTTAGTAAATTAAATAGCAATTTAGAATATGTAGGAAAAACTCTCGGTATAAGAAGACTATTTATTTTAAAGGATGTATTGCTTCCAATGTCAAAGGAAACGATTATTGAGATGTTTTCATATTTCTTTGTTAATTCGATGATGACTATTTCGGCTGTTTCATTCTTAGCGACTATGGATACTAAACCAGTAGCACTTATGATTACACAGTTTGAAGGACAGATGCAGCTTGAGTGTGCAGCACTTGTTTCAGTTATTATTTTGATGGTTAATTTAGTGGTAAAGGGTGTAGTTTTCTTTGCGAAGAGACGAATGGCTAGATAGTAGCAGAAAGGAACAAATATGAATAATAAGATTAGTAGAATACAGTTTGATATATTGACATTACTTGAAAAAGAAAAAAAGAATATTTCTCAGAGAGAGATTGCAAAGTTAATTAATAAATCAGTAGGGACAGTGAATAAAGCGGTAGCATCCCTTACAGAAATGGGTTATATATCAAAGGACGGAATTACAAGTGATGGTTTAGACGCATTAGAGCCATATAGAGTTAGAAAGGCTGTATTTATAGCAGCAGGCTTTGGAACTAGACTTGTTCCTGTTACTTTAAACACACCAAAGCCATTAGTTAGAGTAAATGGTAAAAGAATAATCGATACACTTCTTGATGCGGTATTGGAAGCAGGTATTCATGAGATTTATATTGTAAGAGGTTATCTTGCAGAGCAATTTGATCAGCTTTTGTACAAGTATCCGATGATTAAGTTTATCGAAAATCCTGCTTACAATGAAGCGAATAATATTTCTTCAGCAATGTGCGCAAGATATTTATTAGGTAATGCTTATGTTTTTGAAGCAGATTTGTATTTGTCAAATCCAGACATTATTAAGAAGTATCAGTATACAACAAATTTCCTTGGTATATATATGGATAGAACTGATGACTGGTGTTTTGAGGTTAAGGACGGAATTATCCAGCAGCAGAAAGTTGGCGGATTAAACTGTTATCAGGAGGTTGGTATTTCTTACTGGAACGAACAGGATGGTATTAAGCTTGCTGAGCATATAAAGGCTACTTATGAGATGCCAGGCGGAAAGGAAAGATATTGGGATCAGGTGCCGATGGTGGTTTTTTCTAAAGAGTATAATGTAGAGATTCGTCCATGTAATGCAGAGGATATCGTAGAGATTGATACTTATAAAGAGCTGAAAGCTATAGATAAGACATACGATGTGTAAAACAATAACCCTATAGATTGTTTAAATCTATAGGGTTTTATGTCCATTTTTTCACATTTTTCCCCTTGCATTATTCCAATCTTTGTACTATTATGTAGAAAGGTTTATTATGTTTAAACCTAATTTTACGATTATCACAAGGGAGTTATTCAGATTATGAGTAAAGGAAAGAGTAGTAATAAGTTTGTTGACTTTTTAAAATCACGTTTATGCGCTTATATTTTATCGGCGATACATATTATACTTACGCTTGTATTGCTTGGTATTGTTTTATACATAAATATGCTTCCGGTAAAGTTCTTTATACCGATTTGTTTTGTATTATTGGCTTTTTGTGCAGTAGCTTTTCTTTTTGCTTATGCTAAAAAGATTCACGTAGTAGGAAAAGTGATGTCGCTTATATTGATTATAGTGACTTCGGTTGGTATATATTTTGCATATACAGGAAGTAGTACATTTGAGAAGGTTGCTGGTGCAAATACGAAGACAGATATAGTTAATGTATATGTTATGAAGGCTGATAAAGCTGAAGATTTAACATCAGCTGCAGATTATACATTTGGTATTATATCAGTTCTTGACAGAGAGAATACTGATAAGACTATCGCAACTATAAAGGGTAAGCTCGGCGGACCTATTAATATTAAGGAATATGAAGGATATGTTCAGTTAGCTCAGGCTCTTTATGATAGTGAAGTAGATGCGATTATTTTAAATAGCGCTTATATTGCAAACCTTGAGGAGAATGAGGAGTTTGCATCTTTCTCTTCTCTTACTAGAGTTCTTATGCAGACTACTCACGAGGTTCAGATTGAGGTTGATACAAATAAGGATGTAGATAAGCATGTTTTCGCAATGTACTTAAGTGGTATTGACGTAGAGGGTAAGGTATCTACTACAAGTAGAAGCGATGTTAATATTATTGCGATTATTAATCCTGAGACTCGTCAGGTTTTACTTGTCAACACTCCTAGAGATTACTGGGTACCATTGTCTATTTCACACGGTACTGAGGATAAGTTAACTCATGCGGGTATATATGGTATTGATGTATCTATGGATACTTTAGAGATGATTTATGATGTGGAGCTTGATTATTTCTTTAGAATTAATTTTACAGGCTTTAAGGAAGTTATAGATGCTCTTGGTGGAGTTAATGTTTATTCAGAGTATTCATTTACTTCGCATCACGGTAAGTATAAGTTTACTAAGGGATATAATAAGATGAATGGTAAGCAGGCCCTTGGCTTTGTAAGAGAGCGTTATGCGTTTAGAGATGGAGATAATCAGCGTGGTAAGAACCAGATGGCGGTTATCCAGGCTATAGCTGATAAGGCTGTTTCACCTGCATTTTTAAGTAATTTCTCTGACCTTATGAAGAGTATAGAGGGAAGCTTTGAGACTAGTATGTCATCGGCTCAGATTTCTTCACTTGTGAGAATGCAGCTTGATGAGGGCGGTTCATGGGATGTGTTCACTTATGCTGCTGAAGGTAGAAGTGCTATGATGCCAGTTTACTCTATGTCAACTGAGCAGTCAGTTATGATTCCAAATGAGAAGTCTATCGCTAGAGCTAAGAAGCTTATAAATATGGTATATGATGGTAAGGTTTTATCTGAGCAGATTATTGAAGATATAGATAATGATAAGATAACTACAGGTCCTGGAAGTAATGACTCTGACAGTGACGATACATCAAAGAATTAGACATAATGAGAGGGGTAATATATGAGAATAAAGTATAAGGAACCATATGGTCACGATGGCGTATGTGATTTGAAGAAGTACAACAATATAGTTGTATGTACTCATGACAAGGAAGGTGCGGCTACTAGCGTAAAGGGTAGTGCTGAGTACCTTATGGAGTATGTCATCAAACGATATGATTTTGATGTATGTAATCTCGTATGGGTTAACCACGATTTGTGGAGACCTAAGGATCAGTACAGATTAGTTAATTATGAATATAATGATGGTAAATGTGAGATATTGGGTAATAAGGTTATTACCTTTGATGAACTTTTTGATATGATAAAGAAAAGTGGCGATTTTATATGTTAAAGACGACAATTATTATACCATCCTACAATCCAGACGTAAAACTCAGTATGCTTGTAGATGAGCTTATTATGTCTGGATTTTCTGATATTATCATTGTTGATGATGGAAGTGACTTTGGTATAAAGAATGTAGAAAGTGCATTTGATTATGTGAAGAAGAAGGCAGAGTGTACCGTACTTCATCACCCTACAAATTTGGGTAAAGGTATGGCGCTTAAAACTGGCTTCAAGTTTTGCGTGCACAATAGAGCGAAGGATACGCTCATAGTTACAACAGATGATGATGGACATTATAGTGTGTCAAGTATGAAGGCGTGTGTGGAGCTCTATGAGGAGAAATTTATGGATGAAAGTCCTGTGCTTATAGCTTCAAGAGATTTTAAGGCGGGCACTTATTCCACAAAGAGACGTGTGTTCAATAAGATTGCAGGTATGGCGATGACTTATCTATGTGGTGTGGATGTAAGTGATGTTCAGACAGGACTTCGTCTTATTCCTGCTAAGTATTTGCGTAAGCTTTTGGAAATCGAAGGTGAGCGCTTTGACTATGAAGTAAATATGCTTGTGGAATTAAAGTACAATAATATAAAGACTGTAGAGAATATTATTCCTATGGAGAGGGAAACTATTCTAAAATATGCCGACTACAATCCTATATGGGATATTTGTAGGCTTATAGCTGTGATGCTTAAGTATGCGGTAAGCTCTCTTGCGGCGACGGCTCTGGATGTAGTAGTGTTTTATCTTATTATTTTGATGATGGATGATACTCTTTTGGATATAGACAAGTCGGCGGGTATGTTGCTGGCGACCTTTGTGGCCAGAGTTATTTCATCCACCTTTAACTGCATCGTAAATAAGAGAACAGTTTTTAAATCTGATGAACCTATGAAACGTGTCATTGTGAAGTTTTATATCTTTAGCTTATTTAGAGCAGCAGTCTCTTATGGAATGGTACTGGGAGCTTCGTATGTTCTCGGTTCGTATGCTGATACAGCGACGGTTGTAGTTAAGCTGATTGTGGATTTAATATTATTTTTTGCTGGTTATGGTATACAGAAGAAATTTATTTTCTAAATATAGAATTGGGAGTTACTTGTATGGGTAGATATGATGAAGATGTAGAATTGGATCTTACTTTATATGATAGCGTCAGGGAGAGACGCCATAGTTCTAGTAGGGACCGAGATAAAGATAGAAGTCAAGATAGAAATAAAGCTAGAAATAAAGATAGGAATAAAGGTCGTAAGTCTGAATACAGGGATGAAAATTCCGGACGTAATTCTTCCAAGAAAAGAAAGCGTAAAAGAAAGAAGAGATGGCCGAGAGTTTTATTTACTCTTGTTGTATTTCTATTTGCTGTAGTTGTATGCTTATGGGCTGTTATTAAATATGTGCCAGGCTCTAAGAAGTTTTTGCTTGCACATTGTGGTGGCTCGCTTCTTAAGCTTGTATTAGATGAGGATACTTATAAGAATATTTATGACGATACCTTTGGAGATAGCGTGGTAAATGATGGTATAGATAGGGACAAATTCAAGGGCTTCTATACGGTAGCCTTATTTGGAATCGATGCAAGAGATAAGAAGATGGATGCTGGTGTTAATTCTGATTCCATCATTATCGTAAGTATCAATCAGGATACAGGTAAGGTGGTTATGAGCTCTATTTATAGAGATACTTGGTTAAATATCCCTAATGACGATGGAAGTAGTAGCAAACGCTTTAGAAAGATTAATTCAGCTTTCTGTAGTGGCGGTGTCAAGGCTGCGGTAGATACTTTGAATACAAACCTCGATTTGAATATTTCTGATTATGTGACTATTAATTTTGAGGGTCTAGCAACTATTATAGATAAGCTCGGTGGAATAGATATTAATATAACTGAGGATGAGAAGTATTATATAAATCATTATATGGATGAAAATATGGCTGTTACAGGCATTCAGTCATCTAAGGTGACTAAGTCTGGTGCTGTACATTTAGACGGCTTGCAGGCTACCGCTTTTTGTCGTATAAGATACTGTTCTTTCACTGATAGTAATGGTAAAAAGTATACAGACGATTTAGGTCGAACAGCTAGACAGCGTTATGTTCTTTCGTTGCTTGTGGATAAGGCTAAGCAGGCGGGAGTTAAGAAGCTTTTAGGTATTGCTGAGGAGATATTTAGCGGTAATACTGATTTTATAAAGACTAGTATAGAGTATGATTTGATGATGGATATGATACCAGCATTTATTGACTTTGAGCTAGGTGAGACTAGGGGATTCCCATTTACTTATGATTTTCCGCCTAATAGTCTGACTAATGGCGAATCAGCCATAGCTGTAGGTGGTCTTTCTTACAATGTGTCTAAGCTTCATGAGTTTTTGTATGGCGATAGCAGCTATACGCCATCAAACCATGTGCAGGGGCTCGATACAAAGCTTAAGAATATGCTTGGAGTAGAGGATATTTTATTGCCAGAGGATAGGAAAGACAATGTTCAATAGTTTTTCATTATAGATACACAATTTTGACACAAATTAAAGGTATCATTAATAAATCAAATTAAAAAAGGGAGATTAATATGGACCAGTTTAATAATGTTGAGCATCAGTGGCAGCCAGCTTCGCCTCTTATGATGCCTGAAACAAATACACCTAAGAAGAAAAAAGAAAAGAAGCCTACGACTGTAGGCAAGATTGTAGCTATATGCACTGTATTTATGATGATTACTGTGCTTTTGAATTCTGTTATACTTATTAAGTTTTATGATTCAGTGAAGGATGATTTCTTGACTTATGACGAATATTCGGCATTGAATATTAAATCTACATCTGACACTATAAACAACATGGTTTCAGAAAATAAAGATAATTTAAGTGTATCCCAGATTGCTGAAGCTGTGATGCCTTCCGTTGTGGCGATTACAAGTACATCCATTATAGAGCAAAGCATGAATCCTTTCTTTGGATTTGGGTCTTATCAGGTGCAAGGTGCCGGCTCTGGTATTATAGTAGGTAAGAATGATACTGAATTGCTTATTGTTACAAATAATCATGTGGTTGATGGTACAACATCTCTTACAGTATCCTTTACCAATGATATAACTATCGAAAGAGCTTATGTGAAGGGTACAAGCAGTGACAATGATATTGCTGTGGTAGCTATTCCATTAAGCGATATTGATAATGATACTTTAGCTTATATTAAGATAGCTACACTTGGTGATTCTGATTCTATGAAGGTTGGTGATGGCGTAGTAGCTATCGGTAATGCGTTGGGCTACGGTCAGTCTCTTACAGTTGGATATGTAAGTGCTAAGGATAGAGAGATAACTACTGAGGATGCTACTCTTAATGTTATTCAGACTGATGCTGCTATCAATGGCGGTAATTCTGGTGGAGCACTCCTTAATATGAATGGTGAAGTAATCGGTATCAATGTAGCCAAATCATCTTCCTCTGGTTCTTCTGCGACTGTAGAGGGTATGGGGTATGCTATTCCTATATCTGAGGCTAAGGAGATTATCGAAAAGCTTTCAAATAAAGAGACTAGATATCCAGTGGCTGAGTCTGAGAGAGGATACTTAGGCGTTAAGATTATCACTTCAGATGAGTCCTCATATGAGTATTACAATATACCACAGGGTGCTTATATTCGTGAATTTACAGAGGATAGCGCAGCTAGTAAAGCTGGACTTGTGGTAGGAGACGTTATCATAGCAGTAGAGGGTGATGATGTAGACACTTCAGAGGAGCTTATAGAAATTGTTTCTACTTATAAGGCTGGAGAGACCATTACTGTAACTGTTATGAGCCGAGATGGCAATGAATATAAGAAAAAAGATGTTGAGATTACTTTAGGTGCAAAGAGCAACGAATCTTAAGAATAAATGTATTGTAGACAATTTATCTTAGAGTAAGTATAATTATTGAAGAGGGTATGCAAATATAGACACGGAGAAGTTTATGGGATACTTACAGGAAGATATGGAAACTAGGGAAGAGAGGCGTGAACGCGCTAGAAAGCGTATGCTTCGAGCCCAAGCTGAAAAGATTAGAAGAATAAAGATTTACTCATGTATTATAGCAGTCGGTGTGATAGGTATCATGCTGGCTGCTTGGCGTGTTTTTGGGGGTGGTAGCTCATGTGCTTCCTGTGTAGGAGCCTGCAGATTTTGTAGTGGTGATGATAGGCTTATGGATATCATTAACAGTGATGATAAAAATGGTGGTGCCCATAGTGTAAATGGTACTGTGTCTAATGAATCTGATGGTAAAAAGCCTACTGTGAATATAGTAGAGTCAGAAGAAACCACTGAGGTTGATAATTATGAATATGGTGATGATTTATATGTGGATGGCGAGTTTGTAGTATGTATAGATGCGGGCCACGGTGGAAGTGATACTGGTTGTGAGAGCAAGGATGGAACATATGAAAAGGATGATGATTTAAAGCTTGCTACAGCTCTAAGGTACAAGCTGGAAGCTATGGGTGTGACAGTTATTATGACTCGTACTGCTGATGTGAGAATTTCACTTGAGGAACGAGCATATATAGCAAATTCATCAAATGCAGACGTATTTATTTCGATTCATAGAAATGCTGCTGATGTAAGCAGTGCCAAGGGTTTTGAAGCGTGGGTTAACAGTAAGGATAGCGATAATGCTTATGAACTGGCTTGCCATATAATGGATAGCATTGAAAAGGTGGGTATATCCAATAATAGAGGGGTAAAAAAAGGCACCATGGAAGATAATGGTGACGATTACAAGATTAATTATTTAAGTTGTATGCCTAGTGTGCTGTTAGAGATGGGCTTTATGTCATCTCCAACAGACAATAGACTATTTAAAGAAAATTTAGCAGACTATGCTACATCGATTGCTGAGTCTATCTTTAAGTGGTCGAAGTCAAGGTCTTATTAGGATTAGGTACAGTGCGCATCTCTACGATAGGTGCGCCTTTTCCGTCTATGTAATCACCTGTGATGGTTACACGTCCGATGTTCTCATCCTTTGGTATTTCGTACATTATATCTAGCATAAAATCTTCTATGATAGCTCTAAGAGCTCTTGCTCCTGTCTTTTTCTCTATAGCTTTTCTAGATATAGCTTCTACAGCTGAATCATCAAAGATTAATTCTACTTCATCGATTTCCAAAAGCTTCTTATACTGCTTTAATATTGCATTCTTTGGCTCTGTAAGAATAGTCTTTAACATGGCTGCATCTAACTTATCCAATGTACATACGATAGGCATACGGCCTAAGAATTCTGGTATCATACCAAACTTTCTTATGTCGTCCATAGTTACCTTGCTAAGTATTTTAGAATCATTATCAAATCTGTCTTTTAGCTCACCCTGGAAACCGATAGTTGACTTCTGGCTAAGTCGTTCCTTGATAATTTTGTCAAGCTCTGGGAATGCACCACCACAGATGAAGAGAATGTTCTTTGTATTAATAGTTGTAAGTGGAACCATAGCATTCTTGCTATTAGCACCGACAGGAACCTCTACCTCGCTACCTTCAAGGAGTTTAAGTAATCCCTGCTGAACTGATTCACCGCTTACATCTCTGTGATTTGAATCCTTTTTCTTAGCTATCTTATCTATCTCATCGATAAATACAATACCTGTTTCGGCTTTTTCTACATCATCATCTGCTGCTGCAAGGAGTTTTGAAAGTACACTTTCTATATCATCGCCGATGTATCCTGCCTCTGTAAGGGAAGTAGCATCTGCTATAGCAAGTGGCACATCAAGAAGTCTTGCAAGTGTCTTTACAAGATATGTTTTTCCGCAACCTGTAGGTCCTATCATAAGTATGTTAGACTTTTCTATCTCGATATCGTCAGCTAATGGCGAACCGATTCTCTTATAGTGGTTATATACAGCTACGGATATAATCTTCTTTGTCTGATCCTGGCCGATTACATACTGATCTAACTGCTCCTTAATTTTATGAGGGGCAGGAATTTTCTTTAAATCAATAGCTGGCTTCTTTTCCTTTGAACGTTTTTTTAACTTTGGCTGTGGTCGTCCAAAGCCCTGTAAATCTGAAAGGTTGATAAAGCTTACATTAGGGTAATTGCCCTTCTTGTTAGCTCCGTCAGCTTTATTCTCGTCAGTCTTTGTATCATCAAAGCAGATTGGGCTCTCATGACACTTAGGGTTGTCGTTACATTTTGAAGAATCAGTATTTTTATTATCTTCATTTTCTATATTTTCATGGTTTTCGTCAGAGGTTGAATTATTATTAATATTACTTGTCTGCGCAAAGTTTGTAGCTCCTGGAAAACCACCAAAAAACATAGTTGGATCCATACTCATAAAATCCAAGTTGTTTAAATCTGTGTTATTAACAGTATCGAATGCCTTCTGTAAGCAGTCCGGACACACCTGAAGATTACCTGGCATTACCACCATCTTGCCAGCACGTGATTCAGGTCGTCTGCATATATAGCAAATCCTTTCGTACTCGTCATTGTCGTTTACGTTACCCATTTAATTGTCTCCTGTTCAAAATCATTACTATTCTCAATAGTATCAAGCATTTGAATGTTTGTCAATTTATTGTGGGCAAATTCCTATGAATATTTTGTGTTTTTTATTATAGAGTTAAGAGAAAGAGATTTTTTCATAATAATTGACTTTATCAATATATGAAAATGAGAAGGGAAGTATACGCGTATGGCTGACTGTAGAGATATTATCGTTTCAGAAGATTACGCTGATTTTATAGTTAATTTTACAGGGGAGGATGATTTGGCGAAAGAGAAATTTGACGTAGATTGCTTTCAGAGGATTTCTAGTTATTATGGAATCGTTTATAGGCCCTTAAATGAGATTTCTACTCTTTCCCTAAGAAATTATAGTTACAACTCGATTCCAGCCTTATATGGCATAATGGAGCGCGATTTAGCAGTGCGTAGGAAAGACCTAGAGCTTGCATTGGATGAAAGTGGGATTGCAAGGCTTCAAAATCAACCGTCTCTTAAGCTGAAGGGACAGGGGTGTATAATGGCATTTATTGATACAGGAATTGATATTTTTGATGAGGAATTTAGATTTTCCAATGGAGATACCAGGATTTTACGACTCTGGGATATGACGGATAATACAGGTAAACCGCCTGAGGGGATTTTGTATGGAAGCGAATATACGCAAGAGGATATAAATAGGGTTTTAAGGGGAAATCAACTGGAAGACGGCATTGACACGGAGGGAAATGAAAGTGGAAGAAGTGAGATGATAGGGAGAGGAGAGAGAAGTGGGATAGCTGAGATAACAGGGATAGGAGAGATAATTGGGAGTAGGATAGGACGGGACGATATAGATCATGGGAATATCCTTTCAGCAATTGCGGCTGGCAACAGTGGTGCGGCGCCAGAAGCGCATATAGTGGTGGTTAAGCTTAAAACAGCTAAAAAATATCTTAGGGACTATTTTTTTGTGCCTGACAATGTACCGGCCTTTCAAGAAAATGATATTATGCTAGCTGTAAATTATGTTAGGAATATTGCATTATCAATGGATATGCCCATATCCCTATGTATGACTCTGGGGACAAATGGGCGAAGCCATGATGGCGCATCAGCATTAAGCTATATATTGGATAGATTTGCAAGTGGTGTAGGTGCTGTGGTGTCTCTTTCTACGGGAGATGAAGGGAATAAGCAACTTCATGGTACAAATGTTTCAAAGGCTCCAGAAGTGACTGGCGTTTTGCCAAATCAAGGAGCTATAGATAGTTCGTGGGAGTATTCATTAGTAGAAATACGAGTTGACGAGCGCCAAACGGGTTTGTTTATAAATATATGGGGCAATAAGCCGGGAGTTATATCCGTAGGCCTTGTATCTCCTACGGGCGAAGTTATTGAACGTGTAGCGCCACGCATTGGCAAGTCTGAAATCTATAATTTAATTTTTGATGCCACTACGGTTACTATAGAATATGATTTGGTGGAGGCAGATTCATCAGATGAGCTGATAATAATCAGACTTGAGAATCCTACACCGGGGATATGGTCTCTTAGAATATATGATGCTGATGAAAAATATAACGTATATTTGCCTATTAGTCAGTTTGTCTACCCAAATACCTATATATTAGAGCCTTCGGCAGATATAACTATTGTAGACCCTGCTGTGGCATCTAACGTAATTACCACAAGCTTGTATGATGCTAGAAATGGAGCATTGTATATTGATAATGGCCGTGGTTTTGGAAGGGATGGAAGTATAAAGCCTGATATTTCGTCGGCTCTATCCTGCGCTATAACGGCAGGTGCAGCTTGCCAGTTCCTTAACTGGGGAATAGTGGAAGGGAAGGATAAGGAGCTTAGAGCCAGTGATATAAAGGGATATTTTATAAGAGGCGCCATAAGGGCTAATGATATATCATATCCTGATAGGCAGTGGGGATATGGGAAGCTAGATGTGTATAACAGTTTTGAGGTGATAAGGGGGTGAAAGCGGAGTCGCATTGCATTTTTTGTTGCTTATATGAGCATAATTGTGCTATAATTATGTCAAAGAAAGGAGTGAAGTGCTATGCCACGCATTATGCCTATTAAGGATTTACGTAATACAACCGAGATTTCCAATCTCGCACACAAGGAACAGGAGCCTATTTTTATTACAAAAAACGGATATAGTGATTTGGTTGTAATGAGTAGTGAGTTATACGATAAATTTGCAAGAATGAATCGTATCGACCAAGCAATTTTTGAATCAGAGAATGAAATTGCTAACGGAGCAGAAGCAGTTGACGCAGAGAGAGTTTTTGCAGAATTGGAGAAAAAACATTTTGGATAAATACAAGGTAAAAGTGAACCCTAGAGCAATCCGTGAATTAGACCATATTTACGAATATATCGCAAATGAGAAATTGGCTCCTGAAAATGCCAAAGGACAGGTTGACCGAATAAAGAAGAATATTTTAAGTCTAGACACATTTCCACAATCTCATCAAGAGAGAAATGAGGGTAGATATGCCGGAAAAGGCTACCGTCAGTTACTGATAGATAACTATATTGTTATTTTTCGCATAGATGAACATGATAAGATAGTTTATGTAGTAACGATACAATATCAAGGACGTAATCTATAAGATATGCATTAAATGAAAGGATTATTTTTTTATGGCTGGAAAATTTTATGCAGTTAAGGTGGGTAAGACACCTGGAATTTATAATAGTTGGGATGATTGTAAGGCGCAGACGGACGGCTTTTCTGGTGCTGTGTATAAGAGCTTTAAGACTGCTGTAGAAGCGGCAGAATTTATGGGTTGGGGACAATCGTCAGGTAGCAAGGATTCGATAAAAGAAACTTCATCTGATGTAAAAATCATAGATACAGAAAATGCTTTGGAAAACGTGGCATATGTGGACGGTAGCTATAATGTAGCTACGGGCGAATTCTCATATGGAGTTGTAATGTTTCATAATGGACAGGAACATACTTTTAGTAAAAGTTTTGCAGATTCTGAGCTTGCAACTATGCGAAATGTTGCAGGTGAGATAAAAGGCGCTGAGGCGGCCATGGAATATGCATACCAGAATGGTATGAAATCTTTGACTATTTATCATGATTATGAGGGAATTGCAAAGTGGCCACTTAGAGATTGGGCAGCCAATAAGGAAGGTACAAAAGCCTATCAGGATTTCTATGATAATATTAAGAAATATGTAGATATTAAATTTGTGAAGGTAAAGGGTCATTCAGGGGATAAATACAATGATTTAGCAGACAAGCTTGCAAAGGAAGCATTGGGGATATAGAAGCTATAGTTACGTGGTTAACAGGAGGAAAAATGCAGAAAAATTTTGATGATAAAAATGTGATAACTACGTCAAAAACTGGGATGACAGAAATTGGAATGGCAGAAACTGAGACAGTAGAAACTGAGACGGTAGAGACTGAGACAACAGTGCCTGAGATGATAGATGCTGAGAAGGATGAGGATGCTATTAGACAGGAGAAGGTGTCCATAGCCATATCCATAGGCGAAGAGCTTATCAAGAATGGTGGTGAGGTATCACGTGTAGAGGATACCTTGGAAAGACTTCTTGGATTCTATCATTTTGGACGTCCTAATGTATTTGTTGTATCTAACGGTATATTTTTGACAGTAGATGAGGGCACAAAGAATACCATAACGTGTGTGAGAACTATCCCTTACTGGAGTACAAATCTTGAAAAGATATCTCTTCTAAATGCCTTATCTAGACAGATTTGCCAAGGAAAATGTAGTGTTAGAGAAGCTAAGGAACGAATCGAGGAGATTAAGAATCTTAAGCAGAATTCAGATAAGAAGATGATAGTAGCAACAGCATTTGGTGTGGCATCATTTTGCTTTATATTTGGTGGAAGAATCGGAGAAGTGCTGATTGCATTTTTAGTTGGTTTTGTGCTTAAGATGTTTTTATGTACTGCCAATAAGAAGGGTGTATCAAAGTTTATGTCTTGTCTCATTGGGAGTATGGTGGTAAGTATAGTAACGGTTTTATGCTATCAGATTTGGCATAGTTTGCTCATTGATAAGATTATCATAGCTAGTATTATTCCGTTGGTGCCAGGTGTTGCATTGACTACTTCCATAAGAGATTTCTTTAGTGGTGATTATCTCTCAGGGGGAATTCATCTTATAGAGGCGTTGCTTACGGCGGTTTGCATTGCTGCAGGTGTCGGTGTGGCTATGAAGGCATTTGCTATGCTTTCGTTCATATAGGAGGTGGATTAGATGTTAGAACAGTTTTTACAGGTAGTTGTATCAGGTATTGGCATATGGTGCTTTGCAGTTACATTTAATGCACCTAAAAAAGAAGGTCTGTTTTGTGCTATAAATGGTGCATTTAGCTGGTTGATGTATTTGGTTTTTAGCGGAATAGGAGCAGGTGTGGCATTATCTTCCATCGGAGCTGCATTTTCCATAACATTACTAGCCCGTGCATTTTCGGCTATTCGAAAGCATCCAGTTACGGTATATCTTATAACGGCTATATTTCCACTGGTGCCAGGAGCTGCGATATATTACACTGCGTATTATCTTATAATGAATGACTTTGCTACAGCCGGTTTGAAGGGCTTGGAGGCCTTTGAGATAGCTGGTGGGATAACACTTGGTATTGCCTTTGGATTTGGGTTTCCACAGTCTATATTTAACGGATTGGGCCGATTGAACAAAAAAGTAGAGGATGGAAGATATCAGCAAAGAGAGGATATAGGTAGGTAAAATATACAAACAGATAAAAGTTATAAACGGATAAAAGATGCGAGTAGATAAAAGATTAAGCAGATATAAGTTATAAATAAAATAATTTACAAGAGCTACATTGTATTTAGATATATAGGAATTAACCGAATATATTTGAATATAATATAATAACACATTTTGAAGGATTAATATTAATGAATGATTTTAAGGATGTTGTAAAATGGCTCTTGACTAGAAAGTTATTTTGGGCGGGAGCAGTAGCTTTCGCCCTTTTATATGCTATGTTTTCGCAGGGGCCAAGAGAAGCGATTCCCACATCAGTTGCGGCAGCGAAAAAAAAGCTTCCTATCTATTCGGTGGATTCAAAAGAAAAGGTTGTAGCATTAACGTTTGATGCAGCTTGGGGGAATGAAGATACTCAGAAAATCCTAGATATTTTAAAGGAAAACGGTGTAAAGGTTACCTTTTTTATGACGGGTGGTTGGGTTGAAAAATTTCCTGAGGATGTAAAAATGATTGCAAAGGAAGGTCATGCATTAGGTAATCATAGCGAAAATCATAAGAAAATGAGCGAGCTATCTAAAGATGCGTGCAAAGAAGAAATATTAGCAGTACATAATAGGGTTAAGGAATTGACAGGAGTGGAAATGGAGGTTTTTAGACCGCCATACGGCGATTATGACGATAAGCTTGTGGATATTTGCTATGAGTTAAAATATTTTCCTATTCAGTGGTCGGTAGATAGCTTGGACTGGAAAAATTATGGTGCAAAGAGCATTATCGATACAGTTGTGAATCATAAAGCCCTTAATAATGGTGGAATTATCCTTATGCATAACGGCTCAAAGTATACAGCCGATGCTTTGCAGAGCGTTATAGATGGTTTGAAGAAGAAAGGATATACGTTCGTGACTGTGCCAGAGCTGATTATGCGAGATAATTATATAATTGACCATACTGGCAAGCAGGTAAAGAAGTAAATTTATGCCAAAAAGTATAAATGGTAAAAGAGTAGTAAAGGAAAAAATAGTAAAAAGGCAGAAAAAAAGGCAGGACCGCGGTCCTGCCTTGCTATTTGCTATTTGCTATTATGGTGTAACAACACCTGTTGTAGTTTCTTCTTCAGTAGAAGTTTCTTCCTGCGAAGTAGTCTCTGTAACTGATGATGATTCACTTTCTGAAGTAGCTTCGCTTGAAGTAGTTTCTTCCTCAGTAGAAGTCTCTTCTTCGGTAGAAGTTTCTTCCTCAGTAGATGTTTCCTCTTCAGTAGTCATTTCAGTTGAAGTCTCTGGTGCTGTAGTTGTAGGCTCAGTAGAAGCTTCTTCTGTCTTAACCACTAATGTGATATCTACCTGTGCCTTGCTGCCTATAGCATCTATTACATAAAATGTAAGGTTGTAAGTGCCAGCTACGTTTGTATCGTAAGTTCCGCTTACAAGAATTTTCTTTGAAATATCATTTCCACAAGTATCTGTTGCAGAGAAGTAAGTAGCCTTGATCTGCTCAATTGTTGTACCAGGCTTTACTGTAACAGTCTTGTCTGCTGGATGTGAGATGCTTGCTGAGAATAATTTCCATGGATTAGCTGGGTCTGGATCTGTTGGATCCCAGTTCTTGTATGGGCTATCAGCAGGAATCTTTATTGTATCAGGCTTTCCTAATGGGCCTGGGTTAGCTGCATCATCATATATCTTTACCAATGTTCCGATAGGACAGTGGTCCATAAGCCACTTTGAATCGGCAACTGTCATTCTTACACAACCAAGAGAGGCTGGAGAACCAAGTTTATTAAACTCTTCCCATTCTAAGTTGTTCTTAGCCTGTGAATAATATGGAACAGAGTGGAAGAGGATTGAACCTACGATTCTGTACGCGTACTGACTATAAGTTCCGTCTACCATCTTACGCCATTTGTACTCATTGATAGTCTGGTATGTTCCAAGTGGTGTATCACCAACGTTCTTTCCGCATGATACTGTAATAGCTTTTACTGGAATAGTAAACTTGCCAGATTCATCTTTACCATAAACTGTTATACAGTTTGCTGCTCTATTTACCATAATCATATATGGAAGAGAGTTAGGATCAACAGGTGGCTTAGTTGTTTTCTCTTCAGTAGAGTCGTTTTCTTCACCACAAGTTTCGTCTTCGCTTGAATATTCAGGAACTGTCTGTGAAGGCTTAGCTGTTGTGCCATCTACAACTAGTGCGGTAGTTTCGCTAGTGCTTGTATCTTTATTTGCTCCTGATGATGTATTAGTTCCAGAACCATTGCCACTGATTGCTACGGCAACTACTGTAAATATCAGGAAAACTGCCATAGTAACAGAACTAGTTATGGTTACTAACACTTTGTTCGATGTTATAAATTGTTTTAAATTGTTCATAATGTACTCCTTTTTCTGTGCAAACCGCAATATCTTTGCGATTTTATATACTCCCTTATATGTAACCTTTAGCACAGTATATTGTAGCCGTTTATGAACATAAATGCAAGCAAATAAAAAAATAATATTATACAAATTTTGGAATATATTATATACTAAATGTAACAAATGTTATATAAATTGGAGGATAATATAATGATTGAAAATTTTTCAAACGCTTTTGATAAGATAGGAAAGCAGTGGATGCTCATAACAGCAAGTGATGGTGAAAAGGTAAACGCTATGACAGCTTCATGGGGTGGCTTAGGCGTAATCTGGGGCAAAAAGGTGGCATACATCTTTGTTCGTGAGAGCAGATATACAAAGGAATTCATCGACAAAAATGATACATTATCCCTTGCCTTCTTTTCAGAAGATAAAAAATCTATGTTAGGCTATATGGGAAAAACATCAGGCAGAGACGAGGACAAAATAGCCAAAGCAGGCCTTAATGTATATATGAAGGATGGCATTCCAGTATTCAAGGAAGCCGAAAGCACCCTTCTCTGCAAAAAGCTCTACGCCGGCGCCATTTCCCCATCAGATTTCGTAGATGACTCCATCGACGCCACATGGTATAGCGACAAAGATTACCATACAATGTACATCGTAGAGATTCTTGATGTGGTATAAATATAACAAGGGCGGAGTCATCTACGTGCCCCGCCCCTGTTACAAAGGAGTATCAAAATATGAAAGAATGAAATAAACAATTATAATTCCTCGTAGAATCGCTTTGTAGCCGCCAATTCATCTACGATAGTTGCACCCTTATTTTCAAGGGCCTTAAATCTAAGCATAATTTCCTTGCATTTCTTTTGTCGTTCTCTTTCGAACTTCGACATAGCTTCCTCAAAAATAGGCTGCGACGAAATCTTTTGCCTGATTTCCTTTTTGAAAGGACAATAAGTCGCAAGCATACGTCTGGCTATTTTATTGAGTCGAATAGAACCAGCAGATTCGAATTTCATCCATATAGTATAATCGTATACAAAAATCTCACGCATATTGTTGCGGCATCTTGTAAACTGATTTTTAAGTAGCTCTTTTTTGTCTGCTGATAATTCCTTATTTTTTCTATAGAATTGAATATAGTCTGCATATTCAGAGGTAAGCGAAGGAACTAAAATATTGTTCCAAGCAGTGCCTTGTATAGTCTTACAAAGCTCCCAATGGTATCGTCCAAAAATTGTGATAAATGTATCCTCTAACTTTCCAGTAAATAGTGCTGGTAAGAATATTCTACCTTCGGAATTACTACGTTTGCCAGAGATTTCCTGCCACATTATGCCATTGATACCAGCTACAGGGAATAAGATAATGTTAGGGAAAATTTCTTTTTGGATAGTTTCCTTGTCTATGCGTTCCTCTTTATTTTCATATAACATTTCTCGATAGAAAATACTGTAGTCAACCTGTAATAATTCGGTTACCTGCTTGTTTATCTTGTCAGATGTAAGAAGCATATTATCCATATCTGACTCAAAATTACCCATATGAAGCATAGGAAAGAAGGATAGAAGGCTACCGTTTATCAGACGACAGTTATATTTGAGCATATTTTGTATTTCAAATCTAACCTTAATCTCATTGTCAGTTAAAAGCTTGCGTTCCTGGTCGGCGGTAAGGCCTTCGTTTTTCTTTCTGTCTCTTACGTAATCTACATATTCCATATCGAATTCATTTTTAGAAGGTATCTCTTCGCCTTTGTATACACGCATTAACCAATCCTTCATTCTGTAGACCTTACATGGCTCAGTGCGAGTGAGTGGCGGAATAGAGCATAGGAATTCTAACTGTGCGTCAGTAAGCAATCTTTCATCTAGGAGACCAAAGTTTAAGAAAAGTTCCACTAGACGATTCTTTTCACCGCTTTTTGCATAATGTATGAAGACTTCTTCGTAAAGCTCATAGAAAGCAACTGTAAATGACTTTCTAAATACTCTGACGCTATCATCACGCGATTCTTTATCTTCCAAAGCCATAAATTTTTCAATGTATGTATTAAATTCATCATAACGATTAGAAAATCCCGCAAAGTCACATAATTGCTTTAATGTATTTGATAAGTTTGGCGAATCCTCATCGCTATAGTCATAATCGTCGTCGTTTTCTTCGCTTAAATCTATGCCAGTATAATCGAAATCTAGATTAAATATATCATCTTCATCATCATCGTCATCAAAGGCATTGGCATACATATCGTCATCATCATCATCTGAGCCTTCCACATTTGGGATTGCTGTCATAAAATAGAAGTCGATACGATTGTAATCCACTTCAAGATTGATAGATGAATGCTTCTGTATGGTTTTATCAAATTCTGTTATGGCATTTTTCATATCTTCAAGAAGAAGAGTAACCTGTTGATTTTGCTTTGTCTGTGTGCAAAGGCTAGAGGCATAAGCAAATAAGCATTGGTCACTTTTACTTGCAAAAAGTGATACCATTGAACGAAGATAGAAAACCATATCGTCGAAAGTAGTGAAAATACCACTTATAATAGCTAATTGTACCTTAAGGAATTTAATGCCATTGGCAGTGTAGACTCCTTCTATCTTAGAATTGTGTCCGATAAGGCTAGCTATTATATTATAATTTTTTACAAAGCTTTGCTCGTTGAAATCATATAGTGATGCGTCGTGTGGCATCATAAAATCTTGACTGGTAACAGATAAATCACTGCAGCATTGAATATATCTTTCGTAAGAGGATTCGATAGCAGCGTAGAAATCCTTCACATCCTCATATAAAGTGCAATACATATCATGAAGCTCTGTGATAACAGAGCATAATGGTACAACCAATTGTCCGTGTATAGCTGAATTTGCACTTAAGAAATCTGTAAATGCACTTGGACTATCGGCTATAACAGGGATAATTTCTGTTCCAGCTTCAGCAATGTAGTTATAACTATAAAATCCATTGTAAATATCTTTTATTCCTATAAATTGTCCTGCAGGTATGGTATCAGAAGAGTAATCGTTTTCAATAGTGATGCTACCACTTTTGATATAACATACAGTTTCTACATTATCGCCTTTTTCATAAAGTTGTGTTCTGGTAGGGAAAGTAGTTACTTTTCCTGGTATTATGTTCATAATATTGCGCCTTTCGTTATTTTTCTTCGTATATACTGTAATCACGCTCGAGCAATTCATTGCAAATCATTTCCCGCAGCGTGTTTTTTTCTATGTTTTTATAGAGCTTGTCGCCAAGCTCTTTTTTGTTGTAGGCAGTAACACCACCAAGCCTATTACCTTTTACAAGATTAATAAGCTCGGTGCGCCATAATATCTTTAATTGATTTTTTATTCTGCACTTTGGATTATGAGATGCTTCACGTATCAAATCCAGAGTTTTAGTGCCGTCCTCGTTCATTGTAACAGAATAAATCCCCCAGAAATCAGGGAGAATATCCTTTAGCAAATGTTGTTTTTCTATAAAATGTTTTCCTATAACTAGATAGTTCTTGTCACAAAAGCGATTGTAATCCTTAACCTGACGAGCTAATCGTTCTAATGTGTCCTTGTCAGATTTAAATTCAATACCTATAAGCTCATTTTCGGTGACCATGAAGGCATCAGTTCTCGTTTTGCCTATGCAAAACTCTTCGAAAATTCGTAGTTTTAAACCTTTGTCTTCATAATGACTAAAAAGGATGTCCCTCATGTCGGCATCCTTTAGCTTTAGTGCGCTTTTCATATATTACTCATCCCAACCTGGATTGTAATCTTCAAAAATAATATCAAGAATAGGAGCAAGTCCGATAAACTGGCTTCCGTAGTACATTGTATCATCCTTGGCTTCCACACGAACAATCTGAACAACTGTATAGAGAACAGATTTTTCATTGCCCAATGTAAGCTTTGTATTGAAGTAGTAGCCTACTGGAAGTAGAGCGTTTGTCTCAAAACCGATACCGCTCTTTGAAATGTTTGTAACCTTTATAGGTGCACCGATGTTCTCGATTTTAACATTGTCCTGCTTAAAAAGATCGGAAATTTTAAGAGTCATATCCACATCGATTCTCTTGCTTTTTCTTTTTTCTGTCATATTCATCCTCCTAAATGTAAAAAATACAAACTATAAGTAACTATATTATACAGGAAGAATGTGGTTTTATCAACAAGTTTTCTGAAAATTCACTGGAAGATTTATTGAAATTTTTAATAAATTGTATTATAATTATTACTAATGTAAAAGACAGTGAGACTACATATAATTAATAATAATGAGTAGCGGAAGGGATTTATTATGCCTACACATGAGATATTAGATGAAAAAGATAAAAAGATAGCAAGGCTGGAGAAAGAGCTTAAGTTTGTTAAAAATCAGATGGCTAATGCTCTCTCTCTTTATGATGAAGCAAAGCAGGAGACTGAGAAGGCGGTTAAGGCGAAGGGTGAATTTATGTCCAAGCTTAGTCATGAATTTAGAACGCCGATGAACGCATTGATGGGATATTCTGATTTGCTTATTAAACGTGAAGAAAGTGATATTACTAAGAGGTATGCATCTGGTATTAAGAGTGCCACCAACAGACTTCTTAATATGTTCAATGATTTGATAGAGATATCTAGAATTGAATCTGGAATATGTATATGCAATGATGAAGAGTATGATTTTGCTGTACTTATAAATACTTTGATGGATAGTATTTCTCATGAAGTGAGTGAGAAGGGGCTTATTATGAAGCTTAATTTCGATGAGGATTTACCGAAGAGATTGTATGGTGATTTTTATCATTTACGTCAGATTATAAGCAACCTTTTAGATAATGCTGTAAAGTATACTGACAAAGGATATATAAGCTTAGATATTCATGCCAACAGAGGCGACGAGGTGGCAGAAAGTGGACGCAAGAAGGTTATGCTTACGTTTAGTGTGAAGGATACAGGTGTAGGTATTAGAAAGAAAGATAAAGATAAGCTTTTTGATGTATTTACACAGTTTAATAGCAAGAATCCTTATGCTAATCAGGGTGTAGGTGTAGGTCTTACTGTTTCTAAGTATTATTCCCATAGAATGGGTGGAGATATTTATTTTAAGAGTGTGTACGGCTCGGGCTCTGAGTTTGTGTGTGTGGTTAATCAGGAGATAGTGGATGATGCACACCTTAGCGAGAGTTATGTATATGACAAGAATACACGTAGACAGATTGTATTTACGGCTCCGACAGCCAGAGTTCTTATTGTTGACGATTCTAAGGTTAATCTGGGAGTGGCGAAAGGACTTTTGGAGGAATATGGTATAAATGCAGATACAGTTGAAAGTGGTATGGACGCTATAAAGAAGGTAGGCAGAAAGCATTATGATGTTATCTTTATGGACCACATGATGCCTGAGATGGACGGTATCGAGACTATGAAGAATATTCGTCAGAAGGGAAATTGGTGCGAGGAAGTTCCTATTATAGCATTGACAGCGAATACTACTGATGAGGCGAGACAGATGTTTAAGATGGAGGGTATGCAGGATTTCCTTGCTAAACCTATTGAATTGTCGTTGCTTCATGATGTGCTTCTTAAATGGGTGCCAAAGGATAAGATAGTATTCTCTGATATAAGTGAGGGATATATTATTAATGATGATTTGCCTTTGGAGAATAGTAATACAGCTTTTACTAAGTCACGTTTATTAAAAGAAGGTATTTATCTTGAGGTTGGTCTTCCATATTTTGGTGGAAATATCAAGGCATATAAGTCTACTATGGAAAGTATTTTGAAGGATTGCAAGAAGAAAGTAGTGCTTTTAGAGAATTATTTTCTTGCTGGAGATTTAAAGAACTATGCCATAGAGGCTCATAGCGTGAAGAGTGTGTCGGCATCTATTGGTGCTACTACATTTTCTGATTTAGCTAAGGATAATGAGCTTAAAGCTAAGGCTGATGACAGAGATTATATAGAAGCAAATGGTTCATATTTTATAACTAAATATAAAGAATTCCTTAATTCTATAGAGCAAATTCTTGCGGAAGAAAGGCAGTTTGAAGCTGAGAAACAGTTAGAGCAAGCAACTAATGCAGCACAAAAGCCTGTGTCATCTGAGGACGATAATGTATCAGCTGACACAGCTGTCAGCGAGGAAGAGTTGGCGAAGCAGAAAGCTGATATAAGAAAGAAGCTTGATAAAGTTATAGAAGCTATAGATGATTTTGAATCAGATACGGCTTTGGAGATTTTACAAAGTCTTCGTTCGCCAGATGCAGATCCAGATTTTATGGAGGTATTGACTAAGGTAAGCGACCTTATAGATGATTTTGAGTATGATGAAGCAGTAGAGATATTGAAAAAAATATAAAATGTTTAATATCTAATATAAGTATTTTGGTATGATATGGGTGTGGAATTTGAAAAATATATATCTGAGAAATGCTGAAAAATAAAGGTTTTGTGGATGTTGAATATTTTTTATAAAAAATTTTGAAATAATTTTTATAAAAAGTGTTGACATCCTAAATAACCTATGTTATACTTCGTTAAGTGTTGAGGCGGTAAGCCGATAACAAACACAAATGCGCGAGTGGCTCAGCGGTGGAGCACCTCCTTGCCAAGGAGGGGGTCGCGGGTTCGATCCCCGTCTCGCGCTCTTTTTATTTAGAAATTACTACTTTGATTTTCATATTATTTATTACTCCTTTTAACAGAGAGCAGTCTAGTGAATGCTAGACTGTTCTTTGTTTGTATGCATATAAAAGAATTGAATTTTTCATAAAAACAAGGTATACTAAATCCAAAGTTATCAAAGAATTTTTGTGAAGGGAGAGGACCTTATGAATAAAATTAGTGTAAAGGTAAAAGGTATTGTTGAATGCAATGGGAAGTATCTTCTTATACAGAAATGGTATGATGATAATATCGTCAATCCGTATAAATGGGAATTTGTTGATTGTGAGCTTGAGGAAAACAAAAGCCCTGATGATATAGTGGTTGATACTGTTGAACACGGATTTGGAATTGGTGTTGAAGAGTCTAAGATTTTGTATACATGGTCGTATACAGTTGGAGATGTATTTCATATAGGATTGGCGTATTATTGTAAGGCTAATAGCGACATTGTTCTTATGTCAGATGAGTACTCGAAATTTGCCTGGGTAGAGCCTGACCAATTTGAAAAATATATAGAAGATGATAAACTTATTGAAGATTTAAAAAAACATGGAATTATAAAAGAACATGAAAATGATGAATTGTATTTAGATTTTTAGGAGGAATGTATGACAACATTAATTAAAGGTGGACGAGTGATTGACCCATCAACTAAGACGGATGAGGTTATGGATATTTTAATTCAGGATGGCGTAATAGTTGCAAGAGGAGAAAATCTTCTTGAAGATATTGATGAAATTATAGATGCGGAAAATTGTTATGTTATGCCAGGACTTATTGATTTACATGTTCATTTGAGAGAGCCGGGCTTTGAACATAAGGAAACTATAGAGACTGGTACAAAGGCTATGGCAAAGGGTGGATTTACTTCAGTATGTCCTATGCCTAACACAAAGCCAGCTACGGACTGTGTGGAAGTAGTTAAGTATATTGTAGATAAGGCTAAGGAGGTTTCTCCTATCAATGTATTACCAGTAGGAGCAATTACTATCGGTCAGTTTGGTAAGGAAATGACAGATATCGCAGCTATGAAGGAAGCGGGAATTTATGCTATTTCAGAAGATGGTAAATCTGTTATGAATTCTGGAATCTATAGAGAGGCTATGAAAGAGGCTGCTAGACTTGGTATTCCGGTGCTTGCTCATTGTGAGGATATAAATCTTGTGTGTGGCGGTGCCATGAATGCTGGCAAGAAGGCTGAAGAGCTTGGTATGAAGGGTATCACTAATGCGGTTGAAGATATAATAACAGCTAGAGATATAATGCTTGCTAAGGAAACAGGTGCCACACTTCATCTTTGTCACTGCTCTACTGAGGATAGTGTGAGAATGATTAAGGAAGCTAAGGCAGAAGGACTTAAGGTAACTGGTGAGGTTTGTCCACATCATTTTACATTATGCGAGGATGATATTGTAGAAGATGATTCTAATTATAAGATGAATCCTCCTATTAGAAGTAGACAGGATTTGGAGGCACTTATAAAGGGTATTGGTGATGATACTTTTGATGCTATTTCTACAGACCACGCTCCACATCATGCAGATGAAAAGGCGAAGGGAATGGCTACAGCGCCGTTTGGAATCGTAGGAAGTGAGACTGCGGTTGAACTTACTATGACAGAACTTGTTCATAAGGGTGTGATTACTCCTTATCAGATGGCAGAGAAGATGAGCTACAATCCAGCGTGCATTTTAGGTATTGATAAAGGTTCGCTAAATGTGGGAAAAGTAGCAGATATTACAATTATTGACCCTGAAAAAGAACATGTTATAAGAACTAGTGAGTTTATATCATTGGGTAAGAATACACCATTTGATGGTTATAAGGCAAAGGGTGTGGTTGTGAGAACAATCGTTGCTGGAAAGACAGTTTATTCGTTGGATTAACAAAGATAGAAAAAGGGGAAAACCCTTGTACTATATAGTAATAAAGTGCTGTATTCACAGCAGGAAGGAACAAATATGAAACATAAGGAAATTGCAGTTGTAATTAGTCAAGAAAGTATAAGCGACGGTATTTACAGTATGTGGCTTAAGTGCCCGCTTGTAGCTGGAGATGCAAAAGAAGGTCAGTTTATTTCATTATATTGCCATGATGGTTCTAAGATATTACCAAGACCAATCAGTATATGTGAAATTAATAAGGAAGATGGAACACTTCGTATAGTATACAGAGTTGTAGGTGGTGGAACAGAAGAGTTTTCCACATATTCTGAAGGAACAGAGATTGAGATTTTAGGCCCACTTGGTAATGGGTTTACATTACAACCGATGCGAAGTGCTATGCTTATAGCAGGTGGTATCGGTATTCCACCTATGGTGCAGACAGCAAGACGTCTTAAGGAAGAGGGATGTAGCGAGATTAACATTGTAGTTGGTTATAGAAATGCTGATACATTCTTGATAGATGAGTTATCACAGTATGGTAATGTTATCATAGCTACAGAAGATGGCTCAGTAGGAACTAAGGGAAATGTTATGAATGCCATAGATGAGCAGGGCGTTAAGGCGGATGTGATTTATGCATGTGGTCCGACTCCTATGCTTAGAGCTATCAAGGAGTATGCTATAAAGACTGACACAGAAGCTTATATTTCTATGGAAGAAAAGATGGCATGTGGTATCGGTGCTTGCCTTGCTTGTGTATGCAAGAGTAAAGAGGTTGATCATCATTCTCATGTTAACAATAAGAGAGTTTGTAAGGATGGTCCTGTATTTAATGTTCTGGAGGTGGAATTATAATGAATACAAGTGTAAATATAGCAGGTGTAGAATTTAAGAATCCAGTAATGGAAGCTTCTGGAACTTTCGGTTCTGGTATGGAATATAGTGAATTTGTGGATTTGTCTAAGCTTGGCGCTGTAGTGACAAAGGGTGTTGCAAATGTGCCTTGGCCAGGTAATCCAACTCCTAGAATAGCTGAGGTTTATGGTGGTATGCTCAATGCTATCGGCCTTCAGAATCCGGGTATAGACGTATTTTGTGAAAGAGATATTCCATTTCTTAAGCAGTTTGATACAAAGATTATCGTAAATGTATGTGGAAAAACTACTGAAGATTATATAGCTGTAGTGGAAAGACTTGGTAATGAACCAATTGATATGATGGAGATTAATATTTCTTGTCCTAATGTTAAGGAAGGTGGAATCGCTTTTGGGCAGGATCCAAAGGCAGTAGAAGCTATTACAAGAGAAGTTAAGAAATATGCTAAGCAGCCAGTTATTATGAAACTCAGTCCAAATGTAACTGATATTACAGTGATGGCAAAGGCAGCAGAAGCAGGTGGAGCAGATGCGTTATCGTTAATTAATACATTGACAGGTATGAAGATTGATATACACAGACAGAAGTTTGCTATAGCAAATAAGACTGGTGGTATGTCAGGTCCAGCAGTTAAGCCAATCGCTGTGAGAATGGTATATCAGGTAGCTAATGCAGTTGACCTCCCTATCATCGGAATGGGTGGTATTCAGAATGGTGAGGATGCTGTGGAATTCCTTATGGCAGGCGCGACAGCGGTATCTGTAGGTACAGCAAACTTTATGAATCCAACAGCTACTATCGATACTGTAAAGGGTATAGAGGATTATATGAGAAGATATAATTTTGAAGATGTAAATCAGTTGATTGGAATGTCAAAGAATTGGTAAATGTAAAATATATTATCAGTAAATTTATGTTTAAATAATAACATTACAGTATGAGCAAAAGAATTTAACAATTTAAATGGCCTCGCATAGTATATAGAGAGAGGAAACTCTACTATATACTAGGAGGCTATTTTTATGGCTATTTTTACAAATCAGGCAACGCTTACCTATAATGGAAACATTATTAATTCAAATATTACTACAGGAGAGCTGATAGAGGTCTTATCAGCAACAAAGACAGCAGTTATAGAAACGTATACTCAGGGGCAAGAAGTGACATATGTGATAAATATTGTCAATTCGGGTACTACGGCATATACGGGATTATCTATAACAGATGATTTAGGAGCCTACGCATTCGGAGTTGATGTGTTAGTTCCGTTAACTTATGTCAATGGTTCAGTTAGATACTATATAAATGGAGTGCTACAGCCAGCGCCGGTTGTTGATCCAGGTCCACCGTTAAATATAAATGGTGTAACAGTACCGGCGGGCGGTGTCGCTACAATTATTTATGTAGTAACTGCTAATCAATTTGCATCCCCAGAAATTGAAGGAAATGTGGTGAATAATGCTACTATAAGTGGTGTTGGAATTACGGAAATTACAGTTTCTGAAACTATTAATGCTGAAACAGGAGCAAGACTTACTATAACAAAGAGTATATCCCCAACGTCTGTTGCTGAAAATGGACGATTGACTTACACATTTACAATTCAAAATATAGGAAATACACCAGTACAGGTTGCTGATGCAGTAGAAGTTACTGATACCTTTAATCCTATTTTGACAGATTTGGTGGTTACGTATAATGGAGCGTCTTGGAGTGCACCAGCAAATTATAGTTATAATCCGGTGACGGGAGTGTTTACAACAGTTGCAGGACAGATAACTGTACCGGCAGCTACGTACACACAAGATGCAACTACAGGCATCTGGATTGTAGAACCAGGCGTAAGTGTATTGACAGTTACAGGAACTGTTTAAATTTTATTAGCCCATGGACTTATATATTTACGATATATACTATCATTTGTCTAAACATCTGTTGCTTTTTGACTTAAATAGTGTTAATATTTAAGTACAGAGAGATGATTCTGTACATCGGCTGAAAACAGAGGTGATGTAAATGATTAATAAAACGAAAGGAAAAGAGGTGGATAGTATGTCAACAATGAAACCAATACAAGCAACTCCTGAGTTGAGTGGTAAGGATGCTCAAGAATTGTTAAAACAAAGCAATATAGCACCTACAGTACACGCAGAAAAGAAAAATAATATGTTGCATAATGTCCTTACTAATATACGTAAAGCATGAGTTATTTAAAGGACGAAGATATTATTGATATTCAAAATAATGTGAGATTGTTGTCTATAAAGGAATTAGATGATATCTCACATTATTCTTTTGATAGTCATATTGAAGAATACAACGATTTTCTTAAGATTGCTGAAAAATTCTATGACCTGAATATTAGTAAAACATTTGTATTAATGCATAGAAAAACTAATGAACTACTAGTATATATGACTCTATCTGCTGATTCTATACTATAAAAATGGTTTTGTAGAGAATTTAAGTAATAAAACAAGAAATGCAAAGCATACGATTAGTATGCGAAAAGATATTTTTGTAGATGAATAGATATATTGAGCGAAAAGGCCAATATGTCTATTGGTGTTTTTGGAAGAAAAAATGGACGTAGTTGAATAATTAAATGTTTTGTGGTAGTATGGAAGAGATGTTTATTGTTTTCTTTCTGAAGTTACGTTTTAGAAAGGATACAAAATGGAAATAGAACGATTCCGTTGACTTAAAAAGCATAGATGCGTTAAAAAGACAACGAGTTAATAAGATGAAGAAACGGCTAAAAACCCGTAAAGACAGGAGGACATTAAAATGGAACAGTACAAGCAGGACTTTATTGAATTTATGGTAGATTGTAAGGCACTTAAGTTTGGTGACTTTACTTTGAAGAGTGGAAGAAAGTCTCCGTTCTTTATGAATGCAGGTGCATACGTTACAGGTTCACAGCTTATGAAGCTTGGCGAAGCTTATGCAAAGGCTATTCACAATACATATGGCGATGATTTTGATGTATTATTTGGACCAGCATACAAGGGTATTCCTATCAGCGTAGTTACAGCAGTTGCTTACAGCCAGTTATATGGCAAGGAGGTTCGTTACTGTTCTGACCGTAAGGAAGAGAAGGACCATGGTGCTGATAAGGGAAGCTTCCTTGGAAGTAGCCTTCAGGATGGCGATAGAGTAATTATGATTGAGGATGTTACTACATCTGGTAAGTCTATGGAAGAAACAGTACCTAAGGTAAGAGGTGCAGCTAACGTTGAGATTAAGGGACTTATGGTTTCACTTAATCGTATGGAAGTAGGTCTTGGTGGACAGAAGAGTGCGTTGGAGGAGATTACAGAAACATATGGTTTCCCAGCTAATGCTATCGTGTCTATGGCAGAGGTTACTGAGCATCTTTATAATAAGCCATACAAGGGTGAAGTTTATATCAATGATGATATGAAGAACGCAATTGATGCATACTATGAGCAGTATGGTGCAAAATAGATAATATATAGGAGGGAAAACATATGAATAACGAGAAGGTTTACAAGGTTATGAGAAGTACAGGTGGTATTTCTATTGCTCTTGGTATTGTGGCTATAGTTGTAGGCGTTGCAGTAGGCGTACTTACAATATTGAACGGTGCAAGACTTTTAAGATCAAAATCTGATTTAACATTTTAATTAAGAGGTAAATATGGGATTGTTTTCTAAGAAGTACAAGTTTACCAATAAGAAAATCTCAAAGGGCGGCGTTATGTCGTCCTTATTTGCGATTGGTGCACTAGTAAGCTTGTGCGTAGGTATCTACATGTCATACAAAGCAGATGGAGCAGGTGGAACTACCGTAGGAATATTGGGAGCAACTGCATTTTTAATGTCATTTATAGGTTTTGTAGTGGGAGTTAGAAGCTTCAAAAATGAAGAGGCATTTCTCGGTTTTCCTTGGTTTGGAGTAGTCAGCAATGCCATTGTGTGGATATTTATGATGTGTGTGATTTTAATAGGTATATAAATAATGGTATAAGAAAGAATTAATATATATTAGGCTAGATATTAGTGTGCTAGTATATTATTTAAAGATATATAAGGAGAGGTAGAAAAATATATGAGTAAACCAGAAAATATTGATGAGGATTTAGTGGAAAGATACGAACTTATAGAGGAAAGAATAGCTTGTATCACAGAAGAAACTACTGTAAATGAAACATATAGAGAATTCTTTTCTTTGACTGCAAAGTATCTTATGTTTGCTAATTCCATTCTCGATTTAGTTCTTGAAGATGAATATAGAACAAAGAATATAGATGAGCTTAAAGCTATCAATGACAAGAATTTTGATGAGATAAGAGAAGCTTCTTATGAAACATCTTATACAAATCCAGAGTATGCAGTAGCAAAATGTGGAGATATATATGGTAAATATTTATGTGAGCTTTTGACAAAGCTTAGAACAACTTTTGGTTATGCCCTTCAGGGAAGAATAGAAGAGTTAGTTGTAATGGAAGAACTTTTTGTTGAGATATACAATATTTTTGAATCTGAAGAATTGTCAGAAGAGGCTATTAAGGATACGGTATATTGGTTTGAAAGCGATTACCAGGATTTGTTTTTCGATTATCAGATAAGAGCTATTGTTGATGATAGTATGGATTTTTATAAGAATATTGTTCTTGATAGTGATTTGGAGGATTTGAGATACCTTTATTGGTATGGACTTAATGTTACAGAAAATGAAATTAAGATTGCAAAATTCTTAAATAGCAGAAGTGATAAAGAGATTCAGGATATGGCAGATACATGTACAGAAGGCTTTGTGCGTGGATTTGAGCTTGGAAGAAAAGATTTATCGAAGAAAAATACTGTAAATATATATTATGCGATTGGTTTTGAAAGAGTGGTAAGAAAGGTAATAGACAATCTTGATAAGTTGGGCCTTAAGGCTATTATCAGACAGTCTGGCGTTAGCACTACAGATGCCAACAAGCAGTATCAGTTTGACCATAAGTTTGACCAGGGCTTGTATCTTGATAAAGGTCTTATAGATAGAAAGCTTACAGTAGCTAAGGTATCTTTTGAAAAATATAAGGATATGGCAGCAAAGCTTGCAGGACCTATCGCTATAGAGACTTTTGGCGAAAAACCATTTACACCAGTGGCAAAGGCTACGGCAGTTAAGTTAAATGAAAAGCAGCAAAAGCTTCAAGCTTCATACCAGAATAGCTGGGTTCAGCTATATCATGAATATATCAAGGGTGATGAGACAAGCTTTACTATTATAGCTTATCCAATTCCTGAGATAGGCGATAATTTCGAAGATATATTTGCAGATACTATTAAGATAAATACTCTCGACCAGGAGCTTTATGGTCGTATTCAGACAGATATTATCAATGCATTGGATAAAGCTGAATATGTGGAAGTAAAGGGTAAGGGAAATAATAAGACAAATATAAAGGTTATGATGCAGAGTCTTAATGATCCGTCTAAAGAAACATTATTTGAAAACTGTCTTGCTGATGTAAATATACCTGTAGGTGAAGTATTTACATCACCAAAGCTTACTGGTACAGAAGGTGTTCTTAATGTAAGTGAGGTTTATCTTAATGATTTGAAATATGTGGATTTAACTATAGAATTTAAAGATGGAAAGATAACTGAGTATACTTGTAAGAACTTTGATAAGGAAGAAGATAATAAGAGATTTATTAAAGAAAATCTTTTATATAATCATGAGACACTTCCTATCGGTGAGTTTGCTATAGGAACTAACACTACAGCTTATGTCATCGGTAAAAAGTATGATATTGTATACAAGCTTCCTATTCTTATAGTAGAAAAGATGGGACCACACTTCGCGGTAGGCGATACATGTTATAGCTTCGAGGAGGAGTCAAAGACTTATAATCCAGATGGCAAGGAAATCGTAGCAAAGGATAATGAGTGTTCACTTCTTAGAGATACAGATATGGAGAAGGCATATTTTGGCTGTCATACAGATATTACGATTCCGTATGAAGAGCTTCTTGACATTTCAGCTTATACAAAGGAAGGCGAGAAGATTACGATTATAGAAAATGGGCGTTTTGTTTTGCCTGGTACTGAGGCGTTGAATGAAGCCTTTGTAAACAATTAACAATTGACTTGAAGTGATATTTAAAGTAAACTATAAGTGATTGTGGGTAATTATATATATGATTGAAAAATTATATGCAGTAATTACATTTTACAATCACAATACATAAACAAATAAAGTAACGAATGGAGGATACTACGCTATGGCTAAAGTAGGTATTATTATGGGCAGTGATTCTGACCTTGACGTAATGAGCAAAGCAGCAGAGGTGCTTGAGGAGTTTGGAATTGATTATGAGATGACAATTATTTCAGCACACAGAATGCCTGACATTTTTTATGATTATGCAACATCAGCAGAGAGCAAGGGCATAAAGGTTATTATCGCAGGAGCAGGTGGAGCAGCACATCTTCCAGGTATGGCAGCGGCTATATTCCCTATGCCAGTTATCGGTGTGCCAATT
This sequence comes from Lachnospiraceae bacterium, assembly GCA_045125245.1. Lineage (GTDB taxonomy): Bacteria > Bacillota > Clostridia > Lachnospirales > Lachnospiraceae > SVEL01. The sequence continues at coordinate 54,690 of JBGVNF010000139.1, forward strand.
TATACAAAGTCACTTGGTGGTGTAGATTCTCTTTACTCTATAGTACAGATGCCTTCAGGAATTCCTGTTGCTACAGTAGCAATTAACGGTGGACAGAACGCTGGTATTCTTGCAGCTAAGATGCTTGCCATGTCTGATCCAGAGCTTTTAGAAAAGCTTAAGGATTACAAGGAAGGCATGAAAGAAAAGGTTGTAGCTAAGGCTGAGAAGCTTGAAAAGGTTGGCTATAAAGCATATAACGCGTAAATTACAAAATACATAAAACAATTCGGAGGATACGAAAATGGATTACAAGAAGGCTGGAGTTGATATTGAAGCTGGTTACAAGTCAGTAGAACTTATGAAGGAGCATGTTAAGAAGACTATGAGACCTGAAGTATTAGGTGGTCTTGGTGGTTTCTCTGGTGCATTTTCATTAGCTAAGATTAAAGAGATGGAAGAGCCAGTATTATTATCTGGAACAGATGGATGTGGTACAAAGGTTAAGCTTGCATTTATTATGGATAAGCATGATACAATCGGTATCGATGCTGTAGCTATGTGTGTAAATGACGTAGCATGTGCAGGAGGTGAGCCATTATTCTTCCTTGACTATATTGCATGTGGAAAGAATATTCCTGAGAAGATTGCTACAATCGTAGCAGGTGTTGCAGAGGGCTGTAGACAGTCTGAGTGTGCACTTATCGGAGGTGAGACAGCTGAGCATCCAGGACTTATGCCAGAGGATGATTACGATTTAGCTGGTTTTGCAGTAGGTGTAGCTGATAAGAAGGACATCATTACAGGTGAAAATATTAAGGCTGGAGATATCTTAGTAGGTATCGCATCTTCAGGTGTACATAGTAATGGTTTCTCTCTTGTAAGAAAGGTATTTGAGAACGAGCTTACAAAGGAAGGTCTTGATACATATTATGATGAATTAGGTAAGACACTTGGTGAGGCATTAATTGCTCCTACAAGAATTTACGTTAAGGCTCTCAAGGCTATTAAGGAAGCTGGAGTTAAGATTAACGGTTGTAGCCATATTACAGGTGGTGGTTTCCAGGAGAATATTCCAAGAATGCTTCATGATGGTGTAAGAGCTGTAGTTAAGAAAGATTCTTACGAGATTCCACCTATCTTTAAGATGATGCAGAAGAAGGCAGACATCGCAGAGGATATGATGTACAATACATTTAACATGGGTCTTGGTATGGTTCTTTCAGTTAACGCAGATGACGTAGAAACAGTAATTAAGGCTATTGAGTCAGCTGGTGACAAGGCATTTGTAGTAGGTCATGTAGAAGCTGGTGAAAAGGGAGTTACATTATGCTAAGAGTAGCTGTACTTGTATCAGGCGGTGGAACTAATCTTCAGGCGATTATAGACGCTATAGGAGCTGGCAAGATTACAAACACAGAGCTTGAGGTAGTTATTAGTAATAATAAAAATGCATATGCATTGGAGAGAGCTAAGCAGGCGGGGATAGATGCTGTCTGCGTTTCTCCAAAGGATTTTGAAAATAGAGAGCTTTTCAATGAGGCTCTTATAGCAAAAATTGATGAATATAAGGTAGATTTGATTGTGCTAGCAGGATGCTTGGTAGTTCTTCCAGAGGCGCTCATTAAGAAGTACGAAGGAAAGATTATCAATATTCACCCATCTCTTATTCCTGCTTTTTGTGGAACAGGCTTCTATGGCTTAAAGGTACACGAAGCAGCATTGGAGCGTGGTGTGAAAGTTACAGGAGCGACATGTCATTTTGTCGATGCTGGTACTGATACAGGCCCTATTATTTATCAGAAGGTGGTAGAGGTATTGCCTGGTGATACTCCAAGTGTGCTTCAGCAAAGAGTTATGGAGCAGGCTGAATGGATTATTTTACCACAGGCAATTGATGACATTGCCAATGGCAGATTAAACTAGTGTTAAGGAGACTTTAGATGAAAGTATTAATCGTAGGTGGCGGCGGAAGAGAGCATGCAATTGCTTGGAAGGTTGCCCAGAGTGAAAAGGTTTCAAAGATATATTGTGCACCTGGTAATGCAGGTATTTCAAAGGTTGCAGAGTGTGTGCCAATCGGTCCTATGGAATTTGATAAGCTTGTAGCTTTTGCAAAGGAAAAGGAAATCGATTTAACAGTTATCGGTATGGATGATCCACTTGTAGGTGGTGTGGTTGATGCATTTGAAGCAGAAGGCTTAAGAGTATTTGGTCCAAGAAAGGATGCAGCAATCCTTGAAGGCTCTAAGGCATTTTCAAAGGATTTAATGAAGAAGTACAATATACCAACTGCTACATATGAAAATTTCAATTCGCCAGAAGCGGCTATTAACTATCTTGAGAATGAAGGAAAGTTCCCAATCGTTCTTAAGGCTGACGGTTTAGCGCTTGGCAAGGGTGTATTAATCTGTAATACACTTGAGGAGGCTAAGGAAGGCGTAAAGACACTTATGCTTGATAAGCAGTTTGGTTCTGCTGGTAATACAATTGTTATTGAAGAGTTTATGACAGGCCGCGAGGTTTCTGTACTTTCATTTGTAGATGGAAATACTATAAAGCTTATGACATCAGCTCAGGATCATAAGAGAGCAAAAGATAATGATGAAGGCTTAAATACAGGTGGAATGGGTACATTTTCACCAAGTCCATTCTATACAGATGAGGTGGATGAATTCTGTAAGAAGTACATCTATCAGGCAACAGTAGACGCTATGGCAGCAGAGGGCAGACCTTTTACAGGAGTTATCTTCTTCGGTCTGATGTTGACCGAGGATGGACCAAAGGTATTGGAGTATAACGCTCGTTTTGGTGATCCAGAGGCTCAGGTCGTTCTTCCTCGTATGAAGAATGACATTATCGATGTGATGGAGGCTTGCGTAGATGGTAAGCTTGACACCATTGATTTACAGTTCGAGGATAATGCAGCAGTATGTGTCGTATTAGCATCTGACGGATATCCTGTGGCTTATGAGAAGGGATTCCCAATCACTGGATTTGAGAAGTTCGAGGGCAAGGATGATTATTACTGCTACCATGCAGGAACCAAGTTCGATGAGAACGGAACCATCGTGACGAATGGTGGACGTGTTCTTGGTATCACTGCAACAGGTAAGGACTT
>JBGVNF010000140.1:0-2216 GCA_045125245.1 Lachnospiraceae bacterium
TATCAAGCAAATGCACCACCGTAAATAGTTGTAAATCTATTAACATTTCATTTATTTTACGGAGGTCATTTATGTACGAAAAATATATTAATCAATTACATATTGAAGCTAAGCTTCGCAATCTTGCTGACAGTTCTATTAAAACTTATACAGATTTTATACTTCGTTTCCTTGAATATACAGGAAAGGATCCTCAGGACATAACAGCAGAGGATGTTAGAAACTTTCTTCTTTTCAAGCAAGAAACCATTGCAGCCACAACTTTAAACCATTACAATTCTGCCATTCATTTCTTCTTCCGCAGAGTCTTGCACAAGCCTTGGGATGATGATGTTATTCCTCGTATGAAAGAGGATTATCATCTGCCAACCATTCTGTCCCTGGAAGAAATCAACCACTTACTTGAATTTGTAGATGATATCAAATACAAAGCCATATTTTCTTTATTATATGGCTCAGGACTTCGTGTGTCCGAAGCTGTATATCTGGATTATTGTGATATTTCCAGAACAAATATGACTGTCCATGTACGAAAGTCTAAATCACGCATTGACAGGTACACCATACTTTCTCAAAAGTCTCTGGATATACTTACCGAATACTGGTTTGCTTATAATAAACCTATGGGCGCTTTATTTATTCAAAAGAACAAGCCTCATAACCGCATCACCCAATCTGCTGTCCAGCAGTATCTCAGAGATACATGCAAAAAAGCCGGATTTACCAAACGTATCTCACCACACACCTTACGCCATGCTTTTGCAACACATCTGTTGGAAAACGGTGTAGAATTCCGTTACATTCAGACATTACTGGGACATCGTGACCCAAAATCCACTGAAGTATATCTACATCTAAGTAATAAGACTGTTCTTGGCATTACCAGTCCTTTTGACAGGGAAGTAGGTGACCTTAATGACTAAACCTACTGTACAGGATATATTTCATCGATTTTATCCTCGATACCTTGAACACTACTCCCCATCTTCGCAACAGGCCAAGGTTGCCCATTGCATCATCAACTGCAAGACAGGAGCTTATGGTACCAATGTCAGCATATGTGAGGATTGTGGTCAGCTTGAGGTTCATTACAATTCCTGTCGTAACAGATGTTGTCCTATGTGTCAGGCTCTACCTAAAGAAAAGTGGATTGATAAGCGTCGCGAGGATGTACTGGATGCTCCATACTTTCATGTAGTATTTACTGTTCCTCAAGAATTAAATCCAATCATCTATAGCAACCAGCAGTTATTATATGATGCACTGTATCACACTGTATCAGCCACCATAATCGAACTCACTTCCGACAACAAACATCTTGGTGCTAAAGTTGGATATATCTGTGTCCTTCACACCTGGGGTTCTGAAATGAACTACCATCCACATATCCATGTCATTCTTCTTGGTGGTGGTCTTTCGCCAAACAACAGATGGCGTGACAAAGGTGAAGAATTCTTCTTGCCTGTAAAAGTGTTGTCCAGGGTATTTCGTGGCAAATATATGGCTGAACTTAAATCTCTATACAAGGATAACAAGCTGGAATTTCATGGTTCTAGTGAAAAGTATCGCAACAGCTACTCCTTCAAAGAGCTTCTTAACATCTGCTATGACAAAGACTGGGTACCCCATTGCAAGAAAACCTTCAATGGTGCACAGTCTGTCATTAATTATCTCGGTAAGTACACCCACCGTATCGCTATCAGCAACCACCGTATCATTCGCATGGATGAAGATAACGTTACCTATTATGTCAAAGACTACCGGGAAAAAGGTAAATGGAAGGAGCTAACCATCTCTGGTGTAGAGTTTGTAAAAAGATTTCTTATGCACGTACCACCAAAAAGATTTGTTAGAATCAGGCATTACGGATTACTATGTACCCGTAGCAAAAACAAGCATCTTACCTTATGCCGCAACCTTCTTGGATGTAGAAAATACATATCCATACTTAAAGATATGGATGCACCACAAATCATAGAAACCTTATACGGCATAAAAATATCCGTATGCAAGTGCTGCGGTGGTCATCTTGGAAAACCACAACTGCATATGCCACTACGGATTTAAAAAGTGAGCTTCTATATTTTAAAAAATAGTCTCAGCAATGAGGCTTGTTTGCTATGCCATAAATTTAAAAGTCGTCTTGTACATGACCGATCTTCAATAATCTTTACTCCGAAGGATAGGTATTGAAAATCCATACATAACGACTTGGG
>JBGVNF010000141.1:0-24469 GCA_045125245.1 Lachnospiraceae bacterium
GATGAGATATCTCATAGCAAAAGCTAGTAAGACCCCTTGAAGACGACAAGGTTGATAGGTTAGAGGTGGAAGCATGGTAACATGTGTAGCTGACTAATACTAATAGGTCGAGGGCTTGACCATTAAGGTAGGTTTGTTCGAGAGTTATTCCAAAAGGAAAACTGTTCGGAAGTCTTAAATGGATAAATTTTGTGTGAAGTTTTGAAGGTATAAATCCTTTAATATAATCAAAGTTGCTTTGCAACTGTGATTTGATTAGGCCTGGTGGCTCAGCTGGTTAGAGCGCCGCCCTGTCACGGCGGAGGTCGTGGGTTCGAACCCCATCCGGGTCGTTTAACACTAAGGTGTTAACCCAGAGAACTTTGGAACAAGTGTAAGTTTCAAGGTCATATTTTTTTACGGGATCTTAGCTCAGCTGGGAGAGCATCTGCCTTACAAGCAGAGGGTCACAGGTTCGAGCCCTGTAGGTCCCACTTCTTGTGAAAACAAGATAAAATGCCGATGTGGCTCAATTCGTGACAATTAAGGAGCGAAGCGAGTTAATTGTAGGCAGAGCAGACTGATTACAAATCAGCTGCAAAAGTAAATACGCCGATGTGGCTCAATTGGCAGAGCAGCTGATTTGTAATCAGCAGGTTATCGGTTCGAGTCCGATCATCGGCTTCAAGGGAAACCTTGAGGTATATGGGTAGTTTCCCGAGTGGCCAAAGGGGACAGACTGTAAATCTGCTGCAACTTGCTTCGGTGGTTCGAATCCACCACTGCCCATTCAATTAGAGAAATCTAATTGCTTAAATTAAATATCGCGGGGTGGAGCAGTCTGGAAGCTCGTCGGGCTCATAACCCGAAGGTCGTTGGTTCAAATCCGGCCCCCGCAACTCGTAAGTTTTATACTTACTAAATGCCTGGTTAGCTCAGTTGGTAGAGCAGAGGACTGAAAATCCTCGTGTCTCTGGTTCGATTCCGGAACCAGGCACTTTTTATGTCAAGAACAGAGAAATCTGTTCTTTTTTTATTACTGATTTGTATCGATTGAAAAATAAATAGAATAGGGGTATTATATAACATATATAAAATAACAAGTTAAATGAGGTAATATTTATGCCGAATAAAAATATGGAAAATAATAATTCTACAATAGGGAAGTACCCTAACAAATGGAAGCGCCTTATAGGCTACTATAAACCTTATAAGAAGGTTTTCTTTGCCGATATGTTTTTTGCATTTTTAGGTGCAGTTACGACGCTTATATTGCCGCTTATAATTAGATATGTGACAGGCACTCTTGTGTATGAGCCAAGAAATGTTATGCTAGAAGGCGTCGCTATATGTGCAGTGATAATGGTTGTATTAGTTCTTATTCAGTGCTATAGCAATTATTATATAGCCAATTATGGTCATGTAATGGGTGCGAAGATTGAGTATGATATGCGAAATGAGATATTTGGTCATTTCCAGAAGCTGTCTTTCTCTTTTTATGATAATCAGAAGGTTGGTCAGTTAATGAGTCGAATTACAAATGATTTGTTTAACATTACAGAACTTCTTCATCATGGACCAGAGGAAATCGTTATCTCAACTATCAAGCTTATCGGTTCATTTGTAGTTCTTATGATGATAAATGTTAAGCTAGCTCTAGCAGCATTTGCAATTATTCCTATAATGATAGTGTATGCGTATACTCTCAATAGAAAGATGAAGCGTGCGTTTAAGAATAATCGAGCAAAGGTAGCTGATATTAATGCTGGTATTGAGGATAATTTATCAGGTATAAGAGTTGTAAAATCTTTTGCAAATGAGGATATAGAGCAACAGAAATTCATAGAAGGAAATGATAGATTTTTGGCCAGCAAGAAGGATAGTTACTTATATATGGGTAGATATCATTCGGGGCTTGGAGCGTTTGTGACTATGATTACAGTTATTGTTATGGTGACAGGTGCGATTTTATTGAATGATGGTTCTTTAAAGACAACAGACCTTTTGACATTTTTACTTTATATAAGTAATTTTACAGAGCCTGTTAAAACTTTGATTAACTTTGCAGAGCAGTTCCAGAATGGTATGACTGGATATGAGAGATTTCTTGATATTATGGCTATAGAGCCTGAGATTAAGGATAGTGAGAATGCTATCGATATAAAGAAGGTAGAGGGAAGAGTTTCATTTGAGAATGTGAGCTTTAAATATGAAGCGGATCTTGAGAATGTATTGACTAATGTTAATCTTAAGGTGGATAAGGGAGAGTATGTGGCGCTAGTTGGTTCTTCGGGAGCTGGTAAGACAACTCTTTGTAGCCTTATTCCTAGATTCTATGAGGTAAGTGAAGGAAGTATTAAAGTAGATGATACCGATATAAGAGACATTAAGCTTAAATGCTTAAGACAGAATATTGGTGTGGTACAGCAGGATGTTTATTTGTTTGTTGGAAGTGTGAAGGAGAATATAAGATATGGTAAGCCTGATGCTACTGATGAAGAGATAATAGAGGCTGCGAAAAGTGCCAATGCTCATGATTTTATTATGGGACTTCCAGATGGATATGACACTTATATTGGTCAAAGAGGTGTTAAGCTCTCTGGTGGACAGAAGCAGAGATTGTCTATCGCTAGAGTATTTTTAAAGAATCCGCCAATTCTTATATTTGATGAGGCGACATCGGCTCTTGATAATGAGAGCGAGAGGGTAGTGCAGGAGTCATTAGAGAAGCTAGCTAAGAATAGAACAACTTTTGTTATAGCACATAGACTTTCAACTATAAGAAATGCTAAGCGAATACTTGTGCTCACTGAGAACGGTATAGAGGAGCAGGGTACTCATGAGAAGCTTATAGAGATGAATGGAATATATAAGGCGCTTTATTCGTTGGCGAAGTAAGGATGTTGTAAAATAATAGTATAGTTATATAAAAAAGAGATTGACACAATGATGTCAGTCTTTTTTTGCAATAAAATATAGCTTAAGTATGTTAAAATTTAATGTAATGTTTGAAAATAGTATAGATTAAGAATTGGATTTATTAAAATTGAAAATTTCATTCATATCACAATCAAAGACATTGCAACATGCATACAAAAGAGACACAGTTGGATTTTGTGTGCCTTTTTCTACTCTATTATAAGAGTAAATAGAAATATCAATACCAAGTACTTGAAGTTTTGCAACCATTTCAGTTTGCTTAAATCCGTTTTTTTTACGGATTTTTGCAATGTGTTGACCTATGTTAATATCGTGTACTTGTATAATGCGGTCAATACTATTAAAATCTTTCATACAATCACCTCTCTGTATGTAGGATATGTCATTTAAAAAAAATAAATTGCATTCCGGTGCAATTTATAGTATTATAGAAAAGTATTATAGTTTTGTGTGCACAATAAATTAAAGAAAGGAAAATATAACTAACATATAAAGTTATATGGTTTTAGGTATGAAAAAGAAAAATATAGCTTTTATTTTTGCATGTGTCATATTAGGCATTGGATGTATGGGTGGATGTGGAAATAATAGAGACGAAAAAATATCGGATTCACAAAATGTTGGTAAAACAACAGAAAGTATTCCTACAAATAAGTCAGAGTATATGGGGATTACGTTTTCGTATATTGTAGAGGAGGATTCGGCTATAATTACAAACATATCGCCAGAATCCGGTGAAAAACTTATTTTTCCAGAAGAAATAGATGGATATAAAGTTGTGGATTTACATAAATTTACTATGGATTATAAAGATGTAAAATTTGCTACTGTGGAGAGTGGAAGCGGTGGCATAAATGAAAATACAGTTATTGAAAGAGTATCATTCTATGAAAATGTTTCAGCGAATACATACAAATTATTAGAGAAGTGTAGTAATGTTAAAGAAGTAGAATTTCCAAAAGGGTTGAAGGTAGTTGATAATTGGCTTGAAGGAAAGCAGTCTTTGGAAAAGGTTATTCTTTCGGATACAATTGTCACTATAAATAAAAAGGCATTTAAAAAATGTTCTTCATTAAAAGACATTAATTTAGGCAATATAAGCAAAATTTCAGATGAAGCATTTGCTGAATGTAAATCACTAAAAAGTCTTGATTTTAGTAGTGTGTATGAAATTGGTTCAAAGGCATTTTTTGAGTGTACAGGCCTTAATGAGGATATTGTTTTTACAAAACTTGTAGTTGATAATTTAGGTGCTAATAGTTTTAACGGTTGTACAGGATTAAACGGAAGGACTGTGACGTTTGAAAAAGAGTGTACCATAACTGACTTATTAATAAGACATCGTGTAAGTGATGGAGAAGCTCCTTTCAAAAATATAAGTGTAAATATTGTGGGACTTGGTAGTAAAGATGACATTATGAGACTTACAGCATCAGGTGCAAGCTATACGCAAGTGTCGTTTAGTGGTTTTTATTTAGATACATCACCATTGGGAGATATAGGGCATGACAGTGTAAAATGTACACCTGAAAAATTTCAACAGGTTGCATCAGAATGTTTTGATAATATTATTTTAAAACCTGGTGAAGAATTAGAATTATTATCACTTAAAAAGATGTATGATCAAATCAAAGATGAAGGATGTGAAACACATACAGATCCTCATTTGGGTTATTCAGCGGCAAAGTATAGAGTTACGGATGCTTTAACTCAATTTCTTACAGGTAAGGAGATAGAAACTACAGTGACAGACATTTCAGATTCAGGTTGGGTACGTGCAGTTAAGTATGATACCATAAATTTTGACTCATATACTATACTAAACGAAACAGGTAGAACAATACAGTTTTGTGTAGATATAGATAGTGAAAATTTAGGATTTAGTTTATGGGCATATTATATTGATTAGCATTAAGTAGAAAACAAACTATTTGCAAACTATATAGAATCAGAAGGAGTGGAAAGAGACTGACGAAACATCGCGGTCTCTTTCTATGATTAAATTATTAAAATAAAAAATACTATATTTTCATTGTTTATAAACTTATATAAGAGAAACACCTTGCTGTAATATAGTTGCCCAATTACTTTTTTGATATAAGAATCTTACAATAAATACTTTTTTATCTTCTTCAGAAATAATATAAAATGCAAGATAATTATTTATTATTATAAATCTAATTCCCCATGAAGCAAGAACTGGATCATCGACTAATTTAGATTTCTCAGGAAAATTAGTTAAGGAATTAATTTTTAATTCTATTTCATCCAGTAAGTCGTCAGCTGCCTTAGGATTTTTAAGGACGAGTTCAATATAATCTGAGGCATTTATTATATCTCGTTCGGCGGTAGCTGTGATGTGAATAGTATAACTCATGAATTACGTTTTCTATTTCTTAAATTTGTCATTGCCTCAGAAAATGGACGAGTATTATTATTTGTGATATCATCAAGTCCTTCTTTAATTTGTCCATATAATTCAAAGGAATTTACCATACGCTCATAAGTTTCTATACTCATAACAGCTAGGTCACCTTTACCATTTTTTGTAATAAATATAGGTTCTGAATAGGTGTGGCAAAATGATGATATTTCATTGTAATTGTTTCTAAGTTCTGCGCTCGATTTAATTGTTGGCATAAAAATACCTCCTTGATATACAAAAATTATACATAAATTTCGTTATATAGTCAACGCTAATAGTACTGTGAATAAATGTAAATTATGTTATAATGTTTATATAAAATTTTGTAGGAATATGAGGGCAATTATTTTATGGAAAATAAAAAGATTGATAACAATATGATGAATAGAATAGAGAATTTATCCAAGCTTTCTCTTACAGAGGAAGAACGAGTGCAGGCAATGAATGAGATGGATAAAATTTTAGAATATGTTAGTAAGCTTAATGAGGTTGATACTGATGGTGTAGAGCCACTTGTAAATGTGCTATCTATAAGCAATGTGCTAAGAGAAGATGAAATTCTGGAAGATGAAATCGGGGAAGATGGTAAGGGTGAAGAGGCTGTAAATAAAACTATTGCAAATGGTCCTGTGACTAAAGACAATATGTTTGTGGTTCCAAAGACGGTTTAGGAGGTTAAGATGGATATTTTAAGTATGAGTGCATTGGAGCTTTCTAAAAATATACAGTCAGGTATGATAAGTGTAAGGGATGCTATAGATGCGTATATAAGTGCAATAGAAGAAAAAGATAAGGATATTAATGCTTTTATAACTATTGATAAAGAGTGTTTATATAAGCGAGTAGAAGAGGTGCAAGCAGGTATTGAAAGTGGAAAATACACAGGTAAGCTTGTAGGTGTGCCTATTGCTATTAAAGATAATATATGTACAAAGGGGTTAAGGACTACTTGTGCTTCTAAGATGTTAGAAAATTTTGTGCCTACTTACAATGCATTTGTAGTAGAAAAGCTTGAAGAAGCAGGACTTATAATTATAGGAAAAACAAATATGGATGAGTTTGCGTTTGGGTGCACAACGGAGCACTCTGCTTTTGGTGCGACAAGAAATCCAATGAATACAGAATGTGTATCAGGAGGTTCTTCAGGAGGTTCTGCGGCAGCTGTGGCAGCACGTATGGTGCCATTAGCGTTGGGTTCAGATACTGGTGGGTCTGTAAGACAGCCAGCGTCTCATTGTGGAGTTGTGGGATTTAAGCCAAGCTATGGAAGTGTGTCTAGATATGGTTTGGTGGCATTTGCATCTTCGTTAGATCAGATAGGACCTATGGGAAGAAATGTGGAGGATGTCATAGCTCTTTTTAATATTATTCAGGGTCGTGATTGTAAGGATAGCACAAGTATTTCACTGGATGAAATTATACACAGTGATAAGATAAAAGAGGAAAACTTCGATAATGTATGTGGAAATCATAATATAGATATAAAGTATAATGTGGATAATATAGAAGCAGAAGATAAAGAAAATGTAGTAAATGCTAATCAAACTTTTAAGGGAAAAATAATCGGTATACCAGAAGAATATTTTAAGGAAGGTATAGATGAGGAATTAAGAATAAAAGTTCTTAATGTGGCAGAGGTGTTAAAAAGAGCTGGTGCAATTGTAGAATATTTTTCTTTGAAGCTTTCAGACTATGTGGTGCCAACATATTATGTTATGGCCAGTGGTGAGGCTAGTTCTAATCTTGAGAGATTTGATGGTGTGAAGTATGGTTATAGAGTGCATGGGTATTCAAGTCTTGATGAAATGTATAAGAAGAGTAGAACTTTAGGATTTGGGGAAGAGGTAAAGAGAAGAATATTACTAGGAACATTTGTCCTCAGTGAGGGATATTATGATGATTATTATCTTAAGGCGCTTAAGGTGCGTAATCTTATAAAGAAGGAATGGGATGAGTCCTTAGAGAAGTATGATATGATACTTGCTCCAGTGGCGCCAACTACTGCGCCGAAGCTTAATGGTGGTGTGGAGGATACGCTTAAAATGTATATGTCAGACGTATATACCATAGCAGCAAATTTATGCGGATTACCTGCTATAAGTGTGCCTTGCGGAAAGGGTTTAAAAGAGAATATGCCTACCGGCGTGCAGTTTATAGGAAAAGCATTTGATGATTATAAGCTTATGAATATGGCAGCAACTTATGAAATACTAAGAGGGGAGGGTGAGTAGATGAGTGGCAATGAAATCGAGATGAAAAGGGATGTAACGAAGAAAACTATGGTAGATTTAGAAAAATATGAGACGGTCATCGGCCTAGAGGTACATATAGAATTAGCTACTAAAACAAAAATCTTTTGTAGCTGTGATACAAGCTTTGGCGGTGCAGTAAATGCTCATACTTGCCCTGTATGTACGGGTATGCCAGGTGCATTGCCTGTATTAAATAAAAAAGTTGTGGAATATGCTATTGCTTTAGGATGTGCTACGAATTGTGAAATTAATAAGCATTGTAGGTTTGATAGAAAGAACTATTTTTATCCGGACAATCCACAGAACTATCAGATATCACAGCTTTATGCACCAATATGTGTAAATGGAAAGATGGTTATAGAAACTGAAGATGGTGAAAAGACTATTGGAATTCATGAGATGCATATGGAAGAGGATGCGGGAAAGCTTATACATGATGAGCAGGAAAATTTGTCTTATGTGGATTATAATAGAAGTGGTGTGCCTCTTATAGAGGTGGTGTCAGAGCCTGATATGAGAAACGCAAAGGAAGTTATAGCGTATCTAGAGAAGCTTAAAATGATATGTCAGTATTTGGGAATTTCGGACTGTAAATTACAGGAAGGTTCTATGCGAGTGGATGTAAATCTTTCTGTACGAAAGTGTGGAAGTAAAAGATATGGCACTAGAACAGAGATGAAAAATCTTAATTCATTTAGGGCAATTACAAATGCTATAGAGAATGAAGCGAAGAGACAGATAAAGCTTCTTGAAAACGGTGAAGAGGTTATATTAGAAACTAGAAGATGGGATGACATTAAGATGGAATCCTACTCTATGCGTTCTAAGGAGGAGGCTAAGGATTATAGATATTTCCCAGAGCCAGACCTAGTGGAATTAGCACTTGAGGATAGTCTTATAAATAATATAAAAGAGGCACAGCCAGAGTTTGCAGATGAGAAGAAGGAAAGATATATAAAGGATTATGAGTTGCCAGAATATGACGCAAGGTTACTCACGGAAAGTAAAATAATCGCTGAGTATTTTGAGGAAGTAGCTGGTCTTTGTGGTAATCCTAAGAAGGCCTCAAACTGGTTTATAGGAGAGGTATTTAGATTACTTAAAGATGAACAGAAGGAGCCAGAGGATTTAAGATTTACACCTAAGTATCTTGCGGATATCATAAATGTGGTGTCAGAGGGAAAGATAAATCTAGGAAATGCTAAGGTAGTATTTGAAGAGGTGTTTAGAACAAATGTAGAGCCACTTGAATTTATGAAGGAGCATGGACTTATGATGGTGTCTGACACTGGTGCCATAGAGGCAGCAGTGGTGGAGGTGCTAGCAGAATGTGCCAATGTGGTAGAAGATTATTATAGTGGCAAGGATAGAGCATTTGGATATCTGGTGGGACAGGTTATGAAGAAGATGAGGGGCAAGGGTGATCCTGGAAAAGTCAATGAGATATTGAGGGAAAAGTTGGAGAGATAAGGTAAAAATTAGTAGTTGTAATTGATAAAATATATGTTATAATTAAAAAAAGCAATCGCCACAGAGTGGTTGACAAGAATAGGAATGAAAAACCTTCCCTAACCGGTCAAAGTACAGGGGAGGTTTTTCTACGTTAATGACAAATCATATATATGAATGTCAGTAGTGCCAATAAAAACATTCCAAAGGTGGAAGAAGGGATAAACATGAAAAAACTTCAATCCGATATATAGAGGAATTATCATTTAATGCGCATCCATCTTTGCAGACGCAGTATTATGATGGTTGGGTTTTACGGTTTGCAAATGGATACTCATCTAGAGCAAACTCAGTGAATGCAATATATCCGTCAACAATTGATTTAAGAGAAAAGATAGAAGAATGTGAGAAACGATATTTTGAAAATAATTTATCATGTATTTTTAAGGTAACTGATGAAAATGCAAAAATGCTAGATGGCATGTTGGATGATAGAGGATATGATGTGGTAACACCAACAGATGTAATGATTCTGGATATGACGGAGAAGCAGTTTACATTAGGTGATTGTATTATTACAGAAAAAGTTACTGATGAATGGTTAGAAACATATTTTACCCTTGAGAAGTACACAAACCAAAGTACGCGAGATACATTAATAAAGATACGTAATATGATTTAGAATGACACATTGTACTGTATTATAAAAATGGATGGAACAAATGTAGCATGTGTTTCTGTGGTAATTGAAAATGGATATGTGTATATTGCCAATGTGATAGTGGACGAGATGTATCGTGGAAATGGCTATGGTCGCAGGTTGTGTGAATCACTACTGGCGAAGGCAAAGGAAATTGGTGGGCATACGGCTTATCTTCAGGTGATACAGACAAATGGTATTGCGGTTAGTTTGTACGAGAAATTGGGGTTTGAAAAGTTGTATTCATATTGGTATAGGGTGAAAAAGAATGGTAAAAATATGTATTAAAGAATATATTAGAAACTGCTGCTGGCGGAGATACTAGCAGCAGTTTTTTGCAAAATACGGACACAAGTCGACAAAATACGGACATATTAACACAGAAAACTAATTTTTATCTATGATTAAGAAAAAATATAAGGAAGAGATTATATGGTAGATGGATTCATAGATAAGATTATTGATGTGCAGGTAGAAAAAGGTACTATATTAGAGCAAGATATAAAGATATACAAATATGGATATCTATTGCTATATGAATTATTTTTAAATATAGTGATTGCAGTAGTGATAGGGCTAGTCACAAATAGATTAGGAGAGCTTCTGATATTTTTGTTGTTGTATGTTCCGTTGCGAAGTTTTTGTGGTGGATGGCATGCTGATAAACTGTGGAAATGTACGATATATTCTAATTTAATGCTAATATTGCTTTGCGTAACACTAAGTTATGAAATAATATATTCTAGATCTATTATTATGGTATTAATATTTATAATTGGTATAATATTTGTAGGTATTTGTGCCCCAGTTGGAACGCAGACAAAACCAATAAGTAGTAAAGAAAAAAAGGTATATAAAAAAAGAATAATATTGATTCAATTCATTCACTGTATAGGTATTTGTTTGTTGTTATTATTCGGTAAAAATAAATATATATATGTTATAACATACGCATATGTGATGCAGTCTGTATTACTCATAGTAGAACTATTTGCTACAAAATGTAGAGCAAAATGAACCTTAGAGTGGGTGGAATAAAGTGGTAATATATGGTATAATGTTTTGTCATACAGAGGAGGTGAAATGCTATGTATAATATAGCAATTTGCGATGATGACAAAATATTTATCCAGTATTTAAAAAGAATGATATTGTCCGCTAGCGAAGATAAAAATTATCAATTAAATATATATGAGTATTATTCTGGTGAGGAATTAATAATGAATCTAGAAGGAACGGTGCATTTTGATTTGCTAATATTAGATATGCAATTAGGAAGACTTGATGGTGACGAGACTGCAAGAATATTCAGAAAGTATTTTCCTGAATCGGTACTCGCTTTCTGTTCAGGTGTTAGACAACCTACTATAGAGTCTTTTAAAGCAACACCTTTTAGGTATATTGATAAAAGCTGTTCGGAAGAAGAATTTATATATATTTTAAGAGAAATATTAAATGAAGTAGAAAGAATTAGTGATGAACCTTATATTATGGCTCATTATAAACGTACAGAAAGAAAAATTAAAACTAAGGATATTTTGTATATACAATCAGCTAAAAGAGGAAGTGAAATTATATTGTGTTCTCAAAAGAGAGATAGTGTCATAGAAGAACGAATGTTGATGAAAAGGAAGCCTGAAGAATTATTAAGTGAGATGGAAAAATACGGATTTGCAATGATACAGAGCGCATGCATTGTGAATATGGATCATATTGTAAAAATCGGTGTTAAAGATATAGTACTTGATGACGGACAGATTTTAAGTATAGCTAGGTCTTATCAGAAGAGTTTTAAGGAGGCGTTTGCAAGGCGATTTGCAAATAAATACTAGGGAGGAAAATTGATATGGCATGGTTTGATAAGGGCATTGTATTATTTATATGTATAATAGAAGTCTTTTTGTTATATGATTATTTTAATAACTTTTTTGAAATTAAAATCAAGAAGAATTTAGTAAAATATGTATGTATTATTACTTGTGTATTATTGTTTCTAATCAATATATTGGGTAACGTAAATACTAATTTGCCTCTGGTAGTTATATTGCTATGGCTGTTTGTAACAGTATTATTTGATTGTAGATTCAATGTTAGAATAGGATATTATATATTGGCATATGTAGTAATGATAGGTGTTGAATTTTTATATGCAATATTGTCACACACTACATATGATATGGTGTCCAGCACAGGAGTGATACCAGTTTCGGATTATGGATGGCAGGCGTTGTTCGTAAAGTTTTGTAACTTTATAGTATTTATATTATTAAAGCAGCATTCAAAGAAATCAAAGAGTAGAATGACTGATAAATTGTTTTTTACATATTTATCAGTTCCTATAATTACAGTGGGAATGATGTTGACGCTGTTTTATTCTGGTATTGATATAAAGGGTCACCCTTTAGTTAGAGTGGTGATGACAGTCTTTTTTATAGCTATGATATTAGCTAATATGATACTGTTCTATTCATTTCAAAGGTATACAGAAAAGACTGCTGAGGCGGTAAGACAACAAATGGAATTAGTATATAAAAATAATGAGATAGAGAGATTATCAAAAATTACGGAAATGAATGAAACATATAATGAAACGGTTCATAATATATCACATTCATTAAAGGTAATAGAACAACTGGCTGCAGAAGATAAAAATGAAGAAATTCGGGAAGTAATAGAGCAGTTAACAGGTAAAATGTCAAGAAAGAATATGTATGAATATAGCAATCATAAGTTATTGAATACTATATTATCAGAGTATAGGTTGGAGGCAGAAAAGAAAAAAATTGATTTTGATATATATGTTGAACCAGGTTGTAGGCTAAAGCAGATAAGTGATATTGATTTTGTGTCTATGATAGGAAATTTGTTTGATAATGCCATAGAGGCATCAGAAAAGGTAGACAACCCATTGATAAAGACAAGAATATTTATGCATAAAGAGGGCGAAATGTGTTTAATAAAAGTGGAAAATAAATTTTCTGGTGAAATAAAAATGGTTAATGAAAGAGTAATATCTAATAAGATAGATGAAGGAATACATGGAATCGGTTTATTAAGTGTACAGAAGACAGCAGAAAAATATAATGGTTGTTTTAGTTATTATACTGAGGATGATATGTTTATATCAGTGTTAATGTTACCAATAAAATAGAGTAAAGGTGTGAAAAGAATCTCGAAAGAGGTTCTTTTTTTACAAAAAATGGACATAACTCGACAAATTACGGACATATTAACACGGAAAAATGAATAAGTGATAATGTAGATATTAATATAAACAGTAACTGTGAATTATTATTGAAGATAAGAAAGTGGAGGGTTATATATGGCTAGTGTCTTGATTATTAAAAACGGTGACAATACTAATAAAATTCATTTCTATGCAGAAGAAAGCTATAAAAGTGGAAAAAAAGGATATTACAACTCTGTAGATGGAACATTAAATGAACAAGCATTAATAGGGTTAAAGGATAAATTTGGAAAGCATGGAATTGTCATAATGATAACTTATGAAAATCTTGATCTAAAAGAGATAAAAGATGTATTTATAGGAGATGAAGCGAGGATAAATAATAATAATAGTATTGAATACAATATGTATATACATTTGATTAAATCGCGTCATGAAAAAGTTATTCAAAGCATTATTGATAAGATAGATTTAGATGTAGATGCTGATTTTGGGTACGGTCAATATGTTATTATGAGTGACATGGAAAGTTTATACCAAGAACTTAGAGAAAGAATAATTGCATCAAAAAGAAAAATATCAAATGTTAGTATCAATAAGGAAGTAAAAGAAGAAGTAGTTTATGAATTGTGTCCGTTAGCACAAAAAGATGAACAGTCCTTGAGAGTATACCAAAGTGATAATACAGGAAAGTATAGAACGGAATTTCAAAGAGATAGGGAAAGGGTTGTAAATTGTAAAGCGTTTAGACGATTGGTGGATAAAGCTCAAATATTTGGTTCAGAGAAAGGTGATTATTATAGAACTAGAATGACACATTCATTAGAGGTAAATCAAATAGCAAAAGCTATTGCATATGCACTTAGACTAAATTTAGATTTAACAGAAGCAATTGCGTTAGGTCATGATTTAGGTCATACGCCGTTTGGGCACCAAGGAGAAAGAACACTTGATGAAATTTTATGTGGAAAAATAGATGTGGGAATAAAAGCAACAAAGGGTATGTTTGAAAAAAGATGTTATGGTGGATTTAAGCATAATTATCAAAGTGCAAAGATATTAACAGAAATAGAAGAAAAGTACAAAGAATTTTCGGGATTAAATGTGAGTGTCCAAGTTGTTGAGGGAGTTTTAAAGCATACAAAGTTGAAACCAGATGAAATTGCGTTGGAAGATTTTTTGTCTGAAAAATATAGAGAATTAATACACGTAAATAATGATAAGTTACAAGTTTGTTCAAGTTTAGAGGGACAAGTTGTTACTATTGCGGACGAAATTGCGCAGAGAGGCCATGATGTGGATGATGCTCTTACATCTGGAGTGATGACTATTGATGAGTTTATGGATAGATTAAGAATAGATAAATGTAAAGAATTATTTAATAGAATAGATAAAGAGATTAAAGAAATTAATTCTTTGGAACGTCTTGTGGTAGATAATAAGGATCTGAAAATATCAAGAATAGTAACGGTAATTATTAATTATTTTATTCAAAAAACAATAGAGTATTCATTAATGAATGTTACAAAAAATGAAGAGTTGGGCAGAATATCGTTAGATAATAATAAAATGTTGGTGTGTTTTCCATCAGATGTGAAGAGGGTAAATGATTATTTGGAAAAAGTTGTACAAAAAAAGGTTATTTGTAATTATGAAGTGGCACGAGCGGATTATAATGCAAGTATGATAGTACAAAAACTATTTGAAAAATACTATAAAAACCCAAGATTATTACATTCTGGAACCGTACATAAGATTTTTCTTGAGACATTGAATCATCCCAATAGAGAAGTGTCGAATAGTGCGATATATTTGAGTGATGCAAGTATAGAGTTGGTAAATCGTGAGATTGAAGAGATGACATCGGTCGAACTTGAGGAGTCTCTTATTTTAGATTACCTAGAAAATAAAAATAATATGCGCAATGAACCTCATATTGTAATATTTGAGAAGAGGAGAATATTAATAAGGGCAATAACTGATTATATTGCAGGGATGACAGATGGGTATGCTATGGAAGAATATGAAAAACTTAAATAATAAAATAACATATATTAGGTATTGAAAAGTTATACTTAAGTTACAAATATGAGTTACTCGTAGGAGGTGAGCTGGGATGTTTAATTATAAGCATAAAATTTCTAAGAGTGAGTGCAAAACTATATATGGTTCAATATGTATTAATAACATTATTTTTGAACCTAAAGAGATAGAGAAGGTATTACCAAATATTGTGCTTGAGGACGAAAATTTAAAGTATATTTTTGCTGAAAACAATTTAAATCGTAGAAAAAAGCAACATATATATCGTAGATTTATACCGAAATGCGAAATAACAGATATGGATAGTTTTATAGAAAAAAACATGCAAACTAATAAGTCTTTTTATTCGTTTCTTGCAGAGGGTATATTAGGATTGATTTTTAGAGATATCTATGGTTATCAACTTGCTAGGGGAATTATTGATGTGGGAGAAACTTTAACAGATTCTCATACGGGGGTAGATGCGTGTATGTATAATTTGAAACAGAATTTAATTGTTTTAGGAGAGGCGAAATTTTATGAAAATTTTGATTTAGGCATAAAACAGATAATTAAAGATTTTGTTGATAAAAGTATAAAAAATAAATTGGAAAGTATGCAAGCAAAATTAGAAACTAATGAAGAAGCATGTAAAATAGTTATTAAAGATTTAGAGATAGGAGAGTATGATGAATTGACTATAGAGCAATTTATGGCTCAAAAGATTATGTTTGCTGGTTTTGTTTTGCATTCTGAATCAGATGTAAGTAAGTATCTAAATGAACATTTTTATGATAAATATCCTATTTCTGTGGGGCAGTTAAAAGATAATGTGCGAGGCTCTTTAAACAATAAAGATGTAGAAGGTGACTACGAGATTATATTAGTTCATCTGCCAATAAACAGTAAGAAAGCTCTTATTGGTAAAATGATAAAAGCATCAAAAAATAAATTAAAAAGTTTGTAGAGGTGACAAACAAATGAATGGTGAAAAATATAATAAGAAACGAAAGAGTATGTTAGAAAAATTGGATAAAGGACAGGAACTGTCTATTATAGAGCTTGGAATGTATGATTTAACACCGTATTTTAATAATGATGCGTTTGATGTTAATTTATCAGAAGCAATAATGTTAAACAAGAATGCTGAAAGAAAAGTTGAGCATATAGAGGAAGAAGTGTTTTTTTCTCCACCACAATATGAAGCGCTTAAATGTCTTTATAATATGAATAAAGTAATTTTATCAGCACCAACATCATTTGGAAAAACTATGTTAATAAAAGAATACATATATCAAAAGAAACCTAATACTGTAGTATATATTGTACCAACAAACGCATTGGCATATGAATTAGAGAGAAGTTTTAAAGAAAATGAACATTTCTCAGAGTATATCATTTTTGATAAATGCTCTGTGATAGAAAGTAAACAAGAGGGGGAAAAAACATTTTTTATTGGTACTCAAGAAAAATTTTTGGAATTTGGTAGTAGTATCATAGGTGAGATAGATTTATTTGTGATAGATGAAGCGTATAAACTTCAAGAATCAATTAGAAATCAAAGAGCATATAAATTATCAGAAACATTTTTAGATAGTATATCGAGAAATTCAAAAAAAATATTTTTGCTTACACCAAAAGCAACACTTATTGGTTTTGATAAGTATGATTTTTATGTTTATAGATCGGATTTTAATGCAGTTGATAAAAATTATATTGTGTTAGACGATATGGAATTTTATAGTTCTCTTATAAATAAGGGACGAAAAGAAAAAACAATTCTATTTTGTAGTTCACCAAGACAAATTAATGTGGGGTATGAAAGAATAAAAAATATGATAGAAGATGAGAAAATTACAGAGTTTGTTGCGTTGCTTGAAAGTGAAATACATCCAGAATGGAGCGTAGTGAAGCTTTTAAAGGCAGGGATTCTAACGCATCATGGGCAGATGCCAAAGTATGTTCAGAATCGAATGATAAATCTTTTTAATGAAAGTGAAGATTATAAAATTCTATTTGGGACAAATTCAATTTCTGAAGGGATAAATACAGTTACTAAGAATTTATTTATTCATCCAGAGTATAACGATATGAAAGACATATTGTTGTTGAAGAATACAGTTGGTAGGGCTGGAAGATTAGGAAAGTATCCCCTTGGATATGTGTATTCTGTAGTACAAGTGGAGGGATTAATAGAAAATGAAATAACTATATCGTTGGCTATTTCTGATGAGGAAGAATTGGCAGAAATTGAGCAAAGTAAAAACGATGAGAAAATAATGAGATTTAGTGAAGAGCAGAATCTCGATTTTGAATTATGTCAGGGATTACTCAGAGCACATAAAATCTCACTAACAAAATTAAGAGAAATTCTTAATGCCCTAAAGAAAGATAAGAAATTTGCAAGCATAAGTAATATGCCTTTTATTGCTAATGAAGCTTATAAAAATGAGTATAATGGAGTATTAGATGTTGATAAGTTTCTAATTACAGGATATTTACAAAATTCATATATAGATGCAGAACAGAAAGTATTTTTAAATAGCTTTAGCGATAGAATTATCTATTTTAAAAAGAAGTATGGTAGGATAATGGATAGTACAGAAATTGTTAATCATTATATGAGATTTATATATTCAACATTGGAGTATTATATTATGCCGCTTGTTAGTATTGGAATGGAAATAAAGGAAAAAGATTCAAACTGGAGATTTGGTAAAAATGTTATTGAATCATTGGAAAAATGTAAAAGTATGTATTATGCAAAAACTTACGGTGATTTAAATGTTGATGAACTATCAGAGACGCATAGACTTATAATAGGAGCAATGAAAGACTATGGAATGGTGGGAGTAATTAAGAATATAAATGAAGAGATACTAAATGAAATACAAGATCGTCTAAATGTGAGATATTCTACAGTTGATGTTTTGCGAGCTATTAATTATTTGGCACAGAATTCTCAATACTATAGTGACTTCTTTATGGATATAAAAAAGCAATATATGATATAAGTATATAAATGGCTAAAGGACCTCGTAAGGGGTCTTTTTTTGCAGAATATGGACATAAGTCGACAAATTACGGACATATTAACACAAAAAGATAAATAAATGATAACGTAGGAGTGACATTAACAAATGAGGAGGTGAGCCGATAATGAGAATTAAGAAATTTCTTAGTAAAGGGATTGTAGGATGTTTTAACGCATTGGCTATGGGTTTGGTTATTCAGACTGCAAATTCAGCTTGCATATGGTTAATTCATCAACCAGAATTTCCAGAAGAAGCAAAAAAGTTTTCAAAAGTTTAGTTTGTAAAAAGACAGTAAGTAAAATGTTTGAAAATGTGTCTGGTGTTTGAGGTTTGTATATAATTAATAAGTTATGGTTAAGGTAGGGAGTAGATAATTGAAAAGGGGTTATTTTTAATGTTGAGAACATTCGTACGGTAATGTAAAATATGAGGTAAATTATTATAGGTATTTATATTATTGTATGAGAGGTGGTTATATATATAGTAAATTTAGCTTATATAATAATAAATTGTGAAGGAGAAAGATATAATGAATAAATTGGGGAAATATGCAAAAAATAGAGCATTGATGAGTGTTATGCTTGTTATTGCTATAATTATGACACAATTTTCTGTTGCTTTTGCCTTTAATGGGGAAAAAGTAAATTATTTAGCAATACAAGCAAATAAATTTTCGTTGGGAAAGAGTACTAATGTTGAAGGCAATGTTATTAAAGGGGGATTAGATGACTATTCTAGTGCTTTGTTTTACCTGATATCTGATGAAAATGTGGTGGAAGATAGTACAGGTGTAATTAATAATGGAGAGATAGAAAAGCCTGTATATAGTAAAAAGGATATAAAAATTAATACTTCAACTATTAATAATAATGCAATACTTGCATCTGAGAAAAAAATAGATATTAAAGGAAAGTCACTTAAATCTGATGAAATTGCCATAATATATTCATATAAAGGTGATATTACGATTAAGTGTAATGAGATTGATTTTTCGGGAATAATTTATGCACCGAACGGTAAGGTAAAGATAGAATCAGACAAAGCAATAATAAATGGTTGTATAATAGCTGATAAGGTAGATATTAAATCGGCAGATGCCAACATACTACCTAATGAAGATAGTGAACAATTAGTATCTTTTATAATGGGTTATAGAAATGAAGGATATATGGAATATCATGCTTATATAGAAGAGGGGAATCTCGGTGTTTATTGTGATTCTAATCTTGCTATGAGTGAGGGAAGTATTTTTGTTAGATATGATAATGAGAAAACTTTTAAGAATATTGGACACTTTGAAGGAAATCAGGGAACAATTGAGGCGTTTGATTTTGATAATAAAATAGATGTAATTGTTGAAGGAAGGACAGCTTTTGGTGAAATAATAGAATCGAATGTAACTTCGCTTGAGAAGGGTAATAATGGTGAAATAAATTACATAACGGAGGATACAGATAATGATGGAATTGAAGACGGTATAGAGATATTTTATTTGGGTTCAAATCCAAATTTGTTAGACAGTGATAATGATGGAATCAATGATGGAATAGAAGTATATAATTTGTATACAGATCCTAATAAGAGAAATAATAAGAATGAAGATTTCGATGGTGACGGCATAACAAATTATAGGGAAATTCTACTAAATTCTGATGCGTATCTTTTAGATACAGATTTTGATGGAATAGAAGATAAAAAAGATAAGAAAGTAAGAGACCCTGAAAAAGATATAAAATTCAAAGATGAAACAAAGCTTGTAAAAGGAAGATTTGATAAAATTATTACATATATTGATAGTGAAGGTAATGTAAATCAGCAAGTATATGATTTTATAAATGATAAGGTAAAGTTAGAAATACAGGGTGAAATATTAACATCATATTATTATGACTATGAAATGAATCTAGCAAGTAAAGTAGTTTCGTATGATGATAAGAAAGCAATTAATAACTACGAATATGATGGAGAAAATATAACTGCTATTTATAATAATGGATATAAGTATTCGTTTGTATATGATGATGACTGCAGGATATTGGAGGTTTGCCTTAATGATGAATCTTTGGTTAAATATAAATATTCAGAAGCTGGAAAAATGACTTTATATGCTAATGGTGGGTATCAAGTTGAGAATATTGAAGATAAAGAAACTGTAGTGAGTACGGGACAAAAAGGTGGATATTCTTATTATTATAGTGCGGAAAGAAATTGCTATACGTATGAATTTGATAATGGATTTGTATTGACATATTGTTATGATCAAAATGGTAATTTAATAGGTGTAGAGACAAATACTGGATTTAGCATAGATTATAAAAAGAGTCAGGAGAATGACAAGACAGAGAATGTTATTACATATAAAATAAATGACGATGTGTACACTCAAATAGATACAGTTAGTTACGATGATGAAATAGGCAAAAAAATCACATCAAAATTGATAACTGAGGATGTTTACACAAAATATTATAGTGATGAAAGTGGTTTAATAGAAACAATCAATATAAACGGTAATGAGTTTACTAATAATATCGTATATGGAGAGCATTCAAAAGCCGAATTAATAAAGTATTTCGATGGTACAATTATAGAATATACATATGATAACAATGCTAATATCACTAGTGTCATAGAAAATGGTAAGCTTATAAGTGAGTATAAGTATGATCAGTTAAATAGATTAATTTCTGAGATAGATTATGTGAATAATACAATAAGTGTCATAACATATGATATGTATGGTAATATAAAATTACTTGAAAAATATGAATATAGGAATAATGCTAAAGGTAAATTATTGTCGTCAAATGATTATGTATATTCTAGCAACTATGGAGATCAATTAGTTGAATATAATAATCAGTCTATTACATATGACGAATGTGGAAAACCATTAACATATTATAATGGTGCAGTCTTTGAATGGGATGGAGATAGACTTATAGCGGCAGAGATTGGAGAAAAATCTATAGAATTTAAATTAGATAGTAATGGTACAGTTGTAGGCAAAACAGTGAATGGAGTTAATACAATATACGGTGTTGAGGGAACTGATTATATTGCGGAGATTACAGGTGACGATACAATTATATATATGTATGATGTGGAAGCGAACGTAATTGGATTTACATACAACGGCAAAGAATATTACTATGTAAAAAATGCATTAAATGATATAATAAGGATTGTAGATGGCAATGGTGATATTGTGTGTAGTTATGCATATGATGCCTGGGGAAATATATTAAGGATAGATGGAAATAAAGATGTCGCAGAGCTTAATAAGTTTAGATATAGAAGTTATTATTATGATGTAGATATGGAAATGTATTATTTGCATAGCAGATATTATGATACCAATTTGGCTAGGTTTATCAGTACTGATCAAGTGGATATGATGATATATAATCAGGAAAATTTAAATATGTATGCATATTGTAAAAATAATCCTATAATGTATATTGATCCTGAAGGAACGGCAGTTAAGTTGATGATTTTTACGTTACCAGAATGGAAAACAGAGTCTGATAATATGTTAGATGACTTTGAAGATTACTTTGAAAAAAGAGGAGAAACCGTAAGCTGTTTGTGGACTATTTCTGATAATATGAACGATCTTGAAACTATGTGGAATAATATGGCAACGGCATCTTATGTGGTTATTAATACACATGGAACTCCAGAAATTTTATGTAAGCAAGTGGTATCTAGCAAAGATGAGGATGCGTTAACAATTAATGAGATAAATAACCTAAATTATAAAAAAGTTGATACACTAGTTTTATTAGGATGTAATGCAGGGCATTATGAATATGTAACCACAAATGTCGCATATGCATTTAGTAAAAGAATATCAGGATGTGTTATTGCTAGTGATGGAACGGTCGGTTCAGCAAATGCTAACTTTGAAAAAAATGCAATCAATGAGGTTGAATTTTATTCCAAAAATAATGAAGAATTTGTAAAATGGCGTACGCTAGGCTCGTCTGAAAATAATAAAAGGGATAATTATGGCTGGATGGTGTTTAAATATGGTCGACAAACAGGTAAAAGTTACGTTTTCCTTAATTTAATAGGTAAAAAAATAATGATTAACGAGCTGGCACAATTCATAGAAGCTAAAAAAAATTTTGCATCATATAAGTAGGAGGATGTATGAAGTATAAAATTATATTTATATCGGTGGTATTGTTAATCGGGTGTTGTTGTTTTGGATGTAGTAAAGAAAAAAATAATATGACATCAGAAGAAATGATAGACCAAATATTCGATATTAAAGATATCGAATATACGATTGTTGAAGAACATAATAAACTTAGCAAAGAAGAATATAGTGGTTATTATACTGTTGTGTTGAATATGAAACAGGAAAATGCAGAAGCGTTTATTGCAAGCTTGAATGAAAAATATGGTAATTCTCATAATGTAGAAGAAGATAGAAAACTTATGGAAAATTTATACGATATGAAATTAAGTGAAGGAGATATTTATTATTCGCTGTCTGTTAGGGTTAAAAGAAATATTGAAGGTGCGAAAATAATACCGAGGACTTGTGTTATTTGGATAGTATGTTCTCAAAAAATTACGGGAGAATATGAGGTTACAATGTATTATGGAGAGTAGATGGTGTAATAATGCATATTAAACAGTAAAGAGGTTTTTTGATAAACAAGGAGATAAAATGAAGAATAAAATTTTTCTAGGTGTAATTATATTAATAGCTGTTGGTGTATTTTTTATCTGTTTCATAAGTAAAAGCGTATTAACAACAGAAGAAATGATTGAAAAAATATTTGATATTGAAGGGGTGGAATATACAGTTATTGAAGAAAAAAATGAACTTTGTAACAATGAATATGATGGTTCTTATACTGTAGTAGTAAAAGTAGATGCGGAAAATGTATCAGAATTTATTAGCAAAGTAGAAGAAAATTATCGCATATCAGAATATGGATATTTTGGACAAGAAGCTGAGGAAAATGAAATAATTTATACAAGCTTTAGTGAAGTTAGAAGAACACTTAAAGGACTAAGTGTGTTTAAAGGTAAACCTAAAACGTGTGAAATATATATAATTTGTAAGCAACAAGCTAACGGAGATTACGAAGTGAAAATGGAATATGTCGAATAGAATACTATTTATTGCTTTGCAGAAAATAATTTGAGGGGAGTATTAGTATGGGTTTTAATCCTCTTAAGTGGATGTGCTAATTGTTTGTAGACTACTTAAGAGGATTTTTATTGCAAGAGCTCACGTTATTTTATTGTATTAATAGAACTATTGCAATTATGAAAAGAGGAGATGAGACGGAAATGGTTAATAGACTTGATATGAAAAAGGTTGAGATGATATATGATAAGCTACCAGTATACGAAAGTTTAATTGACGATATGCAATTAGAGCATAATGAAAGCATACAATTTAGTAATTTGCCAATAATGAAAAGGAAAATCATGATTGAAAAACAAAGCAATTGTATTATGCCTGAATATTTTGTAGATTATATAAATAATAATTTAAAGACAGTTAGAACATCTGGTTCAACGGGGCAGTATTTAGAAGTATATTGGAGAGATGAAGATTATGTAAGGTCTATGGCAGAATTATGGATATTAAGAGCAAAACTTTACGGGATATATCCACATAATAGGTTGTTTTTCTTTTTTACGGGAAATGAACAGGGTGATGAATATATAAAAAGAAATAATGAAATCGGCGTATGTAAATCATTACTTAAGGAAAGTGAACTTAAACGTGTGTATGATATTATGATGGAATGGAATCCAGAGTGGATGCTTTTGCAACCGAGTACAGCGGTGATTTTTTGTGGATACATAAAAAGACATAGATTAGAGCCACCTAAGGCACTGAAGTATGTGGAATTTAGTGGAGAAATTCTTACGGATGAAATAAGAGAAATGACACGGGATGTACTAGGTTGTGTTGTGGCTAATCAGTATGGATGTAATGAAGTAAATTCTATTGCGTATGAGTGTCCAAATGGTAATATGCACATATTGAATAATAATGTGTTTGTTGAGATAGTCGATGAGTATGGAAATGTTACCTGTGATAGCTCAGATTGTACAGAGAATAGTGATGAGGAAGGTAAGATAGTTATTACTTCATTACAAAATAGAGTAATGCCTTTTATTAGATATGATGTTGGAGACAGGGGAAGAATAAGGAATAATAATTGTAAATGTGGTTGTAAAGGTAAAATATTGGAACTATCATCAGGCCGTAATAATGATTATGTCTATTTTAGTGATGGTGAATATACAAGCTCATATTTATTTGTAAATATCTTTGATATAGTTAATTTAAATACAGATGGTGCTATTATTCAATATTATGTGGAACAAATAGGCTATGATGAATTTAACATAATGTTGTGTATAGACGATGAATTTGAAGAAGATGAGATAATAGATATTTTTTATGAATGTATAGAAAATAGACAAATAAAAAATGCAAAA
>JBGVNF010000142.1:0-2060 GCA_045125245.1 Lachnospiraceae bacterium
AAGACAGAAAAAAACCGCTACCATATAGGCAACGGTTAATTTAGAACTAAATTTGATTTCTTCGGTCATATTCATCCATTATTTTCTCTTTACTGCCTATAAAGAGAATTTCATCAGTATTAGAATCGACCAAAAGCCATTCATCATCCAAGTATTTTTTCATAGTTACAACAGGACCTCTAAACACAGGACAATCATGGTAGACTTGATTAATAAAATATTCCTCAAATTCACTTTTACAATATTTGTCTACATATTCAGCAATAGACAAATCAGAAATTTCACAACATTTACAAAAATGAATATAACGTTCTTCTTTAGAAACAAAATGAAAAAGAGCTTCAGCTAATTCATCACTATATACATCAATCATATTTTACCTCTTTCGAATAATTTTCTTTCTTAGCAAGCACTGGTTATGATGAACACAACCGCTTGTTAGGGCTATCCCTAATACCCTTATGAAACCACTGAAAAGCCTGGCAATTTGTAGACAGTCGCATGCCACAAATCTTCGTCAATATCTCTTAATGCGATTTCATATTCATCTGAATTTTTGTTTAAAAAATCTTTCTTAATATCCTCAGCAAGGTCGAGGAAATTAGTCACACTCATTCTTACCATGTTCATCCTCTTTCTTTGACAGTTTACTTTCCAATATTTCACCCGTTGAAGGGTCGAAACGTGTACGGTGTCGATTACTTTTAATATATTCCCTAATCATGATAGTATATCCCTCAGTGATGAGAGGAAACCAATCATCGGGACGCTCAAACATAGCATAGTTAACAAGTTCATAGTACTCGATGATGTCCTCGTCACGAATAAATTCGAGTACTTCTTTAAGCAAGTCCAACTTTTCGGACTTTGAAAAACTGAATACATCGCCAATATCAAATCCACCGAATGATTCAATATCCTTTTTATCGTATTGGTATTTATGAGGATGATCACGATGGATAAAGTATCTTACTGAACTGCGAACATCCCTACATATCTGAGGAATAGGACACTTTAATTCTGATAAGTCAGTACATACCTGCTCAAAAGATTTATTGCCACTATAACACAATACAATATGCCAATGAGCTTTTTTTAATTCTCCATCATCGTCTACATCCTTATCATGCAAAGGGCTACAAGCCCATTTAATATTTAAATTATCAAGGTATTCTTTCCAATCGCTAGGCGCACTATCAGGGTAGACCACAGCACACCAATTACGAGACCGTCTATTTGCGTTATTACTAGCCATATGTTATACTTAACCTCCAAGATGAATTATTTAAAAATGTCCTCAGACCGTCGCCAAACGAGAGGGCATTTTTTTATTTTCCAACAGATACAATTTTACAAAACCTTTCAAAATCCTCTATCTGTTGCATTGTTTCTTTGTCAACGGTTCCAGTATCAGCAATCTTTTGAACTGCAACACCTAAATTCTTAATAAGTCTCATTGTCTCTTTACTGTTGAGATAATCACACATACCCATAGATATTAACCCACTGCGAGAGATAAAATTCTCATCAGCATAACTGTCAATTCTTTCGAGCAACTTGTCATCAATAGAAATTTGAACTTTTGCCATATTTAACACTCCTTTAATTAATATAAACACATTATAATCAATTAGCACTACTTTGTCAATACTTTTCATCACCAAACCCCGATATGGACAACGAACTCTATAGGGGGGTGTCGTAGTACCCCCCTATATCGCCCCCACCACACACACAACTCTCAACAATTTTCGTGCTGGCGCACCGCACAGCATTGGCGCGCCAGCACTACGAATAATAGTAAAGGGCTCACTTCGTGAAGGGGCTGAATCATGTTCTCGTTGCGCCGTCCGAAAGAACAAATCAACCTTCCGTGCGCTACAGTCATGCGAACCGCAAGCTCTCGCATTTGGCTCTCGAAGACAGAAAAAAACCGCTACCATATAGGCAACGGTTAATTTAGAACTAAATTTGATTTCTTCGGTCATATTCATCCATTATTTTCTCTTTACTGCCTATAAAGAGAATTTCATCAGTATTAGAATCGACCAAAAGCCATT